>NZ_JBEXXC010000002.1:0-924950 GCF_040630175.1 Nocardia sp. NPDC005825
ATCCCCGCGGGGGGCGGGCCCAACACCGCCCCCCCGCCCACCCCCCCGCGCCGCGCCGCTCGACTCGTTCCGGGCCGACGGTGCCCGGCATGCCGGGTCACCATGTCTGCGGCGGCTCCAACGGCACATGCCTGATCGCGCGTCCGGAGTCGTCGAGCAGCCAGCCGAGGCGTTTCACCGCACGCAGTGTGACCGTGCGGTCCTCGACCCGCAGGCTCGGGAAGTCCCGAACCAACCCGCCCTCGAACTCGTCCACCCCATGCAGGCCGTGCAGCAGCACCTGGACCATTAGGTTGTGCGGCCCGCTGACCGACGCGCACAGGCGGATGTTGTTCATGCGAGCGAGGTTTCGGCCCGTATGCTCCAGTTCGGCGTGTGGCACTGTCATCCGGTAGATGATCATCGTGGGCAGGCCCGCCAGCGGATAGGCCAGGTCGCAGCGCAGTGTGATGTCGCCGTCGTGGACCATCCGGTGCAGACGACGGCGAGCGGTGTGTTCGCTGATTCCGGCCGCCGCCCCGAGCGCCGTGTAGCCGACGCGGCCGTCCGCGCCGAGCGCGGCCAGCATCGCTTGGTCTTGCGCGGACGGCAGTTCGTGCCGTCGCGTGCCGTAGGCATGTCGTCGCGGCGGGCGGGGCCCGGACAGTTCCGCGAGCCGGGCCGGTTCCAGGGCGCGCAGCCGCCAATCGCTGCCCTCGCTGTAGAGCGTGATCCCGATCCGGGTGCACGCCGACCGGACCCCGTCGATGCCACCGATATCGCGGCGGATCCAGCGGCCGAGCGTCGTCAGATCGGTCGAGGCCACCGATAGCAGCAGATCGAAGTCCCCCGCGGTCTCGTCCACCGTGAACACCCACGGCAGCCCGGCCGCCGTCGCGCTCACCGCCTCCAGCGCCTGTGGGCGGCACCGCACTTCCACGAATGCCACGCTCATCGTCCGCGCCGAGTAGTAGGCCGTGGTCCATGCCAGCCCGGCGGCGCGCAGCCGTTCCCAGCGCCGGGCGACGGTGGTCGCGTCCAGCCGCAGCGCGTGTCCGATCTGCGACCAGGACGCCCGAGGCGCGGCCTGCAGGGCCTCGATCAGGGCAAGATCCGCCTCGGTGAAGCGGGATTCCGGCAGTGGATCGGGCCGTGTGCGGGTTTGTGGCACATCAGCAGAGATTGCGCCCATAGTCGGATCCTAATCGGAGGTACGCGGTCGGCGTTATCGCATGGAAGGCCGCGCGATCAGGTCGGCTGCGAGGTCTGCCGGCTTCTTCTGGGCGTCAGTGAGTACCTGCTCGATCGCCGCCGCGACGACGAGCAGGTCGCGCTCCGCGTGCGGGCGGCCGATGATCTGGATACCTACCGGCAGCCCCTCCGTGGTGAACCCGCACGGCAGGGACAACGCGGGCAGACCGGTGACCGTGACATACCAGCACGCCTTCATCCATTCGAGATAGTTGTCCATCTCGGCCCCGGCCACCGAGCGCGGCCAATCCCAGCCGATCGGGAACGGCGGAAGTTGCGTGACCGGGGCTACGAGCACGTCGTGAGCGACCAGCGCCTGCCTCGCTCGCGCGCGCACCTCGTTCTGGAGAACGAACGCGCGGGCCACGTCGTCCGCGGTGATCGCCTCGGCCCACTCGATCTCGGTATGGGTGTTCGACCCGAACTTCTCCGGGGCGATCGCCACGAACGGACCGAGCAGCGCCCTCAGCGACCAGGAGCGCAGGGTACGGAACGCGAAGTCGGCGCCGTCGAAGTCGGCGGCCCAGTCGTCGACGGAAGCGCCGAGTCGCTCGAAGGCCGGAAGTCCACGCGCGGTGATGACCTCGGTGATCGCGTTGTCGACCGGCAGTCCGCCCAGATCCGCACTCCAGCCGACGCGAAGTCCGGCCAGGTCCTCCGGTGGGCGTTGCGCCGCGACGGTGAGGAACTCCGTACCGTCGCCGTCGAGCGAGTGGGGATCCCCGGCGTCCCAGCCGGCGATGGCCGACAGCAGCAGCGCGGTGTCGGCGACACAACGGCCCATCGGGCCGAGGACGGCCATGGAGGGAGCGGCGGTTGTGGTCGGTGCGGTCGATACCCGCCCTGTGGAGGGGCGCAGTCCCACCACGCCGCAGAACGACGCCGGGTTGCGCAGCGATCCACCCATGTCACCGCCGTCGGCGAGGCTCACCATTCCGGTCGCGAGCGCTGCCGCGGCTCCTCCGGAGGATCCACCCGCGCTGCGGGCGAGGTCGTACGGGTTATGGGTGGCTCCGAAAACCGCATTGACGGTGTGCGACCCTAACCCGAACTCGGGCACGTTGGTCTTCCCGATCCGGGTGGCTCCGGCAGCGACCATCCGAGCCGGGACGGCGTCGTCGGTCTCGGGAATCACATCCCGCAGGAACTCGGATCCCATCGTGGTCCGCATGCCGGCGGTTCGAGTCATGTCTTTGTGGGCGACGACCAGACCATCCAGCGCGGGTCGCGGGTTGCCGCGGGCACGCTCGTCGTCGGCGGCCTGTGCGGCGGCGAACGCGGCTTCGCGATCGAGCGTGACGATGGCGTTGACCGACGGATTGACCGCCTCGATGCGATTGAGCGAGCTCACCAGCAGCTCGCGGGCCGAGAGCCGGCCCGCGGCGATGAGCGTGCGCTGATCGACCGCGGTCAGGTCGCAGGGTTCGGTGGCGGTCATTGTGAGGCCTTTCCGGAAGCAGCAGTGGATTGTTCTCGCAGCGGGGATGTCTGTCGAAAACGTTCCGACGTGGCAGGCGCCCCGAGGAATGCCAGGATGGTGATGACCGGTCCGGCCGCGAGCGAGGCGAACGCAACGTGCCACGAGAACTGCTCCGCGATTGCTCCGAACAGCGTCGGGGACACGATACCGCCGACCATTCCGCCGGTCAGGATCATGCCGCTGCCGAATCCGAGGATGCTGGTGGGCAGGTTCCGCATCGCCAGGGAGAAGATGGGCATATACGCGAGCGCGGCGACACCGAAGAACACGGTGACGCACAGGATGAGCAGACCGATGTGTAGACAGTACGGAATGACTATCGCCAGCACCGCAGCGCTCGCCATGGCCGGGATGGCGATCAAACGCGGGCTACCGTTGCGGAGGTCGGTGAGTTTGCCACCCAGGACAGTCATCGCCGCGGACGCCAGCGTCGGGAGCGCCATCCAGGCGCTGGTGGCGCCGAGGGAGACTCCGCGCTGCTCGTTCAGATACGAGGGAGTCCACGACTGGGCGCCCCAGATCAACAGGTTGTAACCGAAGTAGGCGATGGTGAACATCCACATGGACTTCATGGACAGGATCTGTCGCACCGTCATCCGCGGCGCACCCGCGGACTCGATGTCGCCGGACTCGATGAAGTCCGGCTGTGGCATGAGGTGCTTGGTGACGAATGCCAGAAACACCCCGGCCACAGCGACGGTCAGAAAGAGCGCACGCCAGCCGAGCGTCGGCAGGATGATCGCCGAGGCGAGCGCCGCGATCAGGGCACCAGCCGCATTCGCGCTCTGTACACGTCCGTTGGCGGTCATCCGCTGGTCGGGTGTAGTGCTTTCGGAAAGCAGTTTGAGGCTCGCGGCGGGGAATATGCCTTGGGCGAGGCCGAAGGCGATTCGGATCACCAACATCGAAGCGAGCGAGAATGCGAGCGCTGTCAACCCGGTGAACAACGACCAGGCGACAAGGGCTGCTGTCACGATTCGGAGAGCTCCGAACCGGTCGGCCAGCGCGCCACCCGGAATCTGTGCGAGGGCGTAGGCCAGGAAGAAGGCCGACACGATCAAGCCGCGTTCGGCCAATCCGATTCCGAGATCTCGCCCGATATCGGGCAGAGCGAGATTTATCGCGAGGCGATCGACGTAGTCGACCGTCCACGCAGCAAACAAGAGCCAAATTACTCGGGTGGTTGCGGGTGGCATGGTCCTCCGGGCGCGCATATGAGGTGCTTTTCCGATGCGCGCGGTATTGCGCGACGTCAGTAGGGTAGGCATGGCCCCACCTCCGCCGCCCGGTACGTAATGCCCGATTCATGCACGAGTGAATAGATTGGCGGGGTTCACGGTGCTGCGGTGATGCGCACGGCGGTGCACCAGCTCAACGCGGGGTCGGGTGACGATGTCACCGGGCGACCGGTTTCAGGCCTCGATGTCGGCCCAGCCCGGATAGCGTTCACCCAGGGTTCGCGCGTGAGTGACGAACGCGGCGAGCGCCTCGCGGTCGTTCGACGGTGACCAGACGAGACCGAAGGTGCGGCGCGAGTATCGGTCCGTGATCGGCACGCTGACCGTTCTCGGATGCGCCTGCGAATCGGCCGGAACCACACCCACGCCGAGCCCGGCAGCGACATAGTTGGCGATGGTGAGCAGGTCATCGGCTTCCAGCCGTATGTGGGGATCGATTCCTGCGGCGGAGCAGATCGCGTCGGTCAACTGGCGCGTGTGGAATCGCCGGTCCAGCACCAGAAACGGCTCGTCGGCTACCTCGGCGAGACTGATCTCGGTGCGCGAGGCGAGGGGGTGGCTGGTGTGCAGCATGAGGACGATCGGCTGAGTGCCCAGCGGAAGCCAATGGAAGTGATCCGGTGGCTTGGGCGACGTGACAGCGATATCGATGTCACCGACCTCGACCGCTTCGAGTACCGCCGCGGTCGACGATTCCCGATGCGCCACGACCACGTCAGGATGTGTCTCGAGAAAGGACGGCACCAGCTCGACGACGACCGACGGACCCAGCGAGCGTAGGTAGGCGATCGTCAGGTGCTGTACCGCGCGGTTATCGGTCAGGGTCCGGATGGTCGATGCCAGAGTCTCGAGGGCTTCGGCGGCTGCCGCGGTCAACAAGGCTCCGGCGGCGGTGAGCCGGATGCCTCGGCCGTCCTCCTCTACCAGTGATGTGCCGACCGCCTCCTCCCAGCGCCGCAGTGCTCGGCTCAGGGTTGGCTGACTCGTCTGGGAACGAATCGCGGCACGTGTGATCGACTGCTCGACTCCTAGCGCGGCCAATTGGGCGAGGCCTGGGGCGATGGTTGCGGCGGCACGATCCTCTTTCACTGGTGAATCAATCTACACCCGGCCGATTCGCGCTGCCCGCGGACTCGGGACAGAGTGAAAACAGCGCGCGGTGTAGTCGGCAATGCCGATCGCTCGCGGAAGCGGGTGTCGGCCGGGCTGCCGCGGAACAGGGACGAGGAGGCAGTGGTGACAGGACGATCGTGGACATCGAAGCGAGACCGGAAGAAGCACCGGCTTTCGATCGCCGGTGCTCTGGCGGATCGTTCGGTGGTGGCCACCGAGTCGGTGAGCGAACTACTTCGGGCTGTTATCGCACCGGGCGACCGGATCGTGCTCGAAGGTGACAACCAGAAACAGGCTGACTTTTTGTCGCGCGCGCTCGCCCGGCTCGACCCGGCCGAAATCTACGGTCTGCACATGGTTATCTCGTCGGTGTCGCGGCCGGAGCATCTCGACATCTTCGAGAATGGACTGGCGCGCACGCTCGATTTCGCGTACGCGGGTCCGCAATCATCACGGATCCCGGCGCTGATCGCCGATGACACAGTACGTGTCGGAGCCATTCACACCTATCTCGAGCTTTATGCGAGGCTTTTCACCGACCTCGTTCCCGATGTGGCGCTGGTGGCCGCCGAGGCAGCCGATCGCGACGGCAACCTCTATACCGGAGCGAATACCGAGGAGACGCCGACGATCGTGGAAGCGACCGCGTTCCGGAACGGAATCGTGATCGCTCAGGTCAACGAGATCGTGGAGACCGGCGCGCTGCCCCGGATCGATATACCGGGCGGCTGGGTCGACTTTGTCGTCCAGGCCGACCGCCCCTACGCCATCGAACCGTTGTTCACTCGCGATCCCGCTCAGATCACCGACATGCATGTGCTCCTGGCGATGCTGGCGATTCGCGGAGTATACGAACGGCACGAGATCGAGTCCGTCAATCACGGCATCGGCTTCGACACCGCCGCCATCGAACTGCTGCTGCCCACCTTCGGGGAGAGCCTGGGATTGCGGGGCCGGATCGCTCGCCGATTCGTTCTCAATCCGCACCCGACGCTGATCCCCGCGATCGAGAGTGGCTGGGTGGATACGGTCACGTCTTTCGGCGGCGAGCTCGGCATGGAGGACTATGTGCGGGCAAGGCCTGATGTCTTCGCGACCGGACCGGACGGGAGCCTGCGCTCGAATCGTATGAACGCCCAGGTCGCCGGTTTGTACGCCACCGATATGTTCATCGGCTCCACCTTGCAGCTCGATGCGGACGCGAATTCCTCGACAGTGGTCAACGATCGGCTCAGCGGGTTCGGCGGTGCGCCCAATCTCGGCAGCGACGCACGCGGACGTCGGCATCCGACCGCCGCGTGGCTCGGCATGAGCGAGCCGGCTCTCGGGTCGGAGCCGACGATCCGTCGTGGCCGCAAGCTGGTCGTGCAGATCGCAGAGAGTTTCGGTGTCGGCAACGTCCCCAAATATGTCGATCGGCTCGACGCGATCGACATCGGCCGCGAAGCGGGGATGAGCCAGGCGCCGGTGATGATCTACGGCGACGATGTCACCCACCTCATCAGCGAGGAAGGGGTCGCCTACCTGTATCTGGCGAACAGCGCCGAGGAACGCCGGCAGGCCGTTGCCGCGCTCGCGGGCGCCGGTCCGCTGGGCCGGACCGTTTCCGAATCTGATCGCCGAGTATTGCGCCGGGACGGCATCCTGGCCACACCTGCGGACCTGGGTGTCGATCCGGCGCAGGCCGGCCGGCATCTGCTGGCGGCCGACAGCATCGAGGATCTGGTGGCGTGGTCGGGCGGGCTGTACAAGCCACCGGCCAGATTCCGGAAGTGGTGACATGCGAACCACTCTGTACCCATCGGATCCGCGGTGTTCGGTGGATCGACGCTGCGTATCACTGGCTGACATGGCGGTTCGATCGCTGATCGCGGAGGCCGAACTGACGCCGAAACCGGGCCTGGTCGACCTCCGCGGCGGCGGGACCCACACGGACATGGACGTGCGTCTGCTGCGCCTTTCCGCCCACGCCTTGCGTCCCACGTTCGAGGACCTGGCGATGATCGGGGCCCTGCCGATGGAAGATCGGCGCCGTCGATCAGCGCTCGCCGCGGTGGGGCGCCGGGGTGAACAGCAGATGATGGCCGTCACCGGTGGTGTGAACACCCATCGAGGCGCGATCTGGGCGCTCGGGCTGGCGGTGGGTGCGGCCGCCGCGACCCTGAGCAATGAGCCGGGCACCATTCTGCGGCGAGTCGCCCGAATCGCGGGGCACCCGGACGACGCGGAGCGCGACGATCGCTGGGACACCGTCGGTGCGCGTGTGCGCGGTCGGTACCGGGTCGGTGGTGCGGTAGACGAGGCCCGTCTCGGATTCCCGCACGCGGCAGCGGCGCTGGCGCAGCTGCGCCGGTCGCGCAGAGCGGGCGCTCCCGAACACAACGCGCAACTCGATGCGCTGATGGCGTCGATGGCAGGACTGGAGGACACCTGCCTGCTCGCCCGCGGTGGTGCGGTCGCGTTGACGCACACACGGCTGGCCGCGCGGGCGGTCCTCGAGGCGGGAGGCACCCATATCCGTGAGGGCCGGCGGCGTTTGGAGCGGCTCGATCGACAACTGCTCGAACATGGGCTCTCTCCAGGAGGCAGCGCCGACGTTCTGGCGCTCGCGCTCCTGCTCGACACGATCGAACGACGAGGAATCCGGCCGACCGGTCCGGAGCCGGATCCTCGCGCAGACCAACACACCAGGAAGGCACCATGCTGACAATGACTCGGACCTACCCGGCGACGGACGTGCTGGAACAGCGGTTACATGTCGGTACGGTGGCGTCCGGCGACCTGGAAATCGTCGTCACGCCGGCGCTCGCGTCGGACTGCGCGCAGGTGACTGTGCGCAGCACCGTCGACGGTTACGACCTGCTCTGGCAGCGGGTGCTCGATCGTGAGGTCGGGCAGGCCCCGCGACGAGCGATCTATCGGATCAACGACGCGGGAGCGACGCCGGGCATGGTTCGCCTGCGTTTCGCGCAGATCCGCCGGCAGATGGAAGGCGGTCTGCGGTGATGGATCGGCGCATCGAGCATGTCAGTGCGCTGACCCCACGCCAACGGATCGAGGCGGTTCTCGACGAGGGCACCTTCCGCGAGATCCTCGGTCCCTTCGACGGTCTCGAATCACCCCATCTGCCTCTGGTGGGGCTCGTACCGCAGTCCGACGACGGCGCTGTGATCGGCCGCGGCACCATCGACGGTGTGCAGGCCGTGGTCATCGGTATCGACGGCCGATTCCAGGGCGGTGGTATCGGCGAGGTGTCGGGGGCGAAAGTTGCCGGCGGCCTCGAGCGAGCGCTGAGCGAGCGACGGCAAGGCCGTCGGTGTCACGTGGTTCTGTTCGTCGAATCCGGCGGAATCCGTTTGCAGGAAGCGAACTTCGGGCTATTGGCGATCTCGGAGATCCACGCCGCCCTCGTCGGGCTCGCCGTACTGGGCCCGGTCGTCGCGGTCGTCGCGGGGCCGGTCGGCTGTTTCGGCGGAATGTCGATCGCTGTCGGGCTGGCGACTCACATCATCATGACGAAACTGGGACGCCTGGGCCTCAACGGACCGGAAGTCATCGAACGCGAAGCAGGTGTCGAGGAACTGGATTCCTCGGACAAGCCGCTGATCTGGGCCATCACCGGGGGAGCGCAGCGACACTCCGTCGCGCTCGCCGACGAACTGGTCGACGACGACGTCGAGAAGCTGACGGCGGCGATTCGCGAGACACTCGTCCGGCCCCGATCCGAGGGTTCGCGTGCGGTCTGGAGCGATCCGGCGGCACGGACGCTGATCCTCGACGCGGCGGCCGTGACCGAACAGGTGTCGCCGACCGGATTCCGTCAGTCGGTCGCCCGGGTACGAGAAGGAGAACAGCAGTGACCACACTCGGGTCGATCTGGTTGCGTGCGCTGAGCGCACCGCCGGTCGGTGAGGCGACGGCGAGCCCGGCGGTGCGCTGGGGCTCGACCGGTGACCTGCCCGGCGCCGTCCTCTTGACGATCACCGCCGATGTCGGGTCCCGGTTCCCCCGTGCGCGAGCCGGGCAGGTCGGCCTCGATCAATGCTGGGCATTCGCCGATCTGATCAACGGTATCGTCGAGGCCGACCGGATATCGGGCCGGCGCCGCGCGATCGTCGTTCTCGTCGACACTCCGGGACAGGCGTACGGCTACCGGGAGGAGCTGGCCGGCATCCATCAGGGATTGGCCGCAGCCACAGCGGCGATGGCAACCGCCCGCGCCGCCGGACATCCGACGGTCGCGCTGATCGTCGGCAGCGCGGTGTCGGGCGCGTTCCTGGCCACCGGGTTACAGGCCGGGGCGCTGCTCGCGCTGGACCACCCCGACGCACGCCTGGCCGTGATGTCCGCCCGGTCGACGGCTGTCATCACCCGCCGCAGCGAAGCCGAGGTCGAGCGGGACGAATGCCGTGGTCCCGGCGTGTCGCACCACATCGGGACGCTTATGGAGCTCGGTGTGCTGTCGGAGCTCATACCGGTGACCGACGCCTGGTGCCCCACCCCCGAAGACCTGGCTGCCGTGCGGGCCGCACTCGGCGCGGCGATTGCCGGACTCGGGTCGTCGCCGCAACCAGAGCCGCCCGGCCGTCTCGATCACCCAGCGGCGCGGACCACGCGCGCGGCGTCGATCGCGGTGCGCGAACGCATCTGGGAACAGTGGGACGTGTGACTCCCGCCCCGCACGATCTCCTGCGGATCAGCCGCCTGGATGCGTTGTGCGCCGCCGACGTGCCGCTCACCGACGCTCAGCGCGGCGCCGCGATGGTAGGAGAACATGCGTGGGTGGTCGTGCGGCGTGCCCCGATCGTCGGGCGCTGGATCCCGGTCGGTATCCGCGGTGAGTCCCGGTCGCAGCGATACCGGGCTCAGCTGGCTGTCGGCGATGTCCGGTCGGTGATCGCGCCGACCGCGCTCATCCACCTACAGGGCGCCTCGCAACGGCGCGTACTGCCGGCCTTCCGAGCGCTCGACACCTTCCGGGCAACCGTCGCGGAGATCGACGCGCGTCTGTCCTGGGGCCCGGTCGGTAGTGTCGGGTTCGAACTGGCGACCGGCGCGGCGACCGTGACCCCGGCGAGTGATCTCGATGTGCTTCTCACCGCGCCGGAACGGTTGTCTTCGACCGTGGTCGCCGGACTGCGCGCGGCGCTGGCGGCGGCGCCCGCCCGGGTGGATGTTCAGGTCGTCACCCCGCTGGGCGGGTTCAGTTTCGACGAGTGGGCGCGTACGGGTGGTCCGGTCGCGTTGCGGACAGACGCCGGGCCGGTCCTCACCGATGCGCCGTGGGGCTGAGGGTATGTCCGTAGCCTTTCTCTACCCCGGCCAAGGCACCGAACAGGTCGGAATGCTGCACCGCCTCCCCGAATCCGCTGGGGACGTACTAGACACCGCCGCAGCCGTTCTCGGCGTCGACCCGCACACTCTCGATTCCCGCCAAGCGATGGTGACCGGCCGCGCCCGGCAACTGTCGCTGCTGATATCCGGGGTTGCGTGGACCCGGGAACTGCGCCGACAGGGTGTGACACCCGCATTCGTCGCGGGCCACTCCGTCGGGATCTGGCCCGCGGCCGTGGCCGCCGGAGCCGTCGAATTCGGCGACGCTCTCGCGCTGGTCGGCATTCGAGCGACGGAGATGGACCGGACAGTCGCACCGGATCTCGGTGCGCTGGTCATCGATGGGGCGGCCGCGCGGACCGTGGAACGGGTGGTCCGCGCGCATCGTGACCGCGGCGCCCGGGTATGGGTAAGCATCGTGAATTCGCCGTGCCAGGTGGTGGTCGCCGGCGAGCGCGGCGCGATCGACACTGTCGTCGCCGAGCTCACCGACCCTGGCTACTCCCGGGTCACGCCGCTGGCACCTGGGCTCGCTGTGCACACACCGATCCTGGGAGAGGCAGCTTCACGGTTGCGCCACGCGCTCGGATCGATCCGTATCCGCGAGCCCGAGGTCCCGATTGCTGGGCTGCGCTCCGGGCGGCCCCTCCCCACGGCGGACGCACTTCGCACCGAGTTGTGGTCGACGGTCGCGGAGCCGGTGCGCTGGTGGTCGGCGGTGTCCACCCTCGCTGTGCGCGGTGTCGCCGCCTGGATACAGCTGCCACCGGGCCGGACGTTGCTCAATCTGCTGCCCGATCACCGCGTGGCATGTGCGGTGGACGAAATCGGGGTCGTCGAATCCGCCGCGAGAGTGCGCCGCGAAACCACATCCGATCCGGGGCGCCAATGATTCACGACTGTATCGGTCCAGGTGCGCCCGAGCCCGGTTTCTCGATACCTTCATGCCCGTTCCGGTATCCACGGACAGAAAAGTGTTCGGAATGCCCCGATAATTCGGCACGAGTCCACGTGTTGCGGCACCCGTCATTCCGATCGGATGCCACGCAACTCCGATCCGCAGAGGGAATCATCCATTTATGTCGGTAATGCCGAAATCATGGCCGACGGCCCGACCTGGGCTGACGTTATCTTGGAGTTCTCGCCCCGGCGCGGGGTCGATCGAACACAGTGAAGGCATCCATTGACATCTACCGACCACCTTTCAGGAACCGGGAACATCGTCGACCGTTCCACAGCCGTCTGTATTATCGGGGCCGGCCCTGCGGGCCTGAGTGCGGCCCGTATGTTCCGGGCCTACGACGTAGAATTCGACCAGTTCGAACGTCATTCAGACGTCGGCGGATTGTGGGATATCGACAATCCGGGGACCCCGATGTACGAATCCGCGCACTTCATCTCCTCGCGTGACCTCTCCGGATTCTACGATTTTCCCATGCCCAAGTCGTTCGGCGACTACCCCACCCGATTGCAGGTCCTGCAGTACACCCGGGACTTCGCCGATGCCTTCGACCTGCGGGAAAATATCGAGTTCTCGACCGCAATCGACAGTGTCGTCGCCGACGGCGACACCTGGATCGTCACACCAGAGGGGCAGCGACCGCGCCGATACCGTGCAGTGGTGTGTGCCACGGGAACGAATTGGTTTCCTAATCTGCCGCGCCACTCCGGTCCGTTCGACGGCGAGATCAGGCATTCGGTCGGCTACCGGAGTCCCCGCGAATTCGACGGCAAGCGAGTACTGATCGTCGGCCTCGGGAATTCCGGCGCCGATATTTCCTGCGATGCCGCCCAAAACGCGGATGCCGCCTTCATCAGCGTTCGCCGCGGATATCACATCCTCCCCAAGCACATCCTGGGCGTACCTGCCGACGAATTCGAAGAGAATGGTCCGTCGGTTCCCCGATGGCTGGAGCGGGCTGTCGTGGGCACGCTGCTTCGTGTCATGGTCGGCGACGTCACCCGGTGGGGCCTGCCGAAACCGGACCACAAGCTGTTCGAGTCCCATCCGCTGCTCAATTCGCAACTGCTGCACCACCTGCAGCACGGTGACATCACGGCGAAGCCGGATATCAGTAAATTCGATGGATCCGAGGTTGTATTCACGGACGGAACCCGCGAGAAGATCGATCTCGTCATGTACGCGACCGGATACCGGCACCACATTCCGTATGTGCCCGAAGAGTATTTCCAGTGGCGCAACGACCGGCCCCAGCAGTACCTGACCGCGTTCTCCCGAGGCCGCCGAAACCTGATCACACTCGGATTTCTCGAGGTCAACTCCAGCGCCTATACGCTGTTCGATCAGATCTCCAACATCGTCGCGCAGTACCTGAGCGACGAGGTGCGGACGCCGCAGCGTGCAGCGCGACTGGAGGACCTGATCGCCACCGACCATCCGGATCTCAGCGGCGGCCTCGCCCTGGTGAAGTCCGATCGGCACACCGGCTACCTCGACGCGAACACCTTCAAGAAGTACCTCGCGGCCGTTCGCTCGAAGGTTGGGCTGGATGATTTGCGTCCACACATGTTCGACAACCTCCGCGTCGTCGGCTCCGTGGCAGGAGCCCAGCATGTCTGACAAACTGGCGTTGATCACTGGGGCGGCCGGTGGGATCGGGGTCGAGCTGGGTCGTCGGCTCAGCCGCCGCGGCTACCGTGTAATCGCCGTCGAACGTAATGAGATGACAGCGCGCGAAGCCGTCCGGCAGATCGGTGACGGTGCGATCGCTGTCGCGTGCGACCTGAGCGACGCCACGGCAGTCGAGGCGATCTGCGCACGAGTCCAAGGTGAATGGGCCGACGGGCTCGAAATCGTCATCGCCAACGCAGGGGTCATCGTGCCGGGCGACGCGACGCAGACCACGGCGCAAGATGTCGACCTGGAACTCGACGTCAACCTGCGCAGCGCCATGCATCTCTCGGCGGCCGCCGCTCGTGTCATGGTCGCCAGGAAACGCGGCCACATTCTGGCGACGGTATCGATGGGCGGGATCATCGCCATGCCCGGAAGCGCCGTGTACTCCGCCGGGAAGGCCGGTCTGCGCGCGTACCTGTGCGCGCTGTCGTGTGAATTGCGCGGGACCGGGGTAGCGGTCAGCGGCATCTATCCGAGCGCAGTCGACACCGAGATGCTGTATCACGAGGCCCTGGGTGGCGGCAGCATGCTCAACTTCGTCGGCAAAGTCAGTTCGATCCCGGAGGTCGCTGACACCTACGAACGCGCGCTCGACGGACGCAAGCTCGAGTATTACCTCCCCTACGGCGACAGTATCGGCGCACGTGTCGTGCAGTCGTTCCCCTGGCTGCTGCCGTATCTGCTCGGCCCACTGAACAAGCTGGGCAAGCGTGGATTCGAGAAGTACCTGAGGAAACGGCAGCACAGCGCCTGCGCCGATCGACTCGGCGGTGTCGACGAAACCGATACTGCCGAAGATGAGCTCCGCCGACTCGCAGGGCCGGCGGACCGGGGATGAGCGCGCGCAAGATTCTGGAGCAGCCCTTCGAGCTGCCCAACGGCTCCGTCCTCCCGAACCGCCTCGCCAAGGCCGCGTTGAGCGAGGGACTCGGGCGCCGCGACAATACGGCCGGCACCCGGATCAAGAACCTCTACCGTCGCTGGGCGCACAGCGGTGTGGGCCTGTCCATCACCGGCAATGTGATGGTCGACCACACTGCGGTCGGTGAGCCTGGCAATGTCGTCGTGGCGGACCGCGACCACTTCGACGACCTGACAGACTGGGCCAGGATCGCCAAGGCTGGCGGTTCGAAGGTCTGGGTGCAGATCAACCATCCGGGGCGCCAGGCGCCGCGGAACCTCACGCCGCAGCCGGTCGCGCCCTCTGCGATCGCGGTGCCAGGAACGGCGGGAGCGTTCGCCACACCTCGTGCGTTGACCACGAGCGAGATCCACGACATCATCCGACGGTTCGCCGTCACCGCCGGGATCGTCACTGCGGCCGGCTTCGACGGCGTCCAGATCCACGGCGCGCACGGATATCTGATCAGCCAGTTCCTCTCTCCGCTGGCCAACCAGAGGACCGACGAATGGGGCGGATCGCCGGAGAACCGGCGCCGCTTCGTGATCGAGATCTTCCGCGCGGTCCGCGCCGAGGTCGGGCCGCGCGTCCCGGTGGGAATCAAGCTGAACTCGGCCGACTTCCAGCAGGGCGGCTTCGGCGAGAACGAGTCCCTCGACGTGGCAGAGGCATTGGCGGCCGAGGGACTCGATCTGCTCGAAATATCTGGTGGCACATACACCTCCTCGGCCATGCTCGGCGTGGACGAGTCACTGAAGGAGAGCACCCGCAAGCGGGAGGCGTACTTCCTGGCGTACGCGCAGCGGGTGCGCGCCCAGCTCCCCGCGTTACCGCTGATGCTGACCGGCGGATTCCGCAGCGCGGACGGCATGATCGACGCGATCGAATCGGGCGCGGTCGACATCGTCGGCCTCGCGCGCCCACTCGCGGTGCAGCCCGATTTCCCCGCCGATCTGCTCGCCGGCCGAGTCGACGAGAGTGTCGTGCGCCCGCGCCGCAGCGGCATCCAGCTGCTCGACAACCTCACCGAACTCACCTACTACAGCGTCCAGATGTGGCGCATGGCGGCCGGGAAGGAACCCGCGCCCGACCGGCACGCCGCCATCAACGTGACCCAGTACCTGCTCAACAACGGCATCCAGAGCCTGCGCTCACCTCGTGGCAAGTAGCCCGAAAGCGCTGGCTGCCGACGAACCACGAGTACGAGCAGGTCGAGTTCATCGAGGTGCGGTGGGCGGGTAGTCGGGTTTCTGCCGATGCGAGGGGCCTGGTCCAGGCGGTTCGGGCGAGGACGATGGTGGCCATGACTTCGGGGACTATGTTTTGTCGACGTGCTTGGCTACCCGCATGTCTGCGAGGTAGGTGGTGTCGAGCAGGACTGGGTGTGGGCGGTTCAGGCACGTGCGATACCGCGCGATGGGTTCCGGGAAGCGTTCGTGACCGACCAGGAATACCCAGTCCGTATTGCACGTGACCTGCTCATTGCCGTCGGCCATTCGGATCTCGCGGCCCGGCTCGCCACTCGGCGAGTCACACCGCCGATTCAGCGACGATCTCGGGGCGCGCCACGGATCAGGCTCGTCGGCGCGATCCCGGGATGCGGCCACAGGCTTGCTGTGCGCGGGGCATGGCGGGCTACCAGCGTCGATGTCGAGGGATTCTCCGTATTAGTTGTGCAGGCTGGTGACCAGTCGTTGCTGGCCATGAATGTCCAGCGGGTGCCGCCATAGCGGATCAGCGTGCCGCAAGGACCAGCGCCTCGGCGCTGGCGATCCGGTGCAATGTCCATGCCGGTGCTGCGCCCGAGATTCAACCGCAGCACCGCGGCTTGCCCCGCCTCATGCGCGCAGGGTGTTGGGCGGCGAGCTCGATGGCCTTCTCCGCCGAGATCGTGGCCGCCGTAGCACCATCGGCGACTGGCTGGTCGAACGGTTCGTGCCAGATCAGCCGAGGTCAGGCCCGGTGCAAGACGGCTTGCAGGCGGTCGGCTTGGCGGAGCAGGCGTTCGGTGTTGTAGGTATGCGGGTCGCGCAGGCGTAGGCGCACGATTTCGTCGGCGGCGGCGTGCAGGATACGTGCGGCGAGTTCCGCGTCTTGCGGATCGGCGTCGCCGGTGGCGGTTTCGATGGCGCTGATGAGATACGCCCGTACCACCGCACGGCCCGTTTCGAGGCGTTCGTGCAGCTCTGGCGGTCCACCGGGGGAGGGGAGCATGAACAGCCGCCATGTCGCCGGGTCGGCGTCGACGGCGGCCAGCACCGCTGCGGTGATCTCGCGAATGGAGTGCTGCCGCGCTGCCGGGACGGAGCTGACGGCGTCAAGGAATCCTCGCCCCGCACGCTCGATCTCCCGATCGAGGAGCGACACGAGCATTCCCGGCAGGGTGCGGAAGTGCTGGTGGATCACAGTCCGGCTGACGGCGCATTCGGACGCGACGCGATCAATGGTGACGGCGGTGAAGCCGTCCTCGGCGGCGATGCGGCGGCAGGTGTCGAGGATCTGCTCGCGGCGTTGCGGTCCGGGCATTCGTGTCTGTGTCATTGACACAGTAACTTACATCATATAAGTTAACTTTCGCGATGAAAGTTACCTGAGGATGGTGCCTATGTCCGAGCCGATCCGGCTCATCATCTGGGGTCCCGGGGAAGTCGGCGGCAGTGTGCTCCGAGCCGCGCGCCTCGATCCCCGATTCGAGATCGTCGGGGTGAAGGTGTTCAGCCCGCACAAGGACGGAAAGGATGCGGGCGAGCTGGTGGGGATCGAGCCGATCGGTGTGGTCGCGACGCGGTCGAAGGAGCGGATCCTCGCTCTCGACGCCGACTGTGTGATCGTCGCCCCGCAACCCATGTCGATCTTCGAGGGACTCGACGACGATGTGATCGCCCTGCTGGAGTCGGGCAAAAATGTGGTGACCACGGCGGCCTACCACAATGTGACGATGCCGAATTGGTACAACTCGGCCCGGACTCCGATGGCCAGGATGCGCGCGATCGCGAACATCGCCGGTGCGGCCCGGTCGCGCGGCGAACGCCTCGCTATGGGCCTGCTCCGCGCGACGGACCGGCTCAGCCGCCTCGACGGCATCCTCGACCCGCTGGTGGCAGGCGCGGTCGACGCGCAAGCGGCGCAGCGAGCGACACCGCAACGCCTGATGGCGGCCTGTCGTGCGGGTGGAAGTTCGTTGCACGGCACCGGAGTTCACCCCACCTTCATGGTGGAGCGCCACCTGATCCGGCTGTGTCGTGCGCTCCCGGAGGTGTCGCACGTGCGGTTCGTCGAAGCGCTCGATTTCGCGATGGCACCCGAGGGCATGTGGGGCGGACTCGAACTGTTCGGGTTCGGTCGCGACCCCGCCGACATCGGTGCGGACTCGCTGCTGGCCAAGGCCGGTGACTTCTACTACGGCGACCTGACCGGCAATGTGGCACATGCGCTTTACGGAGCACATCCGGACCGGGTGCGGGTCGAGCGGTCACTGCGCGGAATCCCCGCCCGGCGCGACATCACCGTCGGTTCGACCCGGATTCGTGCGGGCACCACGGCGGTCATGCACATGACCCACCGCGGCTATCTCGACGACCGGCACTTCTTCACCAACGAAGAATGCTGGTACCTGACCCCGGACAATCTGTTCCATGGCGACGACCTGCCCTACGGCGGTCACCCCGAACACAGCGGTTACAGCTACGAGATCACCGCGCCGACCGCAACGATCCGCGGCCAGATCTCCGGGCGCGAATTGCCGTCCGACGGCAACCCCATCACCAGCATGTCGGTCCGCGCAGTGCTGGACGCCGTCGAACCGGTGTGCACCGCGGCGCCGGGCATTCTGATCGACGACGCCGGCGCACATTATCGAACCGAGACTGGGAGCCTGTTATGACCACTCGTGTAATCGTCTGGGGAGCAGGTGAACTCGCTTCGGCAGTCCACCGGGAAGCTCGCCTGCACGGAATCGACGCGGTCCACACCGCGAGCCCGGACGTCACCGGCGCCGCTGACTGCGTGGTGGTGACATCCGACTCCCTGATCCCGAATCCCGACACCGCGGAGGGTGTTCTCCGTCTGCTGGAGTCCGGCCGCGATGTCATCGCGACCGCGCCCCTCGCGGTCTCCGACGCGGAGCTGGCGTCCGCCGCAGAACGCGGACGGGCGCGGCTGTATCGGACCGGCGTTCACCAGTTCATGGTCGCCAACTCGGTCCTGACCCTGGCGCAGGCACTGCGGTCGGTGCGCGGAGTCCGGCTGGTCGAGATGCTCGATCTATCGTCCTTCCCGGACGGGCACGCGGACCTGGCGGCACTCGGACGTGGCGGCAGCCAACTCGTCGAGTCCCTCGGCGACGCCGTCTACGGGTCAGCGCTGCGTTCGGCCACCGCGGAACTGTTCACGGTCCCCCGTGACCGGATCCGAGTCGATGCCGAGGCCGAATATCTCACCGAGCAGGGCGAACTCGCGCTCGGTGCGGACGTGCCCGCCGACACCACCATCCGATTGACCTATCGCGGTGATCTCGACGGGCGGACTGTGTTCCACACGGAGTCTTACTGGTATCTCGGATCGGACCATGCCCCGTCCCTGGATCTGCTGCCCTACGCCGGATTCCGCAGCGCTGTCGGCTACGCCTGCCGGTTCGATGCCGAACCCGCACCGCTCGACCATCAATGGGAGCTCGCGCCATCGGATACCGAGGCGCCCACCACCAGCACGCTGACGGCACTGATCCTGCACGCCATCGATCCGGTCCGAGCCGCCCCGACAGGCGTCCTGCACGACGACCCGACGCCCCGCTACCGGCAAGACGACCGAATCACCGAGGACAGACCGCCACCGGATTCCGTTCGGTGATACAAGGGTCTCCATCAGCCGGCCTTTGGGGTCCAGATTTTGAGAAATCCGGTGCTTAGCGAATCACGCTGCGACAGTTGTTGATTCGGCGCCTGGCTCGGCCCGAACACGCCGGTATTCGGGCCATAGGCCGCTCACAGGACGTCGAGGTCGAGTAGCTCCGGGTGCAGATTCCGGGTGATCACCGTGCTGAGGCCGGTGACCAGAGACTGGATCTCCAGATGTGTCGCGCCGGTGATCGGACTCAGCGGCAGGGGTGCGTCGCTGGTCCACGTCGTCCAACCTTCGGGGTCGGCGCCTTTGGTGCCGACGGCGGTAGTCAGCGTGACCGCGAGGAAGCCCACGCCGTCGGGCAGTTGCACGGTGGCCGTCGCGGTGCCGGTCGGCAACGCTTCGCGGATCTCGGCAGCGTTGATAACGGTGTCCTCGGTGTAGTGCGCCGGTTCGGACGGGCCGAGTTCGGCGGCCCACTGACGGTGCGCGGCGCGTGTGGTCGGCGGCGGAGGCCATGTTGTCGAAACCGTCGGCGCGACTGCGGCGTTGTTCCTCGTCGGCGGGCTGGTCGGGATTGAAACATGCCTCTGAAATGCGTTTTCCCCGTTGAGGAGTGGTGGACCCAGGTGGGTGATCATGGAGTGCTTCGGGCTGTTTGTTGACCTTTTTCGGTCTCAGACCACCAGTTTGAGACGGGGTCGGCCGAGCTTGCGCCCGGCTCTGCGTTCGGCAGCATCCAGACGCAGCCAGGTCTGGTGGTCGACGAGATCGGCGCTTCTCTGGCGCAGGATCGCCTCGACTTGGGCCGCGGGAAGGGCACGGGCGCCGAGGTCATCGGATAGCAGCGCGCGGACGGTGTCGCGCGAGCAGACCTTGTTGGTACCGATGATCCCGCGCGGTCCGCGTTTGGCCCACCCGGTGACATAGAGGCCGGGCACGGGGGTGCCGTTGACGAGGATGCGGCCGTCGAGGTTGGGTACGACGCCGCGGTCGTGGTCGAAGGGCAGACCGGCGAGCGGGGTGCCGAAGTAGCCGATCGAGCGGAGCACGAGGCCGGTGTCGAGGTCGGTGATTTTCTCCGTCGGCACGACACGACCCTCGTCGATGCGGTTGTGCACGATCCGCAGACCCGTGACCCGGTCGGTTCCGAGCACCTCGTGGGGCGAGCCGAGGAAGCGCAGCACGATCCGTTTGTCGTGGCCGGCGAGTGGGCGCTCGGCGTACGTGCGGAGGGTGGCGAGCTTGCGCCGCGTCGCCTCGCCTTGGCCCGCCGGCTCCGGAACCTCGCCCTCGACGAGCACGTCGACACCTGGCAGCCGGCCGAGTTCTTCGAGTTCGGGGTTGTTGAACGCGCCGTGGTCCGGGCCGCGGCGGCCGAGCACGACGACCTCGCGGATTCGGCTGGACGCGAGCGCGGTCAGGGCCGCGGGGGCGATGTCGGTTTTTTCGAGCTCGTCGACGGGCAGGGTGAGGATGCGAGCGACGTCCATCGCGACGTTGCCGTTGCCGACGATGACCGCACGCTCGTGCGACAGGTCCGGTGCCAGGTCTGCGGCGTCGGGGTGGCCGTTGTACCAGGCCACGAACGACCGGGCAGCGATGGAGCCGGGGAGAGCTTCCCCCGGGATGTCCAGCTGGGAGTCCCCGGGTGCGCCGAAGGCGAAGATCACCGCGTCGTACCACCGGCGTAGTTCCTCGACCGAGACGTGAATGCCTACCTCGACGCGGCCGAAGAACCGGAAGCCCGGACGGGCGGCGGTCTCCTCGAAGACGCGCTGCACGAGCTTTTTCTCCGGATGGTCGGGGGCGACGCCGTGGCGAACCAACCCCCACTGGGTGCTCAGCCGGTCGAAGACATCGACCTCCACCGGCCGATCAACCAGCTTCTGCAACCGTCCGTCGAGGTAGGTGCCGCCGGGAGCTTCGAGCAGGTGCCCGGTGGCGTAGAGCCCTGAGGGACCCGCGCCGACAACGGCGACTCTGAGCGGCGCGATCATGCGAACCACGCAGCGTTGATGGCCGGGTAGTCGGCGTACTTGTCGGGTAGCCGTCCGATGTGATGGATGGCCTCGACCGGGCACGCGGGCACGCATGCCTCACAGTCGATGCAGCGTTTCGGGTCGATGTAGAGCTGCTCGGTCGTGGTGAACTCCGGGTCGTCGGGTCGCGGCCGGATGCAGTCGGCAGGGCAGACTTCGAGGCAGGAGTAGTCGGCCACGCAGGCCGGCCCGATCATGTACGCCATCACACACCCACCGCGGGTTCGACGGCCTCGACGCGCACGCGCACGCCGTTGAGGTGCGACATACCCGAGAGCGGGTCCAGTTCGGCAGGCTCGGTCGTCATCAGGTCGTTGATGCTCGCACCCCCTTCGGAGTTGGCCAAGGACCACTGTCCGCGGCCTTTGTGACCCCAGCCGTGGGGCACGGCGATCACACCGGGGGCAATCTCGTCGGTGACCAGTGCGGGCAACTCGATCGCGCCGTACGGCGAGACCAGGCGCACGACGCCGCGCTGCACGACACCGAGCGCCTCGGCGTCGGCAGGGTTGATCCGCGCCGAGTGCCGAGACCGGGCCGCGCGAAGCTTGGGAACGTTGTGCATCCACGAGTTCTCCGAGCGCGGCTCGCGCTGGCCGATCACCAGGAATGGGTGCTCGGAGTCGCCTTGCCGGGCAGCGAGCCGCTCGACCTCCCGCCAGATTCCGGCGTGGTCGAGATGCATCTTCTTGTCGCGGTGCCGCACCGCTTTGCGGATCAGCCCGGTGGCGGCTGTCTCGGCCACCCTGAGACCGTGCGGCGCACGCTCGGCAAGGGAGTCGAAGCCGAAGCCGCTGCGGCGCAGACCGAACTTGTCGCCATAGCGGCCCGAGCGGATCAGCGCGTCGGCCATGAGCTTCGGGGTGACGCGCACGCCGACCATCTCACCGATCCGGGCTGAAACCCGCGCCGCACGGGTAGGCAGCGCCCGCGTACCGAGGGCGCGCGCGAGCTGGTCGATGGCCTCCCACTCGGGGCGGGCTTCCCCCGCCGGGGGCACGACAGCCTGGGTAGCCTGCGCCCACGGCACCGGCATCAGCGATTGGCTGACCATCGCGACGTCCTCGCGCTCGTACATCGCCGTGCCAGGCAGCACATAGTCGGCGTGCGAGCCGGTCTCGTTGATGTAGAAGTCGAAGGAGACCATCAGATCGAGCTCGCCCAGGGCGTCCTCGAGCCGGTCGCCACCGGGTGTGGAGATGACCGGGTTCCCGGCCGACACGAACAGCGCCCGAATCTGACCCTTGCCCGGTGTGCGGATCTCGGCGACCATGTTCGCGGCGGGCGAGGTGCCCAGCACCTCGGGGAGATTGCCGACGCGAGTGCGCCAGGTGTCGTAGGTGTCGAGGCCGGTCAGGGCCAACAGTTCACGCAGCAGCAGGGGGTTGTCACAGAAGACGGCCCCGCCCTCCGCGTCGAGGTTGCCCGCGAGCAGGTTCACCACGTCGAGCAGATAGTTGGCCAACGTGGGGCTGGTACCGAGGCAGAGACCGAGACGGCTGTACAGCAGCGCACGGCGGCCGACCAGGTCCCTCGCCAGAGTCCGTACGACCCCGGCCGGTACCCGTGTGCGGCCTTCGGTGGACTCGGGGGCGAACCGGGTGACCGCCCGCTCCAGGGCCTCGAGTCCGGTTGCCATGCGGGCGACGCGTTCACGATCGACCAGGCCCTCGGTGAGCAGCACGTTGGCCAGTGACAGCAACAGCAGTGCGTCGCTATCGGGGGTGACGGGGATCCATTCGAACTCGTGGGCGGTCTCGGTGCGCCGCGGGTCGATGACCACGACGCGTCCGCCGCGCTCGACGACCCCGTGGAGCTTGTCCATGATCCGCGGCACCGACGCGAGGCTGCCGTGAGAGACGGCCGGGTTGGCCCCGATGATGACCGCGAGCTCGGTGCGGTCGAAGTCGGGGACCGGGACGGTGATGTTCGTGCCGTAGAGGATCGAGCTGGCCGCGAATCGGCTGTTGGTGTCCTGGGAGCCCGCACCGTACCAATGTCGCGACCCGATCGCCTTGAGGAACCCCTGGGTCCACAGCGCGTGGCTGTAGCTCAGGGCGGACGGGTTCCCGGAGTACCACGCCACGGACTCACCACCGCTCTCATCGACGATCCGCTTCAGGCGCGAGCTGATATCGGCCATCGCCTCATCCCAGCTGACGCGGACGAAGGTGCCGTCGGGCATGCGCTTGATCGGGTGGGTGATGCGGTCGGGATCGTTCTGCACACTTGCATACGCCATGCCCTTCGAGCAGGCGAAGCCCTTCGAGGCGACATTGTCGGGATCGGGACGCAGGCCGATCAGCTTGTCGTTCTCGACGGTCGCGATCATGCCGCAGAACGGCTCGCAGATCCGGCAGAACGTCGCCTGCTCACGCACGGTCATGAAAGCTCCAGGTGTCGATCGGGATGAGTTGCAACGGCACGGACGAAAGCGCGGGTGCTCTGGCGGAGGGCCTCATCGCGGGTGAGGACGCCGGCGGTCTCGATGAGCACCGTGTTGACGATGGCGTCGGTGAACAGCAGCGCGACGACATTGGGCGAGTACGACGCGTCGATCTCGCCGGCGTGCTGGCCACGCTCGATCGCGGCCAGCAGTGGTGCGCCGACCTCGAGCGTTGCCGTGATGTCGCTACCGAGCCAGCCGGGAGCCGTCATCAGAGCGCGATACCGGTTGCCGAGACCGACGAACGGCTCGATCAGGTCGATGATCCGGTCGAGGACCGGCCCGTCTTTCGGAAGCTGTTCGTAGCAGGCCTTCACGTCCGCACCCACAGCCGCCCGCATCGCGGCCAACAGCTCCTCGCGGTTGGGGAAGTGCCGGTAGAGCGTGACCCGGTTGAGCCCCGAGGCGTCGGCGAGATCCTGCATGGACGCATCCGGAACAACTGCCAACACGTCCGCTGCCGCATCCAGAATGCGGCGGCGGTTGCGCCGGACGTCCGAGCGCAGAGTGTCCTCGGTCATGTCGCCGGTCTCCTCTCACGCAGATTCAATATGCAACATCAGTGTTGCACATCGTTGCATGCTTGGAAAGAAGGGAAGCCGTTGCGGCCGTTCTTGTCGAAGTAGTAGCTGCGGCATCCGCCCGAGTTGTAGACCGTGTTCTGCAGCGCGGCCTGGACGTCGTCGTTGAACTGCTGCATCACGTGAGCCCGGACCTCCAGCGCCGCCCCGCCGCTGCGCCGCGGATGAGCCAGTGCCGCAACCACCTGCTGCAGCTGGGATTCGATCGCGCCCTTCGCCTCCGAGGCCGTTGTCCCGGCTGCGGCGACGACTGGGCGCTGCCCGGGTTGGCGCCGGACTCTCGTGATCCAATCTGCACCGACTGTGCTGGCCGCTACACCGATGCGGCATCACGTGCCGACCGTGCCCAGATCCGTGCAGCCATCTGCTTCCTGGAATGGATGCGCAGCGTCGGGCTCGACATCGACGCACTCAACCGGCAAACCATCGATACCTATCTGTCCGCGAATCCAACAAAGCGACAACCGCTTTCGGTGTTCCTGCGGTGGCTTCGCGGGCGAAGCGCGGGCAGCGAATTCGAGATCGTGTCGCGGCGGGCAGGCGGGCCGCACGAGTTCCAAGAACCGGCCGAGCAGCACGGAAAGCTCCGGCCGCTGCCTGACCGACGACCGCCTGCCCTTGGAAGTGCGTGTCGTCGGAGCGCTGGTGAAAAACGCTGCTGGGGAGCAAATTCCTCACAGCTAGATCGCTGGGTGAGTGAGCTGCAGCGCGCCGCGGAGTGACCGCTACGACGAAGGACGCCGTCCGTGACCAGTTTGTTCGAAGTCACGGATCGACTCCGGGTCCCGTGCGATCGGTGGTATCCGGGACGCGCTCTGACGTCGGAATTTCGGATTCGGCGCTGGCAGCGCCGCGATGGAGATCTTCTGCCTCGGCGTCATCGGCAGTGAGGTGGGAGCGGCGTTGTCGTTCTTGCTGTAGCCGATTCAATTCATCGATCAGCCAGTCGGTTTCGGGCTCGAATGTTCCGTTGCCATGGGGCTGTGTGAGACCGTAGAGCATCGCTTCGGTGTCGGCCAGTGCCAGTCGGCGCGAGATGTGCTCGATGCGTTGAGCCAATTCGTTTCCGTCTAGGGCGCGGAGAGGATCGGCGGAAGCTGGATCGGCCTCGGCGGAGGCAACAGCGTCAGGGTCGGTGAGATGTTGTGCGACCCAATCCTCGACCTGCTGGCGGATGTTGGCGGTGGGTGCGCTGTGCCAGTCGCGGCGGAGCATCGTCAACGCCGCCGGCGTGGGATAGGTGTTGGCGATGTGTGCGCATCGCGCCGAGATGTGTTCGCGTGGTTCGTGGTCAGGGATCGCGGGGGCATCGCTGTCGCGGCATTCGCCGCATAATCCGTCGTCACCGCGGCGGTTCGGCAGTGGGGTGGCGTCGAAGACGGCGCGTTCGAGACCGCAGTGCACGCAGTCGAATCCGCGGCTATCGGGGATGGCGGCGAGGTCGTAGTCCAGAGGTGCCAGGCTGGGTCGCGGGTCATGGGGACGCGGGTTGTAGTAGCGGTGGGGTACACCTTCGGGCAGTGGAAGGTGATGGGGCGAGGAATCCACGTCGGCGACGGTCTCGAGATATTCGGCAGTTTCACGCTGGGCAGCGATGTCCATGGCGGTCGGACGGACACGAGGGGCTCTGCTGTCGAAGCGAGGTTCGTGGTCACGGGCGGCATTCTTGATGTCGTCGACGGCGGGTCCGTGTCGGGATCCGAAGTCGGGGTCATAGGTGTGCGGGTCGCTGGAGGGTGTTGCGGCTTCGATGAGCGCTCGGAATTCGGGATATTGCTGCGCTGCCCATCGCAGCCGAGCCCGAGCGACCGGAAAACTGTTCTGGTAGAGCGTGGTCGCGACACGTTCGAGGATGTCGAGTTCGCTGTCGGTCGCCGTGCGGGAGGCCGCGATGAGCGCGTCTTTGGCCTCGGAGGCGCGACCGGCGCGGAACAGTGCGGTGACGGCGAGCAGGTCTGCGGTAAGCGTGTCGCGGGTGCTGGTGTGGTGGTCAGGATCGTGCTGATCGTCCGGATTCGGTTCGTCGAGGTGTGGTGGCGTGGTGTCGGGTTCGTCGGTATGAGGCATGGGATCGTTCGAATCTGCTGCGGTGCTGTGGTTTTCGCTGGGGGTTGTCGGGTCGGGGGATGGTGGCGCTGGGGATGGTGTGGCGGGGCGCAGGAGGGCTTCTATGCGCCAGGCGAGTGCGGTCGCGTATTGGTCGGGTCGGGGTCCGGGGTCGTCGGGTGCTGCGGCGGTGAGTAGTTCGTGTGCGGTGTTGAGCAGTTCGTGCGGATCCCAGCCTGCGTCGATGCCGTGGTCGATCGCGGCGACCAAGCGCGGCCAGGTGGGACCCGCGAGGATCGTGTCGGCGACCTCGGCGCTGAGGAGTTGGTGGAGGTGGGCGGTCCAGTCCGGTCGCAGATGCGCGGCCCCGGTCGCGGTTTGCAGGGCGGAAGGATCCAGGCCGAGGCGGAACCATAGTGCGGCGGCCGGCATGTCGTCGGGCAGCGGCCGTTCGGTCGCGGCCCGGGTCAGCAGTGTGTCGATGTCGAGGCCCGCGCGGGCGGCGGCGTCGAGTTTGTCGGCCAGATTCGGCCACCACGGGTCATCGAGCACGCGGGCATCGAGTCGTTTCGCTAACGGCGACCAGGCGTTGATTGCGCTGTGGAGGTCGCCGAGTACATCGGTGACTCGTGCGTCGAGCAACCGCTGATGATTCTGCTCGCGGGCGGTGAAACCGGGTGGGCCGGTGGGCCGTAGGTCGGTGTCGACAGTGTGACGGCAGGCCCGCCAGACCGCGAGATCACCCAGTATCGCGTCGTTGCCCCGCAAGGGGCGCGCCCACACCGGTGCTGTCGCGGTCGTCCACGTGCGGGTGTTTTCACGGATCTGCTCGGCGAGGCGGGTGATCAGGCGTGCACGGGCGCGCAGATGGTCGGATACGAGACCCTCGGGCAGGTTCCGGGGCAGAGCCCGCACCCAGGACAACGGCGCGGTCTCACGCGGATACGCGTGCGCGGTGTCGAGGCGCCAGTGCAGCACGGCGGCGGGATCGGCCGCAGTGGTCAACTCTCGCGCGGCGAGCGCGGACGCCAAGGCGTCGCCGGGATCGCGACCGGTCAACGCGATTAGCGAGAGGACTTCCCGCAGCGCCGGGTAGGCTGGTGTGTTGGTGAGTCCGGGCCAGATCTGCTCGGCACGAGTGTCGAGCGTGGTCAACGACACCGTGCCGAGGGACTCCTCGGCGGCGAGGGCCAGGGCGTCGTGGTAGATGTCGATGGCGGTCCCGAGTCGCTGGTGGGGGGTGAGAGCGTCACGCAGTTCGGTATGCGCGGAGGCTGTGGTGGCGTCGCGGGCCAGGATGCGTTGCAGGACTTCGATAGCCGTGCGGGGGAACAGACCAGGTTCGGTCCAATAGGAAGCTTCGCTGCCGTCGATCGCGGTGGTGACGTAGACGTGGTTGGCGGTCGCGCCACGAGTCAGAGCGACGTAGAGCTGGTTGCGGGACTCGGTGCCTGTGAGCACGACATGGCAGGTGTCGGCGGTGATTCCTTGAGCGGAGTCGATGGTCGTGGCGTATCCGAGGCGGACGTGCTCGCGCACATACGCACTCGGGAGGATGGTGGTCTCGCCGGTGCGCCGTCCCGAACCTAGGTGGGTGACAGTGAGTCCGCCGTCGGGGTGGACTGCGGTGACCGTCCACCGATAGCCGTTGCGTACCCAATCGTGTGCGCCCAGACGCAGGCGTGGATCGTTGCGGCGGGTACTGACAATGTCGCCGAGCGAGGCGTGAAGCCCGTCGCCCAGTTCGGCTTCCCGCCCGACCTCGAGATCGCTTCGGGTGAGACGGTCGGTGCGGGCTTGCTCGTTGAGTGCGGTGACGATGTCGTTGGTGGCGGCCAGCATGACCGTGTCCCGGTCGCCGAGCTGGTCGGCGATCCATCCGGCATACGCCTGTTCCCGCACGGCGGCCGGTGACCCGGAACGCACCCGTCGGTGATCGAGGTAGAACCCGAGCGCGCTCGGATCACCTTCGCGCAGTGCGAGACTGGCCGACGCCTCGATGCTCGAGGCGAAGCGCACCACCTGGGTCAGGGTCGATGCGCGCGCCGCATCAGCGGTATCGGCGGCCGAGCCTCCTGCTTCGATGGCGGGCAGTTGATGGTCGTCACCGACACAACGCACCGCCGCTTCGCGGTCGAGCAGGAAATCGAACAGCTCCAATCGTTTGTCGTCGCCGAGGCGCACATGCTCGTCGACGATGACCAGCGTCCGGGCGTCGATCTCGAGAATCCACTGCGGCAGCGACGGCGGAAACGGGTTGGCATCCGGGGCTGACGTGGCGGCGGGGGAGTGTTTGTGCAGCACGTCGAGGAGTTTGTCGGCGGTTTCGGTGCGCGCTGCGATCGCTTCGCCGAGCACCGCGGCAGCTGCGGCGGTCGGCGCCAATCCGAGTACGGTGCCACCGTCGGCGCGCCAGGCCTCGGCGAGCACGCGCATCGCGGTGGTTTTCCCGGCTCCGGCGGGCGCGTTCGTGGTGGCGATGAACCACGGGGAGCGTGCGAATTCGGTGATGACCGCGACTTGTCCGGCGTTGAGCCGTCGTCCCGCATTCGCGGGGTCGGCGTGGTAGGCGTCGACCGCGGCGTCGATGACCGGGTCGTCGAGCATGTGGGCTCCGAGGCGTATGGACAGGTCGATCAACCGTTGGGTCGCGCCCAAACGGTGCACGGTCGTGTAGGTCTGGGTGCCGGCCCCGGTGTAGACGCTGGAATGATCGGCACGCTGATATAGAGGTGGGACCTCGGCGAGCACCGGCTCGGCGGCGACATTTGGATCCCCGCGCGCGATCGCGTGCACCGCTGAAAGTGATTCATCCACAACGGAATCCACCACGGTGGGCCACTGATCTTTGTCCAACAGCCCCCGCAGTTGCCGTTCCGCTTCGGCGCGTACGTGATGCCACTGCCAACTCGATCGCTCGGTCGACACGGTCGCCACCACGTGCTGTGCAGCCTCCGACATCTCGGTGGAGGTGAGAGGGCGGCGCGGTGCGGACCGACCGGATAGGATCGTCGCTACCGTTCTCGATACCAGTTCCGTTGAGCCGAGCACTATTTCGGCTTGCCGGCGCCAAACGGCGCGCTGTTGTGCCCAAGACCGGGATCGGTGCCGAGCGGGGCGGGTCTCCAAGGTGGCGCGTTCGGCGAGGGCGAACATTTCCTTGGACATCGGTTCCCGACCGACCTCACGCTCGAACCTGGCCGCCAGCGCACCGAGGCGCGCGGTGATCGCGGCGTCACGGCGTGACCAATACTCGATCAACATCATCGGCACGCCGTCGATTTCGCGGATCGGTCTCTTCGACGGGTCGGTGCCGGGCCGTTCGCTGAACGACACGGCCACGTCGTGTTCGAGATGGTGCTCCAGACGCGTGTTGTAGACCTCGCTCACGGTCACCATCAGCCGATAGACCACCGCGGCATCCAACGTCAGCCACTGTCCATCGAGCGCCCGGACCCGATTCGCTATCAGCAGATGTGTGTGCAAATCGGGGTCACCACACCGTGATTCACGGTGCACGAACCGCACCGCGACGATCCCCTCGACATCGACCTGCCGCACGCCGTTGGTGCCAAGTCGGGAGAAGATCGCATGCTTCTCCAGCCATGCCACCGCATCGTCGATGGCCTTGTCGTGCCCGGCGGCGATCTTATCCGACACCGCTTTCGGGGCGATCGCCCACAGCGCGGACGCACTCTTGACCGGGCTGAAGGTGATATCGAACCCGGCGACGGCCGCGGATTGTGGTCGCGAATTGCGCGCCACCCACCCCGAGAGCTCCCGCGCATCCAGAGGCGCGCGGCCAATCATCTCGGTGAACATCGTGGTCGCGACCCGGCTACGGATCCGCGCACGGACGTCGTCATCGATCGCGGTTGAACGTGGGCGGCCTTGCGCAGTGTTGTGCTCGGCGAACGCGTCGCCGCAGCGTTCACGAAACTCGTTGCCGCCCTCGTACACCCGGAACGGACGCCCCAACCGGGTCGCCTTGTCCGCGGCACGCAGCGCGTCTTTGGGTTTGGCTCCGGCGGTGATCTCGCGGTCGATGACCGCGGTCTCGATGGCGTCGGCGTCGGGGTGGCGTCCTTGCCCGAACAGGCTCCTCATCTGCGCTTCGGTGACCAGATCCCCGGCAGCCAGGCCGAGTGAGGGCAGGCCGCTGCCGTGCCATCGGCCAGGTGACTCTCCTTGTGCCGAGTAGTAGTCGGCCAGGGTCCCGGGGCCTCGGTCGGTGGAGTCGGTGGCGGCGACCTGCCGCAGGTAATACAGATAGCCGTTGCCGGCCAACACTTTGTGCAGCGTCGCTGTCACTCATTAATCGAAACCCCGAATGACCGCCGATTGAAATAGTCGGAACTGGTAAGGAAATAACCAATTCTGCCGTTTCAGCTGGTCGTTATCGAACTGTATTCCGCAATGCAAGAGGTCTGCTTGCCGTTGAAGGGAAAGAGAGGGTGTGGGGGAGGAGTGAAGCAGATATGGAGTGCGGCTGGATTGGGGTGAGGTTGTTGGGTGCTGGGTGCTTGGTGGATGAGTGGGCGGATGGTGAGGGTGAGGTGGTGGGGGTCGGCAGGTAGGCGTAAGGATTGGCCTACCTGCCGCGCTGATCGCTCGACGACGTCTCCGCTGGCTACGCCCGGCGGTCGACGGGACTGCTTGTCGGGCAAGTGACATCGATCGATGGCGTCAACGGGATGGGAAGGGCGTGGTTCAGGAGGTACGCGGTCAGATAGAACGCCACAAACACGAGGATGTAGATGAGGGTGTACCGCACGATCACGGTTACGTGAGACATGTTGTGGCTCCTTCGCTATTGACGGTCGGGGTGGGGATGGTGGCCGGTCCGCCGCAGGAGTAGTCGCCACGGCGGACCGGAGAATGGAGTGACTAGGGGTCAGGCGGCGTGTTCGCGCGGGGCGGGTGCGTCCAGTCCGATCCAGACCAGGCATTGCGTGCACAGACTGTCGCTGTTGACCGCGGTGATACGGGTGCACGCGTCACAGCGGCCGGTGCGCTGCCCTGCACCCAGAACCGGGCCGCGTCGCTGTGGGGGCCGCTGGGCCGCCGCCACGGGCGGCTTAGGGTCGGGCTCGTTGGGAGCCTCGCCGGGAAGTGCTGCGGTGTCGAGGTACTCGTCGATGAGTTCGATCAGCCATTGCGGTGCACGACCGCGTACCTCGGCGAGCAGGCCGCGCGCGGAGTCGGGGTAGGTGGCGGCGAAGAACTGGAAGTAGGTGCGGGCGAGGTCGCGCGCGGTGAAGCCGTCGGGTAAGAGCGGCAGGCCGGGGCGGTCGTCGGCGCGGCAGATGTCGCAGAGGCCGTCGTCGCTGCGGAGTCCTCCGGTGTGGGTGTGGGTGATGTGTTGGTCGGTGTCGCTGCGTTCGATGAAGCAGGACACGCACCTCCACCCTCGGACAGGGGTCATGGCCTCATGGTCGTAGTCCAGGCCGTTGCCCTGGAACGGAAGCGTGGCCCGGCGATCGGTGTAGCCGCGCAACGCGGTGCGGGTGGAGGCGTGGGAGAGGGCGTTGTCGTCGCTGACGGCAGACTTTCCGGAAAGGGCTTGTGCGTGTTGGTGTTGCTCGGCGACGTAGTTGACGTACAGGTGGTTCCACAGCGCGCGTGACTCCTCGGAATCGAGGGGCGGTTTGTCGCCGGGGAACCGCGGCGTCCACGAGCTCGATGCGGGTCGGGCGAGCAGTCCGCGTCCGCGGGCGCGGGCTTCCGCGGCGCGGGCATCGGTGAGTTCGCTGTCGACGGTGTCGGTGTAGAGGCTCTCCGCCACATACTTGGTGACGATGTCGGGTTCGGTCTCGACGGGGCGGCGGTTGCTGCGGCGCATGGCACGGTAGGTGATCTGTTCGGGAGCTTGGCGTGACTTCTCGGTCTCGCGACTGGGTGCCAGGTAGGTGCGGGCGGGGGGATTGCGCCACTGCCGCATCGGGGTTCGCGGAAGCTCAGCGGTCGGCAAGTCTGCGTGGGTGGCGGAGTATTCGTCCTCGACGGTGGTGTTGTTGCGTGCCGCGCGTGCCTGGATTTCGGCCAGCCGGTCGGCGCGGTCGCGGATGTAGAGCCCTGGGTCGGAATCGGGGACCAAGGTCACCAGGCGATGCTGGTTGTGCGGCTCGTGCGCGTACTGGGCGGCAAGGCGTTTCATGGCCGACTCGAACGGATAGAGGGTGAAGGTTTCCGCTAGCCGGTCCAGGAACTCGAGATCCTGCGGGCCCGCGAGGGCCAGTGCGGCGGGGAAGGCGCGGCGTGCTGCGCGGCGGTCGGTGGTGAAGGTGATGTCGAGTGCGGCGATGGCGTCGATGAATGCGCTGGGTTCGGACACGAGAGTTCCTAATCTGGACGGTGAATCGGCGAGCACCCCGGCGCGTGAGCAACCTCGGCAGCCGGGATGACCGGCTAGTCTGGGCGACCAGCCGAGGGCGCACGACCGGGGCCGAGCGCGAGGCGCCGGCGGAGAACGCGCCGGGCGTGCGGAAGCGAATTCCCGTGCGCTCGAAGGCGGCGACGGATGCTGAGAGATCAGAAGGTGCGCACGGGAATTCGGTTACGCCGGGCGTGGGCTCCGTGGCGCGGCACAATCGGCACCGGTAGCCCTCGAGATGGATGGCCGCCCAGACCAGCAGGCCATCCCACCCACCCTCCTGTACGTGGCCACTACAGCCAGGACAGGAGGATCGGTGGAGAGGACTCAGAACCCCGGATCGTCGGTGTAGGTGTTCGATCCGACCACCGCGAGCGCCGGTGCGCGCCACGGACCCTGATCCACCGACTGCTGATCGCCACCGTCGGCAGGCTGTCCGAACCCGTTCTCGGCAGCGCTGCGCCGTCCGGTCGCTGCGCCGTCGCCGGTCCGGTTCTTGGTCACCTTCGCGGTGGCGTAGCGCAGCGAGGGACCGACCTCGTCCACGTCGAGCTCGATGACGGTGCGCTTCTCGCCTTCGCGGGTTTCATAGCTGCGCTGCTTCAACTTCCCCGAGACGATCACCCGTGCTCCGCGAGTCAGGGTCTCGGCCACGTTCTCCGCGGCCTGTCGCCAGATACCGCACCGCATGAACAGGGCCTCGCCGTCGCGCCACTCACCAGCATTGCGGTCGAAGTAGCGCGGTGTGGACGCGACGGTGAAATTGGTGACCGCTTCACCGGCCGGGGTGAATCGAAGCTCGGGGTCACCGGTCAGATTCCCGATGACGGTCAGGGTCGTGTCCAGAGCCATGGAGCGGCTCCCCTCTCGAAACTAGTTGATGTGAAGAAGTTTTCGCAGTGGTTGTCGGAGACGGGCCGCGCTGTGACAGTCGCCGTATCGCTGCGGCGTATCGGGTGGTCAGGCCGCGGCGGCGGTGTCGATGGTGAGGTCGGTGTCGATATCGATGTCGTGGAAGTCGATGAGCCCGGCAGCGGCTTGCTCGACGTCGACGAGCTCGAATTCGAGCTGCTCGCCGACGGTGGCCAGGAATCGCAGATACCGTTGCAGCCCGCGGTCGTTGTAGCGCCAGGAATCCTTCCCGGCCCGGGATTCGAACGCCCCCAACACCATGCCCAGCACAATCACCCACGCCCGGCCCGCGGTCGCGGACTGGATCGACGCGACCAACTCGGTGGTGTGCCCGGAAACACCGAGCAGGTCCAGCGCGGTCTTGGGCGCGTGGAACGACCCCAGCAAATCCGATTCCCACGCCAGCGATTCGGCGACGAACGCCCCGGCCAGCGGCGGCGGGGTACGCCGCGCCAGCAACCGGCGCAGGAATTCCACGCGCCGCTCCTTGGCGGCCAGTCCGCGCTTGTTCAACTCCCGCACCCGCCGCCGTTCCTGCCGCGCGGCTTCCCGCTCGACCGCAGCCGCCGCAGCGGCCGCCCGCAACTGCACGGCCCGGTCGCTGCCAGGCACCTCACCGGTCCGGGCCAACGGCCGGATCCGCAAACCGGACTCGGCGACCTGATCGGCGGGCAGAAAGTACAGAGGGTTCCAGCGGTCGCGGTACTCCACCGAATCGGCGTGACGCGCGCCCTCAGCAGGGTGGGAGTCGCCGTTGCCCTCGGTATCCCAATCGACGCAGCCAGGATCGACGAGTTCACCAGTGAGGGTGTCGACGAGCTGTCCGCTCTCCTCGACATCGACATACACCAGCCACCGGTCGGCTGCCGCGGCGATCACGTCTTCGGTGACCGGCGTGCCGTCAGCGGTCTGGAGCATCTCCGACCGAACGTAGTGCGCCTCGGGTGAACTGGTGTCGGGTTCGACAGTGAGCACCCCGAAACCACGGGCCGCGTAGGTCAACGAAGCCTCGAGGCGGGCGCGGGCTTCGCGGCGGTCGGCGGCGATCTGATTGGCCACGTAGGCGAACCGCGACCGCTGTACGTTCAGCAACCGCTGGACTGCTTCTGTATCGCCGAGGGTTTCGTATTCGGCGATGACGGCGAGCTGGTCGAGACTGTAGGTGCCCGAGTCGGCGAGTCCGCGGGCTGTGGCCGATCCAGCGATCGCCGCCGCATGTTTGATCTCGGATCGTTTGCGCTGTAGGCCGGTCGCCACGCGGGTCACCGACGCCCCCAGATCCAGCATCAACGCCACACCGCCGGCGCGGTCTGCGTCGAGCATCGCCACGCGTCGGTCGTTGACGTTCATCTGTTTGAGAGTCGTTCGGATCCGACGTTCGTTGTCCGGGACGGTCGGATCGGTGTCGGTCACCCAGACGGGAACCTTGGCGGTGCCGACCTCGACTGCGATGAGGGTGCGCAGCTGTCCTTCGGTGACATGGAGGCTGCCGTCGGGCTGGCGTTCAGCGATGATCGGGATCTCGACGCCGAATTCCTTGATGGAGGCGATCATGTCGGGGAACTCGGCGAGGTCGAACGTCTTGCGCACATTCTCCGCGATCACTAACTCCGACGGATGTACATACAGCGCCTCGACATTGGGCAGTGGCTCCGCCTCGCGGCAGGGCTCAGGCGTCGGGTTGGGTTCGGCGGGAGTGGTATTCGCGACATCAGTTGCATTGGAGACGGGTTCGTCGTCGAGGACGACCGTGCCGGTGCCGGTCGGGGATTCAGGGGATTGCATGGGACATACCTCCTGGAGATATGAATGCGGGGTCATCACCCGCCGGAACTGACGGACGAGTAATGGCCCCGCGAAGGAAGACGGTGGATGAGTGGTTGTGGTCAGGCAGCGCTTGGGTGACGCTCGGCGCGGGTGACATTCAGTGGCCGCAGCCGCAGGACGCCATGGTCATCGGCAACGAACGTCCAATGGCGGCCACGCCAGTCGGGGTGATCGGCGCGCCAGCGTTCCAGCACGGCCGTGGTGTCGAGCGCTTGTGCCGTTCCGGCGTGGCCACGATGAACCAACTGCTCGTACTCGCCGCGCGAGACACGGCTGACAGCAATGGATTTAACAGGCAAGAGGAACCTCCGATGGTGTTGGGGGTGATGGTGCTGCCGGAAGCGGACGAGCGCATCGTGTCCGGTGATCGCGCGGGCTATGGATCCGATGGGGCCTGGTGTGGCCTCGAAATCGGCCAGGGGAGGACCCGGAATCCGGGGACGGTCAACGTGCGAGAACGTCGAGGACGTCGTGTGCGTCGACGACCAGTTGCGCGTGGCCGTTGCGGATGAAGTCGTGGCAGCCGCGCGAGGCTGCGGAGTCGATCGGCCCGGGCACGGCGGTGACGGGCCGGCGCAGTTGGTTTCCCCAGCGGACAGTGTTGGCGGTGCCGCTTCGCAGACCTGCCTCACACACCCCGATCCCGGTCGCGAGCGCCGCGACGATGCGGTTGCGCGCGAGAAAGTGCGCGCGGCTCGGTTCGACTCCTGGCGGATACTCGCTCACCAGGAGTCCTGTCTGCTCGATACTGGCCAGCAGGTAGGCGTTGCCGTGGGGAAAGAGCCGATGCAGCCCTGCAGGTAGCACTGCCATCGTGGGCTGTCCGGTGTCGAGGGCTGCCTGATGGGCGGCAGCGTCGATCCCGAAGGCGCCACCACTGAGGATGGTCCAGCCTTGCGTGGCGAGCCCGGAGGCAATGTGGGTCGCAACTTTGTCGCCATAGTTGGTGGACGCGCGTGCGCCCACAACGGCGACGGCATGTTCGGTCAGCAGATTCAACTGCCCGGAGCCGCGCGTCCACAAAGCGATCGGCGCGAAGGCGCAGATGCTATCGAGGTCGGTGAGCATGTCTGGCCAACCGGGGTCATCACGAGTCAGCAGGCGAACACCGATACGCTGCGCGCGTTTGAGGTCATGGGCAGCCACGGTGCGGGTCTGCGGGCCGAAGCGCGGGGTCCGTGTGTCTGTCGCGATCCGCTCGGCCGCTCCGATCGGGCCGTGGGCGGTCAGCAGGTCGCGGACAGTGGCGGGCGCGGTGAGTGATGCCCGTGACAGGAGAGCCCATGCGAGCAGGCGCTCATCGGCTGAGGTCATGGTCAGGACTCCTGTGTTGGTGAATTGGGTTCGGATGCACCGATGTCGACGCGCAGCTCGGCGGCGGTTTCGATTGCGGCTCGGCACAGTGGCTGTAGTCGCTGTGGTGGAAGGACGTTCGACAAGGCGATGTCGAGCAGCTGTGCCATTCGGTGGTCGGGGTCCGAGGACAACGCGGCGTCGATGGCGATTCCCGCGAGCACCCCGAGTCCCCGGCGGTAGGCGGTGAACGCGAACAGGGTGGCTGCCTCGGCGCGATCCGGATCGGGTAGGGACCGCACGAGGATGGACCACAGGAATTCCGCGTGGGCGGCGTACTCGCCGTCGTCGACACCGAACATGACATCGCGCACCGCCTTATCTCGCAGGGCGACAGAGACTTCGGCCAGCACGCGCGGCTCGGGCACCTGGAAGGTGGACGTGTGTTTGATGACGTGCATGACCTGCCACAACGCCTGCCTGGTGTACGAGTCCGGATCGCCGATTCGCACGGCTCGGACCAAGCGTCGATGCGCGTCAGCGGCGGCCACCGGCAAGGCCACACTGACGCGATCTCGAAGCGCCACATCGATATCGACTAGAACGTGGAGATCGGCACGGGTCTGATGGATCGGCCGACCGGCGTGAACGAGTTCGACAGCGATGAACGAGGTCGCCGGATCAGGCAGGTTCCCGTGCCGCTCGGGAGCTAGTTCGTCCCACCAGTCGGCGTCAGTGGCGATTGAACGCACGCTCCACGCCCCTGCGAGCTCGAGGCCGTTGGACACCAGAGCCCCGCGCAACATATCGAGTGCCGAGCGCCAGCGTTCACTGATGGGGCAGGCTGCGGTGGGGCGAGACAATCGGTCGTCGACCAGAACCGCCAGCACTGCGCGGCTTTGAGCCCGCGCGCAGACCCGGGCGACGGATTGTCCGATCTCACGATCGGAAGGCCGGTCGTGTTCAAGCGGCGACTCGGTGCGAGTGATGGCGTGCACTGATGTTGTTCCCTCGCAGGGGGTGTCGTCACTCAAATAGATGAGGACTAGTGACCGGGTCGGCGTGAAGCCGAGTAGAGCGGGTACGGCGGCAATGAGTTCGCCGGGTTCGTCAATGGGCACAGGCAACGGCATGAAAGGAACTCCTCCGGGGTTAGTTGAAGGCGCATCGGACGGCCGGAATCTGCTGGGCAGCGTCCGGTCGACCGCGTCGTGCTGATCCGGCCGGATGTGAAGTGAGGCCAGCCGGTGAATCACCGCGTCTATCGGCGGTGTCCGCGTAACGGATTGACAGCGGGCTTCGGGGAGGCGGTGGGCGGCCGGTAGCGTGATATGCGCGAGGGATGTATCGGGTTGTCGCACGCCTGACAGGAGTGGTCTGTCATGACCGAAGCCCCTCGTCCGCGCCGTAGTCGTTTCCCGGCGAGTTCTGCGGAGCTTGTTGCCCGCCGGCAACGTTCACGGCAGCGCAGTCTGCAACGTCGTACTGCGGCGGTGGTACGAGAGAAGGCGATCACCCGCGGCGTGGAGGACTACCTCGTCGCCTGGAATGCGATCGCCGATGCCGAGCAGCGCCGTGACAGTGATGTGGCAGCGCTGCGCGCGCAAATCGATGTCGTGAACTCTCGTGCGGCGAAGGAGATCTCGACCCACGAACAAGCACAGGCGACGGCTGCTGCGGGTGTCCGCACACTGGTACAGACCGATGAGGAACTCGCCGATCTCCTCGAGGTCACCGTCAAACGCGCCCGTCAACTTCTGGCCAGTTCACGTACGACCACCGCGGACGAGCCCAGAGGCAAGACATCGTCGAAGAAGGCAGGCCCAACGGGCCCACCGATTCAAGCTGAACCAACAGCGCGACAGATGCTCGGGGTCAAGGTCTCGGACACCGTTGCCCCCGCGGTGCCCCCGCATCCGAGTGCCGCAGGGCCCAAGGGCCCCAGAGGATGAGAGGCTATTCGACCGAACGATCGCCCCGGTTGGAGTCAGATCCATGTCGGGGTCCTCGGCGGTCCGCGAGCCGAAAGAGGTCCAGAGCGTCTGCCAACATGCCCAGAACGGTCCGACCGCGTTCGACCGTGTCACCTACCCTCCGCACGCGCAGGAGCCGAACATTGCGGAGGTCGACGCCGTACCCGGAGGGCCCGGATTCGTTGCCGCTGTATCGCACGATCTGGTAGTCGCGGGCGTTGATCAACGCGGAGTACCAGGGCTCGGCGGGTTTACCTGCACGCTGGGCTTCGTCGGACTCTGGGCCGGGCGGAGCCCATTGTGGGCAGTCGCAGTCGGGGTCACCGCATGGTGCGATGCGTGCCGCGACTGCGTTGGATCGGTAGGTGGGCATGCGGCCGGCCAACATCGGGCAGCCTCGGGTGGAGTAGGCGGCGCATGCGGGATGAAGGCCGGGCTCGGGCCCGATTCCTCGAATCCAGTCCTGGGGTCGGATGAAGACCACGACCTGGTTGCCGGGCCCCTCACCATCGCCGAGGGCTTCTCCACACACCTGGCACAGGCGCAACGCGAGCACCACCGCATACCGCTCGGGATCGATCGCGCCCCATACCGGTGCGACCCGCCCGCGATGACACAAAGTCAGGTACGGGATGACCAAGCCCTGCGCTCGGGGAGCGTGGTGCAGATCAGCGGGGATGGGCGGTCGCGACGAATGTGACGATGATGCTTCGGGATTCACAGCGTGCTCCTTGTAATCGGTGACGCGACGGGTAGCGGCGGCGACTACTTCGCGGCGTGGTCGGGGGCGATCGGGTGGGCGCACAGCGTCACCGTGATCGACCGCGTCGGTTGTGCGGCTGACTCCACACGGACATGGACGAGCGCCGTCACCGCACCGGGTCCCGCAGGCTGCGCGAGCCAGGGGCCGAATGTCGCCACATCGAGCTCGGGAAGCGACGACTCGATCCACGACATCAGTGCGGCGGCGTCGGAAATCACCATCTTTTGCCGCCCGTGCGTGGGTTGGTGTTGTGTACGGCGACGACAGTCGGTGCGGAAGGGGCGTTCGCGATCGTGGATCGCGTGAGGACAGCCTGGTAGCCGGTGGCGGCCCACCATCCTTCGGCGATGACGAACTGCCCGTCGGGCGAGGGGTCGACGGGCAGCAGGCACCATTGGATGCCTGAGTCCCCGAAGGCGGGGAAGTAGTCCTCTTCCCAACGGGTTTCACGGGTGCCGTCCGGCCGGACACGAACGACTTGGGTCGCACGTTCGATCGAGATCAACGCCAGTTTCGGCGCCGGGAAACTGGTGGCCGCCGATGATGAGATCGCCGGGAAGGTCGCCACTGGCGTCCCGGGCGTTGGGGCAGTGGCGAAGCAAGCTCGATAGCCGACAATCAGGGCCCGGGTTGCCGGCGGCTGCGGGACGACCTCCTGATACCGCGGGTCGACGCGCAGCCGAGCGATGTAACTGTTCAGATCACCGTTCACCGACACCACCGCCGGAACGGTCGGGAAGGTGAAACCCGGTGGGTCGATGCGGGATCGATGCCTGTCGAGGACGAGTCATGTCGGAACTCCGTTTCTCGGGCGTAACAGCAACTGAATGGGGAAGCCGTGGCGGCGCCGTCAGGCGGCGTCGGTGAAGGTCAGGTCGGCGTATCGGTCTGTCCCAGAGAGGAATTCGCATTCGCAGTGGGGGAACTCGCGCCAGCATTCGTCGCAGAAGCCGCATGCCGTGCAGTGCGGGCCGACGCGGTAGAGGTCGAACTGGCCGCAGTAGTCGCAGTAGTCGTAGAGGTAGCCACCGGGCTTGTCGGCGGTGTCGAGGTCGTGCCAGAGGTAGGAGTGGTTGGAGTACCAGATCCCGTCGCTGCTCCAGTGCCCCCGGTGTTCGTTGAACACATACGCCGTGTGCCTGTATCGGGGGTCGACGGTCAGCACGATCATTCTGTCGCCGGCCAGCCAGTGTTCGAGCCCGGCACGTCCTATCCAGGAGTCCAGTGGCCCGAAGGGTTCGATCGGAAGGAAGTCCTCGGCGGCCACGCGGGTGTCCGACCGCGGATCTCCGGGCCCGGGGTGCACGATGTTGGGCAGAATCCCGTTGTGTGCCATCACCGTCCGTTCGTCGCCGCCGACTGCGAACGGATGGCAGTTCTGCTCGCCGATGACGCCGTGAGTGGCGAACCGAGAGTGGAACAGTGCGGGGCGGTCGGGGAATTGCGCACGGACGCAGGAGAATTCCTCGATCACCGTGGCGGCGTCGAGGCCGCGGCCGACGAGGACCCGGTTGTCACCGACGACAGCGAAACCATGTCCGTGAGGGTTAGCGGCTGCTCCGCCGCGCAGGGCATCCAGGTTGGGGGTGATGCCGGGCTTGAAGAAGGTCAGGATGCACACGAGAGGGACTCCATTTCCGCCAGCAAGGGCAGATACATCGGGTTATGGCGCACCCAGGTGACGAACGCGGTCCACTCCCAGCCGCGTCGGCGAGCGACATCGGCGACGCTGAGATCGCGGGTGTATTCCACCGACGCCGCGACGAAGGCCAGCGCGGCTTGGACCTGCTGTGGCAGGAGTGAACTGGCGAAGATGCGGACCTCGAAGGTCTCCGCCGGGCACACGTTGATGGCTTGGTAGCGGCCGTAGCCGAACCGGTCGCCCTTGGCGAAGTTGACGATCTCGGCGCGGGCATCGGGGTCGAAGCTGGCCCAGTCGTCGCTGCGACGGCGCGCCAGGCGCGTGGCGAACGATTCGTTGCGGTACACGAACTTCATCCACCGATACACATGCGCCGGCGAAGCGAACCCATCCCTGGACACATGGACATGAATCCCGACCTGATTGTCGGTATAGGCCCCGCGAATACGAAGCTCCCGCAGGACATTCCAGGGAAACCGCTCGATGGCCCACCCATAGCTCATCGGGTGGGTGACCAGTTCGAATCCGCCGCCGTAGCCGATGGATCCGTCTTCTTTCAGGTAGCCCACGTCGCCGAGATGGTTCAGGGCGATATCGACGCAATCCTCGAGGGCGTGACCGGGGGTCTTGACCTCGAGTTCCAATCCCAGGTAGACCGGGCCTTCCCCATGGAACACCGGATTGGGTTTGTAGTAGTAGTCGTGGACGCGGTCGTCGCGGCGATCGAAATCGCATGCGGTGCAGTAGGTGCCGCTGCCGCTGACGAGGCGATCACAGTCTGCGCATTCGCGGTAGACGTTCTGGCAGTCCTCACAAACCTCGTCACCGCTATCGACGGTGCGCAATGAGCGGGCGAGCAGGCGGCAGTCCGAGCAGCGCCAGTAGTGATCGTCGTTGCACCGATCGCATACGACACCGTTGTGGATGGTGTCCTCGCCGGCTGCGGTATAGCGCTCGCAGCACTCACACTGCGACCATCGGCCGACGCACCGCGGGCACAAGATCCCATCATCGACGGTGCGGCGAACAGCCGACGTTCGCTCACCACAGTCGTCGCAGAGCGGAAGGTTATCGCAAACGGGGCAGAGGCGGCCGAGGTCGCGTGCGGGTGGATCATCGGGAAGTTCTGCGGCACAGATGTCGCAGAAGACCAGTGCCGTAGGGGGATTGGTCATAGTTGGAGACCTTCCTTGGCGATTGCGAACGGGGAGGCAGAGCATGAGAAGGGCATGCGAGTGCTCGCTGTTCACGGCCACATCACTCGTGCTGCTGGCGTATACCGCCGAAATCTCGCTGCGTTGGTGAGCCGATCAGCAGCGGACGGCGAACGAGATTCGACCGAGCGCCAGCCATGCCTGTGAGCGGACGGGCACTCACAGATGCAGATGAGTTGGTTTGTGGCCAAGCGGGCGAGGCTGGGGAGAGCGCACTGGGAGGCCGACCAAAATAGGGGAATCAGTCTCGAGGTTGCGAACGCCTTGTGTGAGAACCCCTGGACATACCCACAACCGATGTGCACGCTGGTACTCACGGAGGCAGTCCCGACATCCCGTAGAGGTCGGCATGTGGGGCCACACAGTGGCGCCGACTTGGAGGAAGCCCGATGAGCAGAACCATCAAGCGAGTCCCGAGGGAGTTCAACTGGCCGCTCGGCAAGCTTTGGAGGGGCTACTCGATGCCTGAGGGCAAAGAGGTCGAGCCTCCGGAAGGGGGGCTGGCAACTATGGGAAACGGTCAGTGACGGTTCGCCATTGTCACCGGTCTTCGCTACCGCCGACGATCTTGCGATATGGCTCACCACTGCCCAGGGCGGCTGGGCTGCAGGACCTTCCCATCAGCCGCTGACTATCGAGCAGGTGCGGGGCTTCGTCCGAGCTGGCTGGGCGCCGTCAGTTGTCGCCAATGCTGGTGGAGCCCATGACGGCGCAACGTATATGGGCACGGCGGTCGCGATGTACCAGTACCGCGGCTCGTTCGATGAGGCCGGGGGTGATGCCCCGGAGGAGTGAGTGCGCTGCGCACAGACCTTGTCTGGCGTCGCTGAATTCGGACTTTGCGTGAAGTATGTGATGTAGCAGTGTGTGCCACCTGCTGTTCGGCCGTGACCGGTCTCTGGCGGCCGTGGCCGCGCGCGACATCGGCAACAGCGAGATCGCGAACAACCACACCCACCGAAGAAATCCGGCGGCTCGCTTTGCAGATTCAGTTAAGAGCCAAGGCAATTGGCGCAAGCACCGCTGCCTACAGCTCACGGCCGTCGGGGTGACGTTCGCAGAACCAACGGCACCTCGGTCGAGGAGCTGGTCGCGAGATCGGCCGTGGTCTGGACGGCATCTGCGCGAGGAACGTGGCGACGCGGAAGTTCATGCAGGGCCCAACCGGCCGTAGCGGCTGTGGCGAGGGTCTCGTCCAGCTCGACGGCGCCGAAGCCTGACGTGCGGAAAAAGAGCGGGTCCCTCCAGCGTGCCAGAGGTGAAGGTGGACGTCACGTAGAAGGCTTCTCGGATGGTGGGTGCTGCGGAGGCGAGCAGACGTCATGACACCGGTAACTCGAAGCAGGCTATACGATTTCCCCGCTGCAGCCGGCGAGGTGCGGTCGGCACCGATAGCCGGACGAGCACCGGGCGAACACTCTCGCTGTCGGTCGATGGTACCGGCAGGGAGAGTCAGGCTCCGGACCCGTCGCCATCGTCCAAAGCACTCCGCGCGGGACGGCTTGGACGTTACCGTGTTATGTGTGACGAATGCAGGATCTGTGAAGGAATGTACCCTGCTCATTCGGAATGCGGCGGTATGGACTGTCGATGCCGAACGACGGACGTATGCACCGGGGGCCATCGCGATCGCCGGGAACAAGATTATCGATGTTGGACTGGACCATGTGATCGCCCAACGCTATAGCACCTGCAATACACTCGATGCGGGCGGAGGTATCGTTCACCCGGGATTTGTCGACGGCCACACCCATGTTTCCATGCATCTAACGAGGGAAGCGTTTCCTGACGCTCCAAATTCGTCTACTTACTTCACAAGCCTTATTCGATCATTGAATGCGCTGACTCCAGAGGACGAACACGCCAGCGCTCTGCTGGCCGCATCGCAAATGGTTCGAGCGGGCATCACGACATTCGCCGATTCGGGCTCGGTGATCAATGCCGAGCCGGTGAGCGAAGCCATCGAGTGTGTGGGGATGAGAGGTTTGCTCGCTGATCCGTTCGTGTGGGATTTGGAAGACGGCGAATGGACGCGGGGGCTGGCGCAGTTTAGCTGTGACAAGTCGGGCGCGATCGAGCGTCTGGGTGGACAGCTCTGGCGGAATGCATCCGATGGTCTGGTTCGCGGGCATATCGCGCTCTGGGGGCTGGGCACCGCCAGCGACACGCTGTTGCTTGAGGCTAAATCGCGTGCCGATGCTGCCGATGTGTCCTTGACCATGCATCAGTCCATGGAGCCGCGTGATGTGGCTCGCGATACGAAGCGGCATGGACGAGCGCCCATTGCGCATCTCAAGAAGATTGGGTTCCTGGGGCGCAACGTATCATTGTCTCATATGAACGTATTGTCCGATACTGACAAGGAAGCCGTCGGCGACAGCGGAAGCTCCATTGTATGGATACCTGGGCAGTTCTTCTTCTATTCGCTCCCGGCGCATACTCGGTCGCCGATTGCGGAACTTGTAACACGTAATACAACCATCGCGCTGGGATCCGATGTTGCGAAAGCGTGGGGCTACGGAGAACAGGCGCTGCTGGGATATCTGGCGATGCGCGCCGGTGGCGACTACATTCCGGCAGAATCATTTCTTGAGATGTCGACAATGGGCGGTGCTAGATCACTCATGATGTCGAATCGGATCGGCTCTATCGAGCCTGGGAAGCTCGCCGACATAGTGATTCGCGAGTCGATGGTTCCCGAGTTGCAGCCGGGCATCAATCGAATACGCAGCATGATGCTCGGTGCGCGATCGAAGGGCGTTCGCACAGTGCTGGTGAATGGTGTCATTGTATTGAACAATGGCAGGCTCACCCAATTTGACGAGGAAGAGGTCTATCGGCTGGGCCGGAGGCGAGCACTGGCTCTCATGAAAAGAGTCGACATCTAAACCGGCTGGCGACCGTTGCTGCACCAACGGTGCCCGGCCCAGTCTCTAGTGGCGCTCTAGTGCCGCTCACCTTGTGGCCCCCAGTCGATACATGGACAGATAGTCGTAGTGATTCGTGCAGAGCTCAAGCACTTTCCAATATTGTCGGGGGACCGCCGGCACCGGATCGTCTGTTCCCGCGAAGCCTGTGGTCTGTTGGACGTTTTGGTACCAAGGATCCCCCAGTGGTGGATCCGATGAGCGCCGACCAGGCGCCCACCTCAGCATTGCCGGGTCGAAGGGTACTCCGACCGCAGCACAGAGCGTTTCCAGCTGCGGGCCTGGTGATCGCCGCAGATCTGAAGCATCAACAACGATAGGGGTTATCGCGGTGGAGCGCACGAAGTCGAAAACCTCCACCAGCTGCTTGTAGCCCAGGTCATCGGCCGTGAATTCGGGTCGAATCCGGCTGTATGACTTGATCACCAAGCGGGGGTCTCGAATGAGAAAGCAGTTCGTCATTCCACTGATCCACTGCCAGGGCATTTCGCCGACCAGGTGCAGGGAATGGTGTTTCTGATACCAGATGGCCTTGCCGTCAGGGATGGGTCCCTCTAGCCACCGCACGACCTCGCTCCATTGCTGAGGCATCGACGCAAGCGCGTCGTCGCGGCCGGGTCGGTCAGCTCCTGTCGCTGCCAGAAAGTAGCCGTAGAAGGGCTCGTCCGCGGTCGCGGTGTCGGCCCGCGATTCCCAGGACCGCAGTAGTGCGGTCGACATGAACCTGGGCCCCGACCACATCGCTACGCGAGTCACCTGTCGACCTCCGCGCCGTCAGGCTGCACGGGACCCCGTCGTACGGAGGATCTCATTGCATGCGCGATCACACGCCGAGCCTAGCATCGAGGAGAGCGGTGGACACCGAAAGTTACTGGGGCGTGGCCGTTTTCGCGCGGCCTCGGGGCGTGAAGTGATACCCTGACAAATGACGTGGGCGGGACTGACGCCGCGTCGGCAGGAGGCGGTGTGGATGCGAGTGCTTGCGCCGGAGGATTCGATCCAGAACGGTATGCTTCGCTGCCCCTTTGGGGTCGTCGTAGCTCCGATGCCGAAATACACGGGCCGGGAGACCGCTGCGCTGCAGCAATTTTCGCAGCTGCAGGAACTGTACTCAGGCTGCCACGCCCGCAGACTTCTCGATCAGTGGCAGAAATGCGCACACGCGCGTGCAGGGTCGCTGCTGTGCTCTGGTGACGTCACGAAAGCGGTTCCCGCGCGGCGCCTGCGGACAACAGCCATGTATCAGCGTGCCGGCCCTGATGGCGGTGCGTTATCGGATAGCGTCGCGCCTTCGGCACTGACCTGATCGTCGGCTTCGAACCGAGGATCGGCCGCAGCTTCGGCAGTGGTCGAGTCCTTCGCATGATCACTCGATAACAGCTTTTCCGTACTCGATAGCAAGTTGGTGGACGTAATGCCGGTCCTTCCTGGAGGCAGAAGTCTGGACTCCGCCATAGCAAAACTGATGTTGCCAGGGCGACCGGCTCCGGCAGATATCGCCACTGTGGTGCAGCACATCCTCGCATCACCGGGATCTCGATCAGTTACGATCAACGCACTGAATGCTACTGATGATGACGTGAAACTTACGATCATCAACCAGTTCTTCACCCATCCGGATCAAGGTACTCATCGAACCTTATTCCATCAGCCTGTAATTGCCGAAATGCTAGGGACCTGGTTCGGCATCGAGTTGAACCGGACGGTTCAAACTACACGTCGAAGCTTTGCCCAAAGTGGTAAGCCACGCTGTGTACAAGTCCAGACATTCACATTTGGATCGACTCAGTTCTTTGTGTATATGACCGAGGAAAAACGCCGAGTCCTTAGCTTACTTGAGAATCTCCTTGCCGATCAAGCTGTGCTGACAACTGACAGGACATCTCCACCAAGTACTCTTGCTGAGCTCACGCCCCTCTGGCTGAAAGCGCCGGGCAAGGATGTGGGATCTTATTACGTCGCGGACCCGCCATCGATGGACTTCGACAAGTTCTTCGAGTCGTATGCGACCGCTGTATGTACCGCTCTGGGCGTTTCGTTGCGGAGGATTTCGCGTGAACTTGGGTTTGTTCTTAATGGTGACGGCCTGCGCTACCATCGCGATAGGCTGGTAAACCAGTACAGTTACCTTGCGGGCACCAGTGCCGATATACGTGAACGAACCAGAGTGGTGCAGGACCTGTCTGTTGTGGACTGGGATATGCAGGACGGCACCATTTCAGGAACGATATTCGCCCATCCGCTGGGTGACCGGTATATGTTCGTCGTCGAACCGGGTGAAGCCACCTCGCTGTTCTTCAGCGAGGAGGTTCAATTACCAGGCCCGTCTATGATGCCGTTCCATTGCGCCCTCCCCGTTCAGGATGCCTTCGCCGCCAGTACCGCAGGTGAAGCGACGGGGAAGCGATTCAGCTGCCTAGTCCGTGGGATAGCTGATGCCGGGGAAGTGGACAAGCTCATCGAAACTTCGGTCCCTGCCGATATCAACGTGCGCACACCGTCCGGGGGCGGATGTCGATTTTCGAACGGCATGCACATTGCCGGCACCGCCGGGTCGCCGGACTCCTCGCTTCACGGCATACAGTCCAGCACGTTCAACGACAAGCAGGGATGCTTCGTGACCATGGCGTCTGCTCATGCCAACTCAGCTTTGCTTGAGCACCTGAAGCTCAGCTCGGCTGCCGGGATCTTCCGCGTGACAAAACAAGGAGAGGGGTTCAGTGCCCTTAGGGACGTGCTGCCCGCAATCGGTGACCTCGGCTTGTTCGCGATCAACCGCAGTATCAACACTCCCCGATCGCGCGTCAGCCACCCGATTGCGGTCCACCTTGCAAGCGTGGCCTCATCCGTCCTGCAATTGATCGAGCTACATCATGATGAGGTGCTCCACATTCCAGCTTCCGCAATAGATTCCCTCTACCTGTCGCCGACATCGGCCATCTTCCACCGGTCGGCACCACTGGATGCATTCCATCCGGAAGCTGCACGATCGTCGCGAATTTCGACCGTCCTGGATTTTATTATCGTTTGATATGCGTTTTCATGAGATCATCACTAGAGGATATACGGTAGTCATGCTCACTTTTCTCGGTTTCGTCCCCGATGCGCCGCCCCCAGGAACATTCAGTGAAGTTGCGGGAAACTTTGAATCGCCCGAAGATCTCGCACTTCTCTGTGCCGAGCTTGAGCGGACGTACGGGGTTGTGAGGGTTATCAACACCGCATTCCCGGGATGGCAAAGTGATCTGGTCCGGGAAGAGATCGTCTTCAACTACACGTTCGGCTTCGAATTGATGCACCAGGGCATATACCCCACCTATGTCCTGGAAAGCGGAGGGTTCGACTACCGCGGTGCTACGCCCATCGGATTGATGCTCAGTGCCAACAAGCCACACACCTCAGAGCTCATGGCCAGTTGTGGGTTCCTCTGCCCGGCCTCGGTCCTCGTTCCTTCTCTCCGGTCTCTCGAGGATGCGGATTTGCTGGCACCGATAGCCAACTCCGACCTAGTGGTCGTCAAGCCAGCCTACGAGGAAGCAAGTGTCGGGCTGCGCCTGCTTCCCAATGACATTGGCGATGTGCGCGAGGCAATTCGCACCCTGCGAGCTCATGTGCCAGGCCCGTTCCTGATTCAGGAATACATCCACGGGATCGATGTGACCGTGCCTGTGATTGGAGACAGTGAACCTTACTGCCTTCCGGCTCTCGCTCTGAATCGCCTGGACCTGGACCATCGGACGCCGTTCGTCTTCGATGCGATTTCCAAGCGATCGAAGCGGGGATTGCAGTACGGTCCGATAGACCATTGGGATGCCTGCGTGGTTGGCGAGATCTACCGGATGGCCTGCGCCGGATTCACGCTCACCTCGCAAAGGGACTACGCGCGCCTGGACTGCCGTGTGGACTCTGCCGGCAGAGTCTGGTTCCTTGAGATGACGCCCAACCCCGAGGTACGACCGGGAAAGGCGTCCTTCGCAGTCGCAGCTGGCTACGCCGGCACCACATTCGCCGACGTCATGGCGCTGGTTATCGATCGCAAGGCACCCCAGTGGCGGCCGCCATCGGCTACTACGTAGCCACTGAGACTGGAAGCCTGCTTCGATGCGATCGTCACCCCGGCGCTGCGAGCGTCTGCACGTTTTGTCCTTCGAATTGCGGCGTCTGCGGCGATCGAGCAGCTCCCTCCTCGAGGCTGCGCTCATTCCAGCAGATTCCGGACTCAGCGCCGCTGCAGTTCTTCGTTGCCGTCTGGTGTGGCCCCTGGAGGACATCGCTGTCATCGAGAAATGCAATGCGGTTATCGTCGTGGCAACGGTGTCTGTCGATACCGATCCCGATTTCGTTCGCGAGGTGTTACTTGATCGGTGGCTTGAGGTAGCACCGGATCTCGGGCGTGTGCTGTCCCAAGTGCATCATTACTACGGCATGGCGGCCCTCGAGTACCTCGGTGAAGTGGCTATCGGCCTCCGCAGTGTGGTGCTCGGCGACACTCAGGTCTATTCGCAGGTGGTGCACGGGATGCGTTCTGCACAGGGCGCGGACGAGCACCACTCCCCATTTGCACTCGTCAGTCGGCGGTTTGCGGGGCTGTTGAGAGACGTGCGGCTACGTACCGCGCTTCAGCAGGGCAACACCTGCCTCGAACGCATCGTGGCAGGTCGCTTAAAGAACGCACTCAGAACCGAGGCCGCGGAGATCGCCGTTCTGGGTTTCGGCCGTACGGGCCAGCTGCTGGCCGAGATTCTGTTGAAAGAGACCAATCACACCCTTATGGTGGTCAATCGAACGGCGTCAGCGGTGGCAGGCAGGTCATCGGAGCGATTCGTGCCGGTGCCATGGGGAGAGTTCGGCTTCCTAAAGACCGTCAAGGCCATTGTCATATGTCTGGCGCCGGCGCCAGAGTCGCGCAGTTACGCGGAGCGGGTGTTCGATGTACTCGCCAGCGGTGACAGTGTCCCACTGGTACTGGACATGTCCTCGCCGTCCATCACCCGGCAGATAATGCACCGGTCATGGACGGTGGTGCAATTGGACGAGATCGCTTCCGAAGCGCGCAGCGGGCTCGAAGCGAGGCAGCGAGAGGTCAACAAAGCCAAGGAGGTCGTCCGGGACTGGGCGCGAACTGTGGCCGGCGAACTGGACTTGCCGGGCGACAACGCGTATAAGATCCCGACACCTCAACTGAGCGGCCCCAGGCTGGCTGGCCCAGGGCTCAGCCGCAAGGCGCAGATGCTGGCGGTAGTTCGGGATTACATGGCCTCTGCGGGGTTCCTCGAGATCCAGACTCCGTGTATGAGCTCGGCGGCACGATCGGGCGGTGCGTTACGCAGCTCGATCCGGTTCGAGATAGACCCTGCGGGTACGCCGGGGGCTGGTCGTGTGTACGAAGTCGGGCCCGTCTGGTTCCCTGATTCTTCCTGGGCTCCGGCCGATATCGCTGAGACCTACCTACTATCGGCTGGTATCCAGGAACCGCTGGACCTAGGCCAGGTAGTCGAGCTGGCACTGACGCTCGTCGAGGGCATTGTGCTGAAAACATGTTCCGGCAGTACCGACATGGCGCCCGGGACTGCTCCTATGTCCCGTCGACTCACCTACGAAACTGCGCTATCGATGGTGCGCCGTTACGGTTACCCGGACATATACGGTGCATGGCTAGATTTCGGACTTATGCGCAATATCGGCGACGCCGTCAGGCTCGAAACAGGCGAACGTATCGTAGTAGTGACCGATCATCCGGAACCGGCTGGCAATTTCGACACAGCCCGCAACCCCAAGACCGGCCTGGCGCTTGGGTTCCGCATCGCCCTGGATGGTTGGCAGGTGGCATCCGGATGCATGTACGAGGTTGACGAGAAAGAACTGGTCAGGCGGTTCGTGCTCGCTGGCGCCCGTGGCAGCGACGAGGACCGGCAAGCCTGCCCTACCGGATATCCGTTTGTCGCAGCTTTCAGTGTGGCATTGGATTACCTTTTTGCTCGATGTCAATGAAACCGGAATGTCGGTTTGTTCTCCTTTGGAAGTCAATTACTGCCTGGTGTGGCGAGAATTTTCCCGGACCGCTCATTTAGATCTCGAGGTGGCGGCCTTCTGTGGAATACTCGGTATTATTATGCACGCCGCCGACTTGCCTTCGGTTCAGCTGAATCTGACCATTACCGATGAGGTGACTGCAGCCAGAGCAGCTGCAGTGAAAGCTGGTCTCGCCGCGCACAATCTGCGTGTGGACGGTGCCGATGCCGCGGTGCCGATAGGGGTGTTTGCCGAGTGTGACGGGGTTCTTGTTGCGGGCGTCACCGGATTTACGCAATGGGGGTGGCTATTCGTTGAATACCTATGGGTTGCCGACGACAGCCGTGGACAGGGCCTGGGCACATATCTTTTGCGGAAAGTCGAATCCGCGGCCCGCGTACGGGGGTGTGCCGCTGTATGGCTGGACACCTTCAGCTTTCAGGCACCCGATTTTTACCAGCGTAGGGGTTACCGGACGTTCGGCCAGCTCGCGGACTATCCTATGGGACACTCCAGGCACTTCCTGTGGATGCCGCTGAGCCGGTCGTCCATGTGAAGAATCCGGAACTAGACGCGCGGGTCACCCTGGCAGTCCCCAGGGCCTGATCATGGTCATCGTTCGGACATTGGAAATCTTCCGTACGGCAAGGGTCGAGTGCATGCGCACCTGCGCGTTCGCCGGCTGATGCTCGCGCGCACGTCTGTCAGGTCAGCACCGCGCAATAGCCTCGCCGATCTCGGCCAGTACTTCGTCGGTATGAGCCAATCCAGGAAAAAGGATCTCGTATGGTCTCGGCGCGATAGCAATGCCACGAGCGAGCAATCGATGGAACAGATCGGCATAACCGTGCACGTCGGTAGATTCTCCGTTTCCTATATGGAGTCCCACGAGCGAAAACACGACCGGAACTTGAGCAGTAATCCCCGCCTTGTCGAGCCCCTGGCGAAGGTGCCCTGCGAGAGTCTGTGCTCGCTCGTGCAGGGTGGTGTAAGCCGCCTCGTCGAGTAGTTCGAGCACTGCCAGCCCGGCCGCGGTAGCCAGGGGATTTCCAGATAAAGTGCCAGCCTGATACACCGGGCCAAGCGGCGCCACTTCGCTCATGACATCGGCCCGTCCTCCGTATGCACCGATGTTGAGGCCACCTCCGAGGACCTTGCCGAATGTCGTCAGGTCGGGGATGATCCCGTAGAGTTCCTGCGCTCCGCCCCGGGCCACCCGGAAGCCGGTGATCACCTCGTCGAAAATCAGCAACGCACCGACCCGGTCGCACTCGTCACGCAAGCCCTCGAGAAACCCGTCGGCGGGTGGCACCAAGCCCATGTTGCCGGCGACGGGTTCCACGATCACGCACGCGAACTGCTCGTCCAATACGGGCACCTGATTGTAGGGAGCGACCACCGTGTCCGAGACCGCCGCATGTGTGACACCGGCCGATCCCGGCAAGCCGAGCGCCGCCACACCACTTCCAGAAGCAACGAGCAACTGGTCACTGTGGCCATGATAGTTGCCGACGAACTTCAACATGCGAGACCGGCCAGTGAACCCCCGGGCCACGCGGATGGCAGACATCGTCGCCTCGGTGCCGCTGGATACCAGGCGCACCATCTCGCACGATGGCACCCGCGAACAGATCGCCTCGGCTAGCAAGACCTCACGTTCGGTCGGGGCGCCGTAGGTAGTTCCGCCTGCCGCGGCCTGCTGAACCGCGTCCACGATCTTCGGATGCGCGTGACCTGCGATGATCGGCCCATATCCCTGAACGAGATCGATATACCGCCGGCCCTCAACGTCCCAGATATACGGCCCCTCGGCCCGCGCGACGAAATAGGGAGTACCGCCCACTGCCGTGAATGCTCTGACTGGGCTGTTCACACCTCCGGGCATTACCCGCCGAGCCCGTTCGAACAACGATTCGCTGGTTTGTAGAAAAGCGTCACTGCCTGGCATGCCGGCTCCATGATCTGTATGCGCTTGAAACGGGACAGTACAACTGCCCTCACTGTCGCTATCGCGCCAATCGTGATTGCACTTCTCAAGGTCAGTGCGGCATAGACCGGAGCCAGCTTTCGGTATCAACGGTCAGACCGTCGAAGTCGCGCACATGACCCATATTGACATCCCAATGGTGCGAGGGCACAACCACCTTGCCCCGGGCGCCGGGCAAGTCGAGCACGTGCTGTGGGAAAGCCAGACCGCTCAGCCGCTCACGTAACGCCGACATGATCTCGACCTCGTCCTTCAACGCCATCTCGAAGCGGTCGGTGGTCGGAATGCGCTGGCAGTGATAGATGTAGTAGGGCCGTACACCCAGATGGAAGAGCTGAAGAAACAGCCTTTCCAAGGTGGCTACGTCATCGTTCACGCCCTTCAAGAAGACGCTTTGGCTAATGAGCAGGATCCCGAATTCACGGAGCTTTCTGATCAATTCGACTACGGGTTGGGTCAATTCATCAGGATGGTCCACGTGCAGGCTCAAGTAGACGACCGGCCGGAGCTCTCCCAGCCGTCGCAGGAGATCCATCTTGACTCTCTCGGGCCACTGCAACGGGAAGCGAGTGTGGATACGCAGCACACGGATGTGCTCCAGCGAAGACAACGCGGTGAACAGCTGTTCGAGCCCGCGCGGGTGCATCAGTGGATCGCCGCCACTGGCGATGACCTCGTATAGCGAGCTGTCGCTGGCGACATAATCCACGATCCGATCGATCTGGGCTGGGGACAGGCGCCCGATCTTGTCCAATCCCACGCCAACCCGATCCTGCCGTTCGCAGTAGCGGCAATTGGCTGCACAAGTGTAGGACAACAGTACGAGCAGCCGCCCCTCGAATTTGCGTACTGTCCCGAACAGGGGTGAATTGATCTTCTCGTGGAGAAGGTCTCGATCGGTGTCTGCGGGCAAATCCTCATGTTCTGGATCGAAGAGGTACATCTGACGTAAGGCTGCACTCTCGGCAACCCTTTCGCGCAAGTAGGGAGTGGTCTTCTCAGCGAAACGTGCCTCTGGCTCCATCATCGCTCCTCCTCTGTATCACACATGATATCCCCCAGCTCGCCGACAATAAAGCCTTGGCAGACAACATATTTCAGAGATCTTTCCGGCTTGGCCGGCGGTGTTGCAGCGGCGGCGAACAAGCCGCCGAAAGGGCCTTGCTCACCAGCGCGCATGGGCTGAGGCGTACCGCCGTACCAGGTTTCCAAACCTTTGCTGCTGTGAGTGGCTGCCAAACCATTGCCGCTGTGGGTGAATGACGGTTGACGGCGCCGCCGGTGGCGCTCAAGGTCGACTGCGCAGCGCTACCCACGAAATTGCCGATGGCCTCTCTGGCTCACGATCAGACAGCTGTGCCGCCGGTGACTCATGATTGAATACGCAGGTCTGCAACGACTTTCGGCGGCAAGTGTACCTAGGAATCGGTGCCAAATCGCAGCGAGTAATTGCGCTGTGGGCTGGCCGCCGTCGTTGCCGGCGCAACGGCGACGGCCGTCCGCGCTGAGACGATGCCGTCGAATCGATCGGCCTCCGTGTTCGAACTGTGCGGCCCGCCGAACACCGTCGCTATCGTCCCCACGGGGGTCGTAACCGCCACTACGGCACCCCGGCTGTCGGGCCGTCGCCGGTCGCTATCGCTCCTTCGGGAGGTCTCAACCCGTTGCTGAAGGGGCTGAGGGTGCTTGTTCCGAGGTCGCTGTCTTCCCGATCTTGGGTGCTGTGAGGTCCTGGTGGCGATGGTTGCGATGAACCGTCATGATGATTGCCGATGAGTTGCCGGTGTGGTGATTGCATCGCGGTCACAGCGCGGGTTTCACTGCGATGGCACCGGTCGCCAGCCTGCCCATGGCCGCGGACCGAACTTTCCTCGAAGGCAGGCGATTCGGTGATCGGCCTGGGCTCGGTCTGCGGGGATGGTGACCGCGGTTTGCGTTGCCATGCTGGTCATGCGGAACTCGCGAAGGTCGCGCAGCAGTACATATCCCGCCCAGGTAGTCACGTCGTGCCCGTAGACATCGCAGAAGGCGTCGTACTCCCTTGCGCTGATCTGGCCGAGGGTCTTGAACTTGATCGCGGTGTGGACGGTGTCCCACTCCGGCGGGCCGATGGAGGTTCGCTCCAGGTCGAGCAGGATTGTCTCGCCGCTATCGGTGCCGACGACGTTGCCCACCCAAGCGTCACCATGTACGACGCACCACGGCAGCCCAGCCGGCAGCTGACTCCATCGCTCCTTCAATTCGGCCAGGTGCTCACGCATCCAGGCCCGGTCGTCCGCTGAGATAGTGGTCGCGCCTTCAATTCGTTTGTCCAGCCGCACAAATGGGTCCAGGGTGCCGAAGTGTAGGTCCAACGGCGGTGCCAGGGCGTGTAGCTTGCGCAGCGCGCCAGCCACCTGAATGGGGGTGCCATGGTGGTGGGGCGGGAGCTCCACCCAGAACGTGACTGCCCGTTCGTCAACGACGACGGGCTGCTCGATCTCGGGAACAACGCGCACCGCCGACATCCGTGCCGATTCGAGCCATCGCGAGACTTCGACCTCGCGCCGCGCCGCGGCCTGCTGGCCGGCCCGAGCTACTCGCGCCACGATCCCGCCGGGGAGCTTGTAGATGACGTTCTCGCTGCGATTGAGGACGACGGCCCCATCGGATCGGACACCCGCGCGGGCGCACGCGGCATGGAGAATTGCTTCGGATGAGTCGGCGACCGTCTCAAAACTCATACGGCAACAAGCCCCTCGATGCGGTCCGTCAACTCTGCAACCTCGGCCAGGTTCTGATGGGGCGATGCGAGGCGGCGCAGGTCGTCCGCGGCCCGGCGACGTTCTGCGGCTGGTCTGACACTCCAATGGGCTCGACCGTAGCAGTCGCCGTACACAGCAAGTGCGGGGACACCGGAATCGCTTCCGGCGCAGGGGGCTCGGGCTGGTCGCTCTCTGGCTGTTGCTCCACAGTGCCGACTTGTGAGGCGGTCGGTTGCGGTCGGGGCCGGTGCGGCGGCGCGAGCGGATTCGGAAGGTAATTGGCCAAACTTGGCGCAGACGGAGGCATCGGTTCGGTGCCGCCAGGGTTAGTAGCTGGTCCATCGTGTGGTGCGGTTTCTGGCGCGTATGTCGGTGACACGTTGGTGGAGTCTGGCGGCGTGGACGGCTGAGGTGCTGGCGCGCCGGAGAGGTCCGGAGACTTGGACCAGGTCACGCATATCCATCAGGGTGTCGTATCCGGGCCAGGTAGCGAGGTCGAAGCCGTAGGCGGTGATGAAGTTCTCGACCCAGTCACGATCGCGGCCGTACCGGACGGACGCGTGCCAGGTCGGGATGAGGTCGACTTCGCGGGGGCCGACACACACCCAGTCCCAATCGCCGAGTATGGCCCGGGCCGGATTGGTTGTGATGTCCCACAGCAGGTTTCCCGCCCAGGCGTCGCCGTGGATGAGGCCGGGCTCCAGGGCCCATTCCAGGTCGGTGATCTCGTGCCGGATTTCGGCGATCCGGTCGAGTAGCCAGCTGTGTTCGGGGTCGTCGAGGGCGCTGGCGGTGTCGTCGTCGAGCAGGGTGGCGTAGAGGGATTCCAGCGGCGTCCACGTGCCGAGCTCGATGGGAGGCGAGTCGGGCAGAGCATGCAGGGTGCGCAGCAATGTCCCGAGTTCTCGCGAGTTCGGGGCCATTTCGCCGGCCGGTTGGGGGTAGTAGACCCAGAATCCGACGGCGGTGGATTCGTCGAGTTGGACCGGCTCAACTCCGGGAAGCGGTGCCGTGGCCCCGAACTGGTGGATTTCACTGAGCCAGCGAGTGACCTTCGAACTTCGGATGGCCTGATGTCCGGAGGCTTCCTTGGTGCTGACGCGTGCGACCGCGCCGGGCCTTGGGAGCACGTAGACGGCGTTCGATGAGTGGTGGATCAGTTGTGCTCCTGCGCAATCGATTCCGCGGATGGTGCACGCGGCTTGCAGGGCGGCAAGGGGGTGCGTCGGCATGCAGTGGGCTATCCGATCATCGACACGGTTTGGTGGTATCGCTGTTCGAGATCCTGAACGCACGGCAGGTCAGCATACGGGGCGAGTTGGCGGCGAACGACGTTGATGGCTTCGATGCTGCGGGAGCTGGTGAGCCCGCACGCGGCGGGCAGGGCGTCGGTGAGTACCTCGCACGCCTTCTCGACGTCGACACCGTCGGTGTGGGGGCCTGCGATCAGGAAACTCCCAGCGAAGGTCGCGGCGGCGAGGACGTGGCGGCGTTCCATGCCGACTGAGTCGGCCAGCACGAAGGGGGCGTTGGCGCGGACCTCCGCGGCCTGGCCGCTGTCGTGGGCGGCGTAGATGGATTCGGCGGCGAGCTGGCGTTCGGTGAAGAAGCGGATCCATTCGGGTTCGTCGGCGGGGCGCGCGCGATCGAGGTGGACTTGTGCGGCGCCGATCGCTCTGTCGCTGGCGATGCGGTCGCCATGGAGAGCGTGTGCGCGGGCGAGCAGCGCGTTGCTTCGTGCTGCGGTGGACGGCGACCCGGTTTGGTAGGCGGTCGCTACGGCTGCTTCGCCGATCGCGACCGCTTCGGCAGGGTGGCCGACGTAGTGAGCCTGCATGGCCATGTCGGTGAGGATGTGCGCGCCGAGGGCGTGGTTATCGCCATCCTTGGCGAGCTGAAGGGCGCGGCGGAAGTATTGCTGTGCGCGGCCCTGGTTGGCGGTGTCGAACAGCATGAACCCGGCGAGGTTGAGCAGCCGGGCGGCGGCGGTGAACAGTTGTTTGCCGGTGCTGGTGGTGTAGGAGCCGCGCAGTGCGGGCCCGACAGTGGCATTGATGAATTGCAGCAGAGTGGCTCGGGCGTAGCCTCCGCCGAGGTGGCGGTCCGCTTTGGTCAGCACCCCGCACATCGACCACATGATCTCCAAATCCGCGGCCCCGATGCGGCGGCGGCCAATGCCGACGAACTCGGGTGCGCGCGCGGCGGCGAACCATTCGATGACCGGATTGAATTCGCCGAATCCGACCCACCCCTGTTCCGGCCCATCGGGTACCAGGGGGTCGGCTGAATCATCCTGCCAGGCAGGCTGATTCATTTTCATCCACATCCGCTCCAGCACCCCGCCGGTGTCGAGGGCCTGGTCCATGCGCTGCGCGAAGTCGCGAGTCGGGCGGCGCGTAGCCTTCTCTACCTTTTCGATCAGCGAGCCGCTGTCGTTGGTGATCGCGCCGAGCTTGGCGGGCGACAGGTTGCGCAGCTTTCGCCAATGTCGCAGTTCGGCTCCGAAGGATTGCCGCGCCGACTCCACGGCGGTCAATTCTCGCGGTTGCTGTGGCATCACTGCCCTCTCGATCGCCCGGAATCCGTTCAGCGCCAACAAGCCTTGGTGATGCGGACAGTTTTTCGTCCGGACTCAACATATACCGGTCGGGGCGGGCGGGGACACAGACTCGAACATGCACTCGGGCCTGGCTCGCAGTCGCCTGATCTCGGTTATCGGTCATCGGCTACGCGGGAAAGGACCGCGAAGCCGGGGCATAGGGCCCGGGCCCGGGTGCGACACAAGTCTTTCGACGCGATATAAGGGGTCACCACCATGGAGCAGCGACCGGCTGTCACGGAAGCACTGGAGTGCTGCCGGTTCTATCGGCAGCAGTGCGGGCTGCCCGCAGGAGTAAATCCGGCGGTCGGTCGGATCGTCGTGCAGGCGGGGCTGGTGTGGGCGATGACGATGCCCGCGGCGTTGGGCCAGTACGTCAAGACCGACATGCAGCGCAGGAATCAGGCGCTCGGCCCGACTGTCTCGCACCCCCGATCGCAGCGGTGGGCATATCTCATCCGGCCGGATTTGCCCGACGACATGGAGTTGTTCGCGGAGTTGTTCCGCTGCAACGTCTCAGTGATTCGCACGGGCGGTGAGATCGCCTTGCCATCTCCGGCGGACCACCAAACCGGATTCCGGCGTTGGGTCCAGTCTCCTCAGGGCACCTTCCGGCCGTCCGGGCTGGTGGTCCTCACGTCCGTCAGATCAGGCATACGCCAGGGTCTCGCGTCCGTCTGATTCCGAAACTTTGCGCTGCAACGCAAGGGACCACAAAGACAAGCCGCCCTCGGAGAGCGAAGGGGTTGGAGGTCATGGGTGTTCAAGCCTATTCGCCGAGTCGTCCGTTGATGGTCGGTGCCGGCCGTCGTGCACTGCCGGATTGGCATGAGTTGTTCGCGGCGTTCTGCGGACATATCGGCGATGATCCGGACGCACATCCGGTTACCCGGTGCGCGCGGAGGCTGGCCGAACTTCACACGACACGGCAAGACCATGCGGCCGCGGCCATTCTCGACGGTGCGAGGCGCGCATTGATCGCCAGCATCGACGGTTGGGTTGCCCGGTGCGCCCCGCACTCCGCTGAGTGCAGTCAGTCGTTGGGACAGGCGGTCGACCGGATGGCCGTGGCCCATCTGAAGGCGATTGCGGCGCTGTTTCGCGAATCCGACGAAAGCCGGGTGCACGCCGAATGGCACGCGCTGGGCCTTTTGGCTACCGAGTGGTCTGACCTGGTCGAAGAAGCCGTGAACGGACAACCACCGCTGCCCGGGAGCATCGACCACCGATTCCAGCGAAGCCCTCTAGAGCGCAAGTCAGGAGAACCACAATGGCCCCTCGTCGAGTTGCCGTTGTAGGGCAGGGATTTGTTGGACTACCGGCGGCGATGCTGGCGGTCCGGGCTGGTCATTCGGTAGTCGGGTTCGACACCGATCCCGACCGGGTTCTCCGGCTCGAACACGGTGATTCCTATGTCGCGGATGTGTCCTCGGTGCAGCTGCGCGAGGCGTTGCGCTCGGGCCGGTACCTGCCGACCGGCGATCCGGATGCGTTGAAGGGCTTCGACGTCGCGCTGATCGCCGTCCCGACCCCAGCCATCGATGAACGTCCGGACTTGAGCTGCGTAGAGGCGGCGGCCAAGACCCTCGCGGTGCACCTGCGGCCGCGGTGCCTGGTAATCCTCGAATCCACAACGTATCCGGGCACAACAACCGATGTCGTCGCACCGGCTCTGGAAGTGTCGTCCGGCTTGAAGGCAGGGCGTGACTTCCAGCTCGGCTACGCGCCGGAACGGCTGAATCCGGGGACCGGCTTCGACAGCGTCGTGCACTTGCCGAAGGTTGCAGCCGGGATCGACGCCGAATCGCTGGGCGCGGTTGTCGAATTCTGGTGCGACCTGGTCGATACCGTCGTCCCAGCACCCGATATCCGCACCGCGGAGTTCGCGAAGCTCGCCGAGAATGCCTTCCGGCTGCTCAACATCTCCTTCGTCAACGAACTCGCCCGCGACGCGGCCGCATTGGGGGTATCGGTCTGGGCGGCGCTGGACCTGGCAGCAACGAAGCCGTACGGCTTCATGCCATTCCGGCCGGGAGCCGGTGCCGGGGGCCACTGCTTGCCCGCGGACACCGCCTACCTGACGTGGTGCCTGCGGACTGCGGGGTATCCGTCGCCGCTGATCGAAGCAGCGGCACAGGTCAACCGGGATCAACCCCGCTATGTGGCCGACCGGATCATCACCGGCTTGACTGGGCGCAGCGGCACCGTCCCCACTGGCGCGGCGCTGATCGTCGTGATCGGGGCCACCTACAAACCCGATATCGCAGATCTGCGGAACTCATGTGCCCTGAAGGTCGCTACGGAACTGCGCCTCACCGGTACTGAGGTGATCGTTGTCGACCCGTTCGCGGCCGAGGTCGGTGCGCTGGCCGAGCTCACACCGGAACTGGTGACCCAGGCCGCAGCGGTCGCCGTGCTCGTCGCCCACCGCGACCTCGACCCCGATCTCTTGCGCTGTGCGCGGTACGTATTCGACGCATGTGGCGTGTTGGAACCCGGACCCAATATCGAACACCTTTGAACACCAACAGGTTTCGAACAACCAGAGGAGAGAAATCATGCCCGCTCAGAAGATCTTGATCACCGGCGGCGCGGGATTCATTGGATCCCACCTGTGCCGGTACCTGCTCAAGACCGGCAGCGATGTCACGGCGGTGGACAACTGGTCGACCGGCCGGGCGGACAACATTGCCGATCTCATGGACAACTCGCGGTTCACGCTGCGCGCCACCGATATCACGGCCCCTGGCGCGCTCGTCGAACTCGACGGGCTCACACACGTCGTGCACCTGGCCTGTCCGGCCAGCCCGAAAGCCAACACCAAGATGCCGCTGGACACCATCCGCGCCTGCTCGGTCGGCACGCTCAACGTTCTGGACCTCGCTGCCCGCACCGGCGCCCGCGTGGTGTGCGCGTCGAGTTCGGAGATCTACGGTGACCCGCTCGAGCATCCGCAGAACGAGACCTATCGCGGCAACTGCGACCCCGTCGGAGCGTTCAGTGCCTACACCGAAGGCAAACGGGTACTCGAAGCCGCGGCCGCGGCACACTCGCGCGAGGGCACCAACGTCGGAATCGTGCGGCCGTTCAACGTCTACGGCCCGAACATGTGGCCCGACGACGGCCGTGTGGTGTCCTCGTTCTGCGCGAGTGCCCTGCGCGGCGGAACTCTCGAGGTCGCTGCAGGCGATCAAACCCGGTCCTTTTGCTACGTCGACGATTTCATCGACGGCGTGGCGGCGATGATGGGCTCAGATTCGTTCGGGCCGGTCAACCTCGGCAACCCCGCCTGCGAGGTCTCGATCGCCGCGCTGGGGGAGCTGGTTGTTCAGATCGCGGGCAGCGGGCGAGTGCAGATCGTACCGGGCCGTGTCGGCGATACGCACCGGCGGCAACCCGATACTGAGCTCGCTGCCCAGGCCCTGTCCTGGGCAGCGAGCACGAGCCTGGAAACCGGCATCGAACGCACGCTGGACTGGATGTCGCCGATCATCCACGCTGAGACCGCGGTGCGGTGATGGCCACCGTGAGGTTCGTGGTGCCGCCGAGCTGGAATAGCGTCACCCCGCTCTCGGAGCTGACCTGTGATGCATTGACGGTCCGGGAGGCTCTCGCATGGTTCACCGACCGGTACCCGGACCTGAGCAAGCGCTACAGCACCCCCGACGGCGAAATCGCGCCGTGGGCTCTGGTGACCCTCAACCAGATTGAGGTTCGCACACTGCGCGGACTCGAAACCACCATCGATCCCCGCGGCGGCGAACTCCAGATCATCGCCGCTCTGATGGGAGGCTGAGGTGCTCGAAGACATGGTCGATATCCCTGCCGCGCAGGTCGAGATCGGTGCGCCGGAACACCACCTCGACGAACTCGCCACGCGCCAGAGCTATGGGCGGGAATGGTTCGAAGACGAAGCACCACAACACCTGTGCGACGTCGCGGCGTTCCGCATCGACCGGACGCCAGTGACGAATGCGGCATTCGCCGAATTCGTGGACGCGACCGGCTACGTGACCGGCCCCGAACAGCAGGGGTATGGGCTGATCTACGGCCAGACGTATTGGCAGGTCGAGCCTGGCATCTGCTGGCGGTTCCCAGCGCCCGGCATCGACGCGCTCGCTGACCGACCAGAGCACCCTGTGCTCCACGTCGACCACACCGACGCGACCGCATACGCCTGCTGGGCTGGCAAGCGGCTTCCCACCGAAGTCGAGTGGGAATACGCCGCGCACGGCGAACTCTGGTCCCCGTATCCGTGGGGCCACCAATGGCGCCCCCACCGCGTCAACTGTGCCGACCACTGGGCAGAAGCACCGGTTCAGACCTTCGGGTGCTGGCAGTCGTGGTGGCAGGACCGCTACGCCCACCACTGTTCGGCTCCCGCGACCACGGAGGTCGGGACCTTCTACCCCGCGGGTGATTCACTGTTCGGGGTCACAGACATGGCCGGCAATGTCAGCGAATGGACGGCCAGCAGCTACACCTTCTACGACCCGGCTAGAACCTACGACCCGGCGTTCGCCGCTGCTAGTCTCCACCGCTATCGCGTGGTGCGCGGTGGCAGTTGGAAGCACCTGCGCTGGCAGATTCGCACCACAGAGCGCATGGCGTGCGTACCTTGGTACAGCTGTTTCGATCTGGGCTTCCGGTGTGCAGCCGACGCTTCATCCGACCGATAACACAAAGGGGTTTGTCATGCAGGTACTTGTCACTGGCGGTGCTGGCTACATCGGCTCGGTCGTCGCGCACCAACTCATCGACGCGGGCCACGATGTGGTGGTGCTCGACGACCTGTCATCCGGGTATGCCGACAACATCCCGGCTGCGGCACGGCTCGAACAGATACCGCTGCACAACATCGACCAGGTCCTCACCCCCGAAGCAGGATTCGACGCGGTGCTCCATTTCGCCGCGAAGATCGAGGTCGCGGAATCCGTCGCCCACCCGGAACGATTCTGGGACAACAACATCCGAGGAACGCTCGCCCTGTTCGACGCAATCCGAGCCGCGGGCACACCGCGACTGGTGTTCTCCTCGACGGGGAGCCTGTACTCGGGGGTGCCGCCGTTCACCGAAGAGTCTCTGATCGTGCCGCAGAATCCGTATGCGGTGACGAAGTACTCGATCGACATGATGATTGCCGGCGAATGCGGACGCCCCGGGACACCGCTGGGGGCTGCGGTGCTGCGCTATTTCAACGCTGCCGGAGCAGTACGCACGGGTGAGGGACGGTGGCTCGCCGAACGCCACGACCCTGAAACCCACCTGATTCCGATCCTGCTGCAATGCGCTGCGGGCGACCGTGACTCGTTCACCCTCTACGGCACCGACTACAGCGAGACACCGGACGGTACCTGCGTCCGTGACTACATTCACGTGTCCGACCTCGCTGGCGCGCACCTGGCCGCGCTCAACGACATTCGCCCTGGCCGGTACGAGGTGTTCAATCTGGGCAACGGTAACGGTTACACCAACCGAGAAGTGATCAACACCGTCCAACAAGTCACCGGCAGCCGGTTCCCGGTTGTTGAGGCGGGGCGGCGCCCCGGCGACGCCATCGTTTCGGTCGCGACATCCGACAAAGCCGCCAGGGTGCTGGGCTGGAAGCCGCAGAGGCCGGACCTGGCGGACATCATCGGTGACGCGTGGGCGGCGTACAGGACGAGCACGCTGTGAATTGGTCCCAGCAGCGGGTTCTGATCATCGCGCCGCATCCCGACGACGAGGCGATCGGTTGTGGCGGTCTCATCAGCCGGGTCATCCGCGAAGGCGGTGAGGTCTTCGTCTTATGGCTGACCATTGCCGACATTCGCGACTTCTCCCCGGCAGGTCGGTCCACCGCGCAGCAGCGGCGGCACGAAGTGCAGGCAGCACATACGTTTTGGCCAGTGGATGGCAGCCATCTCGCTTTGCCCGGCGCTGCCTACAATCTCCGGCTCGATGCCATGGCACAAGCTGATCTGATCGACCTTATCGAGCGCGGCGACCATCCCCTCTCGCTGTCCACGCTCGCACCGACAGTGATCGCATTTCCCGATCCAGGGAGCTACAACCAGGACCACGCGGCTGTCGGCGCGGCCTCCGTCACCGCGCTGCGCCCTGGTCCGGACACGCATCGCCGCCAACCCGCCCTCGCGCTGATGTACGAGGAAGTGGGCGACACCTGGACCAAACAAGCGGTCGTCGCGCCTCGAAACTTCTTCGTCGAGCTGACCACCGATGACCTCGACCGCAAGATCGCCGGGCTTCGGGTCCATGCCAGCCAATGGCGCGACGAACCGCATACCCGGTCCGAAGCCGCGCTGCGGGGCATGGCCGCTGTCCGTGGCGCGCAATGCGGGACGTCGTTCGCGGAGGCGTACTACTGCGCCCGCTGGCGCACATGACCGTCCGCCAGTACTCAGGAGGCAAATCCACAATGATGACCGACCGTGTAGAAATCGGCGATGCCTTCGGGACCGCTCTGCTCGAGGAACTCGAACACGGCAACGCCTTCGAGGTCGCAGAACGCGACGACGGGTTCGTTGGCGTCCACCCCATCGCCCGCTATTTCGCCGAGTATTCCGACTGGCCTGAGCTGGAAAAGGTTGCCATCGACAGCGCCAGCGGACGCGTCCTCGACTTGGGTGCCGGAGCGGGCCGCGCGACACTCACCCTCCAACAACGCAACCAATCAGTTCTGGCCGTTTACAACTCGCCCCTCGCTGTCCAAGTCTGCCGACGGCGAGGCGTTCAAAACATCGTCCTCGGAACTATCTTCGACCTTCCACCCCAGCAGGAAACCTTCGACAGCGTGCTCATGCTCGGCGGCAACCTGGGATTCCTCCAGGGTCCGAGCACCGCAAGAGCATTCCTCATAGCGGCGGCTTCGGTCACCTCACCGAGTGCGCGAATCTTCGGGATCTCAACGGACCCCTACCTCTCTTTGAACCCTACACACCTGGCCTACTACAAACGCAATTTCGAGTCCGGGCGCGTCGGTGGGCAAATGCGCCTCCGGATCCGGCACGGCATCCGGGCCACAGTGTGGTTTGACCTATGGCTCCTATCAGTGCCGGATCTTCAACAAGTGGTGGCCAACACCGATTGGAATCTCGGCGCGGTCCAGCGCGACGGGGCACGCTACCTGGCGACGCTGACGCGCTGTTAGCCGACCGCGGGTGTCGATGGCGGGCCGGCGTGCTCGGAAGGGGTCGACGGCCGGGTGGACCGCACAGAATCCTGCACGGGCCACAAACCGGGGTCTCCCGGTTCTGTTCGAATCCGACTGATTCCCAGCTCTTTCCGTGTCCTACTAGGGCGGCACCTCGAAGACAGGCGGAGAATCTCACCGGGGTCGCACAGTGGCGACCGGTGCTATCGACTGCGCGCGGGTTCAGCGGCGGCTCGTGGCGGCGGCCATGCCACCACCGGCCGCCACCAGCCCGCCGACGATCAGGATCAAGCCCAGCGGCCGCATCCAATTGACGTCCGACGCGGCAGACGCGGCGCGTTGGTCACGGCTCTGCGCGCCCGAACGCGACGACAGACACGTATCACCCGAGGACATCTGATGACCATCACAGCGCGGATGCTGCGCATTATGGGCCGCAGCGAAACTGAGCCCCAAGAACAGCGCGCCGACCAACAGCACGACAACCCCGAGACTAGCGATCCTCCTAGCAGGACTCTGATCCTGTGCAGCCATACTCAAGCCCCCCAAATCACCGACACACGTTGCGCCAGTTCACAAATCGAAAGTTAGTGTAGCTGACAGAAGCGTCCACGCAAGGCGGAGAAATCGCTCATAAATGTGCGACAGGCGAACCCACGCTTCTCGCCGTCCTGTGCGCTTCGCAACCTGGATCTGGGCAGCTTCCCATTCGACTCCTGCGCTATCGTCGGTGGCCCCACAACTGGGAGCGCGGCGGTCCCTCTGCGGTGGCAATCAACATTCCGACCACCGGAGTCCGCAGGCTCGAATGCACGAGCGATCCGGGAACCCAAAGCTAGCGACAGCCCACAGCCCCCAGCTCCATCCGCACGCCAGCGTTTTGCATCGCATTCCACTGCCGAATTCCGCCATACAGGATCAAATGCGGCGGCCTACCGGCCGCCGCCGCCACGCCGCGGCGTCCTCGCTGCGGGCTCTCGCTGCGGCGCCGGCGCGTCGGCCACGACCGTCCGGCCACTCGCCCCGACTCCTCGAACAGCCATCCGCGCAACGATTTCGGGAGTTCGGCGCGAAGGACCGGACCACGCTCCCGTTCAGCCGTCCCTGCCTCCTCATCGGCCCATGGTCTCGCTCCACTCGGACGAGTAAAGGGCGCTCCTACGTCGCGTCGCTCCGCGATGCCTACGGCACCCTTGACACGCCCTCCCTCCACTGAGAGCCGCCTGTATGAGGAAGCGGGGAAAGAGAAGTCGCCAAGACTCGGCCGCGCCTGGCCGGTTCGGACAGCGCGGTATGCGGCGGCATGTCAATGCGCTCCGCAGATCGCGATCTAAGTATCCCACTCGCACACCGGCATCCGATCCGTCAGAGCCTTCCAAGGAAGTGGGGGAACCTCAGCTATCCGATGTCTCATCATCCTGTTCTGTGGCTCCCAAGTCCTTGCGGCGGTTGGGGAAAGCCGCTAGGCCAAGCCGTGTCCTTGTCGTAGTGACATTCCTCGATATACGCGTCATCTAGGGTTGTCGGCCTGGTGAAATCCTCCCCGCGGCGCACTCCTAGTCCGGCCATCTTGGCGCCATCGAGGTTCGAGTAGGCGAGTCGTGCGCGCCCCAGATCCGCGCCTTCCAAGTGGGTGTTGCTCAAGTCGGATCCGATGAAGGTGGTGTCCTGCAGGTCCGCTGCCTCCAACTGGGCATCCGTCAGGTCCGTCAGATAGAACCAAGTTAGTCGAAGGTTTGCACGCATCAAGCTGGCTCCGCGAAGGCAGGCCCCTGAGAGATCGAGCGGGTATGTGTCAACGCTTCGGCGGCTAATGACTGTCAGCGCAGCCTGAACATCGGGGCTTGGCCTTGGGGATACTTCTCGTGTGCATGATTTGCCGTTTGGTGCATGGCTGCGCACGAACGAGGTCAGGACGTCAAGGATAGTGGAACGGTCTGGATCCGAATCTCGCGTCAAACGCTCGAGCGAGTAAATGCCGCCGAGTCGAACATCTATGGTCTGGCTGCCCAGTTGCTCGACCGCCTTCGAAAACCTTGTTGTGATCTCAGTCTGTTCTGCGACCCCGGCCTGTCTGTTAGCGATCTCGACCTGTTTGCCAGCAAACTCGAACGAGTGAGCTGTAAACCACAGGCCCCCAAGAACACCGACCGCTGCTGCGATCGCACCAAGTTTCAGCCAACCGTCCCAGGTCAACACGGCGAGTGTGCGTGTCCTCGCACGGCTGAAGCGGCTCCTCTGCTTCGGCTTGACACTTGCGATGCGCCGCGGTCGCTTCGAGATCGGTCGCGGCCGCTTCAACGTTCTTGCTGGTGGCCGACGGCGCGCAGGACGAGGGTTTCTCAATCGGGTTGTGCGCATAGGGATCTTGCGCCGTGGGGCTTGCCGGTTCTGCGGAGAGCTCACGTCGCCCATCTTCCACCTCCAGTGAGAACTGGAGGCGCATGACCGGGGATGTGGTCGGAGCTTGGGCTCTCCGTGACCCTGCCGGGCTGATGGCCATGCACGGCATTCGGCATTGCAGCGCCTGCCGTCAGGCAGCGGGAAAGCAGCAGGACGTCCGAGACGCGGCAGTACCGACAGGACCGCCCAGCACCTCCCCGCAGTTCAGAGGCACCGCTCAGGCCACCCCGGAAGCCACTAGCAGCGTTCGGGACAAAGAGGTCGCATAGACAGGGGCTTCTGCGGCCCGCCTCGTCCGCCGCGCAGTCCACTCCAGCCAGTGCGGCTCGGCTGATCTGAGGATGAGGGGGACGAGCAATCATGGGCGGCTAGACAACCCGAGGCCGAGCGCGATCTCGCCGCAGTTGTGGAGCATGAAGCCGTTGCCGTCGAAGGCGTGCACGTCGGCCACAGCCACGTCGTAGACATCCTCATGCCCGTCAGGCTCGACGCTAGCCACAGTCGCCGTGTACGGCTTCCAGTAGAAGCCCCGGCGCATGCTGCTCGTGAGGGTCACCCACTTCGCCGTCTTTGCCGAGTTCAGGAAGCCCACCGCCTCCATATGGCGCTCCGCACTTGCTCCGGTGATGATCAAACGGTAGCTACGGCGCGAGGTGTATTTTCCGCCGCGGTCACCCCAATCATGGACTCTCTCGTCCTTGAGATTCCGGATAGAGGACCGGATGCCCAGGCGAGCGAGCATTCGCTGAACCGCATGGAGAGCAGGGAGGTCGATGGACGTAAGCCGAATGCTCACGCCGCCAGCAGTGGAAGCACCCTCGATATGGCCATCTGCATCGAACAGGGCGCGTAGAAAGCCCCGGTAGAAGTCAGACGACGCGCGCTCAACAACGGGCGTGACGGTCTTGTGGCCAGCGGTGATGTTGAACTCTGCGGCGAGGTCGCGGATGCCCGCAGTCTTCAAGCGGTATTGGTCGCTCTTGGGCACGCGACCCCAGCCTTTGAAGTCGGCGCGCGTGCCGAGCTTCATCACCTGCTCGTGGAGGTAGTCACGCACCGGCTCGAAGCCAGGATCGGTGTCCCAATAGGCGACGGCGCCATAGCCTCCGTTCTCGCGGATATGGAAGGTTCCGTCACCAACAAGGTTGCCGAGCACGTAGCCCTGTCCCTCCGTGCCACGACCGCCCCAGCTGGCGCCCTGGTTGTCACTCAGGCGAACGAGGGTACCCCGCTTGAGATCACCGGCTGGGCACCACTCATATTGATCGTCTGTTGCATAGCGGCTCGACTTCGGGGTGTACGTCAGAACCTTGTGGCCGGCAGTCAGTCGTACCTCGTAACCCTCAGAGGTTCGCAGTTTTACGACGTCCTTGGTGCCCGTCTTGAAGAATCCGCGAGAGAAGGTCGCGTAGAGTTTGCCGTCCACGATGGCCGCGAACGGAATGTCGATGAGCCCCTTCACCTGCCGGGCCCCCTCGTTCGTGTGAACCCACGTCGAGCCCACCACGCAAAGGTTCGTCGGGCTCACTTGTCTTACCTCCACCACGTTCAACCATTCACTTCTCCAGTAACCGGACTGCCTGTTGCCCAGCATCTCAGCTACCACTGACAAGCGAACGTGTGTGCCAGTAGGTGTGCGAACGGCGATCCGTCGATGTTGAGATCAGTCCGCAGCTGCTGCGTAGTACTTCTACGCGGAGCCAGCGACGACCAGCGATGCCGCGGAACGATTTCCCAAGTCGGGAAGCCGATTCGACAGAACCCGTACCCAGCCAACGACCGCAAGCGTCGAGATTGGCTAGCTTAAAACCCGCACAGTGGCGGCTCGAGGTCGCTACGCGTCAGCTACGCCGATGGGCACCCGCCCACCCTTGACACAGCCTCCTTTGATCGTTCACCGGGGCCCACCGACATTCCGCCACGCAACCGACCAATTCGCATGATGTCGGGAATCGACAAGATCTCGCACGATGTCCATGAACAACTCATGACTGGGGAAATAGCGCGGTCCAATGCCGATAACGGCAACGACTTCCGACCGCCGGACCCCAATGCGTTCCGCGATGTCGGTCATGGTTGCCCCAGAGACCACATACGCCCAGGACAACAGAGTCAGTAGTTCCTGCCTTGAGGTTGGCGGTGCAACCCTGTCTGGGAGCCCCAATTCGATCGTCTCGCCACGACTTTCCTCCCGGCGAGTAGGTTCCTCTGGTCTCGCTGACGTCAGTTCGACAGGCAGACTGGACGCCGCCAGCCACAAGCCGTGAACTCGCGCGACTGATGCCTCGACATCGCTGTCCCCAATCCTCCGGTTCTGGGCGAACACTCGCACCAGGGACTCAAGATTGCTCCACCGAGGAACAGTCCGACCCTGAAGGGCATCGCTGACTCCTTGGTGGCTCAGTGTGCCAGGGAGGTCGTGCTGATCTCGAATCCACACGCTGATCTCGCGAAGAGAAGGCTTCCCGGCTGCTGCATACAGCTCATGCAAGTACACAACCAGTTGGCGCGTAGCACCCGGCGGTAACTGGCTCTCCCCCGGCAGTGGGATACCAACCATGTTCTCCTGCGTTTCCGTCAAGTGATGTCAAGTTCAAGCTTCGCAGGCTCGCAACCTTCGTGGAGCTTTTCCGGACCGGATGTCAATCCTCGTCCAGCTTTGCCCAGAGTTGTCCAAGTGGTGTACCGACACCCGCAGTCTGGATGTCATGGCCTTCGACCAGCGAGGTCACGAAGGAGGAAGACTATGGCCAAGCATTACAACGGGAAAGTCAGCGCTGACACCGAGAGGAAGGCGTGGACCCGAGTGGTGCTGGGAGGCTTCTGCGCCGGAGTTACACGCGCACTCGCGGACTGGGTACTCCACTGTCTGGTCAGCGGATAGCGCCACAAAGCCGTCGCCATTCTCCAGCCGACAACAAGCACGAGCTATGCTCCGCGGCCAGGCCGTCTTCAGGCCGTCGCGGTCCCGGAACGCGACAGAACTGGGCAGAAGTCACGAGAGTCCGATACCCAGCTCGGAGCATGGTTCGACAATCTTCGTGCATGTGAACGAAATTGGTTGCGAGATCCTCGACATCTTCGAAGGCACCAGCAGATCCAACGGCTCATCGGGGCCTTGTTATCTGATCTGCCCTCGTCAAGACCAACGGGCCATAGGTATGTGTTACCGCGGTCCTTGGCCCAGGTCGGTACCTGGCTCGAATCTGAAGTAGATAGGTATACCGGGTCCGACGGTGATTGCGCGGACACCGCCTTGCTGCTCACCGCCGAACACGACCAACTCTGTTTGCCCAGTGTCGAGCGCGCGCCGGGTACGGTCAAGAACGTAGCGAGCCTCCTCCATCGTTGCCTGGATCGCGAGATCGCCGTACTTGATGTAGCCATCGAAGTACCCCATAGGATTTCCTCCGCTCAAACCCAGAACCGGCCAGTACCACGCTAGCCAGGCTTGTGAACTTCGTGACATAGATTCCCCAAACCCATGGCCTCCGTGGGTAACTGGCATCGGCCCCTACAATCGAGTGCGATCTACGACGACATCAACCGCAGGGTCCGCAACCAGCCGCAGCGGCCCCGATCGCAGCTCGATCCCACCAATGGTGCAACCGAGCCATCTCCCGCTCAGTGGCCAGATCCTCTTGCGTACCAACGCTATCTAACGAATTCCAACGTCGAGAGAGGCCACCTCAAAATCCGCACAGTTTCGGTTCGAACCCGACTGGGGGCACGCAGGAAGCCGGCGAGCACCATCCGGAGCTTCTTGCCGAGGAATTCCGGGGTCGGAACCGACCGCGCCGTGTGCCGCACGACCTGCGCGTGAGTCAGGTACCGCTTCCTCAGCGGGCGACGCCGTAGGCAGGTCCACCTTCTGGCTGCCGCAGAGATTCGGCCTGGACCAGGAGCGGCGGGTAGCAGACACATCTGGAGGGTCCAGGCATGGCCGGTTAGAAGTGCGATTCCGGCGTCCACGTGACGGTTCGCCTCGAAGCTGGTGACCTTGGTGCAGGAGTCGAATCGATCCTCCACCTCCTGCCGACCGAAGCCCCTGAACGCTGGCGAGGTTGTATGGGTCGGCGGCTTGCGGTACCGGCCCAACGAGATCGCAACGGCGACGAGTGCTCAGGACGCACGAAGAGCCCTGCCGGGTGAATAGCGGTCACCGTGACTGAAGTGGTGGCCAACCGGCAGGGCTCTTCTGTGGGTAATCGGCCCTGATCGCATCGTGTTGAATGACTTGATCAAGTCCGAGTCGAGACGCTACAGCATCAGGCCGACAGTCCGGCACGGACGGGAAGCCTCTTCTTGTCTGCACCGGCTCGATGCGCTAGCCGTTGATTTGGTGAACGCTAGGGTTCTATCCGTTAGACGTTCGCGTAACCACCTGCGTTCCAAACGATCCCCTGAAACTGATTCAGCGATACGGGATGCCCTACCGGGACGCCAGGTGCCGGCTGGTAGGGCCAGAAGCAGGAGCCACAGCGGTGACAGTAGTGGCCAGCTCGCCAAACACTTTGAGCGAAGGGAAGCCCGCGAACAATCTGGTGGTTGCGGCGAGTTCGGCGTGACGCGGTCACGAATAGGAGGATCGAAGGTGTGGCCAGCGCCAGGATGAATCCCGTGTTCGCGCCGATGAACCAGGGCAGGGACGAAGTAGCTTCGGGCTCGCCAAGAGCGATGAAGCTGAACAGGAGATAGAAGAGGGCAGGCACGATCAAGAGGATGCCGAGGACGACCAGCTTGCCAGCGGTACGTCGGCTAGGGGCCGGGGCAAGATACTGCGCGAGGCGGGTCGACTCGACTCGCTCGACGGCGGCAGAGCCGATGACTGGAATCAAACCTGCAGAGCTGACACCGATTCCTGAGTGGACGTCGATCCCGCGGACTATCGACGTGCCTGAGGCTTGAACGGCAGGAACGCTCTGAACCTGGTCGTGGCGGCTGCAAGTCGGACACGTGATGTCGATTCCCACGGTGACGTCCCGTCCGGGTGCAGTTGCGCCGCGCTGTTGACGGTCGCCGCGCAACAGCGCCTCTGCTGGTTCCCGGTGATGCGATGGCTTGCTCCATCGAACACCTCGGTGCGGTGCTTGTCGAGTGGGACTGATGGTTCGGATAGGTCGCGTCATCGGCGAGCCCTCTCTGATCATGATGCGTTGGCGGGGGAGCCCGGCGCGGCGGCTGCGACAGACGGGAATGAACGATGCCGCCGATCACAGGCTGGTGAAGTGATTGGCTCAAGGCGCCCTCAGTGCGACGATCGAGAGACGGATGTGATGCAGAGGAGGCTTCACCTCTCGGGCATCAAGGTGGCTGCGAGCCTGCCATTAGCAATCATGTAGCGACCTTTAGTTCGTTGCCTTCTTCCCGGGCTGTTGCGAACCTGAGTAGGTCGGTTTCGTTGGGTAGCAGGGACTTCCAGCACGTTCCTGCGGCCTTTCAAGTGTGGCGTTGCGTAGCCGACTCGATCCAAGGGTCGATCGGGGCTATCTGTGGCTACCGATCTCAAATTGCGGAGGTGAAACGTGGGAGGTCGGATCCCGAAACCTGTAGGTACATTCGGGCTACCGACGAGACCGAAGAAGCAGCAGAACGGGCGCTGGCGCACCACTGTTCGGTTCTACGGAGCGTCGGGGCCGAAGCAGCTGGAGCGTCTGGGCCGCAGTGCGGACGACGCAAGTAACCGTCTTGCCGAGGCGATGCGCGACTATCAAGAACAGTTGGGGTATCAGCGCATCACTCGCAGCACCAAGCTGATCGATCTCGCGGCCGAATTGCTCGCGGAGCTCCAAACTGATGACGCCTACACAGAAGGCAATGTCGAGGACTACCGGCGTGAGATCTACAGGTCGAAAGACAAGCGTGCGGATCCGGCGACCATCAAGATTGAGAACTCGATTGGAAAACTGCAGGTGTGGCAAGCCACGGCTGGTGAGCTCGATCGTCATCTCAAACGTCTGGTGGCGCTCGGGCTGCGCCGTAAGGCGAAGCAGCACAAGATTATCCTGCGTGCGATGATGCAGATCGCGGTGCGGCATGGCGCCGTGGATACCAATCCGATCGATGGCGTCAGCCCCTTCACTCGCCGTAGCGCGCCTGCTCGCGGGAAGGTGCTGGATCAGGATGCCTTGCCCGGTTTCAGGGCTCAGGTGCGTGCGTGGGCGGCCGGAGAGGCGATTCCTGGTACGCCGGCGTATACCTCGGGGCCGGCACGTGACTGGTCGGTGGTGTGGGTGGTGGACCTGATCTGCGGTACCGGGCTGCGTCCGCACGAGGTCTTCGCGGTGGGGCTGGACGACATCCATCTGGATGCTACGGTCCCATACCTCGATGTCACGGGAACCCTTGTCGAGGTGAAGGGTTCGGGGACCGGCGGATGGGTGCGCAAGCCGTTTCCGAAGTCGGTGCACGGCTGGCGCCGGTTGCTGCTGCCGGAGCATTCCGTGCAGGCGTGCCGTGAGGCGCTGAAGGATCTGGAGGTGACCGGCAATCCGAATCCGCACCGCGTGCTCTTTCCTGCACGCACCGGCGCGCTGCGCAACCCCAACAACTTCGGGCGCAGCTGGCGGGCCGCGCGCGGCGACAACTATTCCTGGGTCACGCCGCGCACGTTCCGCCGCGGTGTCGGCACGGAAGTCGACAACGCCTACGGCGACCCCGAGCGAGCGGCGCGGCAACTCGGCAACACCGAGGCAGTCGCCAAAGCTCACTACATCGACATCCCGGAGACAGCGCCCGACAACCGCGACGTCCTCGAACGGTGGGCCCGCGGCGAGCGATCGAAAATGTGAGGTTTCTGTGAGATCGGCTCGAATTCGGGCCATCGGCTGGGAATGAGAAATCCCCTCCGACCGAGGTCGGAGGGGATTTCTTTGTCGGGCTGACAGGATTTGAACCTGCGACCACTTGACCCCCAGTTTCACACCTAGATCGTTTGCGCACGTCACACACGCCGGGCCTATTCGCCGTGGTCTGCGGCGGCCAGGCGTTGTTCGTCGCCGCGAATGCCGTGTGGCCACCGATTGGCCACCGCGATCTCGCTGTTATGGCTCCTCGAGGTCGCAGTCGGATCAGTCGGTGGTAGGTCGAGCAGGCCAAGGTGAAAAGTGCCATCGGGCAACGGTTTGGTTGGACCGTTGTCTCCCGTTGTGCACCCACCTCTTCGGCTAGCTTGATGTCCAGCGTGCGAGTGGCCACTGAGGTGCATGCGAAGCTCCGGACCACCTAGTGGGAGGGTGGAGAATGCGCATAAGCTCTTGGACCGTGCTGACGGTAGTTGGTAGGTCTGTTGCTTCTGTGGGATAGCAGGGAACGCGCATAGAAGTTGTGATATTCGAATCGGGGTGTTCGAAGACGAGCTCGTTGCAGCTGTACGCAAATTCACGATTCAAGAATGTGACCTCAGTTGAGGTAATTGTGAATGGTCGGTTAATGGCCAAGTTTTTGTGGCTCATGATCACTGCCCTGGTAGGGCTAACGGGGAACACTATCAACTTAGCGTTGAGGAATGACACTGGAAGTTCGCGCGAATTTCGCCTGGTCGGTATCCGCAAAACCGGCTCATCTCCGGTAATCATCGGCGTCTCGGAATCGACGATCCACCACAGTCTCTCGTCTTCCATCATGGGTGTAATTGAGTTGCGCCAGACGCCGATTGCGCTCTCGATGGCCTTCGGCTTGGCGCTTGAGCTAGTGCTGCTTTTTCGGATCATTTCAGCGACGATCGCGCTATGTCGTTGTGGGGAGTACGGGATCTTTTGTACCGAGCACAGTATCTGAAGGAATCCGGGTATATTCAGTAGTGTCTCGGCGCCGTACTTGTCGATAGCATCATTTATCGTCAGCTCACCTTGGCGCCCGCGTTTAGTTCGCTGACTCTGTAGCCCGATGAAAACCGACAGGTTGGAGATGAGGTTCGTATCCTTGATTCGTCCAAGTTTGTACTCATCGAGTGCTCGCAGCCAGTGCGCCGCCCGATCTTCTATCCTGCCCATGTGAGTCTCGAACCACATATCTGGATTTTCTTCAGAATTTATGTCTGACGCGGATATTTGATAGAAGTTCGATTCCACTGCAATCACTTCCGGTGGCACGCAATCGGAGTGATTGGTAGTCATGTTTGTGAATCGAACTTCTCCTGCGTCCGATGCCCAGCGCTTCAAATACATCCGGGGCACATAGTGGTGCTCTACGGTGGTCTGGTTATTCTTGCGCGTTTCTTCCTTGGATTTTTCAATTTCAGCATCGCTCAGCCAGCGGTTATTGGAAGTCACGGGCTCATGCTACGGCATTTTGCATTTCTGTTTCAACTCTCGGTTGAAACATGCGCGTCGGCCGAGTCGACACTTAGGCCGTACCCTCAGGTAAGCCACTCTTCCGTTGTGGTTGATGACGGGGCGTAACTGCGTGTGCGAGGTCCTCCCCGACTTTCGTCAGTTGATGCCCATGAATCAACTGACGGCGAATCGTGGATTGAGGCGGAGTCAGCAATGCTGGGGAGCATCTTCCCCTGCGCATCCGCTCAGAGTTCCTGGTCTTCGTCGAGTATGACTATTACCCGTGTGATCCAATCCTGGATGGCGCTCGCGACAGCGTCGACATCGGCTGCACTCCAACACTCTTCGTGGCCCCACCGCCGGTACCGACTACGCATTACAAAGAAGGTCTCAGCGGCATGCGCTGCATCGGTCGAGCGGGGCTTGGCGGGGCTAGAAAGCCTGTTAGTGGTTGCCCAATCGCCATGTATCACGAGGTTTCTGTCGTTTCTCAGCTTGTCGGTTTCCTTCAGACACTTTCGATATTCATCGCCGCGGTTCGACTCATACCGCCAGCGCAGGGTGGCTTGATCCAGTACAACGAGGCTGTTCTGGACTAGCCAGTCCGTGGACTGTCCTTCGAAGATGATCCAGGCCTCGAGATTAGAGCCTGTCAGTTGGGCAATCATGCGGCGTAGGACTTCATCCATCTGCGATGAGGAGGGCGTTCGGCAGGTGGTAGCCGGCATCGTCAGTTAGCACCGAACAAGTATGAGAAGAACCACGTTTGACGTCCACGTCAATTTTCGTCATCTCCGTTGTTGCGAGGTCGTGAGCCTGTGGATGCCGCGGGTGCTCTGCTGACTGGGTTCCTGCTGTGGGCAGGTGATCTCGGCTTTGTCAGGTTGGTCGGCGTGAGGGTGCAGTCGGCTACAACGGACGCTCTGGACATCGGAGCCGATTCGTGCCGCCCACCGTCAAGCCATTTAGAGTGCCTCTACGATTCGGGGTGAAGCCGTGCTGGTTCTGGGGCAGGATGTGCTTGTGTCAGAGGGGAATCCGGGATTGACGATTCGGGTCGACGGTGGCTCGGACGAGTTGCTCGGGCTGCTGGACTGGTTCGGTCACGATGACGCCTTACGGGGCCGGGCGCATCCGCGGTCCGCGCACGCCGACGAGGGGCAGATGAGCGCCGGGGCGGTTGATGTGCTGGCGGTGGCGCTCGGAGCCAGCGGGATCGGATCCGCACTCGCGGCATCGCTGAGGGCCTGGCTTACCCACCGCCGCTCCGATGTCAAGCTCACCGTCACCCGCGGCGGAACAACTGTTGAGCTCGCCGCCACGCGTGTGAAAGCCCCAGAGGTGATGCGCGAACTGGCGGACCTGCTCGACCCGCCGGACACGGACACCAGGCAATGACCGAGGGCCAGGTCCCGCAGGACTCTCGTGCGATCCTGATCGGCACCAGCCGCTATGAACACGACGGTCTCGACCCGATCCCCGCGGTCGTGGCGAATGTCAACGACCTCGCCGAGGTCCTCACCGGGTCTGGTGGGGCGTTCACTACCGAGCACTGCATCTCCATCATCGACCCCAGCCGCACAGCCGACGTGGGCCATGCTGTCGGCCGGGCTGCTCAGGAGGCGACGGGGGTGTTGCTGGTGTACTACACCGGTCATGGGTTGCTCGACCGCAAGGGCCGACTGCACCTGACGCTAACCGGTAGCGCCCCAGACCGGATCCGATGGACCACGGTGCCATTCGAAACGCTGCGCGAAGAGATCCTCGACAGCCCCGCCCGCGTCCGGATCCTGATCCTGGACTGCTGCTTCGCCGGCCGCGCCTTCGAAGCCATGACCGATTTGCCCGGTCTGGTCGCAGGGCAGACCGAACTGCGCGGCACATACACGATCGCGTCGTCCGCGGCCAACGAACCGTCGTTCGCCCCCACCGGGCATCGCAACACCGCATTCACCGGCGCCCTGCTCAACGCGGCCGCAGCGGCTCCAGGCAGCACTCTCAACGATCTGTACCACGAAGCCGAGCAGCATCTGCGCCGTGATGGGCACCCGCGCCCGCAAAGCCGCAGCATCGACGTCGCCGGAGAAGTACGCCTGTTCGGGGAACTAGGACCGGAACACCGATTTCTGCGCGCCGCTGAAGCTGGCGAACCGGTTGCGATGACTAACCTGGGTCAGCTACTCGAACAGCGGGGCCAGCTGGACGAAGCCGAAGCCTGGTACCGGCGTGCCGCCGACGCTGGCGAACCGGTTGCGATGACTAACCTGGGTCAGCTACTCGAACAGCGGGGCCAGCTGGACGAAGCCGAAGCCTGGTTCCGACGTGCCGCCGACGCTGGCGAACCGGTTGCGATGACTAACCTGGGTCACCTACTCGAACAACATGGCAAGCTGGCCATGGCTGAAAGCAAAGCCGAAGCCGAAGCCTGGTACCGGCGCGCCGCCGACGCCGGCGAACCAGTGGCGATGACCAACCTGGGTGACCTATTCGAACAGCGTGGTGAGCTGGATGAGGCCGAAGCCTGGTTCCGGCGCGCCGCCGACGTCGGCGAGCCATACGCGATGACCAATCTGGGTTACCTACTCGAACTGCGGGGCAAGCTGGATGAAGGCGAAGCCTGGTACCGGCGCGCCGCCGACGCGGGCGAACCGATCGCGATGACCAACCTGGGTGAATTATTTGTACGGCGTGGTGAGCTGGACGAAGCCGAAGCCTGGTTCCGGCGCGCCGCCGGCGCCAGCGAACCGTACGCCATGAACAACCTGGGTGACCTATTCGAACAGCGTGGTGAGCTGGACGAAGCCGAAACCTGGTTCCGGCGCGCCGCCGACACAAACGACCGCTTTTCCTCCATTGCGATGAACAACTTGGGTCACTTACTTCGACGGCGCGGCAAGCGGGACGAAGCCGAAACCTGGTTTCAGCGCGCCGCCGATACCCTCCACGGAGTCAGGTCCGCCCAGAACTGACCAAGACCAACACTTGTCCTTCTCCCTGGGTTGCGCATGCATTTGTTTAAACGAATCATCTGCGGAACCAAGCACTTGGATCCTCCCTTGGCCCGAACCTCGTCCGCCGCTGGGCGGCTGACCCTGGTGTGCTTCATCGGACCGAATCCTGATGCCGCGCAGTGACTTCTAGAGATTGCTGAGGGTCGCGGTCCCGCAGCCAAGCCGCGGTCCCGCGACCTCCCGGGTTAGTCGCCGGTCACTGGCTTCGATGGGTGCTCCTTCGGGCTGCCGATTTCGTCCTCAGGTAGGGGCAGGACCCGGCTCAAGAGCAGCATGATCGAGATGGTGGCCGCGGAGATCCCGGTCAGCACCGCGCCGGGAATCGGGACGTCGACCAGGGTGGCCACGCAGCCCGGGACCGCACCGAACCATCCGGCCGCGATCAGGGTGAACTGGCCGCGGGTCGTGGTGAACAGGCCCGGCAGCAGAGTCATGCTCAACCAGATCGGCGCCAGCGCACACACTGAATCCGCTGAGCAGGCCCACGACGAGTGCGCCCACCGCCAGCCACGCAAGCGCGCGGCCATGAAGCTCACCGCCACCACAGCGGCGAGCCGGACCGGAGTGACTACCCGAGCCCACGGCGCCCGGTGAAACGTGCACGACAGCAGCAGCATGAGCCCGATGCTCGCGGCGAGCAGCGGGAGCACCGCGAACTTGGTGTGGTGAAGTCCCTGGATGGCAACGGCAATACGAGCGACACGAGGATGAGTTGAACAATCCTCCTGCCCTGGCGCTGCCAGACTGGCAGACGCTCACAGGGCTGGCCGACGCCCTGGTCGCCGCATCATCGGATCGATACGAGGTCTGGGGTGAGGTCGTCGTGTACGAGGCATGCACCGCGGCCCGTATCGGCGAGGTGTCCGGCTGCCGCGTCGGGGATATCGATACCGACCTATGGATGTGGACCTTGCGCCGGCAAACGACACCAGGCCCAGGCGGATTGAAGGACGAGGGCACGAAAGGTAAACGTGCCCGGACCATTCCAGTCATCGAGGAGCTTCGCCCCATTGTGGTCAGGGCAATTGCTCGGGCACGGGCTCGCGATGACGGAGATCCACGATGAAGGATGCCGACGCGGCCACCCGCACCAAGGCGTACAGGGAAGCCCGGTTGTTCGTCGGGCCGCGTGGCGGGCGCATCCAGATCACTGTCTACGGCGCGCAACTCATTGGGACGAGGTGGTGGCCGCGCGCGGTTACGAGCATTTCCTGCGGCACAGTCTCCGGCACACCGGGCTGACCTGGTTCGCCGACGCCGGTGTGAGCGGTCATCTATTGCAAAGATCGCCGGCCATTCCGACCCCCGCGTCACCCAGCTCTATCTACACCCGGACACCGCGGCGCTGCAGCAGGCCGGAAATCTTCTCTCGCTACACCTCGCGGCACCGTAGCGGCTACCATCTCCGATTGATCAAATAGCAGAAAACCCTCTCCGACCAGGTCGGAGAGGGTTTCTTACGTCGGGCTGACAGGATTTGAACCTGCGACCACCTGACCCCCAGTCAGGTGCGCTACCAAGCTGCGCCACAGCCCGTTGCATTTGCTCTCGCTCGTGCTCGACGAGATTACCCCACTACCCCCCTGAACATCCAAATCGGCTGGTTATCGGCGTGTGGGTGGGGTTGCGGGGGGAGGGGTGGGGTGGGGTCAGGTCTGTTCTGGCGCAGGGGAATCCGTGGGGGTGCGGACGAAGGGGGCTGCTACGTCGGGGGAGAGGGGGTAGGGGGTGGTGGCTTCGCGGCGGGTGAGGGCTTCGGCGGCTTCGGGTTCGTTGTTGGTGGTGAGGCGGTGGATGGCTCGTTCGAGGATGGGGAGGACTTCGGGGACCTGGAGGGTGCCGTCGGCGCATTGGGCGAGGAGGGAGGAGGTGAGGTTGGCGAGGATGACGGCGATGTCTTCGAGGTAGCGGGGGGTGGCGCCGGCGAGGACGGCGGCGGCGATGGGGAAGACGGCGTCGAGACCGTGATTGTCGAGGCGGTGGCGGGCGGGGCCGGTGCGGGCGCGGTGGTAGGCGGTGAGCATGGTGGGGTGGCGCTCCCACGGGTCGAAGACGTGGCGCATGACCCGGAGCAGGCCGTCGCGGAGGGGTTCGCCGGGCGGCGGGGGTTCCATCGGGAGGTAGGTGTTGTCTTCCATCCAGGCTTCGATGGCGGATACCAGCAGGTCATCGCGGGTGGGGAAGAACTTGTAGATGGTGGTGAGGGAGACGCGGGCGCGGCGGGCCACCTCGCGGAGTTGGACGGCGTCCGGACCTTCGGACTCCAGGAGGGCGCGTACCTCGAGCAGGATTCGTGCCCGTATTGCCTCTTCCGTCTCCTTCGCCATGCCGCTACAGTAACGCCGTTACTCGAGTAACCCGGTTACTCGGGTGTGACTTCCGTGGAGAAAGAGCACTATGCCTCGTCAGCAGTACTCGCCCGTCCCGGCTGCCCGGCGGCCGATCAGCTTCGTCAAAGTCGCCGTCGCGGCGCTTGCGGTCGTGGCCGGTTGTGCCGCGGTGCCGCCTGCCGCGGCCGACCCGATGAGCGACTTCTATTACCCGCCACAGCAATTCGATTCCGCACCCGGCGCGGTGATCAAGACCGAGGGCATGTCGGTGCTGCCCGCGCTGCCCGCCGCCGACGGGACCTGGCCGCTGGCGGCGCAACGGGTCATGTACACCTCCCGCACCCAGGACGACACGCCCGTCGCCGTGACCGGCACGTTCATCGATTCCAGCCGCCCGTGGCAGGGGCAGGGCCCGCGCCCGACGGTGCTGATCGCGCCGGGCACGGTCGGACAGGGTGACCAGTGCGCGCTGTCACTGGCCTTCCCGACCGGCATGTACGCGAGTCTGACCCCGCCGACCTTCTCGGCGAACCAGGAGGTCCTGGCCGCTTTCGCCTGGAACGCGCTCGGCGCGCGGGTCTTCGTCACCGACTACATCGGGATGGGCACGCCCGGCATCCACACCTACGCGAACCGGATCGAGGAGGCGCACGCCGTGCTCGACGCCGCCCGCGCCGCGAACCGGCTCGCGGGGACCGGGGCGGACACGCCGCTCGCGTTCTGGGGGTACTCGCAGGGCGGCGGGGCGAGCGCGGCCGCCGCGGAGATGCAGCCGAGCTACGCGCCGGAACTGAACCTGAAGGGCACCTGGGCGGGCGCGCCGACCGCGGATCTGTCGGCGATCCTGGACCGGATCGAGGGCAGTCTGATCGGCGGCGCGGTCGGGTTCGCGCTCAACGGCTTCCTGGACCGGTACCCGGACCTGCGCCCCGAATTCAATTCTCGGGTGACGCCTGCCGGGCAGGGTCTGCTCAATGAACTGTCGAACGCGTGCATCGGCGATGTGATCGCGCTGCATCCGTTCCTGCGCACCAACGCCTTCACCGTCGATCAGCGTCCGCTCGTCGACCACATGCGCGAAATCCCGTCGATCCAGAACATTCTGCGGCAGCAGCGGATCGGATCGCTGACCCCGGCCAGCCCGGTACTGATCACCAGCGGCGTCAATGACGACACCGTCCCCTACGATCAGGCCAAGCAGTTGGCGAGCGATTGGTGCGCCGCGGGCGCGACGGTCAGCTTCCGCACCAACACATTGCCGCCCATCCTGTCGGGCGCGACCATTCCCAATCACTTCGGACCGGAATTGATCGACGGTTTCGGCACCAACAATGCGATCGGCTATCTGATGGACCGGCTCAATGGCACACCGCTCTCGGGTTGCGCCTTCGCCTGAGAATTCCCGCCGCCGTTCCCTTCTCGCCGATCACGTAGGTGTCCCATGTCTGAAATCTCGCGTCGTTCCCTGCTGTCCGGAGTCGCCGCCACCGCCGCCCTGCTCGCGACCGCGCCCGCCGCCCGCGCGGGCATCGCCGCCCGGATCAACCGGGTCGAGCTCACCCGGGAGGAGCATCGGGTCATCGTCATCGGCTCGGGGTTCGGCGGCGGGGTGACCGCGCTGCGCCTGGCCGAAGCCGGGGTGCCCGTGCTGCTGCTGGAGCGCGGCATGCGGTGGCCGACCGGTCCGAACGCCACCACCTTCCCCAACGCCACCGCGCCGGACAAACGGATGCTGTGGCATCGGTCCAGTCCCGAATTGTTCGGCCGGCCGGTCGCTTTCGACAAGTACACCGGCCTGGTGGAAGCGGTGCCCGGCGAGAACATGACGGCCCTGTGCGCGGCCGGGCTGGGCGGGGGATCGCTGGTGTACCAGGGCATGTCGTTGCAGCCGACCGAGGCGGTGTTCAGCACCCACTTCCCCGGCGGGCTGGACTGGGCGGCGCTCAACAGTGTCTACTACCCCCGCGTCGCGCGCATGCTGGGCTTGGCCGTCGCACCCGACGAACTCGTCGAGACGCCTAACTACAAGGCCGCCCGTGTTTTCGCCGAGCACGCCCGCGACGCGGGGCTGCCCGTGTCGAAGATCCCCATGCCCATCGACTGGAATTACGCGCTCGCCGAACTGCGCGGCGAGATGGCCGCCTCCTACACCAACGGGGCCGGTTCCCTCGGCGTCAACAATGGCGGCAAGCACACCGTCGACGTCACCTACGTCGCCGCCGCCGAGGCCACCGGCCGGGTCACCGTGCAAACCCTGCACGAGGTCACCGATATCGAGCGCGCCCCCGACGGCCGCTGGACCGTGCACGTGAACCGCACCGACACCGCGGGCACGGTGCTGGAGAACAAGATCCTCACCACCAATGCCCTGGTGCTGTCGGCGGGCAGCCTCAATACGACCCGCCTGCTGGTGCGCGCGGCCGCCAAGGGTCAGATCCCCGATCTGCCCGACCAGCTCGGCCGCGGCTGGGGCACCAATGCCGACCGCATCTACGTCTGGACCGCGCCCACCGAGGAATTCGGCCTCGCCCAGGGCGGACCCGTCGTCTACGGCAGCCTGAACTGGGACGACCCGCACGGCGCGCACACCGTCATCCAGGCCTCCATCCCGCCGCTGTCGGTCGACGCGCACAGCACCATGATGGTCGGCTACGGCGTCAGCACCGGCCGCGGCGAATTCCGCTACGACTCCGCCGCCGACGCCGCGACCCTGCACTGGCCCGTCGACGGCGACGCCGCCATCCAGAACGATCACATCGGCCCCGCCGTCCAGCGCATCGCCGGCCCGTCGAGCACCCTGCTCGACACCAACCTCGCGTTCCCGTCCACCTGGCACCCGCTCGGCGGTGCGAGTATGGGCGCGGTCTGCGACCTGGACGGCCGGGTCCTCGGCCAATCCGGCCTCTATGTCCTCGACGGCGCCCTCATGCCCGGCAATACCGCGGCCTGTAATCCGTCGATGACGATCGCCGCTTTGGCCGAGCGCGCCCTGGATCGACTGGTGAAAACTGATGTGGGGCAGGTGATCTGACAGCCTGACGGGGCATTCCCTCAGTCGCACTATCGATGGTGCGTTGTTTCGGAATGGAGAGAATTGCGGACCACCGCCGCGTCGGAAACTTTCCACCCGCGATTCGATAAGTGGTCTACTTGACGCACCCCGCCGAAGGGGAACTCAAACATCCACGCCGACAATCGGAGTCGAGCATGTTCCGCATACCGATCGAGAGCCATGAAGCGGTGACCATGATGACCACCGCGTACGCGCGGGACGTGTTGCGGGTACACGAGGGGTGCCCGATGTCAGTGTGCGCCAGGAAACGTCAGGCAATTGCCGTGATCAATGCGGCGGCGCAGCGGACGGGGGTGCGGTCGTGAGGGCGATTTCGCATGACGCACCCGACTATCCGGTCATGAATTTGCAAGCGGCGCAGCGGGGTTTGACCGTGCATCAAGGGTGCGGTGAGAGTTGCGATGCGCGGCGGTATTTCCAGGGACTGGTGCCCCGGCTCGAGACGATCGCCAAGGAGATCGAGTCGATGCGCGGGCGGACCAGTTGGAACATCTGGTAGCCGGCCGTACACGGATCGGTCACCGACGGGAGCGGTGAATGATGGGCAGGGCGAGCAGGATCAGGCCCGCGCCGATCCAGAGGACGCCGGTGGTCGGGAGCGCGTTGACGATGACGCCGCCGCAGAGGGCGCCCAAGGCGATGGAGATATTGAAGGTGGACACGAACAGGGAGGAGGCGGCCTCGGTGGTGTCGGGGGCGGCGCGCATGATCCAGGTTTGGAAGGTGACGGGGACCGCGCCGTAACCGAGGCCCCAGACGATCAGGGCGGCCGCGGCGGTGATGGTGGTGTGGTCGGCGACCGCGAGGGTCAGCATGGCCAGGGTGAGCGCCGCGGCGATGGCGGTGGCGGTGCGGCGCAGGCTCTTCGACACCAGCCCGCCGGCGGCGAAGTTGCCGGTGATCCCGGCGATGCCGAAGACCAGCAGCAGGGGGCCGATGGTGCTGTCGCCGACGCCGTGGTCGAGGAGGATCGGCCGGACGAAGGTGTAGGCCAGGAAGTGACCGGTGATGACCAGGAAGGTCAGGGCCAGGGCGGCGCGCAGGGCGGCGTTGCCGCGGAACACCTTCGGCAGATCGGCGAAGGTGAAGCCGCGTTCGGCGGGCAGGCGCGGCAGCAGGAACGCCATGGCCACCACCGAGAACAAGCCGAGCAGCCCGACCACCGCGAAGGCGGCGCGCCAGCCGCCCAGGTCGCCGATGAAGGTGCCGGTGGGGACGCCGAAGACGGACGCGGTCTCGACGCCGCCGAAGATGACCGCGGTGGCCCGGCCGACCTGATGCTCGGGAACCAGGCGCAACGCGATACCGCCTGCGATGGACCAGAATCCGCCGACCGCGATGCCGATCAGGAACCGCGCGAGCAGGACGACCGCGAAGCTGGTCGCCATGCTGGAGGCCAGGTTTGCCGCGCCCATCAGGGCGATCAGGGCGATGAGCATCAGCCGGCGGTCGACGCGGCCGGTGAGGACGGTGATCAGGGGCGCGGAGAACGCGGCCACCAGGCCGGGCACGGTCACCATCAGTCCGGCGGCGCCTTCGGAGACGCGCAGCGCCGCACCGACCGGGGTGAGCAGGCCGACCGGCAGCAGTTCGGAGGTCATCAGGGAGAAGATGCCCAGGGCCACGGCCAGGACGGCGAGCCATCCCCGGATCGGGGTGCGCTCGGGCGTCGTGGTGGTGCGCAGGGTAGTCATGGCGGAAAACCTTTCGTGCACAGGGGTTCCCGCGGGGCGGCTCGATGGGAGCCACCCGGCGCGATGACATAAACCTAGGTCTGGAATGAACCCCAGATAGGGTTCAATTCCATGGCGGAAAGATGGGTCAATTCGGAGCGGTCGGCGGTGGCGGCCGAGACCGATCAGGGCGTCGACCTGCATCTCGAATTGACCGGCACGGGGAGTAACCGCGCCCGGCTGATGGCCGCGTTGCGGGAGGCCATTCGCTCCGGGCGTCTGGTCCCGGGAGCCCGGCTGCCCCCGTACCGCAGCCTCGCGGTCGATCTGGGGATGGCCCGCAATACGGTGGCGGCCGCCTACGCCGAGCTGGTGGCGGAGGGCTGGCTGACGGCCCGCCAGGGTGCGGGCACGCGGGTGGCCGAACGGGCCGTCCCCGCCCCGGACGAGCGCGCCGCTGGGCCGTCCCGCCCCGGCCCGCGCCCGGTCCGCCATGATCTCCAGCCCAGTTCACCCAATGCGGCGGCCTTTCCGCGCACCGACTGGATCGCGGCCACCCGTCGCGCCCTTCACTCCGCCCCCAATGACGCGTTCGGCGTGGGTGATCCGCGCGGTCGCCCAGAATTGCGCACCGCGCTGGCCGAATACCTGACCCGGGCCCGCGGCGTGCGCACCGACCCGCGGTACATCGTCATCTGCTCCGGCTTCGCCCACGGGCTGCGGCTGCTGGCCACCGTCCTGGACGGCCCGATGGCCATGGAGGCGTACGGACTGGACTTCTACCGCGACATCCTGCGCGGCGCGGGCACACGCACCATCCCGCTGACCGTCGACCCCCACGGCGCGCGGATCGAGGAACTTTCCGCCATCGATGCCCGATCGGTCCTGCTCACCCCCGCCCACCAGTACCCGACAGGCGGCCCCCTGCATCCGGAACGCCGTGCGGCCGTGATCGATTGGGCCAGATCCAGCGGCGGCGTCCTGCTCGAGGACGACTACGACGGCGAATACCGCTACGACCGCCAACCCGTCGGCGCCGTCCAGGGCCTGGACCCCGACCGCGTCGTCTATCTGGGATCGGTCAGCAAGAGCCTGTCCCCGGCCCTGCGCGTCGGGTGGATGGCCCTGCCCGCCCGCCTGGTCGACGATGTCCTGTCCGCCAAGGGATCCCGGGAGATGCAGGTCAGCGTCGTGGACCAGCTGACCCTCGCCGACTTCTTCACCACCGGGGCATACGATCGGCATCTGCGCCGCACCCGGATCAGCTACCGCCGGCGCCGGGACCTCCTGGTGCGCACCCTCGCCGAGCGCGCCCCGCACATCCGGATCGGCGGCATCGCCGCGGGCTTGCACGCGGTTCTCGAACTCCCGCCCGGCACCGAGGATTTCGCCGTCCACGCCGCCCGCCGCCGGGGTTTGGCCCTCGACGGTCTGCGGCGCTACCGGCATCCCGACAGTCCCATGCCCGACCGTGACGGCCTGGTGATCGGTTACGCCACCCCCTCGGACCACGGTTTCACCGCCGCGCTGGAAGCCCTCTGCCTGGCCCTGCCCGATCTGCCCGCAGCCACGCGGGATGCGGACGTCTGACCCGAGATTCAGCCGGCCGCCGGTGTCGTCGAGCTGACGGGGCTGGTGGAGGTGATGGTGTAGGCGCCGACGGTGATGGTGATCGCCTGGTCCGCGGTCACCGGGGTTCCGGCTGTCGGGTTCTGCGCGATTACCTTGCCGTCCTTGGTGGAATCGTTGGTCGGCCCGGTGGATTTCGCGACGCTGCCGTGCCAGCCGAGAGCCTGCAGCGCGGAGGTGACGGCGGCGGGGGAGAGGCCGATCAGAGTGGGCACGGTGATGGTCGTGGTGGTCGGGGGACCGGAGGACACGGTCACCTTGACCGTCGAGCCGACCGGCTTCACGGTCCCGGCGGCCGGGGAGGTCTCCAGGACAGTGCCTTTCGTGCTCTTGTCCTCACGCTGAGCCTGTTCGACGACGAACCCGTCCTTCTCCAGACGCGTCTTCGCCTGTGCGATCGCGGACCCGACGACATCCGGCACCGGAACGGTTTTCGGCTGCTGGGAGGTGACCGGCGGCGGCGTGTACGGGGCCGCCGTGGTCGGCTGCGTGTAGGGCGCGGTCGTGACCTGCGGAACCTCTGTGGCGGTGGTCGGTTCGGTCGTGACAGCCCCGGTGGTCGTCGCCGTGATGGTGGGCGTGTTCGAGGCCGCCGCATTGCTCGGCCCGGAATAACCGTTGCCCGCGCGCACCAGCAGGTACCCGAGGACCGTCACGGTGACCACCAGGGCCAGGGCCAGCAGGATCCGGCCGGGCCCGCGGCGCTTGCCGGGAACGCTTGCGTCCGTATCTGTCCCGGTGCCCAGGTCGAATCCGGTGCGGGTGCCGATGCCCAGGACCCCGGGAGGCCCGCTCACATCGGACGGCACGGGTCCGGTCACGAAACGGGTCGGCGCGGGCCCGGTGTTGTTCGAACCGGGTGCGGGTCCGGTGGTCTCGCGCAGGGGTGCGGGTCCGGTCACCAGGCGAGTCGGCGCGGGACCCGTCGTGGGACGCGTCGCCGCGGCACCGGAAGTGACCCGACCGGGACCGGAATTCGCGCGGGCCGGAGCCGGTCCGCTGTTCACGTGAGCCGGCCCCGGACCGCTGTTCAGCCGCGTGGGTTCCGGTCCCGGCCGCGTGGTGGCGGGACCGTTGCCGGGCCGGATCGGAATCGGCAGCGGCGCCGGCGGCATGGTGGTGGCATTGCGCTCGGGTTGTCCCGCACCGGATCTGGGCCCGCTGAAGTGCACCGTCCCCGCCGGCGCGGTCCGATGCGTCCCCGGCTGGCGCAGGATTCGCGAGGCCGCCCAGGCGAGATGCGTGCAGGTGTCGAAGCGCCGTTCCGGGTCCTTGGCCATGGCGCGGGCGATGAGCTCGTCGAAACCCCGTGGCAGCGTGGGGTTCCGGTCCGAGGGCATCGGCACCGGCTCGTAGGCGTGCCCGTAGATGATCTGCCCGACGTTCTGCCCGGGGTAGGGCGCCTCCCCGGTCAGCATGTGAAACAGCGTGCACCCCAGCGAGTACACGTCGGCGCGCCGATCGGCTTCCTCGGGCCGGGTGAGCCGTTCGGGGGCCGCGTACTGGAAGCTGGCCAGGATCTCCCCGTTCTGGGTGAGCTGGCGGCTCTCGTCGAAGGATTTGGCGATGCCGAAATCGGTGAGCACGGCGCGTTCCGGACGTCCGTCCGCGAGCAGGATATTGGCGGGTTTCACGTCGCGGTGCAGGATGCCGGTGTCGTGGGCGTGGTCGAGCGCCGCCGCGGTCTCGGCGATGATGCGCACGGCCCGCGCCGGGTGCATGGGTCCCTCTCGCAGTGCCCGCGCGACGTCGCTGCCGTCGACGAAGGTCATGGAGATCCACAGCCGGTCGTCTTCCTCGCCGCGCGCGTAGACCGTGACGATGTTCGGATGCTGCAGGCGCGCAACCGTATCGGCCTCGCGCTGGAACCGGGCCCGGTGTTCGCGTTCGCCGCCGGGCAGGGTCAGCAGTTTCAGGGCCACGAATCGTGGCAGGTCGCGGTCTCGGGCTTGATAGACCGCGCCCATTCCGCCGGCCCCCAGCTTTCGCAAGATCTGGTAGCCGGCGAAGTTCTCTCCGGGTTCGAGCGTGCCTCCCACGGAGGTGATATCGCGATAGACGCCCGCTCCGAAACGTTCGGCGTGTCGCGCTCGCGCGAGTCGGGCTTTTCGATCATGGTCCTGCCGTTGGGTCGCCGGACGTGGCAATGACCTTGTAGTCTTTCACAATTCGGTGGGCGGCCCCGGCTACTGTCTGGGCTGTCTTGCATCCACCGGGTACTGGAAGCAACCGGTCTACAGCAAAGGGGAACGCCGGACGTGGACGTGGGAGCAGTGGCGGCGGCCGCGCAATCGGGTCGCAGCAGCGAAGCCATCGTCGCCGACACCGAGCAGCAGGTCATCGAGATGCTCACCAACATCGGCCGCTACTACCAGGCGATGTACAACCTCGGCGACATCCGTTCGCCGGGTGCGGAGTTGCGTGCGGCCTGCTCGAAACTGCTGACCGTCGCCAACTGGCTGGACACGGCCCGCGACGATCAGTTCCAGGACGCCCCGTCGTCCGACCCGGGCGGGCCCGCGCCGGAGCAGAACCGTTCGCTGCCGCGGGTGGTGGCGGATTTCCTCGCCGAGCACCCCGAGCAGACCTGGACCCCCGCCGAGGTGATCGCGGCGTTGCAGGGACGTGGCGTGGAGCTGCCGATCAGCGCCCGTCATCACGTCGCGGTGGCGCTGGGCCGAATGGCGCAGCGCGACAACAGCAATGTCCGCAAGCTGGACCGCGGCAAATACCAGTACGCGGCCGACTCGGCCTAGCCCGATTCGCCGTTTCCGGCGCCTGTGCCGGATTTGTCTGCGCCCCTACGAGATCCAGGCGATGAGCTCGTCGATGTAGGCGCGGAAGAGCGTGGCCATGTCGACCCGGTCCGGGTCGACCAGCCACTGCAGTTGCAGGCCGTCCATCATGGCGAAGACCTGCCGGGCGACCGCCGCGGGGTCGATGTCGGCGCGCACGCTGCCGTCGGCCTGCCCGGCCTCGAGCGCCGCGCCCAGGTAGTCCTGGAGCCTCCGGTAGCGGTTCTGGGCCCAGCCGTGCGCGGGATGATCGACGGTGACGGCCTCGCTGGTGAGAACCGTGAACAGCCGAACCAGGCCGGGCACGTGCGTGTTGTGATCCACCAGCTGCGCGAGGCGCACCAGGGCGTCCTTGCCGCGCAGCTGCTGATCGAAGCCCAGCCGGTCGTAGTCGAGGCGGTCGCGGTAGTCGAGGACGGCGGACAGCAGCGCCGCCTTGTTGGGGAAGTAGTGCAGGACCCCGGGCTGGGACAGGCCGCAGCGTTCGGCGATCTCGGCGATGGAGGTGCTGCGATAGCCGTTGTCGGCGAAGGCCTTGAGGGCCTCGTCGATGATCTGCTCGCGGCGGTCGTCGCCCCGGCCGCGGCGTCGGGGATGCGGCGTCATGTGGTGGGACACTAGTCAAGCGTGTTGAGCAGGCAAAACCAGATCCGGGTAACGAAAGGATAACGTTACCTAATGACCACTCGGTAAATGCGGTATCCGCTGGCACACTCGGGGCCAGCCGTACAAGGCAGTACGAGGGAAGGATCGCCGGATGAGTCAGGCCCTGATCACGCCGTTCACACTGCGGGGAGCCGCTGGAAAACTGGCCGCCTGGGAGGCCGCGCCGCCCGCCGGGACCGAATACCGCGGGACCGCGCTGCTGGTGCCGGGCTTCACCGGCTCGAAGGAGGACTTCGAGGACATGCTGCCGCTGCTGGCGGACGCGGGCTATCGTGCCGTCGCCTACGACCAGCGCGGGCAGTGGGAGTCCGAGGGGCCCGACGAGGTCTCGGGCTACACCCTGGCCGATTTCGTCGGCGACCTCCACGGCGTGGTCGACCAGATCTCACCCGACGAGCCCATCCATCTGGTCGGGCACTCCTTCGGCGGCTACGTCTCCCGCGTCGCGGTGATCGAGCGCCCCGAACGGTTCCGCACCTTCACCCTGCTCGCCTCGGGCCCGTCCTCGGTGGAGGACATCAACTTCCCGCCGCCGCTGCTGGTCGCGCAGATGGTGGACGCCGGTGGGCAGGAGGTGATCTGGCAGCAGATGAGCGCGGTCATGGCGCAGGCCGACCAGCAACCCTCGCCACAGCGCCAGGAATTCCTGCGCGAGCGGATCCTGCGCACCAAGAAGGCCAATATCGTCGGCATCCTCACCTGCATGGCCGAGCCGCCGGTGAAAGATCCCGCCGTGCTGCGGGATTCGGGCGTGCCGCTGCTGGTGGCCTACGGCGACACCAACGACCTGTGGGCCCCCGAGGTGCACGAGCGCTTCGCCGCCCAGCTGGGCGCGCAGACCGCCGTCTATCCCGGCTCCGGCCACGTGCCCAACGAGGACGTCCCCGACCGGGTCTGCGCGGACCTGGTGACCTTCTGGAAGGAACGAGCATGACCGACGCCATCGACGACCTGCTCGCGAAACTGGATCTGCCCGCCAAGATCCGGCTCGTCTCGGGAGCCAACTTCTTCCGCTTCGCCGGTGACGAGAGCATCGGCCTGGCCGACATGCCGGTCTCCGACGGCCCGTCCGGCGTGCGCGGCGAGCAGTGGGACGAGCGCGACCCGTCGGTGAGCCTGCCCTCGGGCACCGCCCTGGCCGCCACCTGGGACCGGGACCTGCTCACCGACATCGGGGCGCTCATCGCCGCCGAGGCCCGCCGCAAGGACGTGTACGCGGTCCTGGGTCCGACCATCAACCTGCACCGATCCCCGCTCGGCGGACGGCATTTCGAATGCTTCTCCGAGGATCCGATGCTGACCGCCGAGATGGCCGACGCGTATGTGCGCGCGGTGCAGGCGCACGGGGTGAGCGCGTGCCCCAAGCACTACGTCGCCAACGACTCCGAGACCGAGCGCTTCACCGCCGACGTCATCGCCGACGAGCGCACCCTGCGCGAGCTCTACCTGTACCCGTTCGAGCGGTCCGTGGAGGCGGGCGCGTGGATGGTGATGGCGGCCTACAACTCCGTCAACGGCACCACCATGACCGAGAACGACCTGCTCGACGAACCCTTGAAGGGCGAGTGGGGTTTCGACGGCGTGGTGGTCTCGGACTGGACCGCCGTCCGCTCGACCCAGGGTGCGGCCAAGGGCAACGACCTGGCCATGCCCGGCCCGTGGGAGCTGTGGGGCGCGCCGCTGGAACAGGCCGTGCGCGAGGGTCAGGTCCCCGAATCCGCGATCGACGAGAAGGTGCGGCGCATCCTGCGCTTCGCCGAACGCGTCGGCGCGCTGAACGGAACCCCCACGCCCGTCCCGGCATTCACCGACGAACAGTCCCGGCAACTGGTGCGCGAGGCCGCCGCGCTGGCCATGGTGCTGGCGAGCAATGACGGCACCCTGCCGCTGCGCGCGCCCGCCCGGGTGGCGCTGCTCGGCTCCGCCGCCGCCGAACCGCGGTTCATGGGCGGCGGCAGCGCGACCGTGATTCCGGCGCACACCACCTCCCCGCTGGAGGGGCTCTCCGAGGTGCTGCCGGTGGTGTACACCCCCGGCGTCCACCTGAGCGAGAACATGATTCCCATCCCGTTGGATCTGGTCACCGATCCCGAGACCGGCGAGCCCGGGTTGTCGCTGCGGTACCTCGGCGAGGACACCGTGCTCGACACCGAACACCGCACCGCGGGCAGCCTCATGCTGTTCGGCAACCCGAACGCGGTGCAGGCCAAAGTCATCGAACTGCGCGGGCGGCTGCGCGCCGACGTGGCGGGGGAGTGGCGCATCGGCTTCGCGGGCGTGGGCGCGCTGACCCTGGCGCTGGACGGCGAACAGGTGCTCGAGGAGACCGTGCTGCCCGACGGCGCCGACCCGGTCGAGATGCTGCTGAATCCGCCGCAGCGCTTCGTGACCCGCGCCCTCGCCGAGGGCGAGGAGGTCGAGATCCTGGTGCGCATGGCGCCCGGCGGCGGCTTCCCCGCCATGGGCATCACCTGCGCGGTCGGCCGCCCGCGCCGCTCCGACGACGACGAGTTCGCCGCCGCCATCGACCTGGCCCGCACCAGCGACGTGGCCGTGGTCGTGGTCGGCACCACCGAGCAGATCGAGTCCGAGGGCTTCGACCGCACCACGCTGCGGCTGCCCGGCCGCCAGGACGAACTGGTCGCCGCCGTCGCCGCGGCCAACCCGCGCACCGTCGTGGTGGTGAATTCCGGTTCCCCCGTGGAGATGCCGTGGCGCGACGACGTCGCCGCGGTCCTGCTCACCTGGTTCCCCGGACAGGAATTCGGTGCTGCGCTGGCCGACGTGCTGACCGGTGCCGCCGAACCCGGCGGCCGCCTGCCGACCACCTGGCCCGTGACCATTGCCGATGTCCCGGTGCTGGACACCAAGCCCGGACCCGACAACGCGCTGCCGTACTCCGAGGGCATTCACATCGGGTATCGGGCGTGGCTGAAATCCGGTGTGGCCCCGGCCTATCCGTTCGGCCACGGACTCGGCTACACCACCTGGGAGCTCGCCGAGCTGACGGTGTCCGGCCGCACCGCCACCGTCACCGTCCGCAACACCGGGGCGCGCGCCGGTCGTCAGGTCGTGCAGGCGTACCTGTCGCGTGCGGACAGCGCCGTCGATCGCCCGGTACGCTGGCTCGCCGGATTCGCGGTGATCGAGGCGGGCGCCGGTGAATCCGTCAGTGCCACCATCGAATTGCCGCGGCGCGCGTTCGAGCACTGGACCGCCGACGGCTGGGCCGTCGAACCCGGTTCCTTCACCCTGCACGTCGGGACCTCGGTGACCGCGCTGCCGCTCACCACCGACATCGGCTGAAAACCCGCATCCATCCCAGAGGTCCGGCCGTTCGCGGCCGGACCTCTGACATTCAGTGCCAGCGATTCTGAAGGGCTATCGATCCGGATGCATTGTTGACAAGATCATGTAATATCTGGCGACATCGAAAGGGGCTGCACAGCAACCCTTTTTGCACTCTTGATCGACTTCAGGGCGGTAGGGGGTATCGGGGGGAAATCGACTTCAGGCTTCGAAAAATGTCGAAGCGCAGGGGCAGCTCGTCGACGCGGTGGGGGCGTTGATGGCGAGACGCAGGGGCCGGCTGCGCGCGACGTGGTGACCACACGGATTCCGCAGTATCGACTGCCGCTCGCACCAAAGGAATCTAGCGATGTCCGAAAACTTCCCGGATCATCCCGCGGCCCTTTCTTCCACACCCACCGACCTGTCCCTGCTGTTGCGTCCGGCCCCGCCCGGAGGACCCACCGACATGGTGCGCATGCATCCGAGCAACGGCTACCTGCTGTGGGCCGACCTGCCGCCCGTGCTCGTGCTGGGCAGCTCCGGCGGCTCCGGCGCGACCACCACCGCACTCGGCATCGCGGGCGCGGCCGCCTACGACTACGGCGAGCACTCGCCGGTGGTCGTGGACGCCACCACCACCGGCGGTGACCTCGCCGCGCGCGGGTGCGACACCATCGATGCCGCCGGCACGGTCCAGTCCTGGCTGAACATGGCGCACCGCAGCCTGCCGTCAACGGTCATCGACAGCTGCGGTGAAAACAGTTCCGGCGTAGGCGTTCTGCCGCGCGGGCCCGAGGCGCTGCCCCGGCGCGAGACCTACTCCTCGGTCCACCGGGACCTGGTCGAGGCGGGATGCCTGCCCGTGTACGACGGTGGCGCGCCGGTCACCAGCCGCATGGTCGCGCCGTTGCTGAGCGATTCGCGCATCTCGCTGGTGATCACCCTGGCGGCCCGCCCGGATGCGGTGAATCGCCTGAAACCCGCGCTGATCTGGCTCGACGACAACTACAGCCAGTATCACCTCGCCGACGCGGTCATCGTCGTCACCCGCCAGCACCCCAAGGACGGGCCGCTGGTCACCGAGCACGTGCGCAAGTACCTGGGCGACGTGGTCCGCGCGGTTGCCGAGATCCCCTACGACACGCACCTGGGCTCGGGCGGCCCGGTCACCTGGCGGCGGCTGGCCCCGCCGACGCGGGCCGCCTACCGGCAACTGGTCAATCTACTTCGCTAGCCACACAGAACCACTCGGTTCGTTTGCTGGGTCGGCCCGGCGGCGCGAGGGTTGCTGGCAGGATTGCCCCATGAATGCCTACGAAGTGACCGTCGGCGGCCCGCGCATCTCGACCGCGGGGGTTTCCGCCGGCGAATCGTTCGATCTGTGGGCGTCCATCCTGAGCGAGCCGATGATGAGGTGCTCTATCGAGCGGCTGTGGATTCGCCGGGGATCGCAACTTCTACCGCGTATTCCGTGGCGAGACCGGTCTGACTCCCCGGGAGTACCGCGACCATATGCTGGCCGTGCGGCCCGCGCCGGATTCGCCGCTCGGTGCACGCCCGGACGGCGTGCGGCCGTAATCGGCTGTCGCGGACCGGCTGTCGCGGATGGTCGCCTGCGTGTCACGCGATGTCAGAAACTATGACCGTTCGATTGCTGTGAGTCTGCTAGAAGATTGCGGAGTGTTAGCGTGGCTCCAGTTTTGTACGGCATCAGAATGAACGGACACGAGCAACCGCGGGAGTGCTGATTTGCTGAAGCTCGGCAGGACGACGACGGCCCCGATCGCGACCGTGCGGGCCCGGGTGCCCGTGGCACTGCGCCGCGGAGTCGACTGTGTGGCAGAGGTTGTCACGTTCGACCACCTCGAGGATCCCGGCGAGCACGTGGCCTTCGTCATCGAACCCCCCGACGGGGCGGCGGGAATTCCCCTGGTGCGGGTACACAGTGAATGCCTGACCGGCGACTTGCTGGGCTGCGACCGCTGCCAGTGCGGCGAACAGCTGCACGAGGCGATGGCGCTGATCGCCGGGCGCGGCGGCGTGCTGCTCTACCTGCGTCAGGAAGGCCGCGGCATCGGCCTGTACAACAAGCTCGACGCCTACGTCCTGCAGGACGCCGGGTACGACACCTTCGAGGCCAACCGGCTGCTCGGACGCGGCGAGGACGAACGCACCTATCGGGTCGCGGCGCAGATGTTGTTCGCGCTCGGCCTGGACTGTGTCGAACTTCTCACCAACAATCCCGAGAAGGTCCGTCAATTACGTGCCGAGGGAATAGGCATCGCCTCCGTACGCAGGTCGGAGCCCGAAAAGTGGCTCGACGCCGCCGGTCGCCTCTGATCTATTTCTGTGCACTCACAGCCGATAATCCGTTCCGCGCCAATTGATCTGGGGGTCCAAACGGTCCGATAGCATCGAATGGTTGCTCGGGTACGCGCCATCCGTTCGATCGTCGGGATTCGGCAGGTAGGTGGGATGCGGGTGAGTTCAGGTGCGAAATCGTGTATCCGCTGCGGTAGCCGCCTGGCGCGCGACAACACCGGCGAGCTGTGCGGCCCCTGCGACCGGGGCCGCGAGCGGCTGCCGCGGCTGGAGCCGTCCCAGTGGCGGACGGAGGCCATGCGGCAGGCGCTGCTCACCAGGGAGTTCGGTACGGTGCTGCGGGCCTGGCGGCGACACCCCTCGCACGGCGGCCGGCCGGTGCCGCAGATCGAACTCGCCAGGTGGCTGGGTATCACCCAGGGGCAGCTCAGCCGGATCGAGAGTGGCCGCCATCGGGTGCGTGACCTGGACAAACTGAACTGGTACGCGCGCACATTGGGCATTCCGGCCGAGCTGCTGTGGTTCGAACTCGACGGGTCGGATCCAGCGCCGCCGGTCACCCGCGATCCAGCGCTCGACAACGGCGCGCTGGTCGCGGCGGCGGCGCCGGTGCCGGCGGATCTGCTGGTCGACTCCTTCTCGACCGTACTCGAGCAGTACGTCCGCACCGATCGGGTCGCCGGGGCGCATCGGCTGATCCCGATCATCACGCAGCAGATGCGCTACGTCGAACAACTCGACGGCACCGGCGGCGGCTCGGTGCGCACCGGATTGCCGCTGCTGCGAGCGCGTTTCGCCGAATTCCTCGGCTGGCTGTACCAGGACGCGGGCAATCTCGCGACGGCCCGCGAATGGACCGGGCGGGCCGCCACGCTGGCCGGTGAATGCGGCGACGAGCGACTGCGGTCCTACACCCTGGTGCGGCAGAGCAATATCGCCGCCGAATCGGGCAATCCCGCGATCGCGATCGAATTGGCGCGGGCGGCGCTGCGCAATTCCGCCGAGCAGCCCCGGCTGCGCACACTGGCGCTGCTGCAATTGGCGCACGGGCACGCACTGCGGAAGGAGGGAAGCGAATCCGATCGGGCCATCGGACAGGCCTGGGAGGCCACCGCCGATTCCGCGTCGGGGGATGGGGATCTGGCCGGCTATTGCACGCCGGAATTCATTCGCATGGAAGCCGCGAACAGCTGGGTGCACCTGGGCAGGCCGGACGCGGCGGTGGAGACCTTGCTGAAAGCGCTGCCGCTGTGGCAGATCGAGGATCGCCGCGATCTGGGGCGGGGTCTGGCCCTGCTGGCGGTGGCGCAGGCGCGGACCGGTCAGGCCGATCAGGCGCTGGAGGCGGCCCGGCACGCGCTCGTGATCGCCTCCGAGACGCACTCCAGCCGGACCCTGCGGCAATTGCACCGGCTGCCCGAGGAATTGACCGGTTCGGGGGGCGCTGACCAAGCGCGGGAATTGCGCACTATTCTCCATCGCACGCTGCGTACGTAGCGCTGATAATGCGAGGTTGATTTGCTGAAAATTTGCGAAATGTCGGACTCGGCTGTCACCCGAGGTCGCACCGGCTGTCGTCAGACGTCGGTCGAGGTGACCTTTGCGTTTCGGTGGCCAATCTGACATGCAGAAACTGTTAGCGTTGATCTTGTTCGAATGCATCTCACGAGACATGGATTCGAGGACAGATGAAGAATGCTGGTAAGTTGCCATCCCTGGGTATCGCCGCCCTGCTACTGACCTTCATCGGGCTGCTGCTCATCGGGCCCGTCGCCGCCGGATTCCTGATCCAGGCGAGCGCGGGGGGACCCGCCGACCTCACGACGTTCGTCCCCCTGATCGGGATGGCGCTCGTGGTGGCCTTCGCACTGGGTGCGGGCGCGTGGATGTTCTGGACGCTGCTACGACGCTGAGATCGATTGCTGGATCACCGATCCGCCGCCACCACGGCCACCACAGCGGCCACGGTGGCGGCCATCCGGCGAGATCGCCTCAGGCGAAGTTCTTTTCGATCAACTGGGTGACAACCGTGGGGTAGCGGTCGGGGAAGTCCATGGGCACGATGCCGTAGTGCGCGGCCTGGCTCCGGTGCGCGGTGAGGTAGGCGTCGACCTTCGGCATGATGGCCGCGGCATTGTCCTTGGGCCAGGCGTTGTCGGCGAAACTGGTGAAGTTGATGTACTCGACGGTGTTGGCGGGATCGGCCGCGGCTTTGTCGAAACAGTCGCGGACGTAATCGAATTTGTCGCCGCCGGAGGAACCGAAGTTCGAGGATCCCGAATCCAGTCCGGCCAGTCCGCGGTCCTTGTACCGGTCCTGCAGGTAGATGCGATCGGTGCTGAACACGCCGTTGTCGCCACCCGGCCACTGCAGGCAGCCCAGGGCGTTCGCGAACTGCGCGATGAGCACGATCTTGCCGCGCGCCTCGCCGAGCGCGGGGAAGCGGTTCTCCAGCCAGAACAGCGAGCGGTAGCCCTTGGCGTCCAGGTAGCCGTTGAAGATTCGCTCGAAGTTCGAGCCCACGTCGTTATTGGTGCCGTCCTCCTTCTTGACCCGCATGATCAGGACCTCGCCCGGATTGCGGGCCAGGAAGGTCCGGCACTGATCGAGCACGGTGTCGAAGGTGATGCCCTGGTAGAAGCCGCTGTGGTAGATGCCGAAGGAGTCGGCGGTGTGGTCCTGCAGTCCGTTGCAGCGCATGTCGAGGAACCGGATGCCGTGCGCGAACTGGTCGGGCAGCGACCAGTTCTGGGTGTGGGACCATTCGGTGCCGTTGGCCGGATCGGTGGCGCAGGAGTCGTGGGTGCCGGGAATGGTCAGGCGCAGCAGCGGGGTGGTGTCGGCCAGTGCCGCCATCCACGCCTGCGGGGCCGCCGCCACGGTCCGGGCGTGCGGAATCGCCTGGGCCGCAGCGCCGGTCAGGCCGGTGGCGACCGTGCCGGCGACGGCGGCCAGGGTGGTGCGGGCGAAGTCTCGGCGCGTCAGGCTCATAGAGCGGGGAGCCTAACCTGGACGGCGGTCCAAGATCGCCGAATCGCCCGAATCGGTGGGGTCAGCCTGGTTCCGTGCTCAACGTGATGGTCGTCCAGCCGCCCACATGGATGCGATCGCCGTCCCGCAGGGGTATGGCGGTCTTGGGTGCGATCGGGGTCGGGCTCTCGTTGATGCAGGTGCCGTTGGTGGACCCGAGATCGGTGACGGTCAGCGTGCTGCCACTGATATGGAGGATCGCGTGCGAGCGCGACACCGCGATATCGGCGGGCGCGACCGACAGATCGATATCCGGGTGCACGCCCTGCGAGACACTGCGTTTCCCGATCAGGATATTGGGCCCCCGCAACGGGATTCGGCGATCGGGGTAGTAGTCGGGGAAGTCGACCCGATCCAGGTCCGGGCCCTTCTGGGCCCGCATGCGCGCGTAGTGCCCCGGATCGGCGGTCACCGTCGCCACCCAGACCGGCCCGCCGTCGGGGTTCTCCCGGATGTCGCCCTCGGTTTGCGCCGTCGACCCCTCGGGCTCCCCGACCGTCCCTGCCGACCGCTCGTCCCCGCCTGGCGCGGTCGGTGCGGGCGGCGGTGGCGGCATGGCCGAATCGTGCCCGCAGTTCTCGCAGAACCGCCCCTCGGCGGGCACCCCGCAGGACGGGCACAGCGCCGGAGGCGGTGCGGCGGTGACCGGCCCGTCCCCGACCGGCGCACCACAGGTGTCGCAGTAGTCGGCGGCGGTGGTCTCGTGCCCGTCGGTGCAGAACGCCATCACGGCTCCTTGCGGACGCGGGCCGTCTTCGTGGAGCGCACGTCGAGGGCCATCTCGTCGGCGGGATCGACCTTGTTGCGCAGCCGGATGGTGCCGGTGCGCTCGTCGACCACGTCGACCACACTCAGCAGCAGCTTGGCGGTGTTCTCATTGCCGGACTCGGTGGCCAGGTGGTACGCGCGCTGGAGTTTGGCGGTGGCCGTGGCGAAGTCGCCCTGCTTGCGCGCGGCCAGGCCCTCCTGCACGGTCTGAGCCAGTTCGGCCTGCCCGGTGTAGTGGGCGACGCGGCGGCTGATGATCGCCGACTTGTCGGTGTCGGTGGTCCAGGCCGCCTTGACCAGACCCTGCCCGAGGATCTCGCCGTCGGCCAGCACGCTCACCCGCGCGGTCAGCTTCTCCCGACCGGCCGCGGCCGGCTCGACATCGAGCTGCACGTGGTAGTCGCGATCCTCCGCGCCCCACGAACCCAGCGCGTACTCGCCGATCTGCGGACCCGCCTCGACGCGGCGCGCGGTGAGGTCCTCGATGAACGGCGCGACCTGCTTGATGAACGCGATCCGCGCGCCCACCGGCGTCCACACCCGCAGCGTGAGCTCCGGAATCGCCTTCTCCATGGAGGTTTCCATCATGGCCGCGAAATCCTGGGCCAGCTGGTCCGCGGTCTTCACGATGTCCACGGTGCCGTGCAGCGCGGAGGCGATGGCGCGCAGCTCGTTCGGCTCCCAGTCCGCGCCGACGCCGCGGCAGTCGCAGGTGAAGACGCCCGTCGACAACTGGATCTCCTCGGCCAGCCGCTCCGGCGTCTCGTGCTCGTTGCGGCCGTCGGTGAGAAGGATGGCGTGCACCATCGCGCCCGGATGCTGCTTGGCGATCAGCCGCGACAGGCCCAGCCAGGTGCCGATGGCGGTGCCGCCGTGCGGGGACAGCTTGTCCAGGGCGCGACGAGCATTGGCGCGTTCCTGCCGGCTCGCCACCGCGGACGCGCCGCTGTGCGGGTACACCACCTGCGCCTTGTCGGTGCCCTCCACGATCGCGAAACGGGTGCCGTCGGGCATGACATCCAAGGCTGCCAGGGTGGCCTGGCGCGCGCCCGCGAACTTGCCCGCGCCGCCCATCGAGCCCGAGGTGTCGATGATCAGGATCTCGACCCGGGGCGCGGGCGCCACCGACACCACCAGATCGTCGGTGGCCTCCACGGTCACGATGGCGTCGACCGTGCGCGCGCCCTCGGCGAGGAATTCGTTCTGGTCGACGGCGACCGAAAGGCCTTGGTTCTCAGCGGAAGTCACGGGGTGTCTCCTGACGGTGCGAGGGAGGGGACGGGGACGAGCGCGACGGTGATGTTGTCCTTGCCGCCCGCGCCGAGCGCGTGCTCCACCAAGGCGCGCGCCGCGAGCAGGGCGGGCTGCGAGCTGGTGAAGCGGGACAGGGCCGCCGCCTCGGGGAGGTAGTTCCACAGGCCGTCGCTGCACAGCAGCAGCACTCCGGGTTCGCTGGTGCGCAGGGTGCGAACGCAGCTGGGGGACCACTGGTGCTCGGAATCGGCGCCGAGCCAGCGGGTGAGCACGTGCGCGTGCGGGCCGTCCATGGCGGTGGCCGCGTCCAGCAGGCCGTTGTCCACCATGGCCTGGGCCAGGGTGTCGTCGACGGTGAGGCGTTCGGAGTCGTCGCCCGGGCGCAGCCAATAGGCCCGGCTGTCACCGACGTTCGCGACCGTGACGGCCGCGCCGCCGTCGGGCTGGAACTGCACGATCGCCGAGACGTAGGTGCACGACGGGGACTTGCCGTCGGGGGTGCCCACCGCCTTGACCGCGTCGGCGGCGGCGGTGAGCCCGGCCAGGGCGCAGTCCTCGGCGGACCGGCCGGCCGCGAGCGCGGCCAGGGTGGCGTCCAGGCCCGCGCGGACCGCCGCGCCCGAGGCCGCCTGCGGATCCTCGGAGGTGGACACCCCGTCGCAGACCGCGATCACCGCGGTGGCGGGACGATCCGGCGACGCGCTGTCGAGCACGGCCGCGGCGACCGCGTCCTCGTTGCGGGCATGCAGCAGACCACGATCGGTGACCAGGCACGCCGTGCCCAGGTCCGCCTCGAAGCGGTCGCGCTCGGGGCCCAGCTCACCGCAACTGGCGCAGTAGCCGTCCGGATCGAAGGCCGTGCCCCCGCAGCCGTGGCAGTCAGGAGCTGGACCCGCCGCGAAGCCGGCGCCGTCGCCGCCCTCGCGGCGCGCATTGCGGGCCGCGTCGGCCACCGGCACCGTGGAGCCGGACCCGGGCCGGAACTCCTTGGGCGGCAGAGCGATCAGCCGCACCCCCAGTTTGCTCCCGCACGCCTCGCAGAAGCGGTCGGTGTCCGCGGCGAAGGTGCCGCAGCGCGGGCAGCGGGCCGTCACAGCAGCGTCCTCGGGCGCACGGCATTGGCCTGTTCCACCAGGGCGATGCGCTCCCACATGTCGTCGGTCTCGTGCGCGAGATCGCGATAGCAGCGTTCCAAACCGGTCCGTACCCCTTGTTGATCGAGCGCCACCCCCAGTAGCGGGGAATGGTCGGTGGGCACCCTGCCCAGGCGCAGCCAGCGCAGCGCCGCGTCCAGGACTCGCAGCCGGGCCTGGGCGGCACGGCGTTTCGAGTCCAGGGTCAGCTTGCCGATCCGGGTCCCCGCGTCGCGCACCAGTTGTTCGGTGAGCTCGGCGGGATCGTTCACGGCCAGCAAGGTCTCGACGGCGGTGACACCCGCCTCGGTGTGCACCGCCGAAGCGGCGTCGACCTGGTCCAGCACCGCGACCGCGCCCGGGCCGTCACCGGCCGCGCGACGCGAGCGGGCGGCGCCGAAGGCCGCGCTGGTGAAGGTGCGGTCGGTACGCCACACCAGGTCGTAATAGGTTTCCGCGCGGGCGGCGTCGGCCTCGGCGCCGTCGGCGGCCAGCAGCTCGGCGGTGACGGCCAGGGCCAGCTTCGGGGCGGCCTCGCCCGGCAGCGCGCTGTAGAGCGCGTCGAATTCGGCGGTGGCGGCGGCCCAATCGCCTTGCAGCAGGCGGGCCTGACCCGCGAACCAGGTCAGCCGCCAGTCCCCGGCGAGCGTGGACTCCACCTCGTCGAGACGGCGCAGGGCGTCGTCGGCGTCTCCGAATTCCAGTGCGGCGCGGATCAATCGGAGCGGGATCTCGACCGACTCGGACTGGCCGGTGACCACCGACTGCAGGCCCGCGTTGATCTCGCGCTCCAGGTCCTCGGGGGTGACCGCGCTGGTCGAGGCGAGCAGGGCGGCGCCGCTGTCGCCCGGATCGATCAGCGGGACCGGCAGCGCGGCGATGATGTCGCGCGGGTCATCGGGCAGCTGGTCACCGACGCCGAACACCCCGCGCGGCGGGCCGAACCGGGTGGACAGGCCCGGCCGGGGCCGTCCGTCCTCGCGGGCCAGCACCTCGCGCAGCACGCCGGTGAGCTGATCGCCCATCTCGGTCATGGAGGTGAACCGCGCGTCGGGGTCGATGTCGGTGGCGCGCAGCAGGAATCGGTAGAGCGACTCGTGGCGGGCCATCAGCGGTTCGGCGTCCGGGCCGGGCAGCGGGCCCAGCTCGTTGTTCACCGGCGGGATCCGCATGATCAGCGCCGCCAGCGTGCGGCCCACGGTGTACACCTCGGAGGCCACGGTCGGCCCGGTCCGGGCGATCTCCTTGGCCTGGTATCCCGGTGTGCCGTAGATGGTTTCGGTCTGATCGTGCAGGCCGATCACCGCGCCCAGGTCGATGAGCTTGAGCTGCTCCTCGGTCTGCATCACGTTGTCGGGCTTGAAATCGCAGTAGGCCAGGCCGCGATCGTGCAGGTACTCCAGGGCGGGCAGCATCTCCAGGATGTAGGCGATGGCGCGCGCGGGCCGCAGGTACTGCTGATCGGCGGTGCGCTGCTCGCGCAGGATCTGCTTGAGCGATTTGCCGCCCACGTACTCCATGACGATGTAGCCGACCGGCTTGCCGTCGGGACCGGTGTCCTCGGCGAAGTTGTAGATCCGCACGATGTTCGGGTGATCCACCTGGGCGAGGAACCGCTTCTCGGCCACCGCCGCCCGCATGGCGTCGGCGTCGCCGGTATTGAGCAGGCCCTTGAGCACCACCGGGCGATTGTCGACCTTGTGGTCGACCGCCAGATAGATCCAGCCCAGGCCGCCGTGCGCGAGCGGGCCCAGCACCTGGTACTGGCCGCCGACCAGATCGGCGCTCGACAGCTTGGGGGTGAAGGAGAAGCGGGTCCCGCAATGCGCGCAGAACCCCTCGGCGCGGCCCGGCTCGCCATTGCGGCTACGGCCGACCGGTCGGCCGCACTTGCCGCAATCACGGTGGTGCTCGGGCACTTCCGGGTCGGCGAGGACCGCTTCGGTGGGATCGCGGCGGGGGACCGAGGGGACCTTCACCATGCCCGCGCCGAGTCGGCCGCGGCTCGCGCCGGAGGAACCCGAGCGGCCGGTGCGGACCGAACGCCCACTGCGGGAGGCCCGGCTGGTGGCCGTGGATCCGGTGCCGGTGGTCGCGCTACTCGCCTGCGCGGTGGTGGCCAGCGCCGAGACCGGTGCGGGCGCGCTGCCGCAGACGTCACAGTAGCCGTCGAGAATCGTTCCCGTGCAGCCGGGTTCGGTGCAACTGTCGGACGACGCGCCGGCCGGGATGCCCGTGCTCGTGACCGGGTTGCCGGGTGCCGAGCCCGACGCGCCCCCGGTGCTCGGTGTGGCCGCCCCCGGGCTCGGGGCGGTGCCGCAGACGGTGCAGTACCCGTCCTCGATGGTCCCGGTGCAGCCGGGCTCGGTGCAGTTCATGATCGCCTCCCCGATTTCTGCGCGATGAGCTGGCGGTAGTCCGTGATGGCGCGGGTGACCGCGGCCAGGTCGCAGGGCCGGCGCGCCAGCAGTCCGGCGGCGATGCGACTCGAGGCCAGGACATCCTGTTCCTCGCTGACGCCCAGGCGCGCGGCCTTCGCGCGATAGGAGCTGAAGCGTCCCTTCAGTTCCAGTCGGCGGTCGAGCAGCCCCTGGGCCAGCTGCTCGTTGTGGGTCGCGGTGTCGAGAGCGGCGGCGATGCGCTGGCGCAGCTCCCACAGCGCGGCCGGGGTGGGCTGCTCGGCGTCGAGCGCGGTCAATTCCGCGCTGTAGACGGAACTGTCGTCGGCGTGGCGGGGCAGGGGCGCGGCCAGGATGATGCTTTCCACTTCGGCGCGCGCGTGGTCGGCGCGCTCATAGGTCTTGCGCAGCACGTCGATCAGCGTCCGCACGCGTTCGACCGCGGTGTCCCAGTCCGCGGACATGGCGCGCAGATCGGCCAGGACGGTCGCGGCCTCGCGCATGCGGCGCGACAGCTCGGTCAACCGGCGGTCCAGGGCGTCCGGCGCCAGCGCGAGCGGATCGGTGGCGACCTGGACCGACAGTTCGTCGAGATCGACGGCCAGCGACCGCAATTGCGGCATGGCCGAGCCGACCCGATCCAGTTCCGCGCGCAGCGGCGCGACCTCCGACATCACCCGGTCATTGACCGCCTCCACGGCTTCGAGCACCCGCACCACGCCCGGGAAGGCCGCGTGCATGCGCTCGAGCAGTTCGGCGATCCCGATCAGCTGGACCTGTTCGCGCGGCCCGCCCAGCGCGCGCTGCGACATGGGAATCGCGGTGCGCGCCAGCTCGATCGGCTGCCCGCGCAGCAGCCGGGTCAGCTCCTCGCGATCGAGGGCGTCCAGTCGCCGCCGGGCCCGCGCGGACCGCGCGCGATCCAGCACCGTGCCCAGGCGGCCGAAGTCCTCCCACAGCAGTTCCAGCGCCGCGCGGGCCGGAGCCCAGCGCTGCTCGGTCACGCCGGTGGGCGGGAACCGCCGCAGCAGGACCAGACCGGGATGCTTGTCCAATTCCACCAGGGTCGCGGCGATGATCTCGATCTCGCGGGCGCGCTCGGCGATGTCGCGATCGATCTCGGCGACGCTGAGAATGTGCCCCGGATTCGGTTGCATGGCCGAACTCAATCGCTGTACTTGGGCGCCGGGGGACCGTTGGACGGCCCGAGCACGCTCAGCCGCTTGTTGTAGAGCCGCTGCCAGGTGCCGTCGTTGCGCACCCGCTCCAGCACGCCGTTGACGAAGCGCACGAAATCGGTGGCCTGCTGCTGGATCCCGATGGCGTAGTTGTCCGAGGCCATGGCGTCACCGACCACCTCGAGATTCGGGTCCTGGATCTTCAGTCCGTACAGCAGCGGCAGATCGGTGCTCGCGGCGTCGACCTCGCCCTGTTGCAGCGCGGTCAGGCAGTCCAGCCAGTTGTCGATGCCGATCACGATGGGGCGCTGGGGGAGCGCGAAGACCGCGTCGAGGGTGGTCGAGTTGGGGATGCCGCACACCTTCTTGCCGCCCAGGTCGGCGGCCGAGCGGATACCCGAGCCCTTGGTCACCAGAACCCGCTGGTCGGTCTCGAAGTAGACCGTGGAGAACTGGATGTCCTTGCGGCGCGCACACGTCGCGGTGAAGCTCTGCACCACCATGTCGACCTGACCCTTGGTCAGCGCCTGCACCCGGTTCGCGGTCTCGATGGGCTTGAGCTCCACCCGGTCCGGGTCGCCGAACAGGTCCCGGGCCACCTCGTGCGCCAGATCGATGTCGAAGCCCTCGATCTCGCCGGTCGCCGGATTGCGGTAGCCGAACAGGAATTCGTTCTGGTTCACCCCGACCCGGATCTTGCCGTTGGCGACGATGGCCGCCATGGTCGATCCGGCCGGCATGGAACCCGGCTGCGGCTGCGGGCCCTGCGGCCGCAGGCTCGCGGTCGGGTTGCAGGACTGGTCGATCCGCTGGTTGGGGGCGGCGGTGAGCACCTTCGCACCCGCCGGCAGCCGGTTGTCGGGAGGCAGCTGGAAGGGCGGGGCCTCGGGCGTCGAACCGCACGCGGCGGCCAGCAGCGCCACCGCCGCCAGCACCATGATCCGCATCCGCTTCACAAGAACTCCTTCAACCGTGGCCACACCCCGACGACGATCGAGCCCGCCGCCGCCAGCAGCAGCGCCAGCGTGCCCAGGGGACTCAGGGTGAGAGCATTTCCGGCCGTGTTCACATCGTCGCGCACTTCCTGGCGGGTGCGCTCGAGTTCGGTCTTCAAGGCGGCATCGAGCGCGGCGAACTGCGCGGCGGATCCGGTGCCGTCGGCCTTCACGGTCTGGTCCACCGCGCCCCGATAGTTATTGCTCAGATACGCGGCCACTTCCTTCTGATGGCCGTCCTGCCAGCCGGAGAAGGCCTTGGACGCGGGTGAGTCCGCGCTCACCAGGTCGCCCAGATCGGCGCGCAGTTTCGCGCTGCCCGCGGCGAAGCGGTCCTCGCTGGCCTTGCTGTCGCTGCGGGTGATCAGTTGCAGGGTCTCCTCGGTGCGGGCCTGCTGGGCCAGAATCCGGGCCTGCGCGATCTTCTCGAAGCGGGCCGTCGCGCCGGTGTCGATCGCCGCGGAGGCCGCGATGGTGGTGGTCAGAATCCAGAGCAGGGCGATCGCGGTGAGGCCCGCGGCGGCGACCACGCCCGGATTGATCCACCGGTTGGTGCGGTTCACCAGCAGCCAGGAGCCGTAGCCGCAGGCCGCCAGCAAGAGAACCAGCAGGCCCACGCTCCACAGCGGCAGGCCGGTGATGGCGCGCTGGTCGCGGTGCAGTTGATCGAGGCGGATGCCCTCCAGTTCGGCCGCGTTCGTCAGCAGCGAGCCCTGCATGAGGGCCGAGGCCTGGCGCAGATAGGCGGAGCCGACCGGCAGGCCCTGGCGGTTATTGGCGCGGGCCGCCTCGACATAGCCGGTGTAACTGGGCAATTCGGACGAAATCTTGGCGAGGATGGTGCGGGTCTCGTTGTCCGAGGCTCCGGTGGTGGCCTCGGCCAGCGCGGCCGCCGCGTCGGTGAGCGCGTTCTCGTAGCGCATCCGGACCTCGGGCGACTCGATGCCGCCGGACAGGTACGCGGTGGAGGCCGCGGCGTCGGCGGTCGAGAGCGCCACATAGAGGCGTTGCGCGGCATTCGCCAGCGGCTCGGTGTGCGCCAGCGCGGTGTCGTGGCGAGAGAGCTTGGCGCTCTGCTGATTCGCCGTCACCAGGCCGCCGATCAAGGCGAGCAGGGCGAGGGCCGCGCCCACCGCGCCGATGACACCCGGTGCGGTGCGCGCCAGGCGTCGCGTCCATTCCGCGGCATTGCGAATGGTCGCCGGTAAGCGACTCCTCAACTCCGATTCCCCCGTTCGACGGGCCGGTTCTCCCCGTATGGCCAGATCGTACGGGAGTGATCGCATGCTGTCGATCGAGTTCCGAACGGTTGGAATTCGATTGTTCGGGAGCCGATTTCGAATGTCCGCGCATTCGTGACCGGACCGTGAAATCCAGATTTCACCGCTGGTAATCACCGGGAAACGCTCCAGCGCAACAGGCGATTCACTCGATGTGACTCAGACACCTTATGTCACAACGTCATCAGTTCCGGACGATGCCACCGTATCCCAATTCCCGCAATCCGAGACTTCGAATATCGGGATGCGGATGAGTTTCGAGGTGTGGCCGACTTTCGTGCCGCTGATGCCGACGCCGCCGCCCGGCGCGGCATGCCGGTTCAGGCCGGAAGGGCGATGTGCGGGTCGTTCGAGCGGTAGGGCTCGGCGTGGGGGCCGGTGGCCAGGCCGCGCAGGACGGTGGCGATCGCGTGGTGGATCGCCGCCTCCCGGTCGGCGTCGGTGGCATCGGCCAGGGGGGCGTCGATGAGGAGAGTGGCCAGGCCGTGGACCGCCGCCCAGGCGGTGAATTCGGCGCCGGGGCGTTGGCGGGAATCCATGAAGCCCACGGTGACCAGGGCGTCCAGGCCGACCCCGATGAGGTGGAAGATCGGGTCCTCGGTGACGTCCTTGTCGATGTCGATGTCGGTGGTGCAGAAGGCGGTTCGGAACAGGCCGCGTTCGCGGTCGGCGTACTCGATGTAGGCGCGGCCGGCGGTCGCCAGCCGGGCGATGGCGGTGGCGGTCGGGTCCGGTTGTTGCGGAACGCCTTTCATCGCGGTGTCGAGGGCCTCGAACAGCAGCTCGGCCGCCCGGTCGTGGACCGCGGCCAGCAGCTCCTCCTGCCCCTTGAAATGGCGGTAGGCGGCCGTGGCCGTCACGCCGACCGCACGGGCCGCGGCGCGAACGGTGACGGCGGTGGGTCCGCCGATCTCGGCGAGCTCGGCGCTGGCGCGAACGAGGGCGTTGCGCAGGTCCCCGTGGTGATAGGGGGCTTCGCGAGCGGGTCGTTGCGGCGCGTCCTCAGTGATGGCCACGACATTGATGTTGACACCTGTACAGATCCGGTGGCAAGTTAACACCCATAAAGTTCACACACGTCAACATTCGTGTCACGAGGGGAATCAACCATGAGCGCAGTGCTGGGGAGGATCGGCGACTTCGCCTTCCGACGCCGCGGCCTGGTCGTCTCGATCTGGATCGCGCTGCTGATCGCCGTGATCGGTGGCGCCGCCGTCGGGGGTGGCCACCTCGACGACCGGTTCACCGTGCCGGGGGCCGAATCGCAGCACGCGCTGGACACCTTGGCCGAGACGGCACCGGGCGCGGCGGGGGCCACGGCCCAACTGGTCTTCACCGCGCCGCCGGGTCACCTCATCTCGGAGGCGCCCTACCGCGCGGCCATCGCGCACACCCTGGAGGTCGCCGGCACCGCGCCGGGCGCGGTCGGGGTCACGACGCCGCAGCAGGCGGGAACGATCTCACCCGATCAGCGGACCGCGATCGCGATGGTGTCCTTCACCGGCGACCGCTCCCAGGTGAGCGAGGACGCCCGCACCACCGTGGAGCGGTCGGCAGACTCGGCGCGGGAGGCCGGACTGGACGTGTCGGTCGGCGGCACCGTGTACGGCGTCGGCCAGATGCAACCGGGACTCACCGAAGTCCTCGGGCTGGGTGTGGCCGTGCTGGTGCTGCTCATCACCTTCGGATCGCTGCTGGCGGCCGGGATGCCTCTGCTGTCGGCGATCTTCGGCATCGCCGTCACGGTGGGCGGGCTGCTGGGGGTGGCCGCGGTCGCGCCGGTGTCCTCGACCGCCCTGACGCTGGCGCTCATGCTCGGGCTGGCGGTCGGGATCGACTACGCGTTGTTCATCCTGTCGCGGCATCGGTCGCAGCTGGCCGCGGGGCTCTCCCCTCGGGACTCGGTGGTCCGGGCCAACCAGACCGCGGGCAGCGCGGTCGTGTTCGCCGGCACCACGGTGATCATCGCGCTGGCGGCGCTGAGCGTCATCGGGATTCCGTTCCTGACCGTCATGGGCCTGGCCGCCTCGGGCGCGGTGCTGGTCGCCGTCGCGGTGGCGATCACGCTGCTCCCCGCGCTGGCCGGATTCGCCGGTCCGCGGCTGGCGCCGCGTGCCGGTTCGCGGGCCGAGCGCCGGGCCGCGGCCACCGGCGCGAACAGCATGGGCGCGCGCTGGGCGCGCCTGGTCACCGCGCGGCCGATCCTGACGGTGGCGGCGGTGGCGGGGGCGCTGATCGTGCTGGCGATTCCCGCGGCCTCCCTGCGAATGGCGCTGCCCGACAATGGATCCGCGGCCGCCGCGACCGGGCAGCGGCAGGCCTACGACACCATCGCCGAGAAGTTCGGTCCCGGATTCAACGGCCCGCTCGTGTTGGTCGTCGACGCCGGCGGCGATACCGGAGCGGCCGCGCGGGTGGCCGAGACCGTGCGCGGGCTGCCGGATGTCGCCTTCGTGGCGCCGCCGCAGCCGACGCAGCGGACCGGGCAGTCGCTGGTCATGGTCGTTCCGGGCAGCGCGCCGGAGTCCGGGCAGACCGCCGACCTCGTGCACGCGATCCGCGGCCAGGCGCCCGCCGCCGTCCCCGACGCCCGGGTGGCCGTCACCGGTGACACGGCGGTCACCATCGATGTCTCGCAACGGCTTTCGGCTTCGCTGGTCCCGTTCCTCGGCGTCGTGGTCGGGCTGAGTCTGCTGTTGCTGGTGGTGGTGTTCCGCTCGATCGCGGTGCCGGTGAAGGCGGCGCTGACCTTCCTGCTGTCGGTCGCGGCCGCGCTCGGGGTGACGGTCGCGGTGTTCCAATGGGGTTGGGCGGCCGATCTTCTCGGTGTCGCCAAGACCGGTCCGGTGGTGGCGTTCCTGCCGATCATCCTGGTGGGCGTGCTGTTCGGGCTGGCCATGGACTACGAGGTGTTCCTCGTCTCCGGGATCCGCGAACAGTGGCTGCGCGAGGGCGACGCGACGGGGTCGATCGTGGAGGGCACCCGGCACAATGCCCGGGTGGTCACCGCGGCGGCCACCATCATGGTCGTGGTCTTCGCCTCGTTCGTGCCCACCGACGACGCCATGATCAAGCCGATCGCCTTCGCGCTGGCCGTGGGTGTGCTGGTGGACGCGTTCGCGGTGCGGCTGACCCTGGTCCCCGCCGTGCTGGCCCTGCTGGGCCGGGCCGCGTGGTGGCTGCCGCGCCGCCTCGACCGGATCCTGCCGGAACTGAATATCGAAGGGCCGCAGGAAGATCAGCCGGTGCGGCGTGCGGAAGAGCGCCTGCCCGAGCCGGTCTCGGTCTGACCGGGCGGAGGGTCAGGCCGACTGCCACAGCTCGATGCGGTGGCCTTCGGGATCGGTCACCCAGCCGAATCGGCCGACACCCTCCATGTCCTCGATCTCCTCGGCGACGTTCGCGCCCCGGGCCCGCAATTGCGCGAGCATGGCGTCCAGGTCGCGGACCCGGAAGTTGAGCATGGTCTGCTGGTCGCGGGAGCCGAAGTAATCGGTGTCGGCCGGGAAGGTGGAGAATACGGTCAGCCCGGATTCCTGCCGCCACAGGCCGTGCTCATCGGCGTCGAGTCCGAGGTTCTCCCGGTACCAGGCGCCGAGGGCCTCAGGGTCCTTCGCCCGCAGGAAGTAGCCGCCGATTCCGAGCACTCGTTCCATGAGGCCATCTTGCCGGGCCGGGAGCGGTGCGGGCGACTGCCACTCCGGGCGGTTCGGTGAATCAGTGTGCGAGCGGTGAGGCTTCGAAGGCATGGAGGAGGGGACCTGCGAGCAGGCCGACGATGAGGGAGCCCGCCGCGGCGAGGTAGGCCGTGACGCGGGGGACCGGTGCGGAGTCGGGCAGGTCCGCACGCCCCTTCAGAGCCGGGATGATCCAGCGGAGGTAATAGAAGACGCTGGCCACCGTATTGAGGACGGCGATCACCACCAGCCAGCCCAGGCCCGCGTCGAAGGCGGCGGTGAAGACGGTGAGCTTGCCGAGGAACACGCCCGTCGGCGGGGTGCCCACCAGTCCGAGCAGGCAGACCACCAGTGCGACAAGGAGTCCGGGCCGGGCGCGCAGCAACCCGGTGTAGTCGGTGAGCGTGCGCAGCCGGGGGAGTGCGCAGACGACCGCGAACGCACCGAGATTGGTGAGCGCGTACGCGGCGAGATAGAGGAGGACCCCGCCGAGGGCCAGGGTGGAGCGGTTCGCGGCGGCGACACCGACCAGCAGGTAGCCGACCTGGGAGATGGTCGAATAGCCGAGCAGGCGGCGGACATCGGTTTGGAAGAAGGCCCCGAAATTGCCGAGCGTCATGGTGGCCACCGCGATCACGGCGATCAGCATGCGCCAGTCCAGGTCCCCGGCGTCGAGGACTTCGGCGGCGATCCGGTAGACGGCCACCACCGCACCGAGTTTCGGCACCGTGGTGACGAGGGCCGCGACCTCCGGGCGGGTGCCCTGGGTGACATCGGGAACCCAGAAGTGGGCCGGGACCGCGCCCGCCTTGAACAGCAGTCCGCCCAGCACCGCGACCGCGCCGATCCCCAGCGCGGCGCGTGGCGCGGCGGCGGCCGTCTGCGCGATCATCGGGTAGGCGGTCGCGCCGCCCGCGCCCAGGACCAGGACCGCGCCGAAGAGCATGGTGGTGCCGAAGAGCGCGCCGAACAGGTAGAACTTCAAGGCCGCCTCGGTGCCCAGCGCGTCCTTGCCGAAACCGGTGAGCGCGTAGAGCGGAATGCTGGCCAGTAGGTAGGCACTGATGAGGATCAGCAGGTCGGTGGCTCCGGCGAGCAGGATCGTGCCGACACCGGACAGAGTGAGCAGCACGATGAACTCGGATTCGCGTGCGGCGGCGCGGGTTCCGGGTAGCGACAGGGCCAGCAGGATCAGCAGGGAGGCCGCGACGGTCACGCGGATGGCATTGGTGGCGACATCGATGCCGTAGCTGCCGTCGAAAATGGTCTTCGCCGGGTCGTTCCAGACCATCACCGTCAGGACGATCGCGGTCACCGCGCCCGCCGCGGCCAGCAGGCGCACCGGCCACTGCCTGTCCCAGGGCAGGAAGGAACCCAGCACCAGTCCCAGGACCGCGGAAAGGGCCAGCGCCGCTTCGGGAATCAGGGTGAGCAGGTCCTGGACCATCAGGTCCTCGGACATCGGTCCCATCCCGCCCATATCAGCGCATCACCAGGATGCCGAGGGCGCGGGCGGCGGGCTCCACCACATCCAGCAGCACGCGCGGCGCGATGCCGATCGCGACCGACAGCACCATCAGGGGCATGATCGAGATCGCCTCGGGCGCGGTGAAATCGGTGAAGCTCGCCTCGGTGCGCGGGACGCCGAGGAACAGGCGCTGATAGGCGCGCAAGAGCAACGCCGCCGTGATCACGATGCCCGGGAACGCCAGCGCCGTGAACACCGGTGCGGGAGCGAAGGATCCGACGAAGATCTGGAACTCGGCGATGAATCCCGAGAAGCCCGGCAGGCCCAGCGAGGCGAAGAACGCGGCCGCGGTGACGGCCGCGAACACCGGCGCCTGCCCGGCGAGTCCACCGAAGGCGTCCAGCTCGTAGATGTGGCGGCGTTCGTAGAGGACTCCCGCGAGCAGGAACAGCGCGCCGGTGATCAGGCCGTGGCTGACCATCTGTGTGACCGCGCCGGTGATCGCGAGGGTGCGCGCGTGCTCGGAATTGCCCGCGACCAGGCCCGCCGCGCCGACGGCCAGCACCACGTACCCCATGTGATTGACCGAGGTGTAGGCGATCATGCGTTTGACATTGCGCTGCGCCATCGCGACGAGCGCCCCGTAGAGCACGCTGATCACGCCGATGACCACCAGGACCAGGGCGTAGCGCCGCCACGCCTCGGGCAGCAGCGGCATGGCGATCCGCAGGAAACCGTAGGTGCCCAGCTTGAGCAGCACGCCCGCCAGGATGGCCGAGCCCTCGGAAGGAGCCTCGGTGTGCGCGAGCGGCAGCCAGGTATGGAACGGGAACGTGGGGGTCTTGATCGCCAGGCCCAGCACGATGGCGGCCAGCGCCACCGCGCCGCGAGCCGAGTTGCCCGCCAGCGGATTCGCCGCGGTCAACTCGACCATGTCGAAGGTGTGCGGGTCCGCGGCCAGGTACAGCACGATGAAACCCAGCAGCAGGGCCAGCGAGCCGATGAAGGTGTAGAGGAAGAACTGCAATGCCGCCTGCCGGGCCCGCTCGTGGCCCCAGCCATTGATGACGAAGTACATGCCGACGATCGTCAGATCGAAGAACACGAAGAACAGCACCAGGTCCAGGGACACGAACACGCCCAGGCACACCGACTCCAGGAACAGGAACAGGGCCGCGAACCAGCGCAGCCGATCCCGGCGACGCCAGGCGTAGCACGCGCAGGCCAGGAACAACACGGTGGTGAGCGAGACCAGCGGGAGGCTGAGGCCGTCGACGCCGATGTGGTAGCCGGAGCGCAGCGTGGGGATCCAGGTGTGGTGCGCCTCGTAGGCGAATTCTCCTGCGGCGGGCGGGTTCCGGGTGAACCCGATCCACAGCGCCACCGTCAGCGCGACCTCGATGACACCGGCACCCACCCAGGCAGCGCGGACCACGCCGTCACCCAGCCGGGGCACGGCGAGCAGGGTCGCGCCCGCCAGCAGCGGCAGGAACACCAGGACGGTGAGCACGTTCACCTCGTCTTTCGTCGGGTCGGGGTCACCGCAGCACCATCAGCACGACCGCCAGCACCATGAGCGCCACGACCGCCTGTGCGTAGTACTGGTGCACCAGACCGGTTTCCGGGCGGCGTGCCCAGCGGCCCAGATCGCGGGCGGCGGTGGCGATGCCGGACACCGTGGCCTCGATCGCGCCCTCGGCGCGGCGGTCGACGGTGCGGGCGGCGGCCAGGCCGGAGGTCGCGGCGAGCTGGATGCCGCGGGCGAGCACGCGATCGTCGAAGGCGGCGAGGAGGTTCGCGAGCGCGAGAGTCGGTGTGGCCACCAGTTTCCGGGCGGCGGCTTCGAGGCCGAGCCAGTTCGCCAGAGGAGCCGGGGCGGGCAGGTCGCCGCGGCGGCGGATCAGCGTGGCGACGACGGCCACCGTCAGGATCGCGACCGTGCCGGACAGGGCGAGTTCGGACCAGGTGGTGGCCGGGGCAGCGCCGGTGTGCACGATGCGGGCGAACCGGTCGTGCACGCTGGGCGCGACGGCGACGCCGCCCGCGATCACGGCGGTCGCGAGCACCACCAGCGGCAGCCACGCGGCCGGATTCACCGTGCGGGTACCGGGTTCCTCGGTGTCCCAAGCCTTCTCGCTGTCGGGGGTCTTCGGCAGCCACACCAGGGTGAGGGCTCGGGCGGCGTAGACCGCCCCCAGGATGGTGGCGGCGAAACCCGCCACGTAGAGCGGAGTCGAGATCTCGCGGGATACCGCGAGCACGGCGTCCTTCGTCGGCCACAAGGCGAACGGCGGCACGCCTGCCAGCCCGAGCGCGCCGATCGTGAAGGGCACGCCCACCAGGGGATACGCGTGAGCCGCGCCCCGCAGCCCGGCGAGCTGCTTGGTGCCGAGGGCCGTCAGCCACGCGCCCGCCGCCAGGAACAGCAGGCTCTTCACCGCCGCGTGCGCGACCAGATGGGCACTGCCCGCGGCGATTCCGCCACCGTCGGCCGCCAGGTCGGTGGCCGCGTGCGCGACCATCGCTCCGGACCCGGCGGCCAGCACCATCAAGCCGACCTGAGCACAGGTGGAGGCGGCGAGTAACTGCTTGAGATCCCGCTGGCACACCGCGACCGCGCCGAGGGACACCGCCGTCAGCGCGCCGGCCCACGCGGTCACCGGACCGGCCCAGCTCGTCGAGGCCAGCAGCGGTTCCAGGCGAATCAGCAGGTACGCGCCTGCCGCGACCATGGTCGCCGAATGCAGCAGGGCCGATACCGGACTCGGGCCCGCCATGGCGCGCGACAACCAGAAGCTGAACGGCAGTTGCGCCGACTTGCCCAGCGCCGCTGCCACGATGCCCGCCGCCGCGGCGTCCCGCCAGCCGTCCGACAGGGTGGGCAGGGCGTCCAGCGCGAGGGCCGCCGAACCGCCCGCGAGGGTCGCGCCGGCGGCCAGGTACATGCCGAGATCGCCGGTGCGGGTGGTCAGGAACGCCACCAGACCCGAGGCCGCGCGCTGCTCGTCGCGCCAATGGAAACCGATGAGGGCGTAGGAGGCCGCGCCCATGAGCTCCCACGCGAACAGCAGGGTGAGCAGGGTCTGCGCGGTCACGGTGGCGAGCATGGCGGCGGCGAACATCAGCATCAGGCCATGGAATCGGGCCCGGGGTTCGTGTGGGGCGAGATCACCCGCGGCGAAGAGCAGGACGCAGAGCACGACCGCGGCCACGGTGACGATCAGGACCGCCGACAGCCCGTCCACACCCAGGCGGATCGGTGCGTTCGCCAGGAACGGGGCCGAAACCTCCCGGCGGTGAACGGCATTCGCGACGGCCAGGCCCAGTGTCGTCACGGCGACCGTCACCGCTGCCGCGGGCGCGATCCCGTCCGCGCGACGGCCGCACAGCAGCAGCGAGACTCCGCTCAGCGCCGGAACGGCGATCAGCCACCACAGCACGGGCTCAGCCCTTCAGATCCGCGGCCGAGTCGACCATGTCGACATCGCGGGCCCGGAAGATGGCCGTGGTCACGGCGAAACCCGCCGCCATCTCCACCGCCATGGCGGTGACCGCGACCAGCACCAGGACCTGGGCGTCGGCGGTGGGCCAGGCGAAGTACCAGAACGCGGCCGCGGCCACGATGACCGCGTTGATCATGAGCTCCAAGCCCATCATGATCATGACGATGGACTGCTGGGACAGCACGCCGAACAGTCCGACACTGAACAGAGCGGCCGCCAGGACCAGGAATTCGGGCAGATTCACCGGCCGACACCTCCTTCGACGGGATCGTCCGGGACCCGGCGGTCGAGCCGATCGCCGAAGCGGTCGTAGCGGCCGCGATGGGTGGCCAGCACCACCGTGGCGACGATCGTGGTGAACAGCACCAAGCCGACGATGATCATCACCAGCATCTTGGAACCCATGATCGCCTCGCCCAGCGACGCGGTCGGGTCCGGCGGGAGGGGACGGTCGCGGGCCGGCCAGTCGACCAGCAGTGCCGCCGCGGTCAGCGCGGCGAAGACCGAGGCCGAGATGGCAAGGGCCCCGGTGCGGTTGTGCACCATGGTCATGGGCATCAGACCCGCCGGGTTCATCATGTACATGATCATGAAGACGACCATGATCAGCATTTCCATGATCATCATCAGGATGATCAGGACGCCCAGGTAGGCCAGGTCGACCAGCAGCACCGTGCCCGCCACGAACACGAACGACAGCAGCAGCGCGAAGGTCGCGCGCGCCATGGAATCCACCCGGAACACCGCGATCCCGGAAGCCACCGCGCCCACCGCGCACAGCCAGAAGATCACCTGGGACCCCATGCCGCGTCCTCCCGCCTCACAACGCCAGGACCGAAACGACCAGGGCCTGCAGCAGAATCAGCGGCAGCAGCACGATCCACGCGACCTCCATGTAGCGCGACATCCGAATCGCGGGGAACCGGCGTCCCACCCACAGCAGCACCGCCAGCACGGCCACGGTCTTCGCCGGCGACCACAACCAGCCCGGCAGCCACGGCCCCGCGCCGCCACCCAGGAACAACGGCACCGCCATGGCCGACCCGGCGACGAAAAGCGCCCGGCGGGACAGGGTCACGAGCAGCCGATCCGGGCCCGACAGCTCGGCCACCGCGCCACCGGCGATATCCCGGCCCAGCGCCGCGGCGAACGGCGGACTGAACGACATCGCGGGCACCGACAGCAGATAGACCAGGAACGCCACCGGCATGGTCACCACGAACCACTGATCCTGCTGCGCGGCAACGATATCGGCGACACTCAGCGACCCGGCCCCGACCGCCGCGCAGATCAGCGCGAACATGTGCGGCAACTCGTAGGCCAGCCCCTGCGCGACGAACCGATACCCGCCGACCAGTGAGAACGCAGAATTCGCGCCCCACCCCGCCAGCCACACCGCCGCCCACGACCCGATCTCGAGCGTATTGAACCAGGCCAGGCTCACCGTGGAATCCAGCACCACACGATCGCCGATCGGAACCAGCGCGGCAGCGCCGATGGCGGCGACCAGCAATACGAAACCAGCAGCGCGCCCCAGCAATACATCCGACCCGACGATCCGCCGCCGCTGCTGGACCAGGAGCAATGCCACCGTCCGCAGTGGCGCGACAGCCGCGATCGCAGTGCCCGCGCCGGAGACTCTCGCCCGGGTCAACGCCTCCGCGGTCTCCACACCCCAGACGAGGACCAGCACCAGCACCGGCAGAACCGCGGCCATCCACCACGGCGCGAGCTCAACCACGCGGCACCCCCGCCCCGGCCGCATCCCACCCGGCCACATCGGCATCCACCCCGAGCCCCGCCACGATCAATCGCGCTTCCCCCAACTCCGCCCCGGTAAGCAGACGCGGGAGGTGATCCACGATCCACCGATTGCGCGCCCGTTCGACGGCGACGAATTCCCTTGCTTCCGAGGAGAAATCAGCGACCCGACCACCCCCGACCGCCTCGGCCACCCAGGCCAGCAGCCGATCATGGGTATCACCCACCAACCCGGGCGGAACCCCTTCGCCGCCATCGACCCGCCCGACATCCCGCAGCGACCAGCGCAGCACCCGGGACCTAGCAACCCGGCGCGCCCACCGATCCAGCCCCGCATCGACCGCGAACAGGTTGCTGTCCAACAATTCCGGTGAATGATCCATCGCTTCGTGCGCGTGCTGCTGTACACCCGGATTCGCCAAGCCTGCGAGCACGTCATCCCGGAACCGCCGTCCCGCCGCCGCGGCGTCCTCCCACCCGGCCACCTCCAGCAACGTCGCCACCACATCCAGCGCCCGCGCGGCCCGCCACCCCCGCAACTCCCGTTCCCCCACCGCCTCCCCGCCTTCGGCGCGCAACCACGGACCAAGCCAATACGGCTCACCCCCGTGCCCCGCCCCCAATGTCGAAACCGCCACTCCCGAAATCACATCCCCCTGCAACCGCGCCCTCACCACCAACCCACCTGGCCAATCCACCAACACCGGCCCCAACGAAACCGTCAATACATCCAGCGCGAGCCCGTCCCGATCGGCCTCCCGATCCGCCATCACCAACCCACCCGGCAGTGGCATCCCACCCCCATGCCCGCCATGCGCCCCATGTGACTCGTGTCCACTGTGGTCCGCATGCCCGCCATGCGCGCCGTGATCCATGCCGTCGTCGTGTGCGCCGTGATCCTCGTGCCCCGCGTGATCCTCGTGCGCGCCATGGTCGTCGGCCTCGCCCATCGCCATCGAATGCCCGGCGTGCGCGTCGGCCATATCTCCGGGCGGCTCGTGGCCATGGTGTTCGCCGTGCTCACCGGGTGACGCCGTGCGGAGCGAGCGTAGGTCTGTCGCCGCGGTGGCGAGAGCGGCCGAAGCCGCGGCGGGGTCGGTGACGTCGATGCGTAGTCGGGGCAATGGCATGGCCTCGTGGATTCGCGCCACCGCGGCCTCGAACTCGACCCCGCCACGTCCGGCGACGACCAGAAGGTCTGCGGCAGCGGGACTTTCGGCCTGTCGCCACCCGTTCTCGCGTAGCACCCTCTCGATCGCGAGCCGGGTCTGCGTGCCCCCGGGCGCGACCGCCACCAGTGGAACCACCGCGATCCGCCGCCGAAGCCACCCGCTCACGTCCATCGCAGCGCCCCCTCCCGCCACGCGTACAGCACCGCGACCATCAGCACCGCCAGGAACCCGAACATCTCCACCACGGCCGAGGCTCCGATCTCGCCCACCACCACGGCCCACGGATACATGAACGCCATTTCCATATCGAACGCCAGGAAGATCATCGTGATCGTGTACCAGCGCACATGAAATCGCGACACCGCATGTTCGACAGCCGCGGCGCCCGACAGATAGGGCATCCGCTCGACAGCCTCCGGCGCAACCCGCACCGCCCGAGCGCCCGCGAACAAGACCCCGGCCGACACCGCGACCACACCGATCAGAACAGCCAGATTCGCCACCACGCGCCCGACCACCTTCCGTGCCCGTCGCGAAGCAGACTACTAGCCGACTACGTAGTTATCCGGCATTGACGAGGGTCGATCGCGGCCGGGTCGCCACAGCGGACGGCCTACCGGATGGGCAGGGCGGCGAGGATTTCCTCGGTGGTGGCGGTGACTCCGAGGCGGGGGAAGATCTTCTCCACCGAGTGGGCATAGGGGGCGGGGTCGCGGTCGGAGGTGGCGTCGGTGGCGATCACGACGCTGTAGGCGTGCTCGTGGGCGGCGCGGGCGGTGGATTCGACGCCGATGCTGGTGGTGATGCCGCCCAGGACGATGGTGGTGATGCCGCGGCGGCGCAGTTGGAGATCGAGGTCGGTGCCGTGGAACGCGCCCCACTGGTGCTTGGTGATTCGGATGTCGGAGGGGTGGGGGTCCAGCTCGGGCAGGATCTCGTCCCAGCCCGCCGGCGGGGTGAAGGCGCCGGTGGGCTGCATGGTGCGGCCGGGCGGCATGTCGGAACCGTCGGGGGAGAAGGAGACTCGAACCAGGACCACGGGGAGGCCGGCCGCGCGGAAGGCCTTGGCGAGGGCCGCGGAGTGGGCGACCACGTCGTCGGCGGGATGCGGCTGGGTGGGGGCGGCCACGATGCCGCGCTGCAGGTCGATGAGGACCAGGGCGGATGTCGGGTCCAGGAGAGTGTCCGTCACAGCGGGATCCTTCGGTGGGAGTGGGGGATCGGTTCAGTCCTCGACGAGGCGGGCCAGCAGGGGGATCGCGGCGATCAGCGAATCCCGTTCGGCGGGGGAGAGTTTGGTGGTGATGGCGGTCGCCAGCCAGTCCTCCTTGGCATGGTGGGCCAGGCGCAGGAGGCGTTCACCCTCGGCCGACAGGGACAGCAGGATCTGTCGTTGATCGGTGGGGTGCGGGGTGCGGGTGACCAGGCCGCGGTCTTCGAGGGCGGCCAGGGTGGTGCGCATGGACTGCGGGCGCACGCGCTCGGCGCGGGCCAGGTCGGCGACCGAGAGGGGGCCTTCCTGGCCGAGGCGGCTCAGGGCCACGGCCTGGGAGGGTGTCATCTCGAAACCGGCTCGCGCCGAGCGGAGCCGGCGCAGCAACCGACTGGCCACGACGCGGAGTTCGCTCGCGGCGGCCGTGACGTCGGCCGATGGACGGGCCGCTGCGTTCGAGCTCACCCTCCCAGGGTGGCACAAGGCAGGAAGACTTGCAAGGTTACCTGTCGAGTTTACTGCGGGTGATCGAGTCGGACAGTTGGGCGCGGAGGAAAGCGGTGATGTCGGCGCGGGCCGCCTTGGCTTGCGGCACCAGGCCGGGCATGGCGACGAAGGCGTGCGGCGCGCCCGGATACTCGGTCAGTTGGGCGGGGATGCCGAAATCGCGGAGGCGGTCGGCGTAGCGGCGGCCCTGGTCGGCCAGCGGGTCGAGGGTCGGGATCACGACCAGGGCGGGCGGCTGGCCGGTGAGGTCGGCGTAGAGCGGCGAGAGCGGGCGCGGGTCCTCGCCCGGCGGGACGGCCAAGCGCCGGAACAGTTTCAGTCGCGGCAGATTCAAGGTCGGGGTCTCGGCATAGCGGGTCATCGTCGGGTAGTCGAACATGGTGTCGGTCAGGTCGAAGGCCGGGTTGATCAGCACCTGCGCCAGCAGGGGCAGGCCGCTCGCGGCGGCGCGAACCGCGGTGAGGGCGCTGATCAGGGCGCCGCCGCTCTCGCCCGCGAGAATGACGCGCGCCGGATCGATTCCCCATTCGCCGGCGTGATCCAGGAGGTGCCGCAATACATCCCAGTCGTCGTCGACGGCATCGGGCAAGGGAGTGCCCGGCGCCATCAGCCGATGCTCGACGGAGACGACGACCGCGGGCAGCTCGGCGGCGAGATGGCTATTGCCCCAGTCGCATTGCGCCGCCGTGCCCGCGAAGCCGCCGCCGTGCACATGGAGGACGAGCGGCAGGGCGCCCGTGCGCTCCCCGGCCGGACGGTACACCCGGACCGGGACCGCGCGATCGGGAAACGTCACCCGCCGCCATTCGATACTGGTGCCGCGCACCGGAAACCCGGTGATCACCCCCCGCAGGAACTTGGATCCCGCCAGCCGATTCGCCGCCTCCACATGGGCGCTCAACTCCTCGGGCGTCAGGGCCTCCCAGTCCGGGTCCTTGCGCAAGGCGTGGAGGATGCGAATTCCGCGCGGCGGCTGGTCGAACTTGCCGGGCCGGGTCTGGTTATCACCGTCGTGTCTGGACATGGATCCCAGCATCGGCGGGCATCGTCGAGGTGTATTGAAGAAATGTTCCCGGCGCGACTCAGCGCGCGCCCGCCCGCCCACGCGACCGGGTCGACCGCCAGCCACGGCGCGTCCGCGAGCGCCGTCGGCGTCAGTCCCGCGAAGGTCATCGTCTCCCGGCTGAAATGCGATTGATCGGCGTACCCGCTCTCCGCCGACACTCGCGCTGCGCTGTTCCCCGCGGCGAGTCTATGGGTGGCGTCGTCGAATCGAACCAGCTGCGCGGCCCGCTTGGGCGTCAGGCCGATCTGGGTTCGGAATCGCGACCACAGTCGCTTCCGGCTCCACCCGATCTCGTCGGCCAGCGCTTCGACCCGAATCTGCCCGCCGCTCAGGATGATTCGCCGCCAGGCGTAGCTCACCTCCGGGTCGGCGGCCGGTCCGTTCCGGTGCCGTGCGGTCAGGACGTCGTCCAGGATCGCGAATCGTTCGTCCCAGGAACGGCTCTCGTGCATGCGCTCGCGCAGCAGCTCGACCTCACGCCCCCACAGCTCGTCGAGCCCGATCACGCCACCGGACACCTCCGGCGAGCCGCCCAGCGTCGCGTACGCCATCACCGGCGACAGCCGCACCTGCAGCAGATCCACGTGCCGCGCCTGCCCGTACACCCCGATCGGGCACAGGCCCACCACGCCGCTGCCCGCGGCCCGGTTCCCGCCGGCATCCTCGACCATCACCATGTCCCCGAGGTCGATGAACATCGTCACCGCCGGGAACGGCACCACCGGCAGATGGTCCAGGCCCGACGCGCGCGCCCGGAACCCGGCCATGCTGACCCCGGGGCAGCGGCCCGGCAGGGTCGGCACGGTGACATCCACCAAGGTCCCGGCGACAACGACCGAATCCGCAGCCATGGCCCCATGGTACGAGCCGCCCGCGCCGAGGCCGGAAACGCGATGGCCGATTCCCGCCGGTCATCGCCGATCGGCTGGGCCAGAGTAGGGAGCGGAAACGAACGAGGCGACACAGGAGGAAGCGATGAGCGTGTACACGACAATGGCCAGCCCGGTCGGCGAGCTGCTGCTCGCGGGCGAGCGGCGCGGGAGCGGGGTGGAGCTGACCGCGGTGTCGATGGCGGGCAGTAAAAGCCTTCTGGTGGAAGGCGACTGGGAGGCCGACGCGGACGCCTTCGCCGAGGTCGTCGACCAGCTGACCGCCTACTTCGCCGGGGAGCGGGACAGTTTCGACCTCCCGATGGGCGGCCGCGGCACCGATTTCCAGCGCCGGGTGTGGCAGGCCCTCGACCAGATCCCGTATGGCGTCACCGTCACCTACGGGGAGATCGCGAACCGGATCGGGGCATCCCGGGCGGCGGTGCGCGCGGTGGGCTCGGCCATCGGCGCGAACCCGCTGCTCATCGTGCGGCCCTGCCACCGCGTGATCGGGGCCGACGGGTCGCTGACCGGCTACGCCGGGGGCATCGAACGCAAGCAGCTGCTGCTGGAGCTCGAGCGGGCCGCGTGATGACCGCCGGCATCCGCGGTGCCGCGGCCGGGGTCGCCGACCAGGACTGGGCGGCCCTGGCCGGGGAGCTCGACGCGTACGGGCACGCGCTCACCGGGCCACTGCTCACCGCCGGCGAATGCCGCACGCTCGCGGCGCTTTACGACGTGGACGACCATTTCCGGTCGACGGTCGACATGGCCCGGCACCGGTTCGGCTCCGGCGAGTACCGGTACTTCACCCACGACCTGCCCGAGCCCGTGGCGGAACTGCGGGCCGCCCTCTATCCGATGCTGCTGCCCATCGCCCGGGACTGGGCCACCCGGCTGGGGCGGCCCGGCACCTGGCCGGACCGGCTCGAGGACTGGATCGCCCAGTGTCATCGGTCCGGGCAGACGAAGGGTTCGCAGATCCTGCTGCGCTACGGGCCCGGTGACTGGAACGCCCTGCATCGGGACCTGTTCGGGGACATGGTGTTTCCGCTCCAGGTGGTCATCGGACTGGATGTCCCCGGCGAGGACTACGCCGGCGGGGAGTTCCTCATGGTCGAGCAGCGGCCCCGCGCCCAATCCCGCGGCGCGGCACTGGCCTTGCCACAGGGGCACGGTCTGGTCTTCACCACCCGCGACCGTCCGGTCCGCAGCGCCCGAGGCTGGTCGGCCGCGCCCATGCGCCACGGCGTGAGCCTGGTGCGATCCGGGCGGCGAAGAACCCTCGGCCTCGTCTTCCACGACGCCTGACCATGCGCGAGACCGAGCACGACAGTGAGACCGAGCACGACAGTGAGACCGAGCGTGACAGTGAGGCCGAGCGTGACAGGGAGTACGTCCTGCTCGGCGTGGACGGCCGCCCGTACCGCAGTCGCACGCCCGGCGTCCTGGGCGGCCACCGCCGCCTGAAGATCTACGGCCGCCTCGACTGCCCGGCCGCCCTGCGCGCCCTGGCCCGCGGCGGCTATGTCTCTCATCGCGTGTTCTTCGCCGACGAGCCGACCGCGATCGCGGCCGGTTACCGCCCGTGCGCGGTGTGCTCCCGGCCTGCCTACCGGGAATGGCGCGCCGGCCGGGCCGGGTGAGCCCGTCCACCTCGACCAACAATCAAGACCGGTCGGTACCTATAGTCTGGACCCCATGCTTGCCACCGTCGTCCGACAGGGAATCATGGACGAACCGCTGTGGTATCTGCCGGACGGTTAGTCGCTCGGTGACGTGGAAACCTATTCTGGGGACGTGAGTGTGGAAACCATCGGTGAACCGGGACCCTTGCCGCGTGGCCGGCACGGGCTGACCCGCGAGCAGGTGGAGGCCTCGCAATACCGGCGCTTGTGCACCGCCGTCCTGGAAGCGGTGGGCGAGCTCGGCTTCGCGGCCACCACCGTCGCCGATATCGTGACCCGCGCCCAGGTGGCGCGCCGCACCTTCTACTCCGTCTTCGGCGGCAAGGACGAATGCTTCGCCGCCGCCTACGATCTCGCGGTCGGGGCCGCGCTGGAACAACTGAAGGAAACCGTCACCGGGCTCGAAGGCGTCACCTTCGCGGACCGGGTGCGGATCTCCTTCGAGATCTATCTCGGCTTCCTCGCCGTCCAGCCCGGCGCGGCGCGCGCGCTGTATGTCGAAACGCTCGCGGCCGGACCGGGACTGGTGGCCCACCGGCTGCGCGTGCACGACCGGTTCGCCGACTACATCATGGCGGTGGCACAGGTCGGGGTACGCGACGGCGATCTGGTGGCGGAACCGGATCGGGAGATGGTGGACATGCTGCTCGGCGGGATCGACGACCGGGTGCGCGCCTGCCTGCACACCAAGGGCGCGCAGGCGCTGCCGGAACTGGTGCCGCTGTTCACCCGCACCGCCGTCACCATCGCGAGCACCCCCGCGCCCTGACGGCTGTTCCCCGCCACAATCCCCGGGCGGCCCGGACCGTGCACGCTGTCACCTGGCACAACGCCGGTGACACGGGCGGTGGCCCGCTCCTACGGTCGCAAGGGAATTCGACGCGTTCGGTCGGGTTCGAATCGTAGGGGAGAGTTCATGAGACCGACCATCCGTACCCGCGGCAGCGCCGTGTTCGCCACCGTCACCGCGTTCGCCGTGGCCTTCGCCACCGGTGTGGCCAGCTCCGAACCCGAGGCCGCGCCCGATGCGGGCAGCTCCTCGGGCTCGGCGGTGGTCAGCACCGCCACCGACACCGTGGGCGTGGGTCCGGAGATGTCGGCCTATCTGGCCGCTTTCGCGTACGGTCTGACCCACCCCGACGCCGCGCCGCCCGGCGCCAACGACTGGAACTGCAAGCCGAGCGCCGAACATCCGCGGCCGGTGGTGCTGGTGCACGGCACCTGGCTCAATACCTACGACAGCTTCGCGTTCCTGTCGCCGCAGGTCGCGCGGGCCGGATTCTGCGTCTTCGCCTTCAATTTCGGCCGGGAGACACCCCTCGGGGGCGGCGGCATCGGGCCGATCCTGCCGGGCCGCTTCGGCGTCGGGCCGATGGGGGATTCGGCGAAGCAGCTCGCGGGGTTCGTGGATCGCGTCCTGGCCGCCACCGGCGCGCCCGCAGTCGATGTGATCGCGCACTCGCAGGGCGGGCCGGTCACCAGCCAGTACCTGAAATTCGAAGGCGGACAGGGCAAGGTGCGCAAGGTCGTCAGCTTCGGCGCGACCAGCCACGGCACCTCGCTGCTCGGCATCGCCACGCTGGGCCGGGTGATCACCAACCTCGGGGTGAACATCCTCGGCTTCTATCAGCCGTTGATCGGCCAGTCCAACACCGAGCAGGTCGTCGGCTCGCCGTTCTACGCCAGGCTCACTGCCGACGGCGATACCGTGCCCGGGGTCGAGTACACCGCCGTCGGCACCCGCCACGACGAGATCTCCAACCCCTACGAGTGGACCTTCCTCACCCCAGGCCCCGAGGCGAGCGTGGAAAACATCACGCTGCAACAGGATTGCCCCGAGGACGTCTCCGATCACCTGACCGTCATGTACTCGCCGCGGGCGGCGTCGATCGCCCTGCGCGCCCTCGACCCGGCCGCGCACCCGGCCCTGGTCTGCACCTTCAACCCCTGGATGATCGGCGGCAGCGGCCACGTCTAGCCGCTGCGGTACGGAAAGGACAACGATGACGATCGGCGATGCGGTCGAAACGAGCAGTGTCACAACAGAACCGGAGGCAGTCGGCGGAATACCGCTGCTGCCGGGGGAGGATCCGTTCTACCGATCGCCGATCGACCCGGCGTCCGTGGCGCCGGGCACCATCCTGAGGTCGCGGCCGGTGCGGCTGGCCCTGTTCGGACGCATTCCGCAGCGCGTCCGGGCCTGGCAGCTGCTCTACCGCAGCACCGATCTCGACGGCGCGCCCGAGGCGACGGTCACCACCGTCCTGCTGCCCTGGGACGCCGACCCGGCCCTGGACCGGCCGCTGGTGTCGTTCCAGTGCGCCATCGACGCCGTCGCCCCGAAATGCTTCCCCTCCTACGCCTTACGGCACCGCGCCCGCGCGCTCGGCGCCATCCCGCAGGTGGAGTTCCCGCTCATCGCCGCGGCCCTGGCCCGCGGGTGGGCGGTGTCGGTGCCCGACCACGAGGGCCTGAACGGCCATTTCGGCGCGGCCCGCGAACCGGGCCACCGCGCACTCGACGGCCTGCGCGCGGCCCTGCGCTTCGAGCCGCTGGGCCTGGGGCCGCGGACCCGAATCGGGTTGTGGGGCTACTCCGGTGGCGGGCTGGCCACCGTGTGGGCCGCGGAGCTCGCGGCGAGCTACGCGCCCGAACTCGACATCGCCGGCGCGGTCGCGGGGTCACCGGTGGGCGATCCGGCCGAGGCGTTCGTCCGGCTGAACGGCTCACCCTTCGCGGGGTTCGCCATGGTGTTCACCTCCGGTCTGCGTCGCGCCTACCCGGAACTCGACGGCTGCGTGCGCGGCCTGGTGTCGCAGGAGTATCTGCGCCTGCTCGACGACGCCGAGTCCATCGCCACCTTCCCGCTGCTGGCCCGCTACGCCGGGCGAAATGCCAACCGGCACATCCGCGGTGGGCTCGGCGCGCTGCTGACCCGGCCCGAGATGCGGGCCGTTCTGGACGACATCCGCCCCGGCGCCCAGGCTCCCGCCATGCCGCTGCTGGTCGTACAGGGCGTCAACGACGAGGTGATCGCGGTCGCCGACGTCGACGCCCATGTGCGGCGCTACCACGAGCATGGCGCCCACGTGCGCTACCTGCGCGACCGGCTCAGCACCCATCTGCCGTTGCAGTTCATCTCCATTCCGGTGATGGTGGACTGGCTGGCCGACCGCCTCGCCGATCGCCCGCTGCCGCCGTCCGAGGTGCGCACGGTGTGGTCGGTCGCCGCCTCCCGCCGCGCCGTGCGCGAGCACGGTCATTTGGCGGCGCTGGTCGCGACCATGGTGTCGGGCCGCCCGATCCGCACCCGGTCGGACTTCCGATAACTGCGCGCCACCAGCGCCGACCGCAGATACCACAGCCCCGACGGCTGCGCCGGATCGAATCCGGTCAGCTGCCCGATCCGCTTGAGCCGATTGTCGACGGTATTGGTGTGCACGCCCAGCAAGCGCGCCGTATGCCGTCGACTCAGGTCGTTGCCGATATGGCGGCGCAGGGTTTCCAGCAGTTCCGGATGCGCGTCCAGCGGATCGAGCAGGGTGCCGAGGTATTCGCGGGCCGGGCCGGGACGGGTCAGCTGGTATTCCATGGCCAGGTCGTCGAAGCGGTGCAGGCCGGGCACGCATTCCAGGCGGTGCACCATGTCGAGCAGTTCGTGCGCCTGCTCTGCGGCCTCGGGGATGCGCGGCGTCTCGGCGTGGATCACCGTGGCGGTCACCGGAACCTGTGCGGCCGTGGACAATCCGGAGATCAGGTCGGCCAGTTCGGCGCCGGTCGCGGCGGTGGCGGGCAGCAGCACGGTGCCGCCGTCGGCGCTGAGCAGCGACAACGCCCGGCCATCGCCGCGGCGCGCCAGCTCGGACTGGATGCGCCGCAGCTTGCGCCGCGCCACCACTTCGCCGTCCACGCGGGAGTCCGATTCCCCCGGATGCGGCGGAATGCTCAGGGCCAGTACGTGATACGACTCGTCGATCTCGATGCCGCCCGCGCGCGCCATGGTGGAGGCGGGATGCCCGGCCAGCAGCGCGGAGGCCACGGTGTGCACCGCCGTGTGGTGTTCGGCCACCACCGCGCGGTGCTCGCGCACATAGGCCACCGCGAAGGTCGAATCCACCATGGCCAGCACCTCGAACAGGCGGCGCGCGGTCACCGCGAGCCGGGCGTAGTCCTCGGGGCCGGTGGCGTCGACGATGAGATCGAAGCCCAGGGCGAAGCCGTCGTGCACCGCCCGGTGGATGGTGCCGATCGGAATGCCCTCGCGGGCCCAGTCCGCGCCCGCGCGTTGCAGCCGTTCGATCTTGGCGCTCACGTCCCGGCCCTCGAGGACGCCGGCGGCCAGTTCCAGGCAGGTGCGGGTGACGGTGGTGACCTCACCGCGCAGCGCGTCCCCGGGCAGGGTGCCGCAGCGGGCCACGTGTTCGGCGAAATGCGCGACGAGGGCGGCCGAGAGACCGCGCGCGTCACGCAGGGGTCCGGAAATCGGTGCCGCCGTGAGGGGTTGCGTTGCCTTGATCATGCGCGTTGCCTCCACAGCAGTCTGGGAACGCTGGCGTTCCTACTGGACCGTAACTGTAGCCGGGGTCACGTTTCGCGGCAATATGCGTGACCGGTCCTCACAACGGCGAATACCGCACTGCGCGTTGGCGCGACAGTGCGGTCATCGCGGCGGCGGTGTGGCCGAGGGTGTCTCGCCGCTGCCGGATCAGCTGGTCAGGCCCGCGAAGAAGGCTCGGATATCCCCCGCGAGCAGGTCGGGCACCTCGAGCGCGGGGAAGTGGCCGCCGGAGTAGAACTCCGACCAGTGCACGACATGGTGCGCCTGCTCCGCGAAGCGGCGAATCGCGTAGTCGCCGTTGGCGAACACCGCGACACCGGTCGGCACCGTGCCCTTCGGCTTGGGCATGAACATGGTGCGGTCGTGGAAGCGCTCGAAGTAGTAGTCGGCGACGCTGCGCGCGGTGTCGGTGAGCCAGTAGACGGCCACGGTGGTCAGGATCCGGTCGCGGTCGATGGCCTGCTCGGGCAGTTCGTGACGTTCGGCGGTCCACTCCTTGTACTTCTCCACGATCCAGCCCAGCTGTCCCACGGGCGAATCCGCCAGCAGCTGCGCCAGCGTGTGCGGGCGGGATCCGGCCAGGTTCATGTACGCCGAGCCGTCGTCCTGGAATCGCTTCATGCCCGCCAGTCGCTTCCGGTCGGCCTCGCCGAGCGCGGCCATATCCGCCGGATCGCCGGTCGGGAAGGTGACCAGGGCGTTCACGTGCACACCGATCACATGGTCGGCGTGCTCGCGGGCCAGGCGCGGGGCCACGAACGCGCCGTGGTCGCCGCCCTGCACGCCGTAACGGTCGTAGCCGAGGCGCGCCATCAGCTCGGCCAGGGCGGCGGCGACTTTGCCGTCGTGCCAGCCGGTTTCGGTGAGCGGGCCGGAGAAGCCGTGACCGGGCAGGGTCGGGATGACGAGGTGGAAGGCGGGGGCGTCGGGATCGCCGTGGGCGGCCGGATCGGTCAGCGGGCCGATCAGGTCCAGGAAGTCGGCGGGGGTGCCGGGCCAGCCGTGGATCAGCAGCAGCGGGGTCGCGTCCGGGCGGGCCGAGCGGATGTGCAGGAAGTGCAGGCGCTGGCCATCGATCGTGGTGGTGAATTGCGGGTGCGCGTTGAGGGCGGCCTCCACCGCGCGCCAATCGAACTTCTCGGCCCAGTAGGCGGCGAGCTCGCGCAGGTAGGCGGTGGGCACGCCGCGCTCCCAGCCGGTGCCGGGGACCTCGTCGATCCAGCGGGTGCGGGTCAGGCGGTCGCGCAAGTCGTCGAGGTCGGCCTGCGGGATGTCGATGCGGAAGGGGTGGATGGCGCGGTTCTCGGTGTCGGTCATGCCATCGAGTTTTCCGATAAAGACCGGGTGGCCACATCACGACTATTCGTTATTTTGTGTCCCGGCTGGGCGAAATGCGAAGGTGCGGCATGATCGTGGCGTGGTGAGTTTCCCCGGCAGCGGTGTCCTGGTCGGTCGGGCCGCGGAGGTGTCCGCGGTGGTCGAGGCGGTCGGTGATGCCGGCACGCAGACCGTGCTCATCGCGGGCGAGGCCGGGATCGGGAAATCCCGCCTGGTCGCCGAGTTCACCGAACGGCTCGGCGGCGACGCGCTGGTGCTGCTCGGCCGATGTCCCGAACTCGGCGCCGCGGGTGTCGCCTACGCGCCGTTCCTGACCGTGCTGCGCGGACTCGTCAGACGACTCGGCGGTGCGGCCGTGGCGACGCTGCTGCCGCCGCATCCGGCGCTCGCCAACTGGCTGCCGCAGCTGGCCGTCCACACCGGCGGCGCGGCGCCCGAGGCCGACCGGATCCGGTTGTTCGGCGAAATCCTCACGCTGCTGGAGCAATTGGCGATGGCGCGGCCGGCGGTGCTGGTGCTCGAGGACCTGCACTGGGCCGACGACGCCAGCCGGGAACTGCTCACCTTCCTGGCCGCCAATCTCGCCGACGCCAATGCCCTGCTGGTGGGCACCTATCGGCCGGGCGAGGCGGGGCCGCTGCGCGGACTGGTCGCCGAACTGCGCCGCAACCCGGGCGTGCGCGTGCTGGAACTGCACCCGCTGACCCGGCACGAGGTCGGCCGTCAGCTCGCAGCCCTGCTCGGGCGTGAACCCGGAACCGAGCTCATCACCAAGGTTTTCGACCGCAGCGGCGGCAACCCGCTGTTCGTCGAGGCGCTGGGGCAGTGCCCCGACGAACTCCCCGCCGACCTCGCCGACCTGCTGCTGGGATTCCAGACCGGTCTGTCCGCGCAGGCGCTCGCCGTGGTCGCCCCGGCTGCCGTCCTCGGCTCGCCGATCCACCACGACCTCCTCGCCGCGACGGTCGACCTACCCCCGGACGAACTACCCGCAGCCCTGCGCGAACTCGTCGACCGCCACCTGCTGCTCACCACCGACACCGGCTACGAATTCCGCCACGGCCTCATCCGGCAGGCCATCTACGACCACCTGCTCCCCATCGAGCGCACCCGCCTGCACACCCGCGCCGCCGCGGCCCTGCACGCCCGCGGCGACGCCCTCGACTCCGAATCCCACGCCGATCTCGCCCGCCACGCCCGCGCCGCCGGAGATCTCGACCGGGCCCTGCGCGCCTACTGGTCCGCCATCGCCGGAGTGCCCGCCACCCACCCCGAACGCCTCCGTCTCCTCGAACAAATCCTCGCCCTCTGGGACCGGGTCCCCGCCCCCGCCGAAATCCTCCCCACCACCAAACTGTCCGTCCTGGAACAGATCGTCGATGTCGCGGTCGCCTGCGGCGCCACCGAACACGGCATCGCCGCCGCCGACGCGGCCCTCGCTTTCCTGGCCCCCGCGGCTGCCGCCGCACCCGCCACGCTGCCGGTGTGGAGCCAGGACGACGACGTGGTCGGCGCGCACTCGGCAACCCTGGACGGTGTGACCATCTCTGGTGGCACAGGCGAAATCGACTATGCCGGTGCCGATCCCGAGCGGTCGGCCCGAATGTACCGGCGACGGGCCTACCTGCGCGCGACGACCGGGGCCGGGCCGGGAGCGGACCTCGAGCGGGCGCTGGCGCTCATGTCGGACGCGCCGGCCAGCGTGGAACGAGCTGAGGCGCTGGTGCAGTCGGCGGCCGCGCGAGTCTTCCAAGGTGACGCGGCGGGCTCGGCGGCCCACGCGCGCGCGGCCCTGGCCATCGCGCGGAGACTGGGCGCGGACGCGTTGGTGGCGCGAGCACACGCGCACTTGGGGCTGGCGGGCGCTGCCGCCGCCGGGGGCGCCCTGGAAGCGGATACAGCCGAAGCAGGGAACACCCCGGAGGGAGATGAACTGGCACAGCCAGTTTCGCGACCTGCCGACATCGAGCCGGTGGTGAGTGTTGCGCGGCCCGAGGAAGATGCGCAGGCTGCCAGTGAAACCGATTGGGCGCTGGAGCATTTCGCGCAGGCGCATCGGGCGGCGGCGCTGGCGGGGGATGCGCGGATCGTGGTGGATGTGGCCACGTGGGAGTCGGCGGTGCTGGTGGGGGCGGGGCGGTACGAGGCGGCGATCGCGGCGGTGCGGCAGGGGTTGCGGGCGGCGCACGAGTCGTTCCGGTTCGCGGAGTCGGCGCCGATTCTGTTCGTGAAGTGGGGGCAGGCGCTGGCGGCCCTGGGGCGGTGGGACGAGGCGCGGGCGGTGGTCGACGAGACGCAGCTCGAGCAGTTGCCGCCGTTGAGCCGGGCGGCGCTTCTCGTCTGCTTCGGGCGGATCTCCTTGGCCACCGGGGATTTCGGGGCGGCTCGGGAAGGGGCCGTCACGGCCGCGCGGCTGCTGGGAGGCAATCGATGGGCGGCGCAGTATCGACTCGAACTGGCGGCTTTGAACTGCACGCTGGCCTTGGTGAGCGACGACGAGGGCGGGGCGGCGACGGAGTTGATCCGCGTACTCGAAGGCGGCGACGGGGTCGGCACGCTGTTCGCGCATCCGCACGAGGCGTGGCCGCTGGTGGTGCTCGGTGCTCGAATCACCGGAGCGCCACCGGAACTGCTCGCACTCGGGGACACGCTGCCCACGGCGTCGCCGGTGGATGCCGCCCAGCGTGCCGTGTTCACGGCGCACCTGGCGGGCACGGCGGCCCGCTGGTCGGAGGCCGTCGCGGCCTGGCGCGGCGTCGGACGGCCCTACGATGTGGCCATCGCCCTGCTGGGTCTCGCGGAAGCCGCTGCGGCCGAAGGTAATCGGGTCGAGGCGGCGTCGGCACTGCGGGAGTCGCTCGATATCGCCGCCGCGCTGGGAGCGGTCCCGCTGGCCGCGGCCGCCACGGCGGTGGCCGAGCGCGCCCGCCTCCCGCTCGACGGATCGGCCGAGCGGGCCCCGAAAGCCAAGAGCGGCGCCATGTCCGGCCGCTACGGCCTGACCGCACGCGAGCTGGATGTTCTGCACCTGGTCGCCAAGGGCCTGAGCAATCGCGCGCTGGCGGCGGAATTGTTCATCAGCGCCAATACCGCCGGGGTGCACGTCTCGCGAATCCTCACCAAGCTGGGGGTCGCCAGCCGGACCGAGGCCGCCGCCTTCGCCCACGAGCACGGTCTGCTGACCGCCGGTGAGAACGACTGAGGGTCAGGGCAGCCGGGGCGGCATGCCGAACAGGTCGAAGATCTCGTCGAGCTGGTAGACGATCAGATTGGTGATCAGACCGTCGCGCACGGTGAAGACCTGCAAGGTGTGCCGCTCGTACCCGTCGCCGTCGCGGGAGTAGGCCGCCAACCCGGGCTGGCCGTTGGCCCACACCGGCTCCAACCGCCAATCGGAGCCCTTCCACTCGAACACCCGCGCCATGAACCCGACATACGCCGCGCGGCCCAGGTACCAATTGAGCATGGGCGGCATCTCCATGATCACGTCATGGGACAGCAGCTTCTCCAGGGCGCTGAGGTCGGCATTGCGGAAGGCGGTCACGTAGTTGTCCACCACGGCCCGCTGCTCGGCCCGCTCGGTCACCTCGTCCTCGCGAATACCGTTCTGGCCGAGAGTCTTCCGCGCCCGCTGCAAGGCGCTGTTGACGGCTGCCGGAGTCATGTCGAGAGCCTGTGCCACGTCCGCGGCGGGCCAGTCCAGCACCTCGCGCAGCACCAGCACCGCCCGCTGCCGCGCGGGCAACTGCTGCATGGCGGCGACCAGGGCGAGCCGCAGACTGCCCTGCGCCACCGCGGCGTCGGAGGGATCGCCGAGCAGAACATCCGGAATCGGTTGCAGCCAAGGGATTTCCCCGCCGTGGACGAGTTCCTCGCGCGGATCGTCGCCGGGTGCGTGCCCGAGCCCCGACGGCATGGGCCGCCGCCCACGCTGTTCGAGCGCGGTCAGGCAGGCGTTGGTGGCGATCCGGTACAGCCAGGTCCGCATCCCGGCCCGGGACTCGTCGTAGGTGTCGCGGGAGCGCCAGGCCCGCAGATAGGTTTCCTGCACCAGATCCTCGGCGTCCTGCACCGACCCGAGCATGCGGTAGCAATGGGCCAGCAATTCGCGCCGATATCGGTCGGTGTGCGCCGCGAAGTCGGTGTCCGCCATGCTCTCACTCCTCGGAACCCGGCCCCCACCGGTCGAAACAGGGCCCTGCGGAACTTTCTACACCGCGAGCGATGAATCGGGCACACCTCGCCGGTAGGTACTCGTGAGCCGCCATACCGGGCGGCCCTCGACCGAGGAGTAACCATGAACGACACCGCCGTCCGCGAGACCACCGACCGCGACGCCGTCCTGACCGTCCTGAAAGACCTCTACGTCGCCTGGGCCGCCAATGACGCCGACGCCTTCGTCGCCGATTACGACCCCGACGCCACCTCGATCCTGCCGGGCGTGTTCCGTAGCGGCCGCGCGGCGGTGCGGGACGGCATGGCCGCCGGATTCGCGGGCCCGCTGCGCGGCTCCAGCGTCCTGGACGAACCCCGGCAGGTGCGGTTCCCGGCCCCGGACACCGCCGTGGTGGTCAGCCGCGCCGCCATCCTCATGGCCGGTGAGACCGAGGCCCCCGCCGACCGCTGGGTGCTCGCGACCTGGACGCTGGTCCGGCGGGAGGGCCGCTGGCTGATCACGGCGTACCACAACTGCGCCGCCTGATCCGTCGCCGAAAAGACCGGTGGCACACCGGCGCGGGCGGTCCCGCGTCGATGTGCCACCGGAAGGTGTTGCTACGGAACCACTTCCACGATGTCGCCGGGGTTCAGGTAGTTGAAGAACTCCCGCGCGCCGTCCGGGGTCATGCGGATACAGCCGTGCGACTTCTTGTCGACCGGTCCGATGTGGAAGGCGATGTCGCCGTTGAAGAAGACCGCGTACTCCATCGGGGCGTTGTGCATGGTGCTCCAGTGGAACGGCTTCTTGAAGGCGACGTGGAAGACGCCCGGCGGAGTCTCGTAGCCGGGCATGCCGTGGGAGATGGGGGTGGGGCCGAAGATGACCTTGCCGTTGTCCATCAGCCACGCCTCGTTGGTGCTGAGCTTGAGGCAGGCGCGCGCGCCGGCCGTCGCACACGGCGCGTTGACATCGCCGGGGGCGATGCCGGGGATGATCGCCGGAATACCGGGCACGTCCGGTCCACCGGGCCACAATGGTTCGGCCTGCGCGGGCGCCGCCGCGAGTCCTGCGGCCGCCACACCGGCGAAGACCGCCGATCGCGCCGCCAAACCGAGGGAACTTCTGCTGCTCATCGCGTTCGACCCTCTCCTAGCCTTGCCCACCGCCCTGTTCGAACTCGCCTGCCAGGGCGAAGGGACTCTTCCGTTGACACAAGCACGGGACCAAGGGGTACCGGTAGATCATTCTGACTGGTAACGAGGGCGATTCGCGGGATAAACCGCGTCAGGCACGCCGACACGCCCGTTCGAAATGCACGGCACGCCGAATCCGCCCCGCTCCCGGGTGTGGCGGCGGGTTCATTTGACCGGCGGCAGCGTGCGTTCCTGCGGGTCGACGCCGGTCGGCCGGTGCGCGCCGTTATTGGGAACGTTCGGGCGCGGCGCATTGGCGGATCCGCGAATCTGCTGGTCGTCGGGCGGATTGTTGCAGTAGTTCCAGCGTCCGAACGTGCGGTCGGTGGCGCTGGTCGCCGCCAGCGCCGGCACCGGGTACTGGCACCACGGCCGGTTCCAGATGTCGAGGATGGTGTAGAACTCGCCGTCGTGCGCGGGCACGCCCATGGCGGAGGTGCCGATGACCAGCGCCGGGAACAGCGCCCGGACCGCGGGCAGCCGCAGCAGCGCGGCCTGCACGATGGCCTGCATGGTGGTGGCCAGGCTCTGGATCGGATCCAGGTTCCGGTCCAGGGTGCCGTCCAGGATGGCGATCTGCTCGGGCGCGCGATCGAGCAGCCCGCGCAGTTCCCGGTCTGCGGCGCGGGCCTGTTCGACCAGGATCGACGAATTGCGGGTCACCGTGCTCAGATCCGGCTGCGCGTGGGCGGTGGTTCCGGCGATGATCTGCAGGTTCTGCAGCAGGCTGACGGTCTGCGGCAGCCGGTTGTCCAATCCGGTGGTGGCCACGCTCAAGCCCTCGATGAGCCCGCGCAGCTGATCGGGTCCACCGCCGAGCGCGATGTCCAGCTGATCGAGGATCACGCCCACCTTGTCCGGATCGATCGAGGCGATGAGTTCATTGCTGTCGGTCAGCGTCTGCCACACCGGCGTCGGGGTGCTGATCTTGCTCGGGTCGAACCGCACCACTTGCCCGTCGTGCAGGAACGGCGGCGCGTCGGTGTGCGGGCGGAAATCGATGTACTGCTCGCCCGCGGCGGACAACGCCGCCACCGCGATGTCGGTGTCGGCCGGAATCTGGTACTTCTTCTCGATGTCCGCCGTCGCCGCGATCCCGGCCCCGCCGTCGATGATGTCGACCGATCGGACCGAGCCGACCCGGAACCCGCGCCAGGTCACATCGTTACCGGCCTGCAAACCGCCGGAGCGATCCAGTTGCACGGTGACCGAGTAGGTGTTGCCCGGTCTCTGCACCCGCGCCACCGTGATCAACAGATATCCGGCTCCGACCGCGAGTAGCACGATCAGAGCCAGATTCGAGTAGAGCAATTTATGTCCGCGCAGCACGCTCAAGAGGCCCGCCTCCACCGCTGAATAACAGCCAATAGGGTTCGATGCACAGCAACTACCTGGCGAAACTGCGCGCTATCTAACCACAGTCGGGCCGCTGGACCCGGCGGGGGCGGGTGGTCCGGGCGGGGCGAGTTACACCGTCACCCCTTCCGCAGGGCGCCCAGGTGCGCCTCGATGGCCTTCACGGCCTGGCCTACCCCGTCCTCGGCGGCGATCCGGGCGGCCAGCCGAGTCGCGTTGTCGCGCAGCGCGGTGTCGGTGGTGGCGCGCCGGAGGGCGTCGGTGAGCCGGTCCTCGGACATCTTCGAGTACGGGATGGTCGCCGGGCTGACGCCCAGATCGATGAGGCGCTGCGCCCAGAACGGCTGATCGGCGTAGACGGGCGCGCCGATGGCCGGAACGCCGGCGCGCAGGCCCGCGGCGGTGGTGCCCGCGCCGCAGTGGTGGACCACCGCCGCCATGCGCGGGAACAGCCAATCGTGCGGGGCCTCACCGATGGTCAGCACGTCGTCGCCGGTGACGTCGAGGTTGAGCCAGCCGCTCTGCACGACGCCGCGTACGCCCGCCCGGCGCAGCGCCCCAGCGATGATCCGTCCGGTGCGGGCGGTGCCTTCCTTGCTGTCGGCCATGCTGCCGAACCCGATGAACACCGGCGGTGGACCGGCGGCCAGGAAATCGGTCAGTTCGGCGGTCGGTTCCCAGCCGTCGGGGCGCGGCGGCCACCAGTAGCCGGTGACTTCCAGGCCGGCCCGCCAATCGGCCGGGCGCGGTACGACACTGGGGGAGTAGCCGTTGAGCATCGGCCAGCCCGCCGCGGTCCGGGCCCGGCGCAGGTCGTACACCGAGATCGGCGGCAGCCCGAGTTCGCGGCGGAAGAAGGCGACGGTGCTCGCGTAGAAGCGGTCGTTGAACCAGGCCCCGAAATCGGCGGCCAGACGGTTACCGCGGGCGCCGAAATCGTAAGCGCCGTAACCGGAAGGCGCGTGCTCGGCGGTGGCGGACAAGGGCTGGAAGCGCAGCCCGATCGAGGGGATGCCCTTGGCCTCCGCCAGTGCCAGGCCCGCGTATTCCGTCGGCGGCGGCAGCAGCAGGACATCGGCGGGCTCGTCGATCAGCGCCCGGATCATGCCCAGACCGAGACTGCGAACTCCCTTGGGGGAGGAGAACTTCCAGCCCGCGGAGAGTCGATTGACATCCGGATCGGTCATGTCGATGTCGATATCGTGGGTCATCTCCCGGAATTCGAGCCCGCATCCGGCGATCTGCTCCGCGAACAGGGTGTGCGCGGCCACCACCACCTCGTGTCCCGCGTCGCGCAGCCCCACGCCCAGCCCGGTCAGCGGCGCGATGTCGCCGCGACTGCCGATGCCGACCAGAACGATCCTGCTCATCGGACCTCCACACTCTCGAGAATGGTCAGCCAGCGGGTGACGATGGCCCGCATCCGATCCGCGCCGATGCCGCCGTCGGGGGAGTGCACCGAATAGTGCACCTGTTCCACGCCTTCGGGCTTGCTGGTGCCCAGGAACAGGCTCATGTCGAACATCTTCAACCGGGCCTGCTCCCGCGAATGCGCGTCCGGAATCCACACGCCCACGTCGCCGAGGAAGTTGAAGTAGAACTTGGGCGAGTTGAAAGTCAGGAAATGCGACCAGCTTTCGGGGTGATGCCAGCGCAGCAGCGTGAAATCCTCGGGGTGTGTGGGATACCCGTCGAGGGCGTCGTGCAGCCGGTCGCCCAGGGTGCCGGTGGCGGGGCGCAGCAGCCACGGGTAGTCGTCGGAGATCCAGGCGACCGTCCGCGACAGGTCGGTGCCGGGCCGCAGGCGGCTGTAGCGGCCGTGCTTCTGCACGGTGATGGGCCGGGCCACGCCGGTCGCATCCTCGATGGCCAAACCCAGTGTGACGAGCAGGATCCGGGTGTAACTGGCCCCGAGCGCGGCGGGCAGTTCGACCAGCAGCCGCTGTGCCAGCGCGCCGTCGATGACGCCGTCGAAGTGCGCCGACTTCGGGGTGGCGGGCCGGTCCAGGGTGGTCGGTTCGATGTCGGAGGCGGCCAGCCAGTAGTCGCGTTCGCCGACCCGGGTCTTCGCGTACTCGTCGAGGAATTCCGCCCACTCCGATCCGGTGATCGGTTCCGGCGGCAGCGCGATCTCCTCGCCCGCCGCCCATTGCCGGGCGTAGGTGGCGATGTCCTCCCACAGCACCCACATGGAGATGCCGTCGATGGCGATGTGGTGGGCGGTGAACAGCAGGATGTTCACGTCGAAGGAGCGGGTGAGCAGTACCGCGGTGACGATCTTCCCGGCGGTGGGGTCCAGCCGCAGATTGGCCGCGGCGGACTGCTCCTGGATGAGGGTGGTGAGCGCCTCGGCGTCGAGGTCCTCGATGTCGATGGCCCGCACGTCGACCCGGGCGGGGTCGATGACGCCGCCGGATTCGGGCTCGATCTCGCAGAACGCGTTCTCGCCGTAGCTGTATCGGCTGCGCAGCGATTCGTGGGTGTCGATCAGGGTGTTGATCAGCTTCCGCGCGTCCTCGAGGCCCATGCCGACCGGAACCGGGCAGGGGATGGTGACACCGAAGACGGCGGGATTCTCGTCCCAGGTCAGGAACTTCTTGGCGGCGGCCGTCAGCCGCCCGGGGCGCAGATCTGTCATGAACTTCCTCTTGCCGGTTGTCGGGTCATCGAACGGTGGTGAGGGACAGCACGTCCTCGCCCAGCAGGCGCAGACTGTCCCAGCCCGCCTCGATCGGAAGGCCGCCGATCAGCGGGTTCATCAGGATCTCGGTGCGCCCGGCCGCGATCTGGTCGCGCAGCTGCGCCGGGGTGAGGATCTCCAGATAGCCGTGGGCGCGCAGGGACTCGACCGAATCCGGCACGGCGTCGTGCGGGCGGTGAATGCCCTCGCGACCCCACGACGCGTACTCGCGGATCTCGGTGAGAATGTGCGGGGCGAAGTCGTGCCAGGCCCGATCCGGGTCCTCGTGCAGCAGGGTGTGGCGGCTGTCCGGTTCGGGCTTGTGGATGTAACCGCTGGTGCCGCAGCGGATCAGCTCCCGCTCGTAGAGCTCCTCCACCTCCGGCGCGGGCAGGGGCAGCGCCAGCCCGAGCCCGAAGCGCGCGGCCCGCCGGGCGGTCGCCGGGCTCATTCCGGCGATGAGCAGATGCGGATGCGGCTTACTGAACGGCTTGGGCGTGACGTCGAAGGACTGCCCGCCGCGCCGCATCGGCTCGTCGCGCCAGGCCGCGAGCATGATCTCCAGCGCCTCGTCCATGAGCTTGCCGCGGCGCGTGAAATCCTTTCCGAGCGCGGCATATTCGGCCGGTCGGTACCCGATCGCGGCGAGAACGGTGAGCCGCCCGCCTGCCAGATTGTCGAGCACCGCCAGATCCTCGGCCAGCCGCACCGGGTCGTACAGCGGCACGATCAACGCCCCGATGCTGATCCGGATCCGCTCGGTGCGGGCCGCCACCGCCGACGCCATCAGCAGCGGCGCGGGCAGCCAGCCGGTGCCCGACCCGTGATGCTCCTCGACATTCACCACAGCGAACCCGACCCGCTCGGCGTACTCGGCCATCGCGAGCGCGGCCCGATACCGCTCGTGATTCCCGGCCCGAGGGTCGTCGACATTGGTCATATTGAGCTTGAGCGCCGCCACCACGTTCATGCCAAGCAATATCGAATGACCCAGTGCCCCAGGACAACCTGCGGAGAAGCCCCAGTCGATTGCCGTGCCCGGGGGCGCCACCACCGGCAGAGGTGCGCGGTGTCGCGCTGCCACCGGCGGGGGTACTCACCGGTGTGGCGACTACTCCCGGGGTTCGTCGAGCAGGCCGAGTTGGGCTGCGCGCACCCCGATCTGGAAGCGGCTGCGCACGTCCAAGCGGGTCATGAGGTCGGCGATGTGGCGGCGGTAGGTGCGCAGCGACATATCGAGTCGGCGGGCGGCTGTCTCATCGATGAGGCCCAGGTTGAGGGTGTTGAGGACGGTGCGGGCGGTGGGGCTCAGGTCGATGGGGTCGGTGGGGACGCGGCCGGCGAGGCCGTGGCCGGATTGCCAGCTGAGCAGGGCGAATTGGTGCAGGGCGCGGAGCAGGGCCGGTTCGCGGACCAGGTAGGCGTAGGGGTGGTCGGCTCCGGCGCCGCTCCACAGCACCGCGACGGTGCGGTCGAGGATCAGGACGTTGTGGAAGTCGTTGTCGGTGACGCGGATCTGCGCGCCGAGCGAGGATTGGCGCAGCAGCGGTTGGTGGTCGCGGATCTCCAGATAGTCGGGGGAGTAGAGGAGCCGGACCTCCTTGCCCGCGGCCAGCAGGTCGTCGACGACCACCTGGCCCAGGCGGAGGTGATCGGTGGAGCGGGTGGGGTTCGACACCGCCACCACCGCCTCGCGCCGGGCGTAGCGGAGCAGGTGGTGGACGTCCTGGTCCCAGTGCCCGTCCTGGCTGAACCGGACGATCCCGGTGGCCGGATGCCCGGTCGCTCCGGTCGGCTGTCGCTGCATCACTTCCCCGATCCTGGCAGGTGACCGGGGGTTTCCCTGGAATCTGGCAGCTTCCTGCCACCGGGGCGGATCCGGCCCGGCCGATTCCTACCTTCCATTTATGCACATCAGTTCGAGCGAAGAACAGCACCGCCTGCGCAAGCGCCTGCGCGAGTATTTCGCCGACCTCGCCACCCCCGACGTGCGGGCGGCGCTGCGGTCGGGGCCGGGCGGGGAGCACGGCGACGGAACCGTCTACAAGGAGGTGGTGCGCCGGTTGGGCGCGGACGGCTGGCTGGTCCTGGGATGGCCGGAAGAGTATGGCGGACAGGGACGTTCGATGCTCGATCAGCTCGTCTTCCTGGACGAGGCCGCGGCCGCCGGCGTGCCGCTGCCGTACCTGACCGTGAACACAGTCGGGCCGACCATCATGCGCTACGGTACCGAGGAACAGAAGGCCTATTTCCTGCCGCGGATCGCCCGGGGCGACCTGCATTTCTCCATCGGCTATTCGGAGCCGAACGCGGGCACCGACCTGGCCTCCCTGCGCACCCGCGCGGTGCGCGACGGCGACGAATGGGTGGTCAACGGCGAGAAGATGTGGACCAGCCTCATCGAATACGCCGACTACGTCTGGCTCGCCGCGCGCACCGATCCGGCGGCGGGCAAGCACGCCGGGCTGTCGATCTTCATCGTTCCGACCACCGCGCAAGGGTTCTCGTGGACGAAGGTGCACACCATGGCCGGTGTCGGCACCAGCGCGACCTACTACTCCGACGTGCGGGTGCCCGGGGCGAACCTGGTGCATGGGGAGAACCGGGGCTGGGCGCTGATCACCAATCAGCTCAATCACGAACGGGTGGCGCTGGCCTCGGCCGCGCCGCTCGAAGAGTCGCTGCGGCAGGTCGTCGCGTGGGCGCGCGCCACCACACTGCCGGACGGGACCCGGGTCATGGACGCCGAATGGGTGCGCCTGCACCTGGCCCGCGTACACGCCCATACCGAGTACCTGAAGCTGCGGAACTGGCGGACCGCGTGGGCCGCCGATCGCGGCGAGCTCGGCCCGGCGGACGCCTCGGCCACCAAGGTGTTCGGCACCGAATTCGCCATCGAGGGCTACCGCCTGCTCATGGAGGTGCTCGGGGCCGCGGCCGTGCTGCGCGCCGATTCCCCGGGCGCACTGCTGCTCGGACGACTCGAACGGTTCCATCGCTCCGCGCTCATCCTGACCTTCGGCGGCGGGATCAACGAGGTGCAGCGCGACATCATCGCCAAGAACGCCCTCGGGCTGCCCGTCACCCGCTGAGCCGAACACAGGAGCAGGACAATGGATTTCGAATACACCGAGGCGCAGCGGGACCTGTCGGGACTGGCCCGCGAACTGCTCACCGACTGGGCCGGGCGGCATCGCAACCCGGATGACACCGGGTTCGACGCGGAGCTGTGGGGTGCGATGGCCGGCGCGGGACTGCTGGACACGGCGCTGCCCGAGCAGGCGGGCGGCGGCGGGTACGGGCTGCTCGAACAGTGCAGCGTGCTGATCGAGATCGGCCGGACCGTCGCGCCCGCACCGTATGCCACGAGCATCGCCGTGGTCGCGGCGGCGCTGGCCGAATTCGGCGACGACTCGCAGGTGCGGCGCTGGCTGCGGCCGATGCTGCGGGGTGAGAATACGCTCGCGCCAGCACTGGCCCGCGACTTCGCGTCCTTCGAGGCCGAACGCGGCGAGAAGGGCTGGCGAGTCCGGGGTTCCCACTCGGTGGTCGCGGCGGGAGCCTTCGCCGACGGCTACCTGATCGAGGCTCGAAGCGGGGCGAACTCGGTTCTGCTCCTGGTGGATCGGGAGGCCGAGGGCGTCACGGTCACCCGGCAGCACGCGGTGAACGGCACCGACGCGGCTCTGTTGGAACTGGATGCCGTCCTGGTCCCGCGGGCCGACGCGATCTCAGCGCCCGAAGCGCCCGCGTGGGCCCGTCGCCGCGCGGCCCTGGCCGTCTGCGCCCACCAGTTGGGCGTCCTCGAACGGGCGCTGGAGATGACAGCCGAATATGCCCGCACCAGAAAACAATTCGACAAGCCGATCGGCGCGTTCCAGGCGGTGCGTCAGCGTCTGGCCGACGCCTACATCGATGTCGAGGCCGTCCGCCTGACCCTGTGGCAGGCCGCCTGGCGGGAATCGCGGGGCCTGGCCGCGGAATCCGAGATCGACGTGGCGAAGTTCTGGGCGTCGGAGGCGGGTCACCGCGTCGCGCACACGGCCGTCCACGTGCACGCCGGCACCGGCATCTACCTCGACTATCCGATGCAGCGCTACTTCACGGCCGCCAAACGAGCCGAGTTCGAATCGGGGACGGCCACAGCGCACCTGCGCGGCCTCGGTCTGGCCCTGGATGCCCCGGCGTGATCGCGGGTGATGCGGTGGAGCCGTCGCCGCGGTGGGCGACGGCCGTCCGACCCGCATGAACCGAATGCGCACCCCTCGTGACGCATGCGGTCATGACCTCATCGCGCGCGGGAACCCCGGAGGTTGCAGCTCCGGGGCGCCCGCGTGGATGCAGGTTCCCACGGGCCGATAAAAAGCGAATAAACGTTCTCTATGGTTGGTCCGGGCCTGGTGAGAACAGGGTCGCGGGGGTCGGGGCGGGCAGTCCGGCGCGACGGAAGATCTCGGCGGCGTCGGCGTGCTCGCGGGCGGCGGCCTCGGCGTCGCCGGTGCGGGCGGTGGCCCGCAGGAACAGGGCGCGGGCCCGGTCGAGGGGGTCGGCGGCCTTGCTCAGCAGCCGCAGGGCCTGGGTCGCCTCGGATTCCGCGGCGGCGTCGTGCCCGGCGCGCAGGTGGATCTGGGCCAGCCGGGTGCGCGCCCAGCCCTCCCACAGCCGCACGCCGTTGCGGTGTGTCATGCGCACAGCGTCGGCCGCCAGCTCGAGCGCGAGCTCGTGGTCGTCGAGCATGGACCGGGTGGCCGCCAATTCGTGGGTGGCCCAGCCCAGCGCGACCGCGTTGGACGACTCCTGGGCCAGCGCGATGGCCCGCTCGGCCACCGCCACCGCCTCGGCGTACTGCCCGGATTCGCACAGGGTGCGGGTGGCCAGCGCCAGGATCCAGGCTTCCAGCGAGCGGTCGTCCAGCGCCCGGGTCCAGGCGATGGCATTGGCGTAGTGCCGGTGCGAGTCCTTGGTATTGCCGACGCGCCGATCCGCCACCCCGAGCAGGATCTCGGCCAGCACCTGGAGCCGCCGCTCGGCGTCGTCGGCGGGCTGCGAGATGGGTTGCAGGAATTCGAGACTGGCCTCGACCTCGCCGAGCCCGATCTGCATCATGGCGCCCAGCGCCACCCGCAGCCGCCGGGAGCTGGCGTGATCGTCGTCCCGGACCGCGGTGTCCAGCAAGGCTTTCAGGCCGTCGGCGAGTTCGCGGGCGCGGCTGCCGGTGTCCATCAGCTCGGCCATCACCCAGGCCAGATCCGCGGCCAGCGCCACCGCCCGGCCGCCCAGCCGGGCAGCCTGCCGGTACAGGGCGATGATCACCGGGCGCTCGATATCGTTCCAGGACTGGCCTTCCACGCCGCCGGCGAAGGTGTGGCCGGGGACGGTGGTCGGCACCAGCAGCAGGGTGGTGTTGCTGTAATCCAGTGCGCCGAGCAGGTTCTTGGTGCTGGCCAGGTAGTAGTCCAGCAGGCGGGCCACGATCTCGGCCTCGCTCTCACCGCCGTCGTGGCTTCCCGCCAGGCGTGCGGCGAACAGCCGCAGCAGGTCGTGGAAGCGGTAGCGGCCGGGCGCGGGCGTCTCCAGCAGGCTCAGATCCACCAGGGATTCGCACACCAGCTCGGCCTGGGGCACCGGGACGCCCAGCAGCGCGGCGGCGCCGTCTACCGGGAAGTCGGGCACATCGGCGCGGGCGAGGGTGCGGAAAGCCCTGGCCTGCTCGGTGTTCAGCTGGCCGTACCCGAGCCGGAACGCCGCCTCCAGGGTGAGATCGCCGGTCTGCAGCACCTCCAGCCGCTGGTTCTCGTCGGCCAGCCGCGCGACCAGGGAGGCGATGGTCCACTGCGGCCGTACCGCCAGCCGCGCGCCGACGATCCGCACCGCCAGCGGCAGGCACGCGCACAGCTCGATCACCGCGAACGCCGCATCCTGCTCGGCGGCAACGCGTTCGGCGCCGAGGATGCGGGTCAGCAGGGTCATGGCCTCCGCGGGTTCGAGGACGTCGAGGCGGGTGCGGCGGACCGCGGGCAGCTCGGTGAGCGCGGAGCGGCTGGTGATCAGGACCGCGGTGCCGGGCGTACCGGGCAGCAGCGGCGATACCTGGGCGGCGTCGCGGGCATTGTCGAGGACCATGAGAATCCGCTTGTCGCTCAACAGGGTTCGCAGGTGCGCGGCCCGATCGTCGACGGCGGGAGGGATATCGCCCTCGGCGACCCCGAGGCCGCGCAGGAATCCGCCCAGGGCGTCGCCGGTGGGCAGTGGGTCGGGGTCCACGCCGCGCAGGTTCACGTACAGCTGGCCGTCGGGGAATCGGTCGCGCACCTGGTGGGCGATGTGCAGGGCCAGGGTGGTCTTGCCGACCCCGCCCATGCCGCCGACCGCGGAGATGGCCACCGCCGGTCCGCCACCGGTGAGCTGGGCCGCGATCTGCTCGGCCACCCGGGAGCGGCCGGTGAAATCGGCGATGTCGGGCGGCAATTGGGCCGGGGCGAGCCGAGTGGGGGCCGGTCGCGCCACGCTGGGCAGGTCGGCGCGCAGGATGCGGGCGTGCACCTCGCTCAGTTCCGGGCCGGGTTCCACGCCGACGCCGTCGACCAGGGCGCGGCGGGCGCGGCCGTATTCGTCGAGCGCCTCGGCCTGTCGGCCGCAGTGGTAGAGGGCGGTCATGAGCAGCGCGCGGAAGCGTTCCCGCAGCGGATGTTCCTCGATGAGCGGGCCCAGTTCGGCGACCGCCTCGGCGCTGCGGCCGGTTTCGATGTCGAGGGCGAGGCGGTCCTCCAGGATGGACAGCCGCCACTGCTCGAGCCGGGCGCGCTGGCGTTCGGCGTAGGGGCCCGGCAGACCGCCGAGCGCCGCGCCCTGCCAGCGCGACAGCGCCGATTCGAGGGTGCCGCGGGCGCTGTCGGGGTCCTCGTGCCGCAGTCGTTCGGCGGCCGCGACCTGGCCGGCGACGTCGTGAATGTCGGTGCGGCCGGGCGGTAGTCGCAGCACGTAGCCATCGCCGACGGAGACCAGCAGACTGGAGGGGCCGCGATTGGCGCGGTCGGGTTCGAGTTCGCGGCGGAGTTTGGCGACGTGGGTGCGCAGCGCGGGGACGGCGCGCAGCACCGGGTCCTCGCCCCAGATGCCCTCGACGAGTTCGGCGGCCGTGACCGCCTTGCCCTCGCGCAGCAACAGTGCGGCGAGCACCGCCCGCCGTTGTGGCGGGCCCAGATCCAGGGGCGTGTCCCCGCGCCATGCGCGGACCTCGCCCAGTACCGAGAACCTCAGCAAACCGACCTCCCCGTTCGGCAGTCTAGAGGGGCCGGGCCGCCGCCGATCAGCCGCCTGTCCTGCACCGATCCTCACCTTTCGTCGCTCCGGAACCGGACCCGCCGCCGCGGACCGCCTACATCCTGCGCGCCACCGGGCCGATTGGTGGGCCATTGGCCGGTTCCAAGCCGCCGGACCGACTCTGATGGTGGGCGACGAACCGGACGCCCTCGAATCCCTGGAGGCATCCCATGCGGTTGAAGTCCGCCGCCGTCATCGCCGTCTGCGCCCTGTCACTGGGCATGGCCGCCTGCGAGGCGGCGCACACGCCCACCGGTCCCGGCGGCGTCGGCACGCCCGCGGTGACCGGTGACCCGATGGTCGATCCGTCGACATCGATTCCGCGCAGCCGCTGACCCGGGACGCCATCCGCACCGACCGTCAGCAGGGCCCGACCGTGCTCGCCACGCCGATCGAAACCGGACAGCCGCTATCGGTGCCCCGTAACCTGGGGAGGTGGCAATCGGTGACACGTCGCGCGCTGCGACGCGGCCCGGAATCGCGTTGGCCACGGTCACCGCGGTCCTGTTCGTTACCTTCCTCGACACGACCGTCGTCAGCGTCGCGCTGGCCGACATCCGCTCGGATCTGAGCACCGATGTCCAACTGCTGCAATGGGTCGTCAACGCCTACACGCTGGTGTTCGCGAGCCTGATGCTCGCCGCCGGATCACTCGGCGACCGGTGGGGCCGCAAACGGGTGATGGTGATCGGCCTGGTGATCTTCGGTGCGGGATCGGTGATTTCGGCGCTCGCCACGAGCGTGCCGGTGCTGATTCTCGGGCGCGCGGTCATGGGACTGGGGGCCGCCGCGTCCGAGCCGGGCACGTTGTCGGTGCTGCGGCAGGTGTTCCCCGAGGCGCGAACCCGCGCGAAGGCGCTGGGGGTGTGGGCGGCGGTGTCCGGGCTGGCGCTGGCCGCGGGGCCGGTGCTCGGCGGCGCGCTCGTCGGGGCGTGGGGGTGGCGGTCGATCTTCTGGTTCAACCTGATCATCGGGGTCGTGGTGCTGGCGGCGGCGCTGCGGTATGTGCCCGAGAGCGCGGATCCGCGACCGGGGCAGATGGATTGGCTCGGGTCGCTGCTCGGCGCGATCTTCCTGGGCACGGTGATCTTCGCGGCGATCACGGGCGAGAGCCGGGGGTATGACGCGCCGTCGGTGATCGCGTTGTTCGTGGTGGGGGCGGTCGCGTTCGTGGCGTTCCTGATCGTCGAGACGCGAGTCCGCAACCCGGTCTTCGACTTCCGGTATCTGCGGCTGCCGCCGGTGCGCAGTGCGCTGGTGGTCGCGTTCGCGGTCTACTTCGGGGTCTTCTCGATCTTCTTCTTCACCGCGCTGTATCTGCAGGTGATGATCCACTATTCGGCCGGGCGCACGGCGGCGGTGTTCGCGCCGATGGCGGCCGCCATCGTGGCGGGGTCGCTGGCGGCGGGGTTCTGGGTGGCGCGCAGCGGGGCGCGGATGCCGATGATCGCAGGGTGCGTGCTGGGCGCGGGCGGGATTCTGCTGACCCGGCATTCGCTGGACGGCACGGTCGAATTCACGCCGCTCGCGATCACGCTGGCGGTGGCCGGGCTCGGATTCGGAATCGCGGTCGTGCCCTTGACCTCCGCCGTGCTGACCGGGGTGCCGGCGGAGCATTCGGGAATGGCCGCCGCGGCTACCAACACCATGCGGCAAGTGGGGGCGGCGGTCGGAGTCGCGGTGCTCGGGTCGCTGGTCAACGGGTTCCTCACCGCCGACCTGCGCGCTCGGATGACCGAGCTGGGGCTGCCGGACAATTTGCAACCGATCGCGATCGACGCGGTGGAACGTGGGCGCATCCCCGCGGGCGTCGACCTGGCCACGGCGCTGAAATACGCCCCGCACGTGAACGAGGTTCTGCAGACGGCGACGGTCGCGTTCCATCACGGACTGGATGTGGCGCTGCTGGTTTCGGCCGTCATGATCCTGGCCGCGGCGGTCTTCGTAGCCGTCAGCGGGTTCGGTCCGGCACGAAAATAACTGGCGCGAGAGGGCTTCCGCCGGGCAGCATGTCTCGCATGTTCCCGCAGTCCATCGCCGCATACCCCGCAGTCGCGGGTGCGATGGCTGCGCTCTACCTCCCGGTGCTCGCCCTGGCGGCATCCGCATTCGACGGCGCACGACGCTGACCTTCTCCGGGACGTCCCGGGACCTCAGACGGGGAAGGTCGGCTCGCTGCTGAGGTCCCCCTCGAACATCCCGGATGGAGAATTCATCATGGCCAAGCAGGCCTATGTCCGCACCAAGCCGCACCTGAACATCGGCACCATGGGTCACGTCGACCACGGCAAGACCACGCTGACCGCCGCCATCACGAAGGTGCTGGCGGAGCGCGGCGGCACCGCTTTCGTCCCCTTCGACCGCATCGACCGGGCGCCGGAGGAGATCGAGCGCGGCATCACCATCAATATCGCCCACGTCGAATACGAGACGGCGACACGGCATTACGCGCACGTGGACATGCCGGGGCACGCCGACTTCGTGAAGAACATGATCACCGGCGCGGCCCAGCTCGACGGGGCCATCCTGGTGGTGTCGGCGGACGACGGCGTGATGCCGCAGACCGCCGAGCACGTGCTGCTGGCGCGGCAGGTGGGCGTCGAGCACATCGTGGTCGCGCTCAACAAGTCCGACGTCGCCGACGGCGAGCTGCTGGAGCTGATCGAGCTCGAGGTGCGAGAGCTGTTGTCCGCCAATGGCTACGACGGCGACGGCGTACCCGTGGTGCCGGTATCCGGGCTGCGGGCGCTGGAGGGCGACCCGCACTGGTCCGACCAGCTGGTGCGGCTGCTCGACGCCGTCGACGAGTACGTGCCGATGCCGGAGCGCTACCTCGACGCGCCGTTCCTCATGCCCGTGGAGAACGTCCTCACCATCACCGGCCGCGGCACCGTCGTGACGGGTGCGGTGGAGCGCGGCGTGGTCCGGATGGGCGACAAGGTCGCGGTGCTGGGTTACGGCGGCGCGATCGAGGCCGTGGTCACCGGCGTCGAAACCTTCGGCCGCACCATGGAATCGGCCGAGGCCGGCGACAATGTGGCGCTGCTGCTGCGCGGTGTACAGCGCGGTCAGGTGGCGCGCGGCCAGGTGGTCGCGGCGGTGGGCAGCATCGCCGTGCACACCGGGTTCACCGCGCGCGTCCGGCTGCTGACCGCCGCGCAGGGCGGCCGGCGCACGCCCATCGCCAGCGGCTACCGCCCGCAGTTCTTCGTCCGCACGGGCGACGTCTCCGGGCAGGTGACGCTGCCGGAGGGGCGTGCCATGCCGGGCGACACCGTCGAACTGGCGGTGACCCTCGACCGCGCGGTCCCGCTGGAACCGGGGCTGGGATTCGCTGTGCGCGAAGGCAACCTGACGGTCGCCGCGGGCACGGTGCTCACGGTCGACGGGTAGGCGGCGCGTGAGAGTGGTCGAGGGCGGATCGAATCCGTCCTCGACCACCATCACCCGGCAGTGATGCGTCCTGGGGTTGGCCGCGATTCTCTGGTCCCCCGCCGCGATCGTCCACAACCATGGGCCCATGGAACGAGGGCACTACGGTGACGATCATCGGGCATTCGCCGAGCTGGCGAGGGGATTCGTGCGCAAGGAAGTCGCGCCGCACTACCTGGGCTGGGAAGAGGCCGGGATCGTGCCGCGGTCGGTGTTCGCGCGGGCCGGCGACCTGGGTCTGCTCGGATTCGCGGTGCCGCAGAGCTACGGTGGGCTGGGCGTCGCGGACTTCCGGTTCAACCAGATCCTCATCGAGGAATTCATGGAAGCCGACTGCGCGGGAGTCGGCCTGAACTTCGCGCTGCACAATGACATCTGCACGCCGTACCTGGTGGATCTGACGACCGAGGCACAGCGGGAGCGGTGGCTGCCGGGGTTCGTGGCGGGGACCCGGATCGCGGCTATCGGCATGACCGAGCCGGGCGCGGGATCCGATGTCGCCGGAATCCGCACGGCGGCAGTCGATATGGGTGATCACTTCGTGGTGAACGGTGCGAAGACCTTCATCACCAACGGCATCAACGCGGATCTGGTGATCACGGCGGTCCGGACCTCCGCCGAACGCCACACGGGGGTCACCGTGATGGTGCTCGAGCGCGGCATGGAGGGCTTCGAGCGTGGCCGCAACCTGGACAAGCTCGGTCTGCACTCCCAAGACACGGCCGAGCTCAACTTCACCGACGTCCGGGTGCCCAAGGAGAACGTGCTCGGGGAGGTGGGGCGCGGATTCACCTACCTGATGCGGAACCTTCCCCAGGAACGGATGCAGATCGCCGTCGCCTGCCTGGCGCGAGCCCGGGTCGCGTTGCGGACGACCATCGAATACGTCGGGGAACGTGAGGCTTTCGGACAGCCGATCGGGGCATTCCAGAACACCAAGTTCACACTCGCCGACGTGGCTACCGAGGTGTCGGTGGCGGAAGCGTTCATCGACAAGTGCGTGCTGGAATTGAATGCGGGGCGGTTGACGCCTGCTGATGCCGCCAAGGCCAAACTGTGGGCCTCGGAGATGGAGTTCCGTTGCATCGACCGGTGCCAGCAGCTGTTCGGAGGCTACGGGTACATGCGTGAGTATCCGATTGCGCGGATGGCGGCAGATGCGCGGATCACTCGGGTGTACGGCGGGACTTCCGAAATCATGCGGGAGATTATCGGACGGGATTTGCGGCTTACCGAACGGTCGTAATTATTCGATGGATATCTGAAAAGACCTGCTACACATGGTAATTCGATCACAGGTGAAGGGTGTCATTGATAGAATAGAGGCATGAAATTGGGCGGGCCGAATCTCAGCGAGGACATCACGGTGGGCGATGCCACCGGTGTGGTGTTCGATGCTGTGGACGTCCTGCTCAATGACTCCCTGGATCCGATTTCGGATGAGGATCTCGTGGAATTGATGCGGGATTGGGAGACCACACGCCGTCGGATGGCCGCATTCGAGCACAAGTTGGTTCGGGAAGTAGAGGCTCGGAACCTGCCCGAAAAGGCCGGGGTGAAAAGGGTTTCGAAGTACCTCGAGCGGACTTTGCGCCTCGGGCATGCCGAGGCGTGTGCTCGGGTGCGTGCCGCGGAACAGCTCGGGATGCGGCAAGCCGGAGGTGAAGTGCTGGAGCCTCGGTTGCCGTGGACTGCCGCCTATCAGCAGATGGGCATCGTGTCGGCGGATTCCGCGCGGCGGATCGCGCAGATCATGGACCGCATTCCGGCCGAGATCGACGTCGAGGATCGGGATCTCGCTGAATTCGAGTTGGCGAGCTTCGCCGCGCAGTCCACGCCGGATGACCTGCCCAAGATCGGTGACCGGATCCTGGGTTACCTCGATCCTGATGGGCGCTTCAACCGCGAGGTGGACCGGCAGCGTCGCCGTGGTTTGACGATCGGTAAGCAGGGTGTGGACGGGATGTCGGTGATTACCGCACAGGTGACGCCCGCGCTTCGTGCTGTGCTGGACCCGATCTTCGCCAGTCTGGCGCGGCCGGGCATGTGTAATGCCGACGATGCTGAAAGCCCCTGGGTCACTGAAGGACTCGATGACGAAGCCCTCGCGGGGTTGGAGCGTGCCGCACGCCGTGATCCTCGTACTGCGGCGCAGCGCAACCATGACGCGCTGTTGGCGTTCCTGCGTCCCGAGATGGGACCGGAGAGCACCGGCCAGCACCGGGGTCTGCCTGTCTCGACGATCATCACCATGTCGCTTGCGGAGGTCGAAGCTGCTGCGGGTGTTGCTACCACCGCTTCGGGCGGGACCGTGCCGCTGGAAGAAGCGCTGCAGCTGGCGCAGAAGTCCAAGCCCTTCCTGGCGATCTTCGACCACGCCGGACGCCCCTTGCACCTGGGCCGCACGAAGCGCCTCGCCAACGCCGCCCAGCGGATGGCATTGATCGCCACCGAGCGCGGCTGCACCCGCCCTGGTTGCAGCGCCCCTGCCACCCTCACCCAAGTCCACCACGTGACCGAATGGAACAAGGGCGGCACCACCGACATCGAAAACCTCACCTTGGCCTGCGATGCCTGCCATGCGCTCATCCACGACGGCCCCGGCGGCTGGAAAACCGTTGCCATGCCGAAGGATTCCGAGTACGCAGGCCGTACCGGGTGGATAGCGCCGCGCCATATCGACCCGACCGGCACACCCCAGGTCAACGAACGTCACCACGCCGGTGAACTGATGGCCGCGTCGCTGGCGCGACTGCGCGACCGCACACGCCCACCGGTCAAATGGTGGTCACGCCCCTGATGCCCGTTCGAGCCTCACCAATGGTGGGGCCCTTCGGGCTGCGTGCGTCACGAATGCTCGTGCAGCAAGTGCGTTCGCAGAACTACACAGAGTGTGGTCGCCTCGCCTGCCCTACCGCACTGGGGCTGACGCCGACCCAGGAACCGTCAGCCGCCGATCCCAGCCCACGGACTGCACGGATCACCTTCTACCGAAACCGCCCAACCCCATCCCTTCGTTTCCCCGGGACGACGCGCGGCCGAGCCGTGAGTGGGGCTGGTACGTGAGCGGGCCTCGCAAGCTCGGCCACCCTCTCTTCCTTCTCCAGGCGTCTTTATCTCTTCTTCTCTTTAAGTCTTGTGGTCCTTATCGTTTGAGCCCTTGAGCCGCTGCAATCACACGTTCCATAACGCTCCGCGGCAGCACCCGACGAATCGCGAACATCAATGGCGCATTGCTTCCGACCGCGTAGAGCGGCTTCGGCCGGTCGGAGTTGACCGCCGCCACAATGGTTTCCGCCACCTGGACAGGCGAAATGCCTTTGCTCATCTGAGCATCGAGGCGGGCCATGAATTTCGTGAAGTCCGCGGTATGAGGTGACCCATCGGCGATGTACTTGGCGCGGCGCTCACTCAGTCCGGTGTCGATCTGGCCGGGCTCGACGGTAGTGATCCAGATGCCGAACGGAGACTCCTCGAACCGCGCGGCGGTCGCGAAGCCGCGCACGGCCGCTTTGGTCGCCACGTAGGACGAGCGGTACGGCATCGGGAAGCTCCCGAGCATGGAGCCGACCATGACGATCCGCCCATACCCACGCTCACGCATGCCGGGCAACACGGCCTGGGTCAACGACACCGGCCCGAAAACATTGAGCTGGAACAGTCTTTCGATCGCGTCACGCGGCAGGTCGGACAGCGGCCCGGCCTGACTCTCCCCGGCATTGTTGATCAGCACATCGATCGCCCCGAGCTCGGCCGTGAACCGTTCGATCGAGTCCAGGTCGGTGATATCGAGCGCACGGTACTCGACGCCCGGCGCCCGGTCGGCCTCGGCGAGGTTGTCGGGATTGCGGCTGGTGCCGATCACCTTGTGGCCGCGGGCCGCGAAGGCCGCGGCGGTGGCCTTGCCGATGCCGGAGGACGCGCCGGTGACGACCACGGTGCGGGTCGATAAGCTGCTCATACCGTGCACGTTATCGGGTGCGTCGGCAGCGTGCTTGGCGGCGTTCGGAGGCGCATTCGCCGGTAACCGAGCGGATGCCGAGCCAGATGCCGACGCCGAACGCGGGGGCCGCGAGCATGGGAAGTAGCAGGATCGCGGTGGAACTCATGGTGGGCAGACCTCGATTGCTGGTCGTCGTCCGAACCGGTTGTGGGTGAATCGCACCGGCGCATCGGCTGTTACGTGACGAATCGTGTTCCGCGCGTCGCGCGCATCACCGCTGCGCGATCAAAAATGTCGGATGCGCCACACCGGGCGGTCTCTCGTTGATATGTTGCGCCAACCCCGATGGGGAACAGACATTTGGGTCGGGAGTACTCGAAGAGGACACAGCGCACATGCTCGACTGGGATCTAGCCAGGCACACATCCGGTGTGCACATTCTGACCCGGCTGGCCGATGAAAGAGGGATGCCGGCGGGGGAATGCCTCGCCGGAGCGGGTCTCGCGCCCGACTCGGTGGTCGAACAGACCACGGAAGCGACGGCGCGGCAAGAACTTGCGGTGGTGCGGAATCTCCTCGCCCGGTTCGGCCGGGAACCGGGATTGGGCGTGGAGGCGGGGACGCGGTATCACGTGCCGCTGTCGGGGCCCTGGGGTCTGGCCCTGTTGGCCAGCCGGACCATGCGGGACGCGATCGTGGTGGCGCCGGGATACGTCGAGCTGGCCTTCGCGTTCGGGCAGGTGACCTTCGAGGAAGTGGACGGCGAAGGGCGGCTGCGGTTCGACGACCGGGACGTTCCGGAGGACGTGCGCGGCTTCCTGGCCGAGCGGGTGCTGGCCGGAATCCAGATGCTCGGCCGTGAGCTGTACTCGGTGAACGTACCGGTACGCCGCGTCAGTTTCCGGCACGCCGCACCGCCCGATACCAGCCGCTACCGGTCGGTTTTCGGCGTCGAGCCGCTCTTCGGAACCAGCGTCGACGAACTCGCCTTCGACTCCTCGTTCCTGGACGTCGTCCTGCCGCAACCGACCGAACAGGCCCGCAGCACCTGCGAGCAGATGTGCCAGGAACTGCTGGCGCGCCGCTACGTCCGCTCGGGTTTCGCGGCCGTCGTACGCGGCGTGCTCATCCGCGATCCGGGCGTGATCCCGGATCAGTCGGCCGTGGCGGCCGGGCTGTTCGTCAGCCCGCGCACTCTGTCGCGGCGGCTCAACGAGGAGGGCACCTCGTTCCGCGCCCTGCTCGACGAGGTGCGCCAAGCCCTCTCCGAGGAGCTGCTGGACCGCACCGACATGACCACCGAACAGGTGGCGGCCCGGCTGGGCTACGCCGAGGCGGCGTCCTTCATCCGCGCCTTCCGGCGCTGGCAGGGCTGCCCACCGCAGGAGTACCGCGCGCGCGGGCGCACCCCGGAACTCGTCTAGGGCCTCACCCCTGCGCGGTCAGGAAGCTGCCCGCGTGCAGGGTGGTGCCGAATCCCGGTGCGAATTCACCGTATTCGTAGACGACGCGGCCGCCGACCACGGTGGCCGCGACCGCCCGGTCATTGCGATTGACCATGCGCTGCAACCCCGCGACCCCGGGGAACGGCGCTTCGGCGTACGCGCTGGAGGTGCCGTCGAACCCCGCCGGATCGATGACCGCGATATCGGCGCGCCCGCCGACCCGCAGACGCCCGGCGTCCAGGCTGTACCAATCCGCGAGCTCGCCGGTGAGCCGGTGGACCGCGGTCTCGATCGGCAGGAACCCCCGCTGCTGCGCCCGCTCCAGCATCCGCACCCCGAAGTTGTAGAACGCCATATTCCGCAGGTGCGCACCGGAATCGGCGAACCCGACCTGCATCATGGGTGAGCGCTGCAACCGGTCGAGCACCTCCTCGCGGTCATTGGCGATGACGGTGCGCCACCGCAATGCCGGGCCGTGCTCCACCGTGAGATCCAGCATGGCGTCGGCGGGATCGATGCCGCGTTCGTCGGCGACCGCGCCGAACGACTTCCCGACCACGTCCGCGTCGGGGCAGGCGACGATCACGGCGTCGTAGAGGTCGCGGTTCCAGACCCGCGGCCCGTACTTCTTGGCCAGATCCTTGCGGAACCGTCGGCGGTAGTCCTCGTCGGCCAGGAGCTCGCCGCGCTTCATGGCGTCGCGGATATTGAGCGCGGCGCTGCCGGAGCCGAACTCCTCGAACACCACCAGATCCACCCCGTCGGCGTACACCTCGAACGGGACCGGCAGATGCTGCCACCGGAACCGCGCTCCGCCAACGGTATTCGCGATCCAGGCCGATGCCATGGCGGCCCGTGCGGTGGTGCGGTCGGCCTTGACGTCCATGCCCGCGATGAGCGTCGTCTTGAGCGGCGCGCGGAACCGGCCCGCGCTCTGCGCGAAGTAGTTCACCAGTTCGGCGCGGCTGGTCAGGTTCGGGGTGCTCTGATGCACCCGGCCGCGCCGCCGCAGCACGGCGTTCAACGCCCGGTACTCCCGCCACGTCGCGTACGTGGACGGCAGCTGCCGGGTCGGGAACCGCACGCCCTCCAGCTTCGAGAACGAACTGCGGATCGTGGACAGCCCCAGGAATCCGGCGTCCAGCGCCGCCTCCAGCATTGCGCACATGCGGTGCAGCTCAGCGAACGTCGGGCGGGCCTGCGCGTCCACCGACCGGCCCAGGCCCATGACCCTCACGCGCATATCCGAATGTCCCAGGAACGCGGCGACATTCGCGCCGAGCGGCCGATCGGCGAGTGACTTCCGGTACGACCGCGGGTCGTCCCAGTCCTTGTGCTCCTTGACCGCCGAGTGCACCGCGTCCCACGGCAGCGCCTCGACCCGCGCGAACAGGTCGGCGCAGTCCTCGGCCTCGGAGTACACCGTCGACAGCGAGCAGTTGCCGAGCACCACCGTGGTGACACCGTGCCGCACCGATTCGCCCAGGCCGGGACTGCCCAGCACCTCGGCGTCGTAGTGGGTGTGGACGTCCAGCATGCCGGGCATCACCCAGCTGCCGGTGGCGTCGAGCGTCCGCTCCCCGTCGGGCAGCCCGCCGCCCTCGATGGCGGCTACCGTGCCGTCGATCACCCCGACATCGGCCCGCACCCCGGGCCCGCCCGTCCCGTCGTACACCGTGCCCCCGCGAATCACCAGATCGAACCGTGTCATCGCAGTTCACCCCCGTGGATCGGTCCCGCCACGTGGCGGGTGGTTTGTAACACGTTATAAGTGCAGTATCCGCCTATCGAAGGTCACCGTGGCGGGAACGCGACGGCGGCCGTGGGCGCGCGGTGATCGGGGCCGGGGAGACGGAGTACGGACGCGGACGCCGGGGTGAGGCCGCGGACCAGGAGGTGGTCCAGGCGGGCCAGAGGTCGTGACGCGGGCCAGGTGAAGCCGGGCCCCGAGCCCGGCAGGGACTGTGCGTCGGTGAAGCCGCGACGACCCCGACGCCGTGCCCGAATCACTGGAAGACCTGCGCCTCGATCTGCTGACCGCGGACTGCGTGGCGGCGGCTCGAAAGCATTGGCCCGGAATCACATTCGCTGACGATCTGCGTCCCGTGACCGTGCCGGGCGCCCCCGCGCGACTGGTCCGGGCGGTCACCAACCTCCTCGACAATGCCGCCAAGTTCAGCCCGCCCGGCGGCACCGTCAGCGTGACTGTCGCAGCAAACCGGATCTCGGTGCGGGACAACGGCCCCGGCATCCCACCCGATGATCTGCCGCATGTCTTCGACCGCTTCTATCGGTCCTCCGCGGCGCGGACCACTCCCGGCCACGGCCTCGGGCCGGCCATCGCGGCACAGGTGGCGGCGCTGCACGGTGCGAGTCCTGTGATCGAGTCCTCGCCCGGCAGCACCGTTGTCACTCTGTTGTTCCCGTCTGACGACCAGGTCTAGGCCTTGGTCACCTTCGGCGGGGTCCAGCTGCCATCGGTGATGGCCTGCTCGGGCCAGTAGGTCCGCAGGATCATCTCGAAGTCACCGGGGGGAGTCGGGAGCCAGTTGGCCTCCTTGTCCGCGCCCGGCGACGTCTGCTGGATGTAGAGCGTGATCCCGCCGTCCGGGTTGCGCACCAGGTTGGGCAGCATCGGAGAATTGATCAGGTAGCGGTTGATCGGATTCTCCACCAGCAGGATCTCCGGCAACTTGTACATCGTCACCGACCAGAACGCCTTCACCGGCGGTAGCTTCCCGCCGGGGAAGGTGAGGGTGTAGTTGTTGGCGCCGTTCAGCTTTGCGCCCGTGTTGTCGACGGTGAGCGGGAAGTACATGGCCTCCGCGCCCGGCAGCCCCAGGATGCCCGTGACCGCACCGGCGAAGCGGTACAGGTAGTTCCCCTTCAGCTGTTCGGCGGATCCGAACAGCTGACCGGAACTCACCTTGCCGGTGTCCACCTCGTTCTTCCGGAAGTTCTGCAGTTCCGCCCAGGCGTCGGCCATGCCGTCCTGGAAGGCCTTGCGGTCATCGGCACTCAGCTTCGCGGGATCGAAATCGCCGTCCGGGCCGATGCCGATCTTCGCGAACCGCTCGCGCAGCTCCTTCTCGTTCGGCAGGACCGGCGCGTACTTCAGTGTGAAGTTGAGAACCTTGAAGAAGTCGAGGGAGGTCTGCTCCTCCTCCGGTGTCAGCGGCTTGATGAAGTCGACCGCCGGCGCGGGCGCCGGTGCCGCCTTGTTCTCGAACGACGACAGCGGCTTCACCTGGTACTCGGACTGGATCTTCTTGACGTTGTCCAGATCGGCCGGATCGAACAACTGGGTCCGGTACAGCACCATCGAGAAGTCGGTCGCCGAGGTGATGACCTTGTCCACCCCGGCGGGCTTGTCGCCCTTCCATCCCGGACCGGCGAGCAGGTAAGTGCCGCCGCCGTTCCCGGTGGTCCGGCTCCCGACCAGGTCATAGACATAGGTGTAGTTGTCGATGAACTCGAGCGAGTAGTAGCGCTTCTCCTCGATCGGGGGCACGGTGATCACCATCGGCTCGGTCCGCAGGTCAGCGACCAGGAACGAGTACGGTGTGTCCGAATTGGGCGTTTGGACCACCGTGTCGGCCGGCGTGAAAACCCGGGCGATGCTGTGCAGCTGGTTCCAGTCGCCCACGTACTGGCCGCTGTTCTTGTCCACCACATACGAATTCTCGATGCGGTACATGTCGACCATCGGAAAGCCGTAAGTGTAGGCCTCCTTGGCTATCGTGCGCACATCATCCGAACCGGCAGCCTTGTCGTCCGACTTGGTTCCGCAACCGGCGGCCACCGCGGTGACCGCCGCGACGAGACAAACGGCTGAGACTTTCCAGAACCTCATTCGCTCTCCCACATGTCATGACTCCATATCGCCGGAGCCAACTCCGGCGATTCGAGACAGTACCGATCGGAATGACCGGGGAGTCGAACGTTTGTGGGCGTGGCGAGGCAGCCACTCTAGGGCGGCGGTGTGCCGCAGAACGGTTCACAGGATGCCGGAGCATTCGGGACGGTGCTGGTGGGCTCGTCGAAATAGGCGAGGCTCACCAACATTGCGACCATGATCCCGAAGAACAGAACTGCCGCGGAAGCGATCGCCACCACCCCCCAATGAAGTCTCGGGAAGGTGATGACCGGGGTCCCGTCATCCGCCACGACGAAAAGCACCGCGGCGTTCGCCGGTGATCTACGCAGTTGAAGCAGAACGGTGTTACGCCACCAGTTTCCGACCATGGCAGCACACGACCTTCTCGGAATTTTCGGTGTGATATTGCCGTGAGTACAGCAACCACCAGGCTACGCCCAAGATGTCTTGATAGCCATAGGCTATTTCTCGAAATACGTGGTTGTGACTGAGTAGTTCTGCGGTGGTCTCCGATCGGTTACCGAACGAGGATGAAAACCGTTGTCACAACCATTGATCCGGGAGAGCCATGAACACCGACGCGCGACGACCCCGCGGACTGGGCAAACGGGCTTGGCTCACAACACAATTGGTCCGCCGAGTCCTGCGTACCGTGGTCTGGTCCCGTTTCGTCCGCGTCACCGTGCTCGGCCGCGATCGGGTGCCCGCGACCGGACCGGTGATCATCGCGAGCAATCACATCTCCCTGCTCGACGCGGTCTTCCTGTGGGGTGCGCTGCGGCGGCGCGCGGTGGCCATCGCCATGGCCGAACTGTGGACCTGGCCGGTCGTCGGGCGGTTGGTGCGGCTGCTGGGCCATATTCCGGTGGTCCGGCGCGACCCCGACTCCGGGCGCACCGCGGTGCGCCGCGCGGCGCGGGTGCTGCGCTTCGGCGGCGTGCTCATCATCTATCCGGAGGGCCGTCTGGTCCCGGCCGGCGAGCGCGAACCGTACAAACCGGGCGTCGCGACGCTGGCCATGGCGCCCGGTGTTCCGATCATCCCGGTCGCCACCACGGGCACCGACGGTGTCCTACCCCTGCGCCGGGGAAATGCCGGACGCCGATTCAACCGCCACCATCCAGTTACCATCCACTTCGGAACGCCGATCGACCCCGCGGAATTCGACGACCCCGAGAAACTCCTGGATGTCCTGCGGCACGAAATCGAGGATTTGCGCGGCTGAAAACCGAAGCGCTCAAGCGGTTTCCGGAAGGACCGCGTCGGCCTCGATCTCGACCAGCAGCGCGGGATCGATCAGGCTGCTCACCTCGACCATTGTCGCCGCCGGACGGATCGCCGCGAAGACCTCCCCGTGCGCCTTGCCGACCTCTTCCCAGCGGGAGATATCGGTGACGAAAATACGGGTGCGCACGACATTCTCGGGTGCCGCGCCGACTTCCGCCAGCGCGGCCACAATTCGGCGCAACGCTTCCCGAGTCTGCTCGGCGATATCGTCGCCGCCCACCGCGCCGCCGTCCGGGTCGACCGCGGTGGTTCCCGCGACCGAGATCCACGGGCCGACCCGCACCGCGCGCGAATAACCGACGATCGGCTCCCACTGCGCGCCGGAGGAAACATTCTGTCGCTGCGTCATGCGCCCCATTGTGCATCGACGATCGCCGGAAGTTGTTGCCGCCGTAATTTGCCCGCGGTCGTGCGCGGCAGTTCCGGGACGAAGACGATGTCACGCGGCACCTTGTACCCGGCCAGCGTCGTCTTGATGTGCCGCTGCAAGGTGCCGGCGTCCACCCGCGCGCCCGGCTCCAGCACGACGGCTGCGACGAGCCGCTGCCCGAAATCGTCGTCGGGCACCCCGACCGCACCCGCGTCGGCCACCGCCGGATGCGCCAGCAGCGCCTCCTCGACCTCCTGCGGGAAGACGTTCTCGCCGCCGGAGACGATCATGTCGTCGGAACGGCCGTCCACGAAAAGCCGCCCCTCCGAATCGAAATGGCCGAGATCGCCGGAGTCCATGTGCTGTCCGACCATCTCCCTGGTCCGGCCGTCGCTGTAGCCGTGGGACATGCTCGGGTTCTTGTTGACGATCCGGCCGGTGACGCCGGCGGGCAGTTCGCGGCCGTCGCCGTCGACGATGCGGATATCCACGATCCCGGCGAGCGGGCGGCCCACGGTGCCGGGCGCGGCCCGCAGATCGGCGGGTGTGGCGAAGGTGCCGGCGCCGGTCTCGGTGGAGGCGTAGCCGTTGAACAGCACCTCGCCGAACTCGTCCTGGAACGCCGTGGCCAGCCACGGCGGCAGGGGAGCGGCCCCGCACACCATCATGCGCAGGCTCGACAGATCGTGGCCGCCGCGCACCTCGGGCGGCAGCGCCATCACCCGGCCGAGCATGGTCGGCACCACGCACACGATCTGGGCGCGATACCGCTCGATATCGGCGAGCAGGGTCGCGGCATCGAAACGCTCGTGCACGACCACGGTCGAACCGAGCAGGAACGCACCGGCGGTGGCCAGGAACCCGTAGGTGTGATGCAGCGGGGGCGCGATCACCATGGGCCGGCCCAGACGCGGGATCGGCGCGACCCGGGCGAGATCGCCGACGGCCGCCAGCATGTGCGGGCTCAACGATCCGGCCCTGCCGCTGCCGAAGGTGCGCGGCGCGCCTTTGGGCACACCGGTCGTTCCGCCGGTGAGCAGGATCAACGTGCCCCCGGACGCGGGCTCGCGCACCGGCGGTCCACCCGCCGCCACCAATTCCGCCACCGTCGGCAGGCCACCGGCCGCGCCCCGGACCACCACGCGCCGTCCGCCGTACCCGGACTTCTCGATCTCGTCGTGGAATTCGCCGTCGTAGAACAGTAATTCGACGCGCTCGCGAGCGAGCACCTCGCCGATCTGCGGCCCGGCGAAACCGTAGTTCAACGGCACCAGATCCACCGAGAGTCGCGCGGCCGCGTAGGCCGCCAGCACGAATCCGCGGTGGTTGCGGCACAGCACCCCGACCCGCTGCCCGCGCCCGATCCGCCAGCGCGCCCGCAGCGCCGCCGCCAGCCGCCGCACCTGCCGATCCAGCTCAGCCGCGGTGATCGGGCCGTCATCGTCGACCATGGCGGGTCGGTCCGGAAACCGCGCCGCGAACAGCGACAGCGCCGTGGCCAGCCCGAACCCGTCACGTAATGCCCTGGCCAGCTGGGGAATCCGGGTCGGAGGCAGTTGTTCCAGCACGCCGCCGGCCGGAATCCACCCGGCCACCGTGACCGCGTCGTCGAGCAGATTGACCGTGCGTTCCAGGCGGCCGAGCGGACCGGCCCAATCCACCGGACGGTTGTTCCAGTTCCCGGCCTTCGCGTACAGCGTCAGCATGCGTTGTGCCGCCGGGGAACTGTCGAGCGCGTACGACAGGGGCGCGCTCACCCGTTCCCACCACGGGCGAATCGCCAAGGGCCGGTCCACGATCGCCCGGCACACCAGGCTCGCCGCCTCCTCGGTCGACATGCTCGGGGTGTAGCGGTAGATCCGATAGGGGCCCAGCATCTCCGAGCGCACCAATTGCAGGTGCACCGTGGTGACGTCGATGCCGTCCGCCCGCAATTCCGGTGCGGCGCCGCGCATCCAGGAATTGAACGCCGACTTCGAGGCGATGTAGGCGGTCCAGCCCACGCCGGGGCCGTGCACTCCGGCGGTGCTGATATTCACGATGTGGCCCTGTCGCCGGGCCCGCATGGACGGCAGCAAGCTCATGACCAGCCGCGCGGGGCCGAGGAAGTTGACGCGGGCGGTGTCGTCGATATTGTCCCAGCGGTCCAGGGAATCGGAGAGCCAGCGGCGAATCGACTTGCCCGCGTTGTTGACGAAGACGTCCACGCGCCCGTGATCGGCGAGCACCCGCTCGATCAGCGCGGCGCAGGCATCGGTGTCGGACAGGTCCGCCGGATAGGCGTACACCCGGCCCGGGAAATCCGCCGTCTCGGTACACAGTTCCTCGAGCCGGGCCGCTCGGCGGGCCACCGCGAGCACGGTCGCCCCATTGGCGGCCAGCCGCAGCGCGGTGGCGCGCCCGACGCCCGAGGAGGCGCCGGTCACCAGGATCACGGAACCGGTGACGGCCGGTGCGAGACGGCGGTCGCTGATGCCGTAGCCGGCCGCGCCGAGCGCGATCCGGACCGATTTCGGCAGTTCGATCATGGGCACGGAACCTCGGGAGCGGGAACGGTCAGGCGGGCAGACGGTCGAAGTCGTAGTCCGAGAACGGGAATCGGTGGTGCGCCCGGCGCGCCGAGAAGAACCCGGTGGGCCGGATGTACGTCGAATCGCCCTGCGAATTGCGGTAGTAGGTCGGCACGTGCGCGTTCAGTTCGGCCAGGTAGTAGCGCATGGCCGCGCCGTGCCGGTAGACGCGGCGGTGATAGGCGTCGTGCGCGTCCTGGCGCACGGCCACACAGGTCGCGCCGCGCCGCCGCGCCTCGGCGATGGCGCGCACCGCGTGGGCCGCGGTCATCTCCACGAAGGCGTGCCAGCCGCTGCCGGTCCACGAATACGGGCCGACCAGGGTCCACCGATTGGGCAGGCCGGGCAGCGCCACGCTCTCGTAGGCCTGCAGGCCGTTCTCGGTGAAGTACTTGCCCAGATCCAGGCCGTCGCGGCCCACCACCAGACCGGCCGTGTAGGTCTCCGGATCGGAGAAGACGTGATAGCCGGTGGCCAGCACGATCATGTCGAACTCGCGCTCGACGCCGTCGGCGGTACGCAGGCCGTGCGCGGTGAACCGCTCGATCGGGGAGGTCACCAGATCGACATTGTCGCGGTTGAAGGCCAGCAGGTAGCCGGTGTTGAGGGTCGGGCGCTTGGCGATCGGGCCGTAGTCCGGGGCCAGGCGTTCGCGAATCTCGCGATCTCGCACCATGAGTCGCAGCAGGCCGCGATAGCCGCGGATGGCGGTGGCGTCGATGGCGCGGAGTGCGGGGCGGACCACGGGCAGCGGCGCGCTGGACATGGTCCGCAGCGCGGCGTCGACCGCCACCAGTGCCGCACCGTGCACGCCCGCCTGCACCCCCGGGACGCGCAGCGCCAGCCGGACGGCGCGCGGGATCCGCGGATTCGGTTTGGGCAGGCACCAGACCGGGGTGCGCTGGAAGACCGCGAGGCTGCCCACCTCGCCCGCGATGGCGGGGGTGATCTGGACCGAACTCGCGCCGGTCCCGATGATCGCGACCCGCCGCCCGGCCAGGTCGTAGCCGTCGTCCCAGTCCGAGGGGCGCTGGATGCGGCCGCGGTAGTCGGCTAGTCCCGGAATCCCGGGATCCACCTTGGGACTGATGAACGCGCCCACCGCGCTGACCACGAACCGCGCGGACAGCGCGCTGCCGTCGGCGAGGCGCAGGCGCCAGCGGTGGCGATCCTCGTCCCACTCCTCGGCGGCCACCTCGGTGCCGAACCGCACATGCGGGTACAGCCCGAAGCGGCGGGCCACCGCCTGGTGATACCGCTTGACCTCCGCGCCCGAGGCGAACAGTGTGCTCCAGTCCGGATTTCGTGCGAACGAGTACTGGTAGGCCAGCGACGGGATGTCGACTTCCAGTCCGGGGTAGTGGTTTTCGTGCCAGCTGCCGCCGACCTCGTCGGCGCGCTCCAGGATCACGAAGTCGCGCACCCCGGCCCGCTTCAGCGCGACCCCGGCGGCGATCCCGCCCGGGCCCGCACCGATCACCACGACCTCGTGGTCCGGAGTCGAAAGCCGCTCTGCGCCCATCACTCCAGCGTAGGTCTGTCTGGGACAGTGATCAAGGGGTGGGTGCGCAGCGATCCATCACCGCGCTCAATTCCGGTGACCAGCGCAGGATCTCCGCTCGCATCGGACCTGTGGTGCCCAATTGGGCGACCAACCCGAGCAAGGTGATCAGCGCGCGCTGGAACGGCAGCAGATACGCGGGGACACCGAGCTGCCGGTAGGCATTGTCGAGTTTCGGGCTGAGGGCATCCCGGGTGCGGCCACGCAACCAGTCGGTATCCACCCGGAACGTCTCGTGGCGCAGCGGTTCGGTGAACGGCAGCAGCTTCGCGGCCAGCGCGGCGCTGTCCAGGCCGCGCTGCGCATCGGTGAAACCGTGCCGCTGGGTCACGGCGTCCAGGTCGGCCGGGCCGCCGTGGATGAGCGCGTCGGCCAGATCGTGCACCAGCGCCGGGAACTGCGCGGGCGGCCAGACCGGGCACGCCCCGAAACCCACCACCCCCAGGCGGCCGTCGGGCAGCGCCCGGAAATTGCCCGGCTGCGGGTCGCCGTAGAGCAGGCCCGACTTCGGCGCCGACGACCAGAAGAACCGGACCGCCAGCATGCCCACCCGGTCCCGCTCGGCCCGCGAGCCGGTGGTGATCAAGCGCGACAGCGGAATCCCGTCCAGCCACTCCGAGACGAGCACATCCCCGCGCTGGGCCACGACCTGCGGCACCACGAAATCGGGATCATCGGCGTAGGCGTCCGCGAAACGCCGCTGATTCCGGGCCTCGGCCTCGAAATCCATTTCCGCGCGCAGGCATTCGGCGAGCTCGTCGACCACCGCGCGGCCGTCGACGTGCGGGGCGAACACCGATGTCAGCCATGCCAATCCGCGCAACTGCCGCAGATCGCTGTCGATCGCGGCCCGCGCGCCCGGATACATCACCTTCACCGCCACCGGGCGGCCGTCGTGCCAGACCGCGCGATGTACCTGCCCGATACTGGCCGAGGCCGACCGGCGATCGTCGAAGGCGCGGAAATTGTCGCGCCAGTCCGGTCCGAACGACTCCGCCAGCGCCAGATGCACCGTGCGCGGCAGCATGGCGGGCGCGGCATCCTGGAGGCGGCCGAGCGCGATCCGGTACGGCTCGGCCAGCTCGGCGGGCAGCGCGAGCTCGTAGACGCTCAGGATCTGCCCCAATTTGGCGGCACAGCCCTTCAATTCGCCGAGCACGTCGGCCATGTGCTCGGCGGTGCGGAGCTGGATCTCGCGGTCGATGTCGTCGGCGCGCCGGCCCAGTACGCGCCGGCTCGCCCCGGCCACCTGCCGTCCGGCGAAGGACAGCGGGACCGCCGCCAGGGTGGCCGTGCGAACCGCCGTGCGGGCGGGCGGATTCCCGCCGATATCGGTTCCTGCCCGTCGAACACTCATCGATCAACCAACCCCTCGAGCGCGTTTCGAGCGAACGCGCACGAGGGAGTCTGCCACGAAGTGAAACCGTGTGGTGTGAAAATCGGAACGGCTCGGTCCGAGTGGCCGAAAGCTGGATCGCGCGACGGGAATTCGCAGGTCGGGGCGGTTACGGTTGGCGGGTGGCGACCACCGCGAGGTCGATGAGCCGGTGCGCGCGGGCCACCTCGGCGGGCGTGAACGGCTCCCCGGTGCGGAGGAAGGTCATGGCCGCGCGGTCGGATTCGGCCTCGACTTCGAGCAGCGTGCCACCGGGCACACGGGCCGGATCGGGGTCCGGAAGGTATTGCGCGCCCAGCAGTTCCGCGATGGCCAGCGGCAGCTCACCCGGATCGGCGGCCACCCGCCCGGCCAGGCCCAGTGCCCGGGTCTGGCCGTCGACCAGGGTCAGCGCCGACGCGGGCCAGATGCCGATCGCCACCCCGCCCGCCTTGGTGACCGCGTGGGTCAGGCGCTGGGGCAGCACCTCCGCGGGGGTGGAGACCACCAGTTCGTCGAGCACGCCGTTCTCGAGATGGTGCACGTGCATGGCGAGGATATTGGCCCGCCGGTCGGCCAGCTGCTTGGCCAGCATTTCCAATCGGCCGGGCTTGTCGTCCAGGCGCACCCGGATGCGCCACAGTCGCTCGGCGCTGTCGAGGTGGTGCCGGTGCCGCAGTTCCGGGGCGTGCAGCCAGCGGCTCAGGTACCGCATCGCCCCGGGCTCGACCACCCAGATGACCAGGATGGTCGCGGTCACCGCCAGGCTCGCCACCGTCGCCAGATACGGCAGCTCGAGATGGATGACCAGGGCGTGCAGGGCCAGTTCGACGGGAAGGACCGCGGCGAGCTTGGCCAGGGCCAGCCGGGTGCGTGTGGGATGGGGCAGACGACCACAGACCTCGCATGCCAGTGCATGTATCTCGGTTTGCCTCATGTTCACCACAGTGCTCGACGCAGGTTTCCGCACTGTGGTGCGGTGTAAAGACGGCATGACAAGTCGCGGCGAACCTGTTGTGGCAGCTCACAATTGGGTGAAGCCTGACACAGCGGCGTTCGCGCTGTGCCGCGCGGCACAGATTTGCCTCGCGGCTATTTCGGCGGCAGCGTCTTGGCGTAGCCGACCCCGAGGCGCACCCACTCGTCGAGCGCGTCGTCGTCGGTGACCGTCTCGGCGGTGACGCGTAGCCACCCGGTCATCTTCTTGCCGCCCATCTCCATGGGCTCGACCGCACCGGCCCGCAGCAGGTCCCCGGCGGTGTCCGGGTCGGCGCGCACCAGCAGCCCGCCCTTGCCGCTGGCCGCGACGGCCATATTGCCGCCCACCAGAAACGCCAGGCCGCCGAACATCTTCTTCTCGACCACGTGGGCCACCTCGGGCCCGAGCGCGTCGCGGATGCGGTCGGCCAGCTCCTCGTCGTATGCCATGCCGATAGTGTGACCCCGCCCACCGACGATCCGGGGCAACCTGGACACTGGTAGGGGTGACCCGGAGAGACCGCTCCGACAGGTGTGGACCCGCGCCGGTGAGGTATCCACCGGATGTGGAAGCCCCGCCTACGGTCGGTGTCGAAGAGGAGTTCCTCCTCGTGGATCCGCGCACCGGCGCGCCGGTCGGCAGGAACGCCGACGTCGCCCGGACCGCGGCGGACCTCGGCATGGACCTGCAACTGGAGATCATGCGCTGCCAGGTCGAGACCACTACCCGCGTGCACACCACCACCGATGACCTGCTCCGGGAACTGCGGGAGCTCCGGCGCGGCGCGGCCGCCTGCGCCGAGAAGAACGACGCGCTGCTGCTGGCCGCCGCGGTACCGCCCTCGGTCCCCGAGGAGCTCGCCATCACCAGCACCCCGCGCTACAGCCGCATCGCCGACCGATTCGGCAGGCTCGCCCGAGAACAGGGCCTGTGCGGCTGCCACGTGCACGTCGCCGTCCCCGGCCTCGCCGAAGCCTTGCGGGTCAGCAACTTCCTGCGCCCCTGGCTGCCGGTCCTGCTGGCTCTGACCGCCAATTCCGCCATCTACCGCGGCTGCGAGACCGGATACGCCAGCTGGCGCAACATCATGTGGCGGCGCTGGCCCAGCGCCGGTCCACCGCCCTACTTCGCGTCGGTCGCGGAATACGAGGCGGCCGTGGAATCCATGCTGGCGCTCGGCGTGATCCTCGATCACAAGATGATCTATTGGGACGTCCGTCCCTCCTATACGTTCCCGACGGTCGAGGTGCGCGTCAGCGACGTCCCCGCCACGGTCGAGGAATCCGCCCTCCTGGCGACCCTGGTCCGCGCCGCCGCCATGACCGCCCGTACCGCCGACCCCCGGCCCCCGGTCCCGGAACCCGCACTCCGCGCGGCCTATTGGCGCGCCGCGCACGAGGGCCTTGACGGCACCGTGATCGACCCCGTGACCGGCCGCCCGATCCAGGTCCCCGAACTGCTGGACCACTTCGTCACCCTCGTCCAGCCGGCCCTGGAACGCCTGGGCGATCTCCCCTTCGTCACCGACACGATCGCCGCCCTGCTGTCGCGCGGCAATGGAGCGCGTCGGCAGCTCAACGCCTTTCGCGCCCGCGGCGACCTCTCGGACGTGGTGGCCGAACTCGCCGACGCGACCCTGTACACGTGCCGGTAGACCCGACGGACGACCGGCGTTCGGGTCCTCGGGGTGGGATCGATTCGGATTTCCGGGATTACGGGAGGGGCTGGTCGTCGACGATCATGTCGTAGTTGACCTTGGTGCCTTCCACATTGGTGGTCTTGGCGGTGAATCCCCAGCGGGTGCCGTCGTTCTCGGTGACGACGCAGCGGATGGAGGCGCCGGTGGCGCCGCGTAGCAGGCCGTTGCAGGTGGAGGACTGGGGGGACGTGCCGAACTTCTGGCGGTAGGTGTCGGCGATGGTGGAGGCCACGTCGTCGGGGGCGACGTAGGCGTCGGCGAAGGTCAGTTCGTAGTGGACGTTGCTGCCGTCGACGTCGGTGACCTTGGTGTCGATCACCCAGTTCTGGCCGTCGCCCGCGGTGGCGGTGCACGTCTGCGTGGCATCGACCTTGGCGGCCAGATTTCCGTCGCAGCTCACCGTTTTCGCGTCCTCGTGCGACTTGTCCTTGTAGAAGCTCGAGGCCTTGGCCTGGACATCGCTCTTGCTCACGGACGAGGAACCGGTGGACACCGAACAGCCCACCGCGAGCAGGGGAACGGAGGTCAGCGCCAGAACGGCTGTCAGTTTTCTCATGGACAACTCTAGGCGCGGACTCGTCCGGAAAATCCTGGAAACGAGAAGCGCTCCGCCGCTTTGGGGGGCGGATTAGGGGCTCGGGCAGTGATCCGGTCCGGTCTGCGTGGGCGACCGGCCGGACCACTGCCGAAGGATCAGCCGACCCGGGCCCGCCACTCCTCCAGCTGCGGGAGTTCCGCGCCGATGGTGGTGGATTCGCCGTGGCCGGTGTGCACCAGGGTCTCCGGCGGCAGGGTCAGCAGCCGGTCGGCGATCGACTCCACGATGGTGCCGAAATCGGAGTACGACCGGCCCGTCGCACCAGGACCGCCGTGGAACAGCGTGTCGCCGGTGAACACCGCACCCAGGTCGGGGGAGTAGAAGCAGACCGACCCGGGCGCGTGGCCCGGCGTGTGCAGCACGTGCAGCTCGGTGCCGCCGACCGCGATGATCTGCTTGTCCGCCAGCTCGCCGTCGGGGCTGACCTGCGGGTGGGTCTGCTGCCACAGCACCATGTCCTCGGGGTGCATGAGGATCGGAGCGCCGGTGGCCCTGGCCAATTCGGGGGCGACCCGGACGTGGTCGTCGTGCGCGTGGGTGACCAGGATGGCCTTCACCTGACGGGTGCCGATCACGTCGAGAATCGCCTCGACATTGTGCGGGGCGTCGATGACGACGCACTCCAGATCGTCGCCCACCACCCACACATTGTTGTCGACGTCGAAGGTCTCGCCGTCGAGGGAGAAGGTGCCGACGGTCACCGCGTGGTCGATGTGCGCCATCAGAACACCACCACCGAGCGCAGCACGTCGCCGTGATGCATCTTGGTGAAGGCGGCCTCCACCTCGTCGAGCGCGATGGTCTCCGAGACGAACCCGTCCAGGTCCAGGCGACCCTGCTTGTAGAGCTCGATCAGGTACGGGAAGTCGCGCGAGGGCAGGCAGTCGCCGTACCACGAGGACTTCAACGACCCACCGCGCGAGAAGAAGTCGATGAGCGGCATCTCGAGGGTCATGTCCGGGGTGGGCACCCCGACCAGCACCACGGTGCCGGCCAGGTCGCGCGCGTAGAACGCCTGCTTCCAGGTCTCCGGGCGGCCGACGGCATCGATCACCACGTCCGCGCCGAAGCTGTCGGTGAGTTCCTGAACCCGTTCCACCGCATCCTCTTTGGCGGCGTTGACGGTGTGGGTGGCGCCGAAACCGGTGGCCCACTCCAGCTTCCGCTCGTCGAGGTCGACCGCGATGATGGTGGTCGCGCCCGCCAGCTTGGCGCCCGCGATCGCGGCATTGCCGACACCGCCGCAGCCGATGACCGCGACCGAGTCACCACGGCTCACGCCGCCGGTGTTGATGGCCGCGCCCAGGCCCGCCATCACGCCGCAGCCCAGCAGGCCCGCGGCGGCGGGGGACACGCTCGGGTCCACCTTCGTGCACTGACCCGCGTGGACCAGGGTCTTCTCGGCGAACGCGCCGATGCCCAGGGCCGGGGTGAGCGGGGTGCCGTCGGTCAGCGTCATCGGCTGGGCGGCATTGAAGGTGTCGAAACAATACTGGGGCTTGCCCTTCCGGCAGGCCCGGCACGAACCGCAGACCGCGCGCCAGTTCAGGATGACGAAATCGCCGGGCTCCACATCGGTGACGCCCTCGCCCACCGATTCCACGATGCCGGCGGCCTCGTGTCCTAGCAGGAACGGGAATTCGTCGTTGATGCCGCCCTCGCGGTAGTGCAGGTCGGTGTGGCAGACGCCGCAGGCCTGCACCCGGACCACGGCTTCGCCGGGACCCGGGTCCGGGATCACGATCTCGGTGACTTCGACGGGCGCGTTCTTCGAGCGAGCGACAACGCCGCGCACAATTTGGGACAACGAAATTCCTTCCTGGCTAAACGCAATGCCTCCGACTATTGCATCCGGTTCCGCCCACGTCATCTATTACCCCGGGTCACGCACAATGAATCCCCTTGTGTCCGATCACAAGAACAGTGTCCTATCACAGCAGCGATTGCTCCGCGGCCTCGGCTATGGTCGCGGCGACGACTGTCAGGGCGGGTGAATCCAGTCGCCATTGCTGCCAGTACAGCGGCACGTCCACGAAGACCTTGTCGTCCAGCGGAACCAGGCCGTCCTCGGGACGAATCATCAGGTCGGGGATCATGCCCCAGCCCAGTCCCGCGCGCACGGCGTCGTTGAACGCGGCCGAGGACGGGATGTAGTGACGCGGCGGATCCACCGGCTTGCGAGTGTAGTGGCGGACCAGGCGGAATTGCAGATCGTCCTTGCGATCGAAGAGCACCACGGGCGCGTGTGCGAACGCCTTCGCATTCGCGCCGTCGGAAAACCAGGTGCGGGCGAACTCGGGATGGGCCATCGGGCGATAGCGCATGGCTCCCAGACGCCGCACGGTACAGCCCTGCACGGGTGCCGCGGTGGAGGTGATGGCCGCCATCACGGTGCCGTCGCGCAGCAGGCGGGTGGTGTGCTCCTCGTCCTCGCGATGGATCTCGAACGAGAGGCCCGTCGCCCCGGGCTGGATCGCGTTGGCGCGGCCGAGCGCGGCCACCACCCAGGTGTGCAGTGAATCGGCGTTCACGGCGATGGGAATGACCACCGGCCGATCGGCGGGCTGATGCGCCTCGCCGAGTTCGCGGGCGGTGTCGCCGGTGAGCAGTTGGATCTGCCGGGCCAGGCGCAGTACGGCCAGCCCGGATTCGGTCGGCTGCACCGGTTTGGTGCGTTGCACCAGGATGCGGCCCGCCGCGTCCTCGAGCGCCTTGATGCGCTGGCTGATAGCCGAGGGTGTGACACTGAGTTTGCGGGCGGCCGCCTCGAAGGTGCCTTCCCCGATGACCGCGTCGAGGGCGCGCAGTTGGTCGAGCTGCAGATCCACGGTAAGAGATTCTAATGGCACCTCAGAATCTTTAGCTGGCCTGGTGCTGGACGGTTGCCTACTTTCGAAGGGTGAACGCATCATCGGCGGCCCTGGCGGCCATCTCAGGACTCGGCTTCGGACTCTCCCTCATCATGGCGATCGGCGCGCAGAACGCCTTCGTCCTGCGACAAGGGATCCGCGGCGAACATGTCCTGCCGGTGGTCGCGGTGTGCATCGGCTCCGATGTGGTCCTCATGACGCTCGGCGTCGCGGGCTTCGGCGCGATCGTGAATTCTGCGCCGATGGTCATGACCGTCGCGAAGTACGCGGGCGCGGCCTTCCTCCTGGGCTACGCGGCGCTCGCCGCCAAGCGCGCGCTGTCCGCGTCGGCGCTGTCCGCGGGCGGCGGCGCCCCGATCGCGCTGGGGGCGGCCATCGCCACCTGCCTGGCCGTCACCTGGCTCAACCCGCACGCCTACCTGGACACGGTGGTGCTGCTGGGCTCCTTCGCCAATACCTACGCCACCCCGGACCGCTGGTTCCTGACCGCCGGCGCCATCGCGGGCAGCTTGATCTGGTTCCTGTCGCTGGGCTTCGGCGCGCGCCTGCTGGCCCCGGTCTTCGCGAAGCCGAAGGCGTGGCGGGTGCTGGACTCGCTCATCGCGCTCGTGATGACCGGGCTCGCCGTCGGTTTGCTGGTGAGCTGAGACAGTCTCCCGAGGCGGGGGTCACCCCGGCGTCAGTAGACCTGTTTCCAGACGCCGATCGGGCTGCTGGAGTTGTCCCCGGGCAAGCAGTAGACGGCCCGCCCGCTCGCGGACTTGGCGATCCCGTCCTTCTTGAGATTGCAGACCTGGCCGGGCTCGTGCGTACCGCTGGTGAGGGTGCCGGGGCTGTCCCATACATAGGACGCCGCGCTGCTGCCGGGACGGCGGGAACAGACCAGTTGGGTGCCGCCGGAGGTGTAGCCGAAGCTGCCCGCTTCGCCCGCGTTGCACGGGGATCCGAGCGCGGGCCGGGTGATGGGCAGCCAGTGCGGGCTCGCGCCGCCGGTCGCGTCGCAGGTCAGGACCGTACCGTCGGCCATCGCCGCGGTCATGCCGACCTGCTCGCAGGGTAGCTGGCTGCCGACGACCGGGCTGGTCGTGGTGGTGGTCGTCGACGTGGTCGTGGTGGTCGTGGTGCTGGAGGTGGTCGTCGTGGTGGTCCGCTCGGGCGCGGTCGTCACGTCGACCTCCTGGGCCGCGGTGGTCGGGGTGGGCCGCGCCGAGGTGGTGATCAGGACCCGGGTCGGACCGGGTCCTTTCTCGGCGTTCGGCGCGGCGTCCCAGCCGCTGTTCCCGGAGAGCAGAATGCCCACGATGGCCACCAGGGACACCGCAATGGTCGCGGTCAGGCCGATGATGGCGTAGCGGGTGGCGGGTGAGCCGCCCAGCAGGCCCGCCAGGCCGCCGGCGCGCCCGTTGCCGCGCTGGTCACGGTCGTCCTGTACGGCCTCGAACACCATGGTGTCCTGGGTCCACAGCTCGTCGTGCGGATCATAGCCCGGTGGTATCGAATTGCCGCTCATCGCAATAACTCTCGCTCGGTGGTCCCGCTGTTCTCACCGGGCAAACACACAAGTTATACGGGGATGCGGCCGGGCGGTAGCCGGAAGTTTCGGCGGCGGGATCCGTCAGCGGCGAATGTCGGCCAGCCGGACCGGTCTGCCCTGGTGGCGGGACAGTTCGCAGGCTTCGGCGATGTAGAAGGCCTCCAGGGCGTCCGCGGGCGGGCACGGATTGGCGATCTGCCCGGTGACCACGCCGACGAAGGTCGCGAGTTCCTCGACGTAGGCGCCGTGGAAGCGGTCCATGAATCCGGGGTACACCGGCAGCGCCGAGGGCGGGTAGCCGGGTTCCACCGAATGCAGCGGCGCGCGCTCGTCGAGGCCGACGATGGCGTTGCCGGTCGAGCCGAGCACCTCCAGCCGCACGTCGTAGCCCGCGCCGTTGTAGCGGCTGAGCGAGACATTGGCCAGGCAGCCGTCGTCGAGGCGCAGCACCACCGCCGCGGTGTCGACGTCGCCGGACTCGGCGAAGAACGCCTCCCCACGATTGGCGCCGGTCGCGAAGACCTCCACCACCTCGCGCCCGGTGACCCAGCGAATGATGTCGAAATCGTGGACGCCGCAATCACGGAACAGCCCGCCCGAGCGCGGAATGTAGTCCGCGGGCGGGGGCGCGGGGTCCAGGGTGGTGGCCCGCAGCGTGTGGATCCAGCCCAGGTTCCCGGCGGCGATGGCGGCGCGGGCGGCCCGGTATCCGGCGTCGAAGCGCCGCTGGAAGCCGATCTGGACCGGGACCTCGGAGCGTTCGAGCCGCTCGACCACGCGCAGCGTGCCCAGAATGTCGGCGGCGATGGGCTTTTCGCAGAAGACCGGGATGCCGCGGTCGACGGCGGCGGTGATCAGGGCCGGATGCGAGTCGGTGGCGGTGGCGACGACCAGGCCGTCGATCCCGGCGTCGAACAGCGCGTCGATGTCGGGCGCGTATTCCAGCCCGAGCTTGTCGGCCGTGGCCCGGGCACGCTCGGCGTCGGCGTCGGTCACGATGACCCGGGCCACGCCGGGCAGGGTCGCGAGGGTCTCGGCGTGGGAGGTTCCGATGCGGCCGGTGCCGGCGAGGCCCACAGTGATCGGGGACATGGCGGAGCTCCTGTCAGTCGCGGTGCGGGGTCAGTCTCGGGGTGGTGCGGTGGTCGAGCGGACGACCAGGGACGGCTCGAGGCGCTGGCGGACCGGCTCGGTGCGGCCCTCGCGCAGGCGTTCGGTCAGTGCCGTGACGGCCAGTCGCCCGATGCGGTTGCGCGGCTGGTCGATGGTGGTGAGCGCGACGTGCCGCAGCGCCGCGAGCGAGGTGTTGTCGTAGCCGACGATCGAAACGTCCTCGGGCACACGCAGACCCGCCGCGTCGAGCGCGGCGGCCGCGCCCACGGCGTTGAAGTCGTTGCCGCACACCAGTGCGGTGGGAAAGGTGCCGGGGGAGAAGATGTTCAGCAGTTTGCGGACGGCGGCCGCGCCCGCGGTGTCGGTGTGCTCGCTCGGGATCACCATGGGTTCGAGGCCGTAGCGGGCCATGGCGGCGGTGTAGCCCTTGCGCCGCGGCGGGGCCGCGAAGGCCGCCCCGCCGTCCAGGTGCACGATGCGCCGATGGCCCAGTGCGACAAGGTGATCCACGGCCAGCGCCGCGCCGAGTTCGCCGTCGTCGTTGACGGTGTCGACCGCGCCGCTGGTGGAGGTGCGCGACACCAGTACCACCGGGCAGCGTGCGGCCGCGTCGCGGATGGCGGCGGCGGGCAGCACCGGTGACAGCAGGATCACCCCGCCCGGGCGGAAGGCGAGCAGGCTCTCCAGGGCGGCGCGTTCGCGGCCCGCGCTGCGGCGGCCGGTATTGAGGATGAGTTCGAGCCCGTCCTCCTGGGCGGCCTGGTCCATGCCCTCGACGACATCGGCGAAGAAGGGATTGCGCAGGTCCGACACCATGACGCCGACGATATTGGAGGTGCGGCTGGCCAGCGAGCGGGCCATGGCGTGCGGCTGGTAGCCGAGTTCGGCCGCGGCCGCCAGCACCGCGTCGCGGCGGTGGGCGCTGACCTTGGGGGAGTTGCGCATGACCAGCGACACCAGGGCCCGGGAGACGCCGGCGCGGGCGGCGACATCCTCCATGGTGGGTCGGGTCATGCGACGCACGCTACCGCGTGGCCGCGGGCCGGGGCAATAGAGCGCTCTAACCGGACTTTTCAGTCACCATTGGTTCTCATGATTCCCCCTGCAAGACAGTGTTTTCCGAGCGTGCTCGCTACTTTTCGGCGCATGTCGGGATCTTGACACCCGAGTGAGCCGGGTTACATTGTTGGAGCGCTCCAATAGCGAGCCTCACGATGGCCAACGACGGGTCTGGGAAGTGCCGATGACCGAACCGCTCCATCCCTTGCGTCCATTACGAATCGCCGCCGCGCCGATCTCCTGGGGAGTCTGCGAGGTCCCCGGCTGGGGGCACGTCCTCGACCCGGCCACCGTCCTGGCGCAGATGTCGGGCCTGGGCCTGTCCGCCACCGAATTCGGGCCGCCCGGCTACCTACCGGACGATCCGCTCGAACTACGGAAGACCCTGCGCGACTACGGTATTGCGCCGGTCGGCGGCTTCCTCGCCCTCACCCTGCATCGCGAACCGAGCCGTGCCCTGGATATCGCGCGCTCGGCCGCCGCACGGTTCGAAGCGGCCGGGGCCGAGGTGCTGGTGCTGGCCGCGGCCACCGGGGAGCACGGCTACGACGCCCGCACACCCCTCGACGATCGCGAGTGGCGCACACTCCTCGAGACCGCGGCCGCCGTCGGCGACATCGTCGTCGAACACGGCCTGCGCCCGGTGCTGCACCCGCACGTGGGCACCCACATCGAGACGTCCGCCGAGGTGGAACGCTTTCTCACCGACTCGGAAATGGACCTCTGCCTCGACACCGGGCACCTGCTCATCGGCGGCACCGACCCGGTCGAACTGGCCCGCCGCCACGCCGATCGCATCGGGCACATACACCTCAAGGACGTCCGCGCGACCATGGCCGCCGAAGTGCGCGGCGGCACAGTCGAATACAGCGAGGCGGTCCGGCGAGGTCTCTACGTTCCGCTCGGCGCGGGCGATGTCGATATCACCGCCCTGATCCGCGAGGCGCACGCCGGTGGATACCGCGGCTGGTACGTGATCGAGCAGGACACCGCGCTGACCCCCGGCGAGACCGCCGAGGGCCCGACCGCGGCCGCGCGACGAAGTCTGCGACACCTGGCCGAGATCGCCGCCGGTCTCGCCTCGGCTCGGATTTAGTGGGGAGGTGACGACGATGTCCGTATTCTCCCGTCCGCGCCGCCCCCGCCGGCTGCGCCTGACGCCGTGGCTGGCCGCCGCGGCCGTGCTCGCCGCCTGCAGCGGCCCGGGTTCGGACGCCACCGGTCCCGGCGCGGCTCCCGTCACGGTGGGCACCGTGCGATCGGTGGCGGTGGTGACCCACGGCTCGCCCGGCGACGCCTTCTGGAACGTGGTCAAGAACGGCGCGGAGGCCGCCGGGAAGGAGCTCGGCATCCGGGTCGAGTACAACTCGGCGGGCGATCCGACCCAGCAGGCCAAGCTCATCGACAATGCCGTCGCGCAGGGCGTCGATGGGCTGGTGGTGTCCATGGCCAATCCGGACGCGCTGCGGCCCTCTGTGGAAAAGGCGGTGGCCGCGGGCATTCCGGTGGTGACCATCAACTCCGGTGAGGCCGAGAGCACGAAGTTCGGGGCCATCGGCCATGTCGGCCAGAGCGAACGCCAGGCCGGTGAGGCCGCGGGCAAACGGCTCGCCGACGCCGGAAAACACAAGATGCTGTGCGTGATTCACGAGGCGGGCAATGTCGGGGCCAATGAGCGGTGTGCGGGCGCGATCCAGGGCTTCGGGTCGGCCACCACGCTGCAGGTCGACATCAACAATCCCACCGATGTGCAGTCCCGCATCAAGGGCGCCCTCGAAGCCGATCGTTCCATCGACGCGGTGCTGACGCTGAACTCGCAGATCGCCGCCCGCGCAGTGGACGCGGTGAAGGAGTCGAAGGCGACCACCACCGTGGCGACCTTCGACCTGAATTCCGATGTGGTGAGCGCGATCCGGGCCGGAAACCTCTTGTTCGCGGTGGACCAGCAGCAGTACGAGCAGGGCTATCTGCCCGTCGTCATGCTGAAGCTGTACAAGTCGAACCTCAATACCGTGGGCGGCGGGCATCCGGTGCAGACCGGGCCGGCGTTCGTGGACAAGACCACCGTCGATGCCGTCGCCGGCCTGGTCGGCCAGGGCACGCGGTGAACGGGCCGGGAGACGCCGACATGACTACGACGACAACCACATCCGAGAACTCGGCGACCGTGGTGGCCCCGCCCGACCGGCTCGCCATCCTCAACCGGCTGGTGGCCCGCCCCGAGGTGGGCGCGCTGCTGGGTGCGGTGGTGGTGTTCGTGTTCTTCACCATCGTCACCACCAAATTCCTGAAGCCCCTGGGCATTTCGACCTGGCTGGACGACGCCTCCACGCTCGGCATCATGGCGGTGGCCGTCGCGCTGCTCATGATCGGCGGGGAGTTCGACCTGTCCACCGGCGTGATGACGGCCTCCACCGCGCTGATCACCGGACTGCTCGCGGTACACGCGGGCTGGAACGTGTGGTTCGCGCTGGCGGTGTCGCTGGTGTTCGCGCTCGCGGTGGGGGCGCTCAACGGCTGGGTGGTGATGCGCACCGGGCTGCCGAGCTTCATCGTCACCCTGGGCACCTTCCTGGCGTTGCAGGGCCTGAACCTCGGCGTGACCCGCTGGGCCACCGGCACCGTGCAGGTGTCTGGGGTGCGGTCTGCGGACGGATATCAGTCCGCCGGTTGGGTTTTCGCCTCCACCACCAAGATCGGAAGCGCCAGCATCCAGGCGTCGGTGGTGTGGTGGATCGTGGTGACCGCGGTCGCGGCGATCGTGCTGACCCGCACCCGGTTCGGGAACTGGATCTTCGCGGTCGGCGGCTCGCTGCCCACCGCCCGCGCGGTCGGCGTGCCCGCCACCCGCACCAAGATCCTGCTGTTCATGACCACCGCGTTCGCGGGCTGGATCGTGGGCGCGTGCAACCTGATGCGGTTCGCCAGCGTGCAGGCCAATCAGGGAGTGGGCCTGGAGTTCCAGTACATCATCGCCGCCGTGATCGGGGGCTGCCTGCTCACCGGTGGTTTCGGCTCGGTGGTGGGTGCGGCCGTGGGCGCGCTCATCTTCGGCATGGCGCGGCAGGGCATCGTGCTGGCGGGCTGGAACAGCGACTGGTTCATGTTGTTCCTCGGCGTACTGCTGTTCTCGGCGGTGCTGGTCAACAACGCATTCAAGAAACGAGCCGAAAGGGTACGCCGATGATCGTGCCATTGATCGAAACCGTCGGCATCGGAAAGAGTTACGGCGGCGTGGTCGCGCTGCGCGATGTGTCGACGGTGGTGAACGCGGGCGAGGTCACCTGCGTGCTCGGCGACAACGGCGCGGGCAAGTCGACGCTGATCAAGATCCTGGCGGGCGTGCACCAGCACGACAGCGGGGAACTGCGGATCGAGGGCCGCGAGCGGCGATTGTCTTCGCCCCGTGAGGCTTTGGACCTCGGCATCGCCACCGTGTACCAGGATCTGGCGGTCGTGCCGCTGATGAGCGTGTGGCGCAATTTCGTGCTCGGCTCCGAACCGGTGAAACGCTACGGGCCGTTCGAGCTGCTGGACCGCAAAGGCGCCCAGGACATCGCCCGAAAAGGGCTGGCGGACATGGGGATCGACATACCCGACCTGGAACAGCCGGTCGGCACGCTCTCCGGCGGGCAGCGCCAGTGCGTGGCCATCGCCCGCGCGGTGCACTACGGGGCCAAGGTGCTGATCCTCGACGAGCCGACCGCGGCGCTGGGCGTGAAGCAGGCCGGGGTGGTGCTGCGGTACGTGGTGCAGGCCCGCGACCGTGGGCTGGGGGTCGTGCTGATCACCCACAATCCGCATCACGCCTACCCGGTCGGGGATCGGTTCCTGCTGCTCAAACGCGGGTCCGCGCTGGGCGGTTACGAGAAGTCGCAGATCGACCTCACCGAGCTGACCCGGTTGATGGCCGGCGGCGCGGAACTCGAGGCGCTGCAACACGAATTGGAGCGGGTGGTGCCGTGACCGAGCTGGAGGCCCTGACGATCGGCCGGGTCGGCGTCGACCTGTATCCCGAGCAGAGCGGGGTGCCGCTCGCGCAGGTGCGGACCTTCGCCAAGTTCCTCGGCGGCACCGCCACCAATGTGGCGGTGGCCGCGGCCCGGCTGGGGCGGCGGACCGCGGTGCTGACCAAGGTCGGGCCGGACGGGTTCGGCGACTTCGTCCGCGACGCGCTGGAGGGGTTCGGGGTCACGTCCCGGTATGTCGGGACGGCGGCCGGGCTCCTGACGCCGGTGGTGTTCTGCGAACTGAACCCGCCCGCCGACCCGCCGCTCCTGTTCTATCGGTCGCCCATCGCACCCGACCTCACCCTCACCGAGGACGAGATCCCCTGGGATGTAGTGGATTCCGTACCGCTGCTGTGGGTGACCGGCACCGGCGTCAGCGCCGAACCCGGTCGCACCACCCAGCGCGCGATCCTTGAACGCCGGGCCCGGCGCGGGCACACCGTGCTGGATCTCGATTATCGGCCCATGTTCTGGCCGGACATGGACACCGCGCGCGCCGAGATCGGCTGGATGGTCGACCACGTGAACGTGGTGGTGGGCAATCGGACCGAGGTACAGGTGGCGGTCGGCACCGCCGATCCCGACGAGGCCGCCGACCGGCTGCTGGCGCGCGGGGTGCGGCTGGCCGTGGTGAAGCGCGGCGCGGAGGGCGTGCTCATCGCCACCGAATCCGAACGCTGGACGGTGCCGCCGTGCCCGGTGCGGGTGCTGTGCGGACTCGGCGCGGGCGACGGCTTCGGGGGCGCGCTGATCCACGGGCTGCTCGCGGGCTGGGACCCGCACCGGGTCGCCGCCTACGCCAATGCCGCCGGCGCGCTGGTGGCGTCCCGGCTGGCCTGCGCGGACGCCATGCCGACCGCCGCCGAGATCGAGGAGATGCTGTGCACCTGAACGACGCGCGCTGGTACAACCTGCTGCGCACCCGCGCCACCGACCCCGAGGCCATCCGCCGGGCCTACGCCGACCGGCGCCGCCGCCCGAACCTGCTGTCGGGTACCGGGACCCTGTTCCTGGTCGCCGCCGACCATCCCGCTCGGGGCGCGCTGGGCGTCGGCGCGGACCGCACCGCCATGGCCGACCGCCGCACCCTGCTGGAACGACTGCTCATCGCGCTCGCGGACCCGGCCGTGGACGGTGTGCTCGGGTCACCCGACATCGTGGAGGAGTTGCTGCTGCTCGATGCCGTCCACGACAAGATCGTCATCGGGTCCATGAACCGGGGTGGGCTGGCCGGAGCGGACTGGGAGATCGACGACCGCTTCACCGGGTACGACGCCGAATCCTTGGTGAAGTACCGCCTCGACGGCGGGAAAATGCTGCTGCGCCTGGTGGATTCGGATCCCGGCACCATCCCGACCTTGGAAGCGTGCGCCCGCGCGGTGTCCGAACTGGCCGAGCACGGGCTCATGGCGATGGTGGAGCCGCTGCCGTACGCCCGGGACCACAGCGGCGCGCTGGCCATGCACAAGGATTCGGCCTCCCTGCAACGCGCGATCACCGTCGCCTCGGGGCTGGGCGTGACCTCCGCGTACACGTGGCTGAAAATCCCCGCGCCCGACGATGTGTCGGTCTTCGACGCCACCACCCTGCCGGTACTGGTGCTCGGTGGCGCGCCATCGGGGGAGCTGGAAGCGGACCTGGCGTCCTGGGGTGCGGCATTGCGTCACGATGTGGCGCGCGGCCTGGTGATCGGGCGGAGCCTGCTGTACCCGCCCGACGGGGATGTCGCGGGCGCGGTGCGGGCGGCGGCGCGGGTGTTGGAGGCGGCGCGATGAAGCATCTCCATCGACGTGCCGGAACGCTGGCCGACGCGGGGGATCCCGTGCTGTTGACGCCCGAGGACGCGGGGTGGTCGTACGCCGGGCTGCGGGTGCTGCGGCTGGCGGCGGGGGAGCGGCGGGTGATCTCCACCGGGGAGTTCGAGGCGTTCGTGCTGCCGCTGGCCGGGGCGTGCACGGTGCGGGTGGACGGGATGACCGTCGAACTCGCCGGGCGGGATTCCGTGTTCACGCGGGTGACCGACTTCGCGTATGTGCCACGCGACGCCGAGGTGGAGTTGGCCACGGTGGACGGCCTCGAGGTCGCGCTGCCGATGGCGCGCTGCGGAAGGCGGCTGGAGCCGAAATACGGACCGGCCGAACAGGTTCCGGTCGAGGTGCGCGGCGCCGGCCACGCCACCCGGCAGGTCACCAACTTCGGCACGCCCGGCGTGTGGGATCACGCCGACAAGCTCAATGCCTGCGAACTGATCACCCCGGACGGGAACTGGTCCTCCTATCCACCGCACAAGCACGACGAAGCCTCCGAGTGCGAGGTCGTGAACGAGGAGATCTACTACTTCCGCATCGCGGGACGCGACGCGATCACCACGAGCCCTGAAGGTTTCGGATTCCACCGCACCTACACCCCCGACGGCGCACTCGACGAGAACGTGGCGGTCCGTGACGGCGACGTCTTCCTGGTGCCGCACGGCTACCACGGTCCCTGTGTGGCCGCGCCCGGCTACCCCATGTACTACCTGAACGTGCTGGCCGGTCCCGCGCCAGAGCGGTCCATGGCGTTTTGCGACGACCCCGCGCACGCCTGGGTGCGGGCGGGCTGGGCGTCGGAAGCGGTGGACCCGCGGTGCCCGGTCACCTCCCACGAAGGACGGCTCGGATGAGGCTCACGACCGCGCAGGCGCTGGTGGCCTGGCTCGTCGCCCAGCGTTCGGAAACCCTCGAAGGCGTCGAAGTGCCGTTGTTCCCGGCCGCTTTCGGCATTTTCGGACACGGCAATGTGCTGGGTCTGGGCACCGCGTTGGCCGAGCATCGCGACGCGCTGCCGCTGTGGCGCGGGCACACCGAGGAGGGTATGGCGCTGGCGGCGGTCGGGCTGGCCAAGGCCACCCAGCGGCGGCAGGTCGGGGTCGCGACCTCCTCGATCGGGCCGGGCGCGCTGAACATGGTGACGGCCGCCGGTGTGGCACACGCGAATCGGCTGCCGGTGCTGCTGCTCCCCGGTGACACCTTCGTCAGCCGGGCCCCCGATCCGGTGTTGCAGCAGGTGGAGCATTTCGGCGATCCGACCGTCACCGTGAACGACGCGTTCCGGCCGGTGAGCCGCTACTTCGACCGCATCACCCGGCCCGAGCAGCTGATCGCGACACTGCCGCAGGTGGCGCGGGTGCTCACCGATCCCGCCGATACCGGGCCGGTGGTGCTGGCCCTGCCGCAGGATGTGCAGGCCGAGACCTTCGACTTCCCCGACGCGCTGTTCGAGCCCGTGGTGCATCATGTTCCGCGCCCACGTCCCGATCGGCGCGGTGTCACCGAGGCCGCGCGCGTATTGCGCGACGCTGAGCGTCCGCTGCTGATTCTCGGCGGTGGGGTGCGGTATTCGGGGGCGGGTGGTCAGGCGATGGAATTCGCTGAGCGGCACGGGATTCCGGTGACCGAGACCACCGCCGGGCGCACATTGGTGCCTCATGACCATCCGCTGTTCGCCGGTCCGCTCGGGATCACGGGCGCGGCGTCGGCGAATACGCTGGCCGCGGCGGCGGACGTGGTGCTGGCTGTCGGCACCCGCTTGCAGGATTTCACCACAGCGTCGTGGACGGTGTTCGGGCCGGAAGTCGGTCTCGTGCACATCAATACGGCACGATTCGACGCGGTCAAGCACGGGGCGCTGGCGGTGGTGGGAGACGCCGACGCGACGCTGCGCGATCTCGGACCCGAACTGGGGGAGTGGTCTGCCGATCCCGGCTGGACCGCGCGCGCCGCGGCGGTCCGATCGGACTGGGACGCGCATGTCGACAAACTGCGTGCGCCCACGCCCGGGACGCCCAGCTACGCGCAGATCGTCGGCACCGTGAACGAACTCAGCGAGGCGTCGGACTATGTCATGACCGCCTCCGGAGGCCTGCCCGGCGAATTGATCGGCGGCTGGCGCGCGACCGGCGGTCTGCCGACGATGGACGTCGAATACGGGTTCTCCTGCATGGGATACGAGCTGGCCGGCGCCTGGGGTGCGGCGCTGGCGCGCGCCGATGCCGAGGGCCTGGTCACGACCCTGCTCGGGGACGGCTCCTACCTGATGCTCAACTCCGAACTGTTCTCCGCCGCCTTCGCCGGTCACCCGTTCGTCGCGGTGGTGTGCGACAACGACGGGTATGCGGTGATCGCCCGTTTGCAGGAAGGCCAGGGCGGCACGGCGTTCAACAACTTCTACGCCGACTGCCGCACCAAACACGCCACCCCGCCGCGCGTGGACTTCGCCGCGCACGCTCGCGCCCTGGGCTGTTCGGTGTTCACGGCCGTCGAGCTCGGCGAGTTCCGCGACGCCTATGCCGCCGCACGGACGGCCGCCCGAACGGAGTCGCGGCCGGCCGTCGTCGTGGTTCGCACCCAGCCGTCCGCCTGGACCGAGGCGGGCGCGTGGTGGGAAGTCGGTGTGCCGCAGCATCTCTCGGGACGCGCGGAATTCGATCGCGGGAAACCCGGGCAGTTGCGTTATACGCATCCGGCCTGATCCCGGCCCCGACGCGCCGGTCTCGCCGAAATCCGGGCATACCGGCGGACGCCCGACCCGAGTTCGCGATTTATGGCAGACTCGGCGCAAACACGCGGTCGGTCGATGGGCGATCAACGGTAGTAGTGATCGAAGCAGTACGGGGTACGAGGTTTTGAAGGTCGCAATGGATGTCAGCGCCATCGAGCGGCAGGTGGCCGCGGATCGCGGGGCAGCACGGGATCGGACGCTGGAGGCGGAGCTGGCCCTGGCCACCTCGCTGTGCGAGCTGGCCCGCGCGCTGATGGCGACCAAGACCGATCCGGAATCGCGGGATCGGTCCGCGTCGGCGCTGGAGCCCGCACAGGAGGCGGTGCTTCTCCGGCTGCGCTGGCTCACCGCCGGGCATGTGACCGCGCCGTTCGCCGCCGAGGTGACCGAGGCGCTACGCCTGTTCGAGCAGGCGGCCCGCACCATCGGCCACCGCGAGCTGGCCACTTCCACCATCCGCAACGCCTGCCAGGCGTATCGGCATGTGGCGCAGACCTATCCGCTCGCCGCGGGCGCGTCGGCCGACGCGCTGTCCAAGTGCAGCGTGTGGCTGTGCCGCCTCGATCCCAAGGCCGCTGTCGCGGCGGGTGAGGACGCGGTCCGGATCCGGGCGAGCCTGTTCGCCGCCGACCCGGACCAGGCCAACCGCTATCTGTCGACCTTGAACACCCTGCTGCGCACCCTCATGGTGGGCCGTCAACGCAAGCAGGCCCTGGCCATGTACCGCGAGTGCTACGCCAAGGTCACCTCCACGGGCATGACGCAGCGGCTGCGCGAAATCCGGGTCGAGGACATCGGATTCACCGGCAAGACCGTCACCGCCTTGCGCAAGCTCGAATGCGCCACCCTCGAACGCGCGGGGTATCTGACCCAGCAGCAGATCCTCTATCAGACGGCCGGTGACCTGGCGACGATCGAGGAGATCAACTGGCAGCTCGCCCTGGTCGGCCTCAAGCCGCTCGCCGCGGGCGCTCTCCCTGACCAGCCCTCCAAGCCGGTCGAGATCAACACCTCCTTCGGCGCGCTGGCCGTCCGCTGCTCCTCCCGCAATGCGGTCACCCTGGTTCGCGCGGCCATCCTGGCCGCCTACACCGCCGACGGCGCCGAACCGGTCCAGAGCTCCGCCTATCTGGGCGTCGACAAGAAGCACTGGAGCACACCCGAACCCGAACCCAACCGCGCCGAACGTCTCGGCGAGGACGTCGTCCTCATCGAGAAGGTCTCCGAACACTGGGTCTCGGTCAAAAGCCTCAATTGGGAAGTGGCCCCCGTAGGCCGCCACCCACTCGCCCTGCGCCTCTCCCAGGAATGGCCGGTGGTCAGCGTCACCACCACCGAGCAAATGTCCTACGAGTTGTGCTGGTACGAGGGCGGCGCCGCCACCCAATACGCCTGCCTGGGCCTCCCCGCCGCCCAGATCCCGTTGGAAAAGCCCTTGGCCCCCTTGGACTTCAAGGCCCTCTCCGACTACGGCGCCGACTACGCCTCCGAAACCCAGGTCCGCTCCGCCTTCGGCAACACCACCATGTTCACCAAACTCACCTGCCTCCCCGGCAGCGGCATCCGCCAAGCCGCCGAAGCAGCCCCCCTCTCCGCCCACGGCACCAACACCCTCTACTTCCGCAACCCCACCGAATCGTGAACAAACATTGGATGGTGCTGGCCGCCGAAGGCTGAGCGAGGCCGTCCGCAACGGCGGTGGATAGACTGGGCCGTGCCGCTTACCTTTCCGTCGCATGCGTTGGCCGTACTGCCGTTGAAGATTCGGTGGCCTCGTCGTCTGGATGGTGTCGCATTGGTGGTGGGTGCGGCGGTTCCGGATGCGTCCTATCCGGTGGCGGGGTTCTTTTCGATGCCGGAGACGCACACACTGGTGGGGTTGTTGTGGTGGTGTTTGCCGGTGGGGCTTGTCGCGACGGTGGCGATCCGTTGGGGTGCCGCGGATATCGCCGTGCATCTGCCCCGGTTCGGGGGGTTCGAATTGCCCGCGTACGGGGTGCTCAGCGTCGTGCGATATCCGTGGTACGTCACGGGATACTCGATTTTGATCGGTGCGGTCACCCATATCTTCTGGGACGGGTTCACGCATGATCCGGTCGGCGGGCATGGGTGGGGAGTAGCCAGGTTTCCTGTGCTGTTGCAGTCAGGCCTGTTCGGCAGGCCTTGGTGGTACCTGCTGCAGCAGACATCGACCTTGGGTGGTGCGGTGCTCGCGCTCGGGTTGTTCTATTACATCGGCCGGCGTGGACTGCTGCGGGCCTGGCACGGTGATCCACCGGCCACCCGGCGCGCGCCGAAGCGATTCTGGCCGGCCACTGGATTGGTCGCCGCGCTCAGCTTGTCGCTTCTTCCACTGATGCCCTTGGCATTTCAGCCGTTCGTGGTGGGCGTCCGGTTGCTCTATGTTGTGGCGCTGTCGTTGCTGGCGGGTGCGGCATGGGTGCGCATGTCCCGTGACGCCGATCTCGAGCCCGGTGCTCGTGGCTGGTTCAGGCAGGTGGGGACAGGTCGCTAACGCTGACGGTGTATGTCAGAGCGGGGTAGGTGAATTCTGTTTCATTGTTTTCGCGACGTCGTAGTCGGTAGAACTCGCGTTGCTGATCCTCGTCAGCTGGAACGAGGCGTGCGCCCTGCGGGAAGTACGGCTGTCCCTCGTGAAACCGGAGGAAAGTCTTCGACGTTCGGAAGGTTACGCCCAGCCATTCGTTCTCGGCTGCCAGTGCGGGTGAGTCGAGCACGATCTTGTGCTTGAGAAGCCGGTTCGATGCGACGGAGAAGGCGACGACGCCGTTGTGGGCGAGAGGAATCTCGAACTTCTCGCCGGACCCCTTTCGTTCGAAGATCAGCTTCCTGGGCGGGACCGCTTCCGGGCGTCGGTAGCAGGAGAAGACGGCGATGAACGACTCGTCGGCGAGATCCAGCGCTTGGTCCGAATGGCTGCCCATCGAGGCATATGCGTTCGTGTAGCTCTCGATGAGAGCGTTGTTGAAGGCGAACGAGATTCCCGCCCGGGCTTGAATCCGTTGTGCCAGACGGTTGTGCACCGCTCGGAAATGCTGTGCTGGGTTGGCATATCGAGTGGTCGTGCGGACGAGTGGCACGCGGCCCGCTTCGTCGGTCTTGGTGAGCGTGGCACCGCGCCGACCTTTGCCCACGTCTTCCAGGTGGGCCGAGGCGGACAACTCGTCGAAGAGGTCCTCCTCGAACGGCAAAGTGCAGGAGAGGATCTCGTCCGAGAACCTAGGCTCGAGGCGCAACGTAGTCTCCCGTGTTCATGCTGAACAGAAACCGGTCGCCGTAATCGACGAAGGATGAGCTCCGGTTCTCCTCGGCGTACAGCCTCCGCAGCTGGTCCATGCCCTCCGGCGTGGGCGGCTCGAGCTGCACCAAGTCTCCGCCCCTGTCCAGAAAAGTCTGGCCGTTCTTGTGTACGGCCTCGGTGTTCGAGCACCGCACTACGTATCCCAGGCGGGTCGGCAGCATTTCGGAATTCAGCGTCGAAGGCCGGATCTCGTGGGTGTACAGGCGGTTGGTGGCCAACGGCATGAAGAAGACGGAGCCCGGGTAGAGGGGCAGGTCGAACTGCGCGGGAAGACCGTCGCGCTCCTCGACCGAATCCTTGAGGCGGAAGCGGAGACTGGTCAGCCCGCTGGCATTCTTCACGCCGAGGTCGAACGGGTCTTCGGCCAGGGCCCGCAGTTTGTCGAGCCCGTCGTAGAAGGTGCAGAAGGCCATGATCCCGTTGACGGGCATGTCCTTGGTCTTGTCGGCATGCGCCGAAATCTTGGCTTTGGACTGCTTCCGTTCAGCCGTGGCATGAGTGTTGTGGTAGATCTGCGCGAGGACGTGATTCAGCGGTGCCTGATCCCGAAAGATGGTGGCGGCCTCGCGATTCAGGGCCTCGACGATGCTCATATCGGTCGCGCGGAAATTCTCGGTCGGCCCCGAGAGATTCGTGGAGCAGCGCAGCAGCCGAAACCGCAGCTCATCACCACTGCGCGTGACAGGCGTCAGATAGATTCCGCTGCGATGGGCGGTCCCAGGCTTGGTGGACTCGGTCAGAGCCTGGAACTCGTGCTCCGAGCGGATCCGTCCGAAGTGGTCCTCGCCGAGGTCGAAGAAGCGGCGGTAATACACGCCCACACCGTGAATACCGACGGGAACCCGGCCGATGCCGATGAGGGTCCACGCATCGTCCACGTTCTCGCGGAAACCGTGCGACAGCTCCCGCACCACGAACACCCGCCGGGCCGCCCGCAGGGATCGGTCGCTGATCACCGAAACATCACCACACAGGTAGACGTCCTTCTGTGCGAGGTCAGGTGAACCGGAAGCAAGATCCTCCGCCGTGATCGTGGACCCGAAGAAGTTCCTCAGCAAGTCGTTGTCCTGCAATCCGGCTGGTGCGACCAGGATATTGCCCGCATCGTCGATACGAGCTTCTGGCGTTTCCATCAAGCGGTACCCCCCACGGCCCTTCGACGTGACCGTCGATCCGAGTCACCACTCCAACCTAACCGCAAAGTCTGCGCGATCGGTCAGGGGCGGGGTGGTTCTACCCGGACCAGGCCGGATTGGAACGCAAGGACGACGAGTTGGGCTCGGTTCTGGACGCCGAGTTTCGACATGGCGCGTTGAACGTGGGTGCGGACGGTGAGGGGGCTGACGTACATCTTTTCGGCGATTTCCTCGTTGGAGAGGCCTTCGGCGACCATGGCGACGACCTCGCGTTCGCGGGCGGTGAGGACATCGAGGGAATCGGCTGCGCTGATGCGGCTTTCGGGGCGGGAGAGGTAGCGGGCGATGAGGGTGCGGGTCGCGGTGGGGGAGAGGAGGGCGTCGCCGGCGGCTACCGCGCGGATGGAGCGGAGGAGTTCCTCGGGACCCACGTCCTTGCCGAGGAAGCCGCTGGCTCCCGCGCGGAGGGCTTGCGCCACGTACTCGTCGAGTTCGAAGGTGGTGAGGATCATGACGCGGGTGTCGCGCAGGGCGGGGTCGGCACAGATCTCCTGGGTGGCGGTGAGACCGTCGGTGCCGGGCATACGGATGTCCATCACGACCACGTCGGGGATAGTGGCTCGAGCGAGTTCGACGGCCTCCCGGCCGTTTCCGGCGATGCCGACCACCTCCATGTCCTCGGCCGAATCGATCAGCAGGCGGAAGGTGCCGGCCAGCAGGGCTTGATCGTCGGCGAGCAGTACCCGGATGGTCATGGCGTCTCGTCCTCGTCGTCAGGGGTTTTCGGTGGTTCGAGAGGAAGTTCGGTGGTGACTTCGAAACCGCCGCCGGGTTTGCGGCCGGCGCGCAGGTGGCCGCCGACCGAGACGGCGCGCTCGTTCATGCCGATCAAGCCGTAACCTTGTGCGTTCGAATCCCGCTCGGCCGAATCCTGTTCACCACGAGCAGTTTCGGGCGCGTGGCCGCCGTCGTCGCTGACGCTGATGGTCAGCAGTAGGCGCGAGTAGACCAGTCGCACGGTCGCGGTCGCGGTGCTCGCGTGCTTGGTGACATTGGTGAGCGCCTCCTGGATGATCCGATACGCCGTCAGATCCGCACCCGGTGAGAGCGGGCGCGGCACACCGGTGATCGACAACGACAACGTCAAACCGGTTCGCTCGAAAGACGTGAGCAGTTCCGACAGCTGAGCCAGGCCGGGCGTCGGTTCGAGCGGGGCATCGGAATCGTCCTCCCGCAGCAGACCCACGGTGGCTTTGAGTTCACGCAGCGCCGCGGAGGTGGTGCCGGCCAGCTCGTCGAGCATCTCCTGCGCCTGATCGGGTTGGCTGCGCAGCAGGTATGCGGCAGTGGAGGCTTGCGCGTGCGCCAACGCCATGTGGTGGGCGACGATGTCGTGCAACTCCCTCGCGATCCGGACCCGCTCCTCGCCGACCCGCTGCCGCGCCTCCTCCTCCCGTGTCCGTTCGGCCAGCTCGGCGCGCGCGTGCAAGGCCGCCAGGTAGTTGCGCCGATTGCGCCCGGCCTCGGCGAACGCGCCGGCCAGCAGGTCACCGGCGATCAGTGTGATGCGTCCGCCGGTCAGCAGCGGATTGAAGTCGTGCACCAGCGAGGTGAGCAGCAGCGCGGCGCCCGCGACCACCGGCGCGAGCTTGGCCGTGCGGGCATCGGGATACCACAAGCCCAGCGAATACATGGCGACGAACGCCGCACCCGCCGTGAACACCGAGACCTCGAAACCCGAGGCGCCGATCGCGATACCGCAGGCCGTCGTGATCGCCAGGACCGCGCGCGGATACGCCCGGCGCCACAACAAGGCGATCGAGGCCGCCGCCGACAGTGCGAACACCCCGGGCGAAACCGACCGGACCGCCACCGGACCCTGACCGTTCGCGGTGTCGATGAACCGGCTCGCGTAGGTGGCCAGCGCGCACAGCAGGATGGCCACCACCACATCGACCGCCCGGCTGTGCCGGCGCGGCCACTGCGACCATTCGGTGGTCATCGGCACTCCTTCTCCTCGTCGAGAACACTAATCGGCAGGTCCCGAACCGACCGGTAGGCCGCCCGCTCGGGACGGCCTACCGGTACCTGTCGCAGGCCCGGCCCGCGGCTCAGACGCGCGCGGATTCGAGCTCCCGCTCCGGTTGGGCGGCCACCGGACGGTTCAGGCTCTCGCCCTCCACGTCCACGTTCGGCAGGATCTTGGCCAGCCGGCCCGGCAGCCACCACGCCTTGTCGCCGAGCAGCGCCAGTACCGCCGGGACCAGCGTCATGCGGACGATGAAGGCGTCGAAGAACACCGCCGCGGCGAGCCCGAGGCCCATCATCTTGATCATCGGTTCCCCGCCGCCGATGAACCCGGCGAACACCGCGATCATGATGGCGGCCGCGGCCACCACCACCCGGCCGCTGTGCCGGAATCCGGTGACGATGGCGTCCCGGGCGCTCTCGCCGTGCGCGAAGGCCTCCCGCATCCGGGTGACGAGGAAGACCTCGTAATCCATGGCGAGCCCGAACACCACGCCGATCAGGAAGATCGGCATCATGCTCATCACCGGACCGGTCTGGTGCACGCCGATCAGATCGGCCAGCCAACCCCACTGGAAGACCGCGACGATCACACCGAATGCCGCGCCCACCGACAACAGGAAGCCCAAGGCCGCCTTGATCGGCACGGCGATCGAACGGAACACGACCATCAGCAGCAGGATCGCGAGCCCGACCACCACCGCGAGATAGGGGAGCAGGGCGTCCGACATCTTCTGCGAGACATCGATATTCATCGCGGTCGCACCCGTGACGAGCATGGTCGCGCCGGTCGCCGCCCGCAGGCCGCCGGCCTCACCGCGCAGGGCGTGCACGAGGTCCTTGGTCGCGGTGGTCGAGGGACCGGTGGCGGGGACCACCGTGATCATGGCGGCGTCACCGGCCTGATTGAACATCGCGGGCGACACCGACACGACACCCTTGGTCGCGGCGAGCGTGCTGGTCGCCCGTTCCACCGCGGCCCGTGGATCGCTGACACCCTTGACATCCAGTGCGACGGTGAGCGGCCCGTTGAAGCCGGGCCCGAAGCCCTCGGCGAGCGCATCGTAGGCGCGGCGCTGCGTCGTGGACGTCGGCTGCGATTCCTCACCCGGCATACCGAGTTCCAGGCTCGTCATCGGCAGCGCGAGGGCACCCATGCCGACCAGCCCGATCAACAGCACGGCCACCGGACGGCGGACGACGAACCGCGCCCAGCGCGTGCCCATCCCGGGCTCGTCCTCCGGCATCGACTGGGCGGGCAGACTGGTGCGATCCTGCTGCTGCTTGCGGAAAGCCTTGGGCAGCACCGCGTTCTGGAAGAAGCCCAGCAGTGCGGGCAGCAGCGTCAACGCGATGGTCACGGCGACGGCGACGGTGCCGGCGGCGGCCAATCCCATCTTGGTGAGAGCCGGAATCCCGACCACGGCCAGTCCGGCGAGCGCGATCACCACGGTGAGTCCGGCGAAAACCACCGCGGATCCGGCGGTTCCGACGGCCCGTCCCGCGGCCTCCGACGCGCTGTATCCCTCGGCGCGTTCGGTGCGGTAGCGGGACACGATGAACAGCGCGTAGTCGATGCCGACCGCGAGCCCGAGCATCATCGCCAGAGTCGTTGTCGTGGTGGACATCCCGATGGCCACGATCGCAGCGATCCCGACGCCGATCCCGACGAGCGCGGTGATCAGCGGCAAGCCCGCCGCGGCGAACGCGCCGAACGTGATCATCAGCACGACGGCCGCGATGGCGATGCCGATGGCCTCGGTCGCCCCCGCCATCTCCGGCTTCGCCTGGAGCGCGGACCCGCCGATCTCCACGGTGACCCCGGCGGCCTTCCCGGTGTCCACCGCGTCGGTCAGCGCCGTCTTCGTGGCATCGGTGAGGTTGTCACCGGTAGCGCCGTAGCTCACGGTCGCGTACGCGGTGGTGCCGCTCTTGCTGACCGCGCCCGTCTGGAACGGGTCGAGCACGCCCTTCACCTGCGCGCCGCCCGAGACATCGGCGACGATCCGCTCCACCACCGCCTTGTTGGCGTCGGAGCCGATCTGCTGCCCCTCGGGCGCGACGAACACGATCCGTGCCTGCGCCCCATCGGATTTGGTGCCCGGGAACCGTTGCTCCAGCAGGTCGAACGCCTGCTGGGACTCGGTCCCCGGAATCGAGAACGTATCCGGTGGCGCGGGCGGCGCACTGGCGGCTCCCACCACCAGCGCGGCCATCAGCCCCACCCACAGCAGCACGACCAGCCGCCGCTTCTCGAACGCGAACCGGCCGACCCGGTACAGGAATTTCGCCATGCGGCCATGCTCGTTCGACGCCTCTGTAGTCGGCATCGTCCCGGTGACGGCCGTCGGGTGTACTGCGAACGCAGTACACGGACCCGCTGACTACTCGATCCGCAGACCCCCGGCCGGGCAGATCGGCATTGCTACCGTGCCAGCCATGACATACGACTGGTCCGTCGTCCCCCGACACGGTGCTTGTCCGGGTCTATTGCCACGGCTGGCGACGTGGTGAGCGTTTCCGGGTAGTGGTAGGCCGCTTGGGGGTTTGCTCGGCCTCCGCGTATCGCTGGACGGCCCGTGAGTAGCTCGCCATTGAGTCCTCCAAGTCGTTTCGCCCGATGTCTTTCGCGTCGAGCAGCGGTAGCTGTCGAGCGGCGAACTCACGGACGGCTTGCTGGACTGCGTCAAGTACGTGCACGGCGGCTGTGTCGGTGATCTCGACGCGGCCGGCGCGAACGCGCATCCGCCCTTTCATGAGTGTGAAGTTGAGCGAGAATCCCGACGATATTCCCATCCAGTCGAATCCGCCGCGGCCCCGTTCGATCAGCGCGGACAGCTCGTCCAGCAACATCGTGACAGACAAGAAGATCATCATGGACTGGCCGCCGTCTCCGGACGAGGCACTGCCCAGATCGCCGACGACGTCCATGTCGCCGAAATCGAACCCGGTCGGCCCCGGCTCGCCGGGCTCGTCCGGGTGGCGGGAGAACTCGAAGATGATCGCGGAGGTTTCTCCGGTGGATCCGGTAACTCGATTGCGCCTCATGATGATCGCATCGCGCGCCGACATCCACGGGCCGAGATCACCTCGGCCCGTGGATGATCCGAACGCGACTCAGGCGCAGGGCTGGGTTCCGGTGGGGGCTACCTGGAGCCAGATGTCGCCGGCGTAGCCGGGGAGGACTATGCCGTCGCCGAGGAAGGGGGGTTGGGCGCCGGTGTCGTACTTGCCGGCGAGGTGGTGGTAGCCGGTGGTGGTGGGGGTCCACTTCATGGTGACCGAGGTGCCGGTGATGGTTGTGGTGGCGGTGCCGGTGCCGTTGTCGTCGAACCAGGCGTTGCGGGTGGGGGTGCCGGAGCTGAGGGATTGCAGGAGGGAGGAGCCGGAGGAGGTGGCGAGGGAGGCCGGGATGGTGGACATGGTCACGGTGAGGGTGCAGCCGACCTGAGGCGTGCCGTGGACCGTGGTGCAGGCGGTGTCGCAGGCCTGGGGGTCGGTGCTGCCGGAGCCGCTGACCTGGACGGTGGCGGAGGCCATGTCGGTGTACGGGGGGAGGCTGACGTTGCTGTTGCCGTATCCGAAACCGAGGACGTGGGTGCCGGGGGTGAGGGGCTTCCACTGGAAGGTCCAGGTGGAGGTGGTGCCCATGCAGGGTTGGCCCGCGATGCTCGACTTGCCTTTCCAGTCGGAGCGGACGGTGACGCCGTTGGAGGTGTCGGACAGGCTGCCACCGGTGCAGTCGGAGACGGGGATGACGACATTGTAGGTCTGGCCGACCTGGAAGTTGCTGCCCTGCACGGTCATTCCCGTGCCGGTGACGTCGGCGTGGGCGGCCGGTCCGGCGGCGAGCGCGGTCAGGGCGGAGGCGGTGGCGGTGATTCCGGCCGCGGCGAGGGTGCGGACTGAGGTACGCATGGTGCGGGCTTCTCGATTCGGCAACGCTGATTAGGCGGGATGATCATTTGCGAATAGCACTGTTCACCGATCGGCGGCGGGCCGCATGCCCCGGGTTTTCGGGGCCGTGATTCGGGCCCGCGACCGCGCCGCGCGGGTTATGGATCGGTCGTGGCCATGGGTCGGCTCCCGGCGTAGATTCTGATCAACGCTGCTCCGCCCGTCTTCTTCGGCGAAGGGACCCGGTGATGAGTGTGTCTGCTCGATGGCGCGCAGGTGCGGGGCTGATGGTCGCGCTGAGCCTGATCGTCGGCGGGTGCGGGTCGGATCGGGGCTCGGAGTCCGGCAGTCCGGCTCCGCCGTCGAAGGAGGTCGAGCAGATCACCGATATCGTTCGCGCGAAGCTCGGCGAGCTCGATCTCACCGCGGCGGTGTTCGGCGCCTGGCGCGACGGCAAGGAAGTGGCCGTCGGCGCGGTGGGGGACTCACCGCTCGGTGTCCCGGCGGCCAGCGATATGCAGTTGCGGGTGGGCCAGCCGATGGAGCCGATGCTGTCCACCGTGCTCTGGCGGCTGGACGAGAACGGCACGCTGAAAATGGACGAGCCGATTGCCCGATGGCTGCCGAATTTCCCACGCGCCGAACGCATTACTCCGAGAATGCTCGCCAACAGCACCTCCGGAATCTCCGACTATGTCACCGATCCGGAATTCCTGAAACGATTCGGCGACAACCCGTTTCACACCTGGAATGCTCAGGAACTGTTCGACCTGGCCAATGCCCGACCACCGCTGTTCGACCCGGGCACGAGCTTCGCCTACGCCCACAGCGATCTGGTCGTGCTCGGCGAAGTTCTGCAGAAGGCGTCGGGAAAACCTTTGGGCGAGCTGATATCCGACTACGTCCTGGCACCGCTCGACATGAAGAAGAGCAAGGTGATGCTCACCGCCCAGGTGGACGAGCCGATCCTGCACGGCTACACCGATGAGCGAAAGATCTTCGAGGACGCCACCTTCTGGAATCCGACCGCTTTCCTGCACAGCGGCAATATGAACTCCACCGTCACCGACGTCGGCCGCTGGGTTCGCGCCCTGGGCAAGGGGGAACTGCTTCCCGCAGACCGGTTTCAGCAGATGATGGCCCCCTCGACCGCCGGACTCGGCCCGCTCACCGCGCAGAAGTACTTCGCGTTCGGCGTTCCGCACCTGGGCGACTGGCTGTTCATGAACCCGTCCTACGGCGGCTACAACGGAGTCGCGTTCTACGACACCAGGACCGCCACCACCGTCGTCGTCTACGCCACCCTGGGCGCCACCGCGAACGCCGACACGAATAACGCGATCCCCATCGGCACTGCCATTGCGACCCTTCTGGTCCCGGATCGCCCGCCCCCGATTCCCTGATCGAACAGGGCAATTCCGAATAAAGGACGATCCTCCGAAGTAATCAATTGTTTTGTTTTCCGTAACAAGTAGCACCCGAGTGCGATTTGCTCTAGGACAACACCAATTCAGGAGGTCGGAATGCTATCTGCGAAGCGGCTTGCTGCCAGTGCCGTCGTCGCCACCGCGGCCGCGGGCATGGTGCTCGCCGGTGGTGGAACGGCCCAGGCCGACGATGTGCCGGTGTGGCAGGCGAATTGCCACCTGTACAACATTTTCAATACCGGCGGAATGTCCAATTGCGAGTTGCCGACCTGGCATCAGGTGAAGCTCACCTGTGTCGCCTGGCCCGTCCCCTTCACCTACTGGAAGTACGGGCCCATGCAGTACGGGCAGAACCAGTCGTGGGCCAGCTGCGACTCGTTCAACGCCTTGGTGAACGTCGAGATCGTTCAGGCCTACCCCTGATCGAACCGAAAGACCTCGGGATCGCGTCAGGCGATCCCGAGGTCTTTTCGTCGCGGTCCGGTGATCAGCGGCCGGTGCGCAGGCGGTACTCGATGGCGTAGCCGAGCTTGCCGGGCTTGGCGTCGGAGTACGGCTTGGAGATCTTGCCGAACTCGCCCTTGTCCTCGGCGCTGCCGCCGTTCCACGCCGGGAGCACATCCAGCTGCGAGGCGGTCTTGCCCTCGGCCACCACGGTGTTCGGGCCGAGCGCGACCTGCGCCTGGGTGACCGTCTTCAGCGCGGCCAGGTAGGCGGCGAAATCATTGCGGTTCCAGTCGCCGCCGACCTTGTTGTCGCGCATCCACGCGCCCCAGTAGAACTCCTCGAAGGGCAGGGTGCCCTCGTGGAAGCCGATGTCGCGGGCGAAGTACATCATGCTGCGGTACTTGTCATCGGCGAAGTTGGCCAGGCCCACCGACTTCGGGAGCTGGTGCTCCTTGATGGCGTTGCCGTTGACGTCCTTGAGCCACGTCCAGCCGTTGGCCTTCATGGCGTCCCAGAACTTGCCGTCGGGCAGGGTGCTCAGGTTGCCGAGCACGCGCAGGCGCACGTGGGTGTCCGCGCCGCCGTCCGGGGTCTCGAAGAACGAGGTCAGGGTGTGGTGGCCGTCGGTGAGGTACAGCCGGCCCTGGGGACCGATCACCACGGTCTTCATCGGCGCGATGGAGTCGGCGGTCTCGGCGCCGATCGCCACCTTGCAGGTGAACGAGGACGAATCCTTCAGCTGCGCACCCGGGTTCACGGTGGCGGCGGCGACCTGGCCGTTGGCCTCGCACCAGTCGTCGAACTTCTTGTTCACCGCGTCCTTGCCGAGCGTGTAGCGGCCCAGCTTGTAGAACACCTCGTCGTAGCCCAGTGACGGCTGGGTCGGCAGCACATCGCCGATGCGGACGTCGACCAGATCGTCGGTCTTGGCGCACAGGTAGGCCGCGCCGGGGGTGGACCGCTGGTCGTGGTCGCAGAAGGAGGGCCGCTCGCCCGGGTCCCCGGGGGCGGCGAACGCGACGGCACTGGTCAGGGCCATCAGCGCGCCCGCGAACGCGGCGACCAGGCGGCCCCGCGCGACGGTGGTGTTCGACATCGAATCCTCGAATTCATGCAGTGATACAAGCCGCATTACGGTGACCAGCGCCGATGACCGGTCCGCGATGTCCCGACGGCCAGATGCTGTTGTCTCGGCCAACAATTGGTGAACGGGCGCGGTGCGGGTGTGCGGGCGCTGAGTCCGATAACAGTGATCTGAGTCACTCATGGCCGCTACCCTGTTGTCACCCGGTTGCTCGCGCCGCGAACCAAGGGCCTTGTGGCTGCGCGAACGCCGTGGAGAGAAAGGCGTCTCGAACATGAGCAGCACACCGACCGCGGTGCCTCCGGCCGCGGAATTCCCCCCTCCGACGCTGGTCACCGGACTCTGGCAGCGCAAGCTCCCGCACTATCCGGAAACGCCCGCCCGGTCCTGGTACCTCTTCCTCGTCGTCGTGGTCTCCGTCGCGCTGTACTACCAGCTGTTCGTGTCGGGAGCCGTCGGCAACCAGCTGATCGCCGATTTCCACCTGACCTTCCGCTACTTCGTCGGGATCTTCATCATCGGCGCGGCCTTCGGCGCGGTGGCCTCGGTGGTGACCGGCGTCCTGGACCGCTGGGGCCGGGCCAATATCGTCGCCTACGGCACCGTCGTCACCTCGCTGCTGACCCTGTTCGCGCAGCCGCAGTGCACGACCAAGGAATCGTTCCTGGCCATCTACTGCGTCATCAGCATCGTCGAGGGCGCGGTGCTGGTGGCGACGCCCGCGCTGGTGCGCGACTTCTCCCCGCAGTTGGACCGCGCCTCGGCCATGGGCTTCTGGACCCTCGGGCCGGTGCTGGGCGCGCTCGTCACCACCGAGATCTCCACGCACACCCTCGACGCGCACCCGGACTGGCAGTACCACTACCGGCTCGCGGGTGTCATCTGCCTGGCGATCTCGCTCGTCGGTCTGGTCGGGCTGCGTGAGCTCAGCCCCCGGCTGCGGGATCAGATCATGGTGTCGCTGCGGGACAAGGCGCTGATCGAGGCGCGGGCGCGCGGGCTGGATGTCGGTGCGCTGGAACGCAATCAGTGGAAGCAGATGATGCACCTCGACATCGTCGGCTCGGCGCTGGCCATCTCGATCTTCCTGGCGTTCTTCTACACGATCGTGTCGTTCCTGCCGGTCTACATGGCGACCAATTTCGGGTTCACCGCCGCCCAGGCCAACGCGCTGGGCAACTGGTATTGGATCGCGAGCGCCTTCTCGCTGGTGATCACCGGCATCGTGTCGGACAAGTTGAAGGTCCGCAAACCGTTCATGGTGTTCGGCGCGATCATCAGCATCATCGGGACCTACGTGTTCCTCAGCTACACCGACCAGCCCGGCACCGACTACTACACCTTCGCGATCGTCATGAGCTTCACCGCGGTCGGCAGCGGCATCGCCTACTCGACCTGGATGGCGAGCTTCACCGAGACCGTGGAGAAGCGGAATCCGGCGGCCACGGCGGTCGGGCTCGCGGTGTGGGGCGGCGTGCTGCGCACGGTGGTGACGTTCGTGCTGCTGGGGCTGCTGCTGGTGGTGACCGCGGCGGGCACGCTGGTCAACTACGGGCCGCGGTTGCAGGCCATCAACGCCAAGTACCACGAGGAGATCGCGACCATTCAGACCGTCGGCGAGGACACGCTCACCGCCCTCGGCAAGAATCCGAACGACGTCGGAGCGCAGGTCGCCGCCCTGGTGAAGCTGACCGGGGATTCCCCGGCCGACATCAAGACCACGGTCGAGCTCAACGCCAAGTACCCCGAGGAACTGGCCACCCTGCAGGCCATCGATCAGAAGGTGCTGGTCAAACTCCTGACCGACCCCAATGACCAGGCGGCCCAGGCCACCGCGGTCGGGCAGGTCGCCCAGAAGTTCGCCATCCCGCCGGATCAGGCCGGCGCCCGGATCGCGGCGGCCGGGAAGGTGCCCGTCGATCAGCTGGCCGTGGCTTCCCAGACCGGCCCGGCCCTGACCGCCGCCAGCGCCAAACTCAAGGCCGTGAGCGCGATCCCCGCCGACGACCTGGCCTACCTGTCCGAGCACGGCAAGGAAGTCCAGCAGGCGCAGAAGGATTCACCGCAGCAGTGGAAGACCTGGTGGTGGATCTGCCTGATCGCCCAGATCTGCTTCATCCCGTTCGTGTTCATCATGGCCGGCCACTGGAGCCCCCAGAAGGCCGCGGAGGAGGCCGCCGAACACGACGCGGCCGTCCAGCGCGAGCTGGCCACCCTGCCGCAGTGAGGCCTCAGCCGGGGAGCAGCGTGGTGTCGCGCACCGCTCCCCGGTCCGCCGAGGTGGCCAGCAGCGCATAGGTTTTGAGGGCGGGGGAGACCTGCCGTTCGCGGTGTCGCGGCCGGTAGCCGCCGGTCGCCTCCAGTTCGGCGCGCCGCCTGGCCAATTCGGCGTCGGGCACGTCCATGGTGAGGGTGCGGGACGGGATGTCGATCGTGATCGAGTCGCCGTCGCGCACCAGCGCCAGCGGGCCGCCCGCCGCCGCCTCGGGGGAGATGTGGCCGATCGAGCAGCCCGAGGAGCCGCCCGAGAAGCGGCCGTCGGTGATCAGCGCGCATTCCCCGGCCAGGCCCAGGCCCTTGAGATACGACGTCGGGTACAGCATCTCCTGCATGCCCGGCCCGCCGCTGGGACCCTCGTAGCGGATGACCAGCACGTCACCGGATTTGATGCGGCGGGACAGGATCGCCTCGACGGCGTCCTCCTGCGACTCCACCACCAGGGCCGGACCGGTGAAGGTGTGCATGTGCGCGGCCACGCCCGCCGATTTCACCACCGCGCCGTCGGGGGACAGGTTGCCGCGCAACACCGCCAGTCCGCCGTCGCGGGAGAAGGCGTGCGCCACATCGTGAATGCACCCCTGGGCCGCGTCCAGGTCGAGGGAATGCCACCGCTCGGACTGGGAGAAGGCGGTGGCGGACCGCTTGCCGCCCGGCGCGGCGTGGAACAGGTCGAGCGCCGCCGCGGACGGCCGGCCCCCGCGCACATCCCAGTCGTTCAGCCACACGCCGAGTGAATCCGCGTGCACCGCACGCACATCGCGGTGCAGCAGCCCTGCCCGGTCGAGCTCGCCCAGCAGCGCGGGGATGCCGCCCGCGCGGTGCACGTCCTCCATCAGGTACTCGCCGTTGGGAGCGACCTTGCACAGGCACGGCACCTGCAACGACATCTTCTCGATATCGGTGAGCGTGTAGTCCAGACCCGCCTCGTGCGCGGCCGCCAGCAGGTGCAGGACGGTGTTGGTGGAGCCGCCCATGGCCAGATCCAGGGCCATGGCGTTGTCGAAGGCGTTGCGGGAGGCGATGTTCCGGGGCAGGACCCCGGCGTCGTCCTCGTCGTAGTAGCGGCGGGTCAGTTCCATCACCGTGCGCCCGGCATCGCGGTACAGCTCGGCGCGGGCGGTGTGGGTGGCCAGGGTGGTGCCGTTGCCGGGCAGGGCCAGGCCCAGCGCCTCGGTCAGGCAGTTCATCGAGTTGGCGGTGAACATGCCCGCGCAGGAGCCGCAGGTGGGGCAGGCGTTCTCCTCGATGAGGGCGAGGTCGGCGTCGGAGACGTCGGGGGAGACCGCGTCGGCCATGGTGGTGATGAGGTCCAGACGGCTGCGCACGGTGCCGTCGACCAGCACCGCGCTGCCGCCCTCCATGGGGCCGCCGGAGACGAACACCGTCGGGATGTTCAGCCGCAAGGCGGCCATCAGCATGCCCGGGGTGATCTTGTCGCAGTTGGAGATGCACACCAGTGCGTCGGCGCAGTGCGCGTTCACCATGTACTCGATCGAGTCCGCGATCAGGTCCCGCGACGGCAGCGAGTACAGCATTCCGCTGTGCCCCATGGCGATTCCGTCGTCGACGGCGATGGTGTTGAACTCGCGCGGGATGCCGCCCGCGGCGCGCACCGCCTCGGACACCATTCGCCCGACCGGCTGCAGGTGGGTGTGGCCGGGCACGAACTCGGTGAAGCTGTTGGCGATCGCGACCACCGGCTTGCGGCCGATATCGGCCGACGGGACTCCGCTGGCCCGCATGAGCGCGCGGGCCCCCGCCATGTTCCGACCGTGCGTGACCGTGCGTGAGCGCAACTCGGGCACGACGTCACCTCCTGCTTCGCCTCGACCATCCACAACCAAACGGTTGCAACTGAATGGTTGGAGTTTGCCACAGCCGCGAGCCCAACCGCAACCATCCGGTTGGAGATGGTTGGATGGACCCCATGGCGTGGGATACCGAGAGAACCAGACGACTGCTGCTCGAGGCGGCCGTCCACGAGTTCGCCGAACGCGGGCCCGACGGCGCCCGGGTCAATGCCATCGCGACCCGCGCCGGCATCAACAAGGAACGCATCTACCAGTACTTCGGCGACAAACGCGGCCTGTTCGAAGCGGTCCTCACCGACCAGCTGGAACAGCTCGCCGCGGCCAGCCCGCTCTCCGCCGACACCGCCGGGGACCTCGCCGAGTACGCGGGACACGTCTTCGACTTCCACCACACGCACCCGCAGTTCCTGCGGCTCATGTACTGGGAGGGCCTGCAGCCGCAGGCCGGCGAACTGCCCGCGGAGTCGGCCCGGGCCTCGCACTACGCGGACAAGGTCGCCGCGCTGGCATCCGCGCAACGGGCCGGGACGCTGCCCGACGATGTCGCACCCGGCTATCTGCTCTACGCGGTCGCGGCGCTGGCGGCCTGGTGGTTCGCCGCGCCGCAGGTGGTCCGGATGATCCTGGGCGCGGACACCGACAATCCCGAGACCCTGCGCGCCGCACTGGTCGCGCTGGTCCGCCGCCTCGAGGTCCGGGACTAGCGCGCTAGGCCGCGACCGGCGCGAGCGCGTCGGCGAGGGCGGTGAGGATCGGGGCGCAACCGGTGTCGAAGGTCAGGGCCGCGAGATCGTCGGCACGGGTGCGGCCGCGATTGAGGATGACGACCGGGCGACCGGACTTGGCGGTACGGCGGGCGAACCGCAGACCCGACATGACCGTGAGCGAGGAGCCCACGACCAGCAGGGCGTCGGCGTCGTCCACCAGCTCGAACGAGGCGGCCACGCGCGGCTTGGGCACGGATTCGCCGAAGTAGACGATGTCGGGCTTGAGGAGCCCGCCGCAGGTCAGGCAGTCGACCATGCGGAAGGACGCAGTATCGGTCACCACGGCGTCGGCGTCGGGGGCGACCTCGAGACCGTCGAGCGGGACCGATTCGGCGAAGCCGGGATTGGCGGCCTCGAGCCGGTCGGCCAGAGTCATGCGAGAGGTCAGCGCCTCGCAGGACAGACAGCGGACGCGGGCGTAGACGCCGTGCAGGTCGATCACCCGGCGATGTCCCGCCTTGGTGTGCAGCAGATCCACGTTCTGGGTGAGCAGCCCGGTCACGATGCCCGCGCGCTCCAACCGGGCCAGCGCGTGGTGCGAGGGGTTGGGCCGGGCCGCGTCCATGCGCCGCCAGCCGACGTGGTTGCGGGCCCAATACCGTTGGCGGAACACCGGATCGCCGACGAACTGCTGGTAGGTCATCGGGGTTCGCGGCGGCGCGCCGGGGCTGCGGTAGTCGGGGATGCCGCTGTCGGTGGAGATGCCCGCGCCGGTCAGCACCGCGACGCGGCGGCCGGAGACCAGCTCCAGCAGTCGCTCGAACCGCTGCGGGGAACCGGGATCGGGCATGTGGCCAGCCTACGACCCGCCCGCGCTGTGCCGCCGATCACGTCGTGTCACACCCGCGGGCCCCGCGTCGTCATCAAGGCAGGACGCCACCACAGCGGCGGCGCGAGACGAAGGAGATGGTCATCATGGCGAAGACGGTTCTGGTCACCGGCGGCACGGGCACCCTGGGCAGCCTGGTCACCCCGCTGCTGCGGCAGGCCGGGCTGGGTGTGCGGGTGCTCAGCCGCAGCGCGCACGAGGCGAAGGACGGCATCGAATTCGTGGCCGGCGACCTGGAAACCGGCGCGGGCATCGCCGAGGCGGTCGCGGGCGTGGACACCGTGTTGCACCTGGCGGGCACCACCAAGGGCGACGGCGACAAGACCCGCGTCCTGGTCGACGCCATCAATGCCGCCGGGGCGTTCCCGCACCTGGTCTACATCTCGGTGGTCGGCGCGGAGCGGGTCCCGGTGGAGAGCGCCATCGACCGGCAGGTGATGGGCTACATGGCCTCGAAGCGCGACGCCGAACTGGTGGTGGAGAACTCGGGCCTGCCGTGGACCACGCTGCGCGCCACCCAGTTCCACGACCTGCTCTTCACCATGGTGTCGGCCATGGGCAAGATGCCGGTGGTGCCCGCCTTCGATTTCCGCTTCCAGCCCATCGAAACCGGTGAGGTGGCAGCGCGACTGGTGGAACTGGTGCAGGGCGAGCCCGCCGGACTGGTCGAGGAGATCGGCGGTCCGCGCATCTACACCATGAAGGAACTCGAGCGCAGCTATCTGGCGGCCACCGGCCGTCGCCGCCCGGTGTTCACCGTGAAGGCCCCCGGCAAGGCGGCCCGGGTGTACGCGACGGGCGCGAACCTGACCCCCGAGCACGCCGTGGGGCAGCGCACCTGGGAGGACTTCCTGGCCGCCAAGCTGGCGACCGCGTGAGGGACGCGAAATCCGGTGTCAGCGTGGTCCGTTGGTGTTGAGATACACCACCGGACCGTCGCCGAACCGGCCGTGCGCGTTCATGTCCAGCAGTGCGGCCATCGCCTTGGCGGTGTAGACCGGATCCAGGGTCATGTGCTCGCGATCGGCCGAGAGCGCCTGCGCGGTAGCGGCTTCCGGCATCGGATAGCCGTAGCCCGGGCCCAGATACTCGGTGATGATATCCAGATTGCCCGCGGGGGAGATGTTCTCGGGGATCCGTGCGCCACGTGCGCGCAGCAGCTTCGCGCAGCGCCCGGCCAGCCCGGTCAGCGTCGGCTCGTCCAGCCGCAGGGTGTCGTTGACGACCACGCCCACCGCGTGGGTCCGCAGCCCCGCCATTCGCAGCCCCAGCGACAGCCCCGCCGCCGTCCCGCCCGAGCCGACCGGGATCACGATGTGACTCGGTTCCGGCAGTTCCCCGGCCCGGACCTGTTCGGCCAATTCCAGTGCCGCCTCGACGTATCCGAGCGCGCCCACCGCCGAGGACCCGCCCGCGGGCAGGAAGTACGGCGGCCGGAACCCGGTGAAATGGCGTGCCAGCAGGTACGGAGCGCTCAGGATGGTCCGGGCCTTGGTGTGGGTGAAGTGCAGCTCCGCGCCCGAGTCCCGCAGCCGCTTCAGCTGGGCGCGCACATGGTCGTCCTCGGGCTGATCGATCAGTGCCAGAACGGTTTTCAGCCCGTGCTCGCGTCCGTAGAGCGCGGTGACCAGCCCCCAGTTGGTGCCCAGTCCGCCCACGGTGACGATGGTGGTGCGGCGCTGCCGCAGCGCGTCGGGCAGCAGCCATTCCAGCTTGCGCACCTTGTTGCCGCCCCAGCCGCCGTCGCCGAACACGCTGTCGTCCTTGAGCCAGATCTCCGCGCCGCCGGAACAGGCGGTGTCGAGGGCGTCGAGCCGGCGCACCGGGGTCGGGGCCCTGCCGAGTCTCAAGTGCGGCAGGGTCGCCTCGAGTTCGGGATGGAGGCGGTACAGGTGCGGCATCACCACTCCAACTTAACGATTGTCCAGTTACTCGACGAGTGTGGCGGGTAGCACAGGGACCGCGCATCCCTGCTGCTAACTTCTGAAAAGCTATTAGATACGGCAAGGAGAATTCATGCCTGGTGTAACCGATCGCGTCATCATTGTCACCGGAGCCGGTGGCGGTCTGGGTCGCGAGTACGCACTGCTGCTCGCTCGCGAGGGCGCTCAGGTCGTGGTCAACGACCTCGGCGGCGCGCGCGACGGCTCGGGATCCGGGCACAATATGGCCGACGCCGTGGTCGAGGAGATCCGCGCGGCCGGCGGCACCGCGGTCGCCAACTACGACAGCGTCGCCACCGAAGAGGGCGCGAAGGCGCTGGTGCAGACCGCGATCGACAGCTTCGGCGCGGTGCACGGCATCGTGAACAACGCGGGCATCCTGCGCGACATGAGCTTCGTGAAGATGACCCCCGAGGCCTTCGAAGCCGTGCAGCGTGTGCACCTGTTCGGGTCCTTCTACGTCACCCACGCCGCCTGGCCGCACTTCCGTGAGCAGGGCTTCGGGCGTGTCGTCATGGCCACCTCCACCTCGGGCCTGTACGGCAACTTCGGTCAGGCCAACTACGGCGCCGCCAAGATGGGCCTGGTCGGCATGATGAACACCCTCGCCATCGAGGGCCGCAAGTACGACATCACCGTCAATGCCGTGGCGCCCATGGCCGCCACCCGCATGACCGCCGACATCGCCTCGGAGGCCATGCTCGAGAAGCTGCCGCCCGCGCAGGTCGCCCCGATCGTGGCGCACCTGATGGGCGAGGACTGCACCGACTCGGGCATGGTGCTGGTGGTCGGCGGCGGCTCGGTGCAACGCGCCCAGTTGTTCGCGAACAAGCCCGTGTTCTTCAGTGAGGTCCCGAGCGTGGATCAGGTGCGGGAGAATTGGAGCCGTATTACTGATATGTCCGACGCTCAGCCCGGGGTGAACCCAGCGGGCTGAGCCTGCTCTGAGGAGCCTCGCCATGAGCGAGAACGCGTGGGACGCACTGGTTGTCGGAGCCGGAGCGGGCGGGCTGTGCGCGGCCGCCCGGCTCTCGCACCGGGGCTATCGGACCCTGGTGGCCGAACGTCTCGACCGAGTCGGCGGGCGGGCTTCCACCGCCGAGCTCGACGGATTCACCATCAATACCGGCGCTGTCGTCATCGAACTGGGCGGCATCACCGAACAGACCTTCGAGGAGGTCGGGGCGAAATTCGAAGTGCGCCCGGCGGATCCGCCGATCCTCTACCGGATCAACGGCCGTGACGTGGACATCGCCACCGGCGGCTGGGGACTGCTCATCTCCCAGCTCACCCGCCACGGCGCCCAGCTGCTCGGCGGGTCCGCCCGCGCGGAGGGGGAGTTGCCGGACCGGGAGCTGTCCACCGCCGACTGGGTGCGCCGCTACACCAAAAACGATGCGGTGCAAGGCATCTTCCGCAATATGTGCGGTTCCATCTTCGCGGTCGGCTCCGAGGAGCTGCCCGCGCGGGTGTTCCTCACCTACTTCACGCGGAAGGCGGCGTTCAAGAAGTTCGGTTTCTGCCCCGAGGGCACCATCGGCATCTGGAAGGCCCTCGCCGAGGTGGTGGAGCGCAACGGGGGACAGGTCCGGCTCGGCAGCGAGGTGCGGCAACTACACGTCGAGGGCGATCGGATCACCGGGGCGCGGATCAGCCACGACGGCGAAATCTCCGACATCACGTGCGCCTTCGCGGTCAGTGACATCGGGCCGTCGGCCACCATGGATCTGGTCGGCCCGGAGCACTTTCCGTCGGACTACGTGGGCCGCGTGCTCCAGCGCGACCTGCCCTGCGCCATGATCTCGGTCAACTTCGCCAGCCGCGAACCGCTGGTCGACGCGCCCGGGCTGCTCAGCTTCGCCCGCACCCGGCGGCTGTGCTACGTCGCCAACTTCACCGCCACCTGCCCGGAGATGGCGCCCGAGGGCTGGCATCTCTACGTCGGCGCCGGCGTGCCCAAACCCTCGGTCGGCACCTTCGACGCCGAGGCCGAGACCGCGCTGGTGCTCCAGGACCTGCGCGAGGAGATCCCGGGCTTCGAGCGGGCCCGCATCCTGTCCATCGCCGTCACCCGCGACGACTGGCCACCTCAGCGGGCCGTCGCCGGCTACGACCTGCCCCACGACACCCCGATCGCCAATCTCTGGAATGTCGGCGACGCGGTCAAGGAGTACGCCAACGGCGGCATCACCGCCTGTATGGAGACGGCGAAGATCGTCGTCGAGGAGATAGCGGACAGCGGGATCGGTCGTTCCGGAACTTGACGGATCAGTCCGGCGCTGAAGTCTCGGGGAGGCGGGACCGCATGCCGGGCAGTCGATCCACCATGGCCACAACGTAATCCGCGACGATGCCGATGAGCACCGGTCGCTCGACCTTCAGGCCGCCGTCCAGCCACACCAGGATCAGCTCGGCCGCGCCGCCGGTGATGAGCTGGGCCAGGGCGGTCAGCGCGGTGTCGTCGCCTTCGGGGATGTCGAGCAGGACGCGGGTCTGCTCGATGAGCAGCTCGGCCACCCGCCGCATGCCCTCAAAGCGGCGGCGCATGAGCAGTTCGGACCCGTAGGCCTGGGCGAAGGCGATATTGGCGCGGCGCGGATCGTCGGTGACGCCGATGATCAGCGCCGCCACCCCCGCGCGCAGTTTGGCCTCCGGGTCGCCGGGGGTGTCGGTCATGGCGGTGCGGGCCTGTTCCAGGGCTTCGGCCTGCACCTCGTCGAGCAGGGCGGTGGCCAGCGCGTCCAGGTCGGTGAACGATTCGTAGAAGAATCGCGGCCCCACCTTCGCCTGTTCGCACACCCCGCGCACCGTGAGTGCGGCCAGCCCCTGCGTGCCGACGATGTCGAGGGCCGCGTCCAGCAGCCGTCGCCGGCGCTGCTCGCGCCGCTCGTCGGTGGTGGTGCCGCGATAGGTCCCGTTGGCAGCTCGCGTCACCCTGTCAGCTTGGCACAGAAATCGGGAAACGACCGTTTACGGAAACTAGCGTTTCCGCTACCGTGGAGGCATGGCTGTACGAAAAGCCGTGGTGAATCATCGAATTCAATGCCGGGCCGCCGGAGTGCTGCAGCGGTACCCCACCCTGCCGCGACCGCTGGCCGCGCCGCCGCCCGGCAGCGGGCTGAAACCGGTGATGGGCGATTACGGCCCGCCCGGCATCGGCTACGTGGTGAGCACCCTCGCCGATCCGCTGACCTTCAGCCGGGAGCGCATGCGCCGCTACGGCCCGGTCCAGTGGATGGGCGTGTTCGGCCGGCAGGTGGTCGGCATCGGCAGCCCCGCGGCCACCGAGGAGGTGCTGCTCGACCGCAAGCATGTGCTGTCCGCGCAACGCGGCTGGGAGTTCCTGATCGGCCCGTTCTTCCGCGGCGGAATCCTGTTGCGCGACTTCGACGATCACAGCTACCACCGGCGGATCCTGCAGCAGGCGTTCACCCGGCCCCGGCTGATCGGCTACCTGGAGCTGACCACGCCGCGCATCGTGCGTGGCGTCGACTCCTGGCTGCCCGCCCCCGACTTCCCGCTCTACGACCACGTCAAGCGGATGCTGCTGGAACAGGCCACCGTGGTGTTCGCGGGCGCGGAACTCGGCCCCGAGGCCACCGCCCTCTCCCACGCCTTCGAGGACGCGGTGCACGGCGGCAAGGCCATCGTCCGTACGAATATGCCCGGCGGCGTGTGGAATCGCGGCCTGCGCGGCCGCCGGCTGCTCGAGGACTACTTCCGCCGCGAGCTGCCCGCCAAGCGCGCCGGTGACGGCCAGGACCTGTTCAGCGTGCTCTGCCACGCCGAGACCGAGGACGGCGAGTCCTTCACCGACGCCGACATCGTCGACCACATGATCTTCGTGATGATGGCCGCCCACGACACCAGCACCCTGGCCATCTCGATGCTGGCCTACGAGCTGGGCCGTCACCCGGAGTGGCAGGAGCGGCTGCGCGCGGAGTCGACGGCGCTGGGCAAGGAGACCCTCGACTACGCCGACCTGGACCGGCTGCCCGCCCTGGAGATGGCCTTCCGCGAGACGCTGCGCATGTACGCCCCGGTCGGGCAGATGGTGCGAGAAGCCCTGGAGGACACCGAGATCGCGGGCTACTTCATCCCCAAGGGCGCGCTGCTCATGGTCGGCCCCTACTCCATGATGCGCAATGCGGAGTATTGGCACGATCCGGACATCTTCGATCCCGAGCGCTTCGATCCCGCGCGCGCCGAGGACAAGTCGCACCGCTTCGCCTGGCCGCCCTTCGGCGGCGGTGCGCACAAGTGCATCGGCCGGTACTTCGGCGGCATGACGGTCAAGGCGACCATGCACCGGATGCTGCTCGGGTACCGCTGGAGCGTGCCGGACGGCTACGAGGTGCCCCTGATCGCCGGAACCGGACCGACACCCGCGGACGGGCTGCCGATCCACCTGCGTCGCCGCTGAGGCCATCCCCGGGCCGCCCCCGGCACACCGCCGCGCGACTCACCGCACGTCGCGCGGAATCCCGAGTTCGATATCCAGATAACGCAATTCCGGATCGCGGCGGCGACCGTTGCGGAACGCCCGGAACACCAGATCCTGCGGATGCCCGACGGTGAACACCTCGGTGAAGGTCTTCACCGTCCGTCGGGGAGCGCCGCACAGGCTCGGATTGAATCCGGCCTTGGCCAGCGGCCCCTCCCAGATGAGCGCCGCCCCGCCGGGCACGCTGTGCGGGGCGAAGCTCCAGCCCAGCTCGCGCATGCGCCGGTCGAACTCGCTCGCGCCGAGTCCGGCCACGTCCCAGCCGCTGGCCTCGTTGAAAAGCTGCCTGCCGTGCAGGAATTGGACGAAGCACGGGTCCGGGCCGGGGTGCGGGGTGCTGAGGTTGATGACGCCGTCCCAGGGCAGGGTGGTCAGCGCCCAGGCCAGCCGCTCCTCGAAATCGTCCCAGTCCGTGCACACCACGGGCTTGCCGCGTTCGCTGGGCCGGTCGGCGGGCAGGCCGTAGCTGCCGGTGCCGGGCGCGTCCATGCTCCAGGTGGCGAACCGCAGCCGGCCGCCGTCCATCCCGAGCCCGTCGCGCAGCACGGTGACCACGGATTCGGCGACGCCGCGGCGGTGGTCGACCGATTCCCCGCGCTGCCAGCCGGTGCTCCACTCCCGCGCCAGGCGGGGCTGCTGGTGCACACGCTGCATGGCCCGCCACTGCGGATCCGGTGCGGTGGCATCGGATTCGGACGGCAGCGGGACCGGATCCCAGGTGCCGTCGGACTGCTCGCCGATCACGCGGAGCAACCGATCGGCCTCGTCGGCGTTCTCCGGGACCGCGACCAGCACCTCGATCTCGGTGCCCTGTTGCGCGAAATGCGCTCGGCGGCCGGTGAGTTCGTCACGGACCTGAATGAAACGGGGATTCCAGCCGAGTCCCGATTCGTCCGCGTCCTCGTCCTCCTCGAGAAAAAACGGCATCCACTGAATCAGCACATCCCATCCCTGCGAACCCACCTTGCCTCCCTCCGGGGTTCTCGCCAACCTACCCGCCGGTCACCGTCCGTGCCCGCCGGTGGGTACCGGTCGGGCTCGGGCTGTGGTAGAACCTGTTCTAGTTTTTCACCTGAAGGGCCACGAATGAACTGGTATACCGGCAATACCGTCTACGACACCGTGCTGACGATCGCGTTCGGTTTCGCTGCCTTCGTCCTGATCGGGGGCCTGTTCCAGCAGAGCCCGTACGGTCGGTTCGCCACCGCCAAGCTCGGACTGAACCTGAACCCGAAACTCGGCTGGTGGTTGATGGAGATTCCGGCCACCGTGGTCTTCGCGGTCGCGTACCTGAGCGGGCCGCACCGTTTCGAGCCGACTTCCCTGGTGCTGGCGGCCATCTGGATTCTCCACTACGCCAACCGCGGGTGGTTCTTCCCCCTGTCCATTCGCCAAGTGCCCGGCAAGACCAGCAGTTTCAACATCTCGGTGCTGGGCATGGGCATGTTCGTCACCGCCATGCACGGCTACCTCAATGGCGCGCTGTTCAGCCACGACTACCTCGGTCAGTACGGCACCGGCTGGTTGACCGACCCGCGATTCATCATCGGAACGATCATCTACCTCTGCGGTTTCGCGCTGCTCACCAGTTCCGAATGGATCGTGCGGAATCTTCGCGATAAGAACAATCCGGGCGCAACGGAATACAAGATTCCGTTCGGTCTGGGCTTCCGATTCGTCACCAGCCCCACGTATCTCGGCGAGCTCATCGCCTGGGCCGGGTTCGCCATCCTCACCTGGGCGCTGCCGGGCGTGGTCATCTTCCTGATCACCTTCGGCAATCTGGTGCCGCGCGCCTTCGCCACCCACACCTGGTACCGCGAGAAGTTCTCCGACTACCCGGCCGAGCGAAAGGCCCTGGTGCCGTTCGTGATCTAGCGGCCGTGCGGCGCGGGTCTCACCGACCGTGCCGCAGCGCCTTGTCGCGGTACATGGCGGTGTCGACGGCGTGCATGAGCTCGTCGACGGCGGTGGAGTCGGTGTCCACCAGCGCGGTCCCGATACTCGCGCCCACCCGCACCGACAAGCCCGCCACATCGAAGGGGTCGCGCAGCGCGGCCAGCAGGTCCTCGGACACCGAGTCCAATTCCTCCGGGCCCGAGCAGCTTTCGACCAGCACGATGAACTCGTCGCCGCCCAGCCGGGCCGCCACCCCGTGCGGCGGCGCGGCCTGGCGCAGCCGCTGGGCCACCTCGCAGAGCACCTGATCGCCCGCGGTGTGGCCGCGGCGGTCGTTGACCTCCTTGAAGCCGTCCAGGTCCAGGTAGCAGACGCCCACCTGGCCGGTGGCGGCCGCGAGCCGGTCGAAGAACAGCAGCCGGTTCGGCAGGCCGGTCAGCGAGTCGTGGTGGGCGTCGTACCAGAGCCGGTCGGCCAGTTCCTTGCGGTCGGTGACGTCCACGGTCACCCCGACCAGGAAGCGCGGCTTGCCGTCGCTGTCGCGGACCACCGTCATGGACAGATCGATGATGGTGTTCGAACCGTCGGGCTTGGTGTGCTCGGTCTCGAACCGGAAGCGGTCGATCTCGCCGGACAGTAAACGCTCGAAGAGACCGAACGCCTCGCCGATATTGATCGGGCCCAGTATCTCGGCCACCGAGCGGCCCGGCATCTGCCCGGCCGGGACGCCCAGGGTCTCGGCCATGGCGTTGTTGACGTCGACCACCTGGCCGGTGGTGATGTCGACCGTGCCGATGCCCACCGACGCGCCCTCGAAGATGGCCTGGAAGCGGGCCTCGGACAGCTGTCTGCGGGCGTCGGCCTCGCGCGCGGCGGTCAGCGCCGCGGTGAGGGTCTTCTCCTGTTCCGACAACGCCACACTGCGCAGTCCGGCGGTGAACTCGGCCGCGAACTCGGCGGCCAGCTCGATCGCGCGATCGCGCACCGGCCAGTAGTCCGCGCAGCCGGGATCGGGGCAGGCGTCGGTGACCAGGTCCTTGCACAGCACCAGGACCGACCGGTGCACGGTCAGCGGATCCCGGTAGTTGGCGCCCACCAGGGCGCGGGCGGCATCCCGGGCCACCGACATGTCCTCGGTACCGCGCACGGCCGCGATCAACCGGTCGCCGAAACCGTCGAGCAACTGCTCGACCTGCGACCGGGTGATCGTCGGCGCCACCGCGCCCTCGAGAGCGTCGGCCCATCGGACCGCCAGCTCGTGTGCTCCCACCGCCTACCCCCTGCCCCTGCCTCGTGCCCCTGCTCAGGCCTTGCGGCCCACACCCGCCAGACCGAGCGATCGGCCGGGAGCCTCGTGCTGGTCACGGTCGGATTCCGGCCGCCACAACGGCAATTCCACCACACCGGGCTCGATCGGCTCCCACTTGCCGAACAGGGCCGCGATTTGCTCACGGGTCCGGAATTGCAGGCCGATCCTGCTGACGTCGCGCGAGTTCTCCACCAGTTTGGCGGCGTCGTCGGGGCGAGTGGCCGAGGTGAGGTGCGACAGGGCCAGGTAACTACCGGTCGGCACCGCGTCGTAGAGGGCGTCGACCTTGTCGACGGGGGCGTAGTCGTCGCTCATCAGGTGCAGGACCGCGATGAGGAGGACACCGACCGGTTGGTCGAAATCGATGATGCCGGTCCCGCGAGCCTGGGTGAGCAGTGCTTCGGGCTCGCGCAGATCGGCCTCGATCGCGGCGGTCCGGTCATTGCCCTTCAGGATGGCGCGCGCGTGCGCCACGGCCACGGGGTCGATATCGGCGTAGAGCACCCGGCACTCCGGGTCGATCGCCTGCGCCACCTCGTGCACATTGCCCGCGGTCGGGATGCCCGACCCGATGTCGAGGAACTGCCGCACGCCCTGGTCCACCAGGAACCGAACCGCGCGGCGCAGGAACGCCCGATTGCTCAAGGCCAGTCGCGGCAGGTCCGGGACCAGCGCTTTACCCGCCTCCGCGGCCTGCCGATCGACCTCGAAGTTGTGCGAGCCGCCCAGCAGCGCGTCGTACATGCGCGCCGGGCTGGGCCGCGTCATGTCCACGCCTTCGGGTGCCCACTCCGGTCTGTCCATCCCCAAACCCTCCTAGCCGCAACGGTCGAACGCCCGCCGGTGGTGCGGACGGGCCGAGATCCGGGCAAATCCGGTGTTTCCGATCACCCGGACGGTGCAAACCGAATGGTAGTCCCCGTTGGCCAGAATCCTTGCAGCGATACCACTCTCGCCCTGAGGTGGGACAATGCTCACCCGGCGGTTGACGCCGCGCAGGTGCTGTGCGTGAGCGGCGGCACACACACCCCCGACACGTCGGCCAGCAGCAGCCGCGCCCCGAGGACCAGCGAGCACAGCGCAATCGCGCCGAAGGCCAGCACCCACAGCAGGCCCGGGATCCTGGTCAGGTGAGCCAGCTGGTCGGCGTCGGAGTTCGGCTCGTGCGCGCGATTGCGCTGCAACTCGATCACCGGGCGCACCGCGGCCAGCAGCAGGAACCAGGACGCCGCGTACGCCAGCGCCGCCTGGGTGGTGTCGCTGCCGAACCAGGACACCGCGAACACCACGCCGCCGGTCACCAGCAGCGACAGCAGGCCGTACCAGTTGCGGATCTTGAGCAGCAGCACCAGCAGCAGCGCGATGGTCAACCACAGCATGAGGGTGATGCGGTGCGCGCCCAGCAGCGCGGCGTAGGCCAGCCCCAGCAGCGCCGGCGCGGGATACCCGGCCGCCATGGTCAGGATCATGCCGAGCCCATAGGGTTTGCCGCTCGACACGGTGAGTCCCGAAGTGTCGGAATGCAATCGGATGCCGTTGAGGCGGCGGCCGGTCAGCAGCGCGGTGAAGGCGTGGCCGCCCTCGTGGGCGATGGTGACCGCATTGCGCAGAATGCGCCACGTCGGGCGGAACGCCACCAGTATCAGCGCCACCACGCCGGTGCCCACCACCAGCTGCCACGGCGGCGGGGTCTGCGTCGTGGACAACCGGTCCACGATGGTGCTGCCGCGCTGAACGAATTCCGCTGTATCCACGGCCGCACCCTACCGATTCGGCGCGGACCCGGCGATCCGGTCCCAAATCATCGCGTATGCGACAGACTTGCTGTGGGCCGGGGCCGGAGTGAATCGATTGTCAAGGGAGCGTGAGATGTCCGAGTCAGTGCAGAGTTACCCGAGTGCGGCGCCGGTTGGGGTGGACACCACACGCGCCAGCATCGCCCGCGTCTACGACGCCGCATTGAACGGCAAGGACAATTTCGAAGTCGACCGCGCGGTCCTGGACCAGGTGCGCGAGGTCGCGCCCGGGGTCGCCGAATTGGCCTGGGCGAACCGGGATTTCCTGATCCGCGTCTGCCGCTTCCTGGCCAAGGAAGCGGGCATCGACCAGTACCTGGACCTCGGTTCGGGGCTGCCCACCGCGGAGAACACCCACCAGGTCGTGCAGCGCGTGGACCCGGGTTCCTCGGTGGTCTACGTGGACAACGACCCCATGGTGCTGGCGCACGCGCGCGCCCTGCTGGCGGGCAATCCGCGCACCACCATCGTCGAGGCCGACATCTTCCGTCCGTTCGAGGTGGTCAAACACCCCGATATCCGTGAGGAACTGGACTTCAGCCGTCCGATCGCGCTGTTCCAGATCGGCACCCTCCATCACTACGCCGCCGACGATGCCGCCGCCGTCATGCGCAGCTACCTCGACGTACTGCCCTCCGGCTCGTATGTGGCCATCGCCCACTTCCTCGACCCGGAGACCGCCGAACACAGCGACCTGGCGCGCAAGATGGAGGAGAAGTTCGTGCACAGCCCCATGGGCTCGGGCCGCTTCCGCACCCGCGACGAGATCCAGGCCCTGTTCGGCAACCTCACCATGATCGAACCCGGACTCGTCCTATGCGACGAATGGTGGCCCGACGGCCCGCAACTCACGCCGCTGAGCCCGGTCCGCCACTGCATCGCCGGCGGCGTCGGCTTCAAGCCCTAGACGGTCGCGAGGCGGTCGGCCAGGATACCCGCGCGGGCGAGCTGGACCTTGCGGGCCTGGCCGGACGCGAAGGCCATGAGGCCGAAGGGGGTTCGCAGGCGCAGCTCGTCGTCGACGCGGGTGCCCTCGTCGGTGGGGGTGAGGTCGAACCGGTAGCCCATGCGGACGCCGCCGGGGCTGTCGACCTCGCCCCAGACCGCCTTCCCGGGGGTGCCGAGCAGGGCGACGCGAATGCGATTGTCGTGCTTCAGGCCCAGGAAGCGGAAGCGTTCGACGGCGAGGTAGGAACCCTCCTGGACGTCCTCGACCGCGACGACCAGCGGGGAGAGACCGATGTAGTTCTCGGGCCGGATCAGGTGGTCGTAGACGGCCTCGGGGGAGGCGGGGACGGTGAACGTGTTACGGATGATCTTTTCCGGCATGCCCGCACTCTAGCGGTCACCCACGGCGGGGGATCGGGGCCGGAACCGGTCGTGCGGCATCACGATTCGGCGGGGCCGGTCTGAGCCAGCAGGCCGTCGACACAGGCGCGCAAGCCCTGGCCGTAGGTGTCGCGGGCGGCCAGAGCGGGCCAGCGTTCGCCGATCGCGGCCAGCCGGGGAACGCGGTCGGGATCGAGATTGCCGAAGGCGGCGCGGCCCGCGGCGGCGGGGCTGCCGCGGCGCTGGGAGTGGGTGCGGACCAGGATCTCGCCGACGGTGTAGTACCAGATCGAGCGGAAGATGTAGGCGGCCTGCTCGGGGGTGCGGCCGCTGGATTCGGCGGCCGCGAGAATGGATTCGACCGTCCACAGCGCGGATTCGTCCAGCAGTCCGACGAAACCGTCGACGGTGAGGACCTCCGCGGCCCAGGGCCAGCTCGCCAGCAGATCGTGCATGGCGGTGGCGGCCGCGACGATCCGGTCCCGCGGATCCTGGGGCAGCTCCGGGCGTTCGGTCTGATCGGCGTAGTGGTTGAGCAACAGGACCAGCAGATCCTCCTTGTCCTGCACGTGGCGGTAGACCGTGGTCGCACCGATTCCGGCCTCGGCGGCCAGGCCGCGAATGGTGAGCCGCTCCCAGCCGTCGCGGTCGATCAACCGGCGGGCCGCGGTCAGGATCTCCGTGCGGGACGTGACGGGCGGGCGGCCGGTGCGGCCGGAGGAGGCGGTCGGTCGGGACATGTCTGCCATCATGCCCTGTTCGTCTCTCGACAGTGTGACCTGCGGATGCTACTTTCGGAACGTGTTCGCAAAGTCGCCGACAGGTGTCGGCGGCTCATCCCGGAGGAGCTTCCCGTGCGATACCTGATCCTGGCGGCGATCACCGCCCTGTCCTCGGCCGCGGCGACCGGATCGGCTGTGGCGCAACCGGATCCCGGAGGAGCGCCGGGCGCGGTGGTGTCGTCACGGCCCCTTGACGCCGGCGAGCTGATTCCCGGCGCGGCGAGCGGGTATCGCATCACGTACCGGACGACCGGCCAGAACGGCGAGGCGGAGGTCAGTGGCGGCACGATCTACGTGCCCGACGGCGCGACCCCGGCGGGTGGTCGGCCGATGGTGTCGTGGGCGCATGGCACCAGCGGCATGACGGCGGGCTGCGCGCCCACCATCGATGGCGGCATGGCGGACAAGTTCGACGAGACACCGCAGCTGTCAACGTATCTGGCGCGCGGCTACGTGGTGGCCGCGAGCGACTACATCGGCCTGGGCGCGGACGGCGTCTACGAGTATCTGGCCGGGCGCGCGGCGGGCCACGCGGTCCTCGACATCGTGCGCGCCGGCCACGCCGTGGATGCCGGGCTGTCCGAATCCTTCGTGCTGGCCGGGCATTCCATCGGCGGGCAGTCGGTGCTCGCCGCGGCCGGGATGTCCGCCGGCTACGCGCCGGACCTCGACCTGCGCGGCACCCTCGCCTACGCGCCGACCAGCAATGTCGAGGACATCATCGCCCTGCTGAGCCGTCCGGGCGTGCCCGTGCTCCCCGGCCTCGACGGCCTGCACGCGCGGCTCGTCATGATCCTCGCGGGTCTCGACCACGCCCGCCCCGACCTCGGCGTCACCGACTACCTGTCGCCGCACGGCCACGAGGTCCTCGCCATCGCGCGGGCCGGAAACGATTGCCTGGCTTCCCTGGAGGCGGCCGTCACGGGCAAGTCGGTCGGCCAGTTGTTCACCACCGCCCTGCCCGATCCGGTCATGTCGGCGCTGCGCGACTACCTGTCGGTGCCCGCCACCGGGTATCGCGGACCGGTCGTGCTGCTGCAGGGCGGATCCGACACCGTTCAGCCCGTTCCGACCACCGTGCTGCTGCAGCAGCAGCTCCGGTCGGCCGGTACGGACAGCCAACTCGTGCTGCACGCCGCCGCCACCCACTTCACCATCCTGAAATTCGCCGAGCCCGAGGCCCAGGACTTCTTGAACCGCGTGCTCCCGCTCCGCAAATCCTGACTTTTGGGCGGTTTCCTTCCGGCATCATCGGGTAAGCGAACATTGCGGGGGAAAGATCGCGATGGGGGCTGGATGGGTGGTGAGTGATGAGTGAACCGCCACTGGGTGATGGCAAGGCGCGCATACGCACCGACAACGTGGAGCCGGTATCACCGCGATTGTCCGGCGACGTGGGGGTGCGGGTGCGCGCCGACCCCGGACACCTGGAAATGTTGCGCGCGATAGCCGAAACCGTCATGCTCACAGCCGATTTCACCATCGACGTGGCCATCGACATGCGGGTCGCGCTGGATCAGGTCGCCACCGCGATGATCGTGGCGACGGTGCCCGACGCCGCACTCGACTGCGAATTCCGTTACGACGAGCAGTGCGTACGGATTCGCGTGACATCGGTGATCGGCACCGGCGGCGGCCTGATCGAGCACAGTTTCGGCTGGCATTTCGTGGAATCCCTGACCGATTCGATAACGGTCGACACCGATGAATTCGACGTCGTACAACGCGGATACCCGGTGGTCGTGGAATTCACCCGATGCCGGGACGACAGCCGGCAGCCGGAATGAGGCGATAGACCGTCAGGCGCCGGGCCACCGTCATGTGAATCCGGGTGGCCGTGCCGATCACCTCGCCGTCGGCGGCGAGGGGTTCGCGCGAGGAGAGCCGGACGGTCAGTTCCGGTCGGCGGCATTCGCCGTAGAGGCTGGTGCGTCCCAGCGCCGCGAGCCCGGCCGCCAGCAGGATCCGGGTACGCGACCACGGCCGATCGGCACGTAGCCATCGGATATCGAGCAGCCCCGCGGCGAGATGGTCGCGCACGGCCGGGGTGGCGCGCCGCGGATGATAGGAACCGTTGCCGAAGAACAGGACCCACACCTGTCGGAGGTCTCCGTCGACCTCCACTGTGAGGGGTCGGGCCCGGCGCACCGCGGCCACCGCCGCGGCCGCGAGCGCGGGACGCCGCCCCCAGCGCGACCGCCAGGTCCGCCGCAGCCGCACCATCTCCGGGTAGGCGCCCACACTGGCCACATTGAGCACATGCCGGGTTTGCTGCCCGTGCTCGTCGTCGAAGCGGACGCGCGCGATGTCCACGTCCACGGCGTCGCCGGATTCGACGGCCGCGGCCGCCTCGGCCGCGTCGAGGACACCCAGATCGCGGGCGAAATGGTTGCGGGTGCCCGTGGGGAACACCGCCAGTGGCAGACCGCGCCGCAGTGCGACCGTGGCCGCCGCGGCGACGGTGCCGTCACCGCCCGCGACGCCCAGTGCCGTCGGCGGCGGTGTGCAGGCGCGGAACGCGAATTCGAGCCGCCGGGCGGGATCGTCGCCGGGATCGGTGGGGACGAGCGTGGCCCCGGGCAACAGTTCGGCGAGTTCCTGGCTCGGATCGACGGCCGGATCACCCGCGGCCTGGTTGACCAGGACGAGCAGCCCGTTCCCGCCGGGGAGCGCGGGCGTGCCCTGATGCCGCGCGCGGGCGGTGGCTCGAACCGGAGCCGGCCACCAGTGCCGGGTGGCCAGGGCGATCACCGAACCGACCAGTGCGCCCGCCAGAACATCACTGCCCCAATGCGCACCGGTGTGCACCCGCGAATACGCGACCAGACCCGCCAGCGGCACGAGACCCGCGGCGGTACGCGGACTTTCGATCGCGACCGCGGTGGCGAACGCGGCCGCCGCCGCGCTGTGCCCGGAGGGGAACGATGATGAGACGGGCCGCGGGTCCAGGCGCCGGGGCGGGGGCAGCAGATCGGCGGCCGGGCGGCGGCGCGCGATGACCGGCTTGAGAACACCGTTCACCATCACCTCCGCGCCGGTGAGCGCGGCGACGCCGCGGATCGCGGCTTGCCGGTCCGCCCCGCCGCGGACTCCGAGCGTGAGGGCGACGGCCAGCCAGAGCGCGCCGAAATCCGCGCCCCGGGTCAGCCGCAGCAGGCTCGAATCCAGTGCGGAGGCGGGCATGCGCGCGACCGCGGCCGTGACGGCACGGTCGAGGTGGCCGACGCGGTGGAATCGTCGCGCGAGGCCGGTCAGCGTGATTCGCTGCGGCCGAGCCGGATTCGTCGGGTACATGGTCGGAAAGCGCCGGATCACCAATAGCGGGAGCGTCGGCCGATCGGGCGACCGGCGGTGCCGAGCAGCCAGGCGACCGCGCCGATGAGCATCAGGATGACACCGATGGTGGTGAGGATGTGGATGCCGAAGATAATTCCCAGGATCAGCATTACGAGGCCCAGGACGATCATGATTATTCCTTTGTAGAAGCGATCGTGACATTCCGGCAGTTCCCGGTACGCCAGCCGTCAAACACCACGAACATTCGGTGGTGATCTGCCCGAGATCGAGATTTATTCTGTGGCAATACGTCTCTGACCTGGTGCATCGCGTGGGTTTTGGTAGAAGCGGCCATCCCGGCGTCGAAAGCAGGTTCCGCAGCGGACCGATATGGGTACACAATATTCATGCAGTTCAGCCGAATACGGGGTGATTCCGATGACGGGTGACAGCTATGACGATATCGAGCCGCTGCTGAAACAGCTTGCCGTCGCCGTGCACAACGATGCTCCCGAGCGAAAGGCATTGCGCGAGGAAGCGATCGACCGATGCCTACCGCTGGCCGACCACATCGCGCGCAAGTTCTCCGGTCGTGGCGAGTCGTTCGAGGACCTGGTGCAGGTGGCCCGGCTCGGGCTGGTGCAATCCATCGACCGGTTCGACGTCGAGCGCGGGTCGCGGTTCCTGTCCTTCGCGGTGCCCACCATCATGGGCGAGGTCAGGCGCTATTTCCGGGACAGCACCTGGGCCGTGCGCGTACCGCGCCGGGTCAAGGAGACCCAGATCCGCGTCGGCGCCGCCGTCGAAACCCTCGCTCAGCGCCTGGGCCGCATGCCCAAGGCGCGCGAACTGGCCGCCGAACTCGAGGTGGACCAGTCCGAGCTGACGCAGGCCTTGCTGGCCGCCAACGCCTACCAGAGCTCGTCACTGGAAGCGGCCTGTCCCGATGACGGGGAGAACACCCCGCTGGCCATGCTGGACGCCCTGGGGGACGAGGAACCCGGTTATGAGTACGTCGACCAGTACCTCGCCGTCCGCCCGCTCATCGCGGAGCTGCCCGAACGGGAGCGGCGGGTGCTGATCATGCGCTACTTCGAATCGAAGACCCAGAACCAGATCGCGCAGCGGCTGGGGGTCTCGCAGATGCAGGTATCGCGCATCCTGGCGAAAACCCTCGGCCGGCTGCGCGCCGAGTGCCTCGCGACCTGAGCCCGGCGCCCGGCCGCCTGATCAGAATCCCGCCAGACCCGAGGCCAGATCCGGCATCCGGATCGCCTGTATCGCCGCGTCCCGGACCTCCGGGCACGCGGTGGTGGTGGTCTGGTCGATCACCGAGCGATTGCGCATCACGGCGATGTTCACGCCATTGTTGCGCAACGCCCAATCCTGCACGGTGGCATTGAATTTCAGCCGGGCCTCGACGGGGCCTTCCGCGCGCCACTTGTCGACTTCGGGTCGGATCATGTCGCACAGCTGCTTGGCGGCGTTCGCGCCGATGGTCGGTGACCCGGATTCCGGCTGTGGTGAACCGGTTCCCGGTACGCCGGGCTCGGTGCTGTTCGAGCAGCCCACGGCGAGCGCGGCCGCCGTCACGGCCACGCCCAGCCAGCGGGCGAGTGAATGCTGAGATGCCATGACGGAGGGCTCCTTCCAGTGTGCCCGGCGGCTTTCAGTGTGCCCGGTCGGCCGCGGATCGCGCCGCGTCAGCGAGCCGCTCACCGCGCCGCTTGGCCTTCCCGGCGAGGTGGCTGCCCTGATCGCGGGCGGTGTCGAGGAGGTGACCGCCGCGCTCCGCGGCGACATCGCCCCATTGCGCGCCGAGTTCCCTGGCGGAATCCGCGAGCTGGGTTCCCCGGTGCTGGGCCGCCTCGGCCAGTTGTTCGCCGCGATGCTGGACGACGTCGGCCAGACGTTCGCCTCGATCATGCAGTGCGGCGACGAGTTCCGGTCCGTGTTCGCGTGCCGATTCCGCGAGCTGCGCGCTGCGATGCTGCGCGATGTCGGCGAGTCGTTCGCCGCGATCGTGCAGTGCCGCGGCCAGTTCGGGTCCGCGTTCGCGGGCGGTCTCCGCCAGGTGCTCACCGCGGGTCCGCACCGCCGCGGCGAGTTCGGGTCCGTGGACCTTGGCGGCGTCGGCGAGCCGGGTGGGGGCGGAGTCGTCGGCCTGCAGCTTCTCCAGGGCCCGGCGGCCACGCCAGCCGAGCGACGGCTTGCCCTGCCGGTCGGTCGAGGCGATGAGCAGTCCGCCGAGCAGGCTCACGTCCTTCAGCAGCCCGTTGCGCCGGGCCGAACGTCGTTCGGGGTCCTCCTCGGTCCAGAACCCTGGTTCGGTCAGGGCCGACGGGATCACGGTCGCGGCGAGCACGGCGGTGGACAGCCGGGGCAGCTTGCCCAGGGCCAGCAGCGCGCCGCCGCCGACGCGGACCGCCGCGTTGATCCGGACCAGTCTGGCCGGGTCGTCGGGCAGATAGGCCGCGAGCTTGGCCGGCAACCGCTGCTCGCCCTGTCGCACCGCCTCGGTCGCGGTCTTGATCCGGGGATCGGGATGGGTGAGCGTGTCGATTCCGTCGGCGACGAAAGCGGTCGCCAGCAGGGGGTGGGCAATGCGTCGCAGCATGGTGATTCCTTTCCGGAAGGCTGTCTCAGCAGGCGCTGATGTCGTCGCTGTTCCCGGCGTCCTCGTTCTCAAACGCGAAGCCGCGCGCCGCGAGCCGGGGGATGAGGCCACCGGCCAGGACGTCTCGCACCTGACGCGGCGAAAGCCGGTGTCGCACGGTGAAAGTGGATTCCTTGCTCATATCGAGCACCTCGAGCGTGGTGGCGTGGGCGATGGCGTGCAGATCGAGCAGTCGCAGCACGTCATCGCGGTCGATGCGGTCGTAGTCGGTGGGATCCTCGAATTCGAGGGCCAGGACACCGAAGTTGGCCAGGTTCTGCCAATGGATGCGGGCGAAGGATTTGGCGATGACCACCCGCAGACCGAGGTAGCGGGGCGTGATCGCCGCGTGCTCGCGCGAGGATCCCTGACCGTAGTTCTCGCCGGCGACGACGAAGTGCCCGGTGTCGGAAACCTGTTGTGCCCGTTCGGGATAGTGCTCGTCGAGCGGTGTGAAGGCGAACATGGCCAGCTTGGGGATATTGGACCGGTAGGGCAGGGCGCGGGCTCCGGCGGGGGAGATCGCGTCGGTGGAGACATCGTCGCCGAGCTTCAACAGCACCGGTCCGACGATCCGATCCGGCAGCGGCGTCAGCTCCGGCAGGCTGGAGATATTGGGCCCCTTCACCGGCCGCACCAGCCGTGCCCGCTCCGGCTCGAGCGGAGGGACCAGCATCGCCGTATTGACCGAGGCCCGCACGGGCAGTTCGAGTTTCGGATAGTCCATGCCGACCGTGCGCGCCCACTCCCGCGGATCGGTGATCACACCGGTGAGCGCGGAGGCGGCCGCCGTCTCCGGCGAGCACAGCCAGACCGAGTCCTCCTTGGTGCCGGAGCGGCCCGGGAAATTGCGCGGCATGGTGCGCAGCGAATTGCGGCCCACCGCGGGGGCCTGACCCATGCCGATGCAGCCCAGGCACCCGGCCTGGTGGATGCGCGCACCCGCCTCGACCAGGTCGGTGACCGCGCCCATCCGGGTCAGATCCGTGAGGATCTCCCGCGAGGTGGGGTTCACGTCGAAACTGACCTGCGGCACGGTCTGCCGTCCGGCCACCATGGCCGCCGCCATGGCGAAATCCCGCAGTCCCGGATTGGCGCTGGACCCGATCACCGCTTGCGCGATATCGGTGCCCGCCACCTCGCGCACCGGCACCACCGCGCCCGGCGACGACGGCTGCGCGATGAGGGGTTCGAGCGTGGACAGGTCGATGGTCTCCTCGATGTCGTACTCGGCGTCGGTGTCGGCGGCCAGTTCGACCCAGTCGTCCTCGCGGCCTTCCGCGCGCAGGAAGGCGTGGACGGCCTCGTCGCTCGGGAAAACCGTGGTGGTGGCGCCGAGTTCGGCGCCCATGTTCGCGATCACATGCCGGTCCATCGCGGACAGTCCCGCCAGACCCGGCCCGTGGTATTCGATGATGCGCTCGATCCCGCCGCTGACGCCGTGGCGGCGCAGCATTTCCAGGATCACGTCCTTGGCCGAACACCACTGCGGCAGTTCGCCTTCGAGCCGGATACCCCAGATCTGCGGCATCCGCAGGTGCAGCGGCTGACCCGAGATGGCCAGCGCCACTTCCAATCCGCCCACGCCGATGGCGAGCATGCCCAGCGAGCCCGCCGCCGGCGTGTGCGAATCAGATCCCGCGAGCGTCTTGCCCGGCACCCCGAAACGCTGCATGTGCGTGGGGTGGGAGACGCCGTTGCCCGCCTTGGAGAACCACAGGCCGAAGCGCTGGGCGGCCGTGCGGAGATACTCGTGGTCCTCGGCGTTCTTCTCGTCGGTCTGCAACAGATTGTGATCGACGTACTGGACGCTCACCTCGGTGCGTGAGCGATCGAGGGCCAGGGCCTCGAGCTCCTGCATCACCACGGTGCCGGTGGCGTCCTGGGTCAGCGTCTGATCGATCCGGATCGCGATCTCGGTGCCCGGCGTCATCGCACCCGACACCAGGTGCGAGGCGATCAGCGTGCGCGCCAGATTGCCGGGCATGGCATGTGACTAGCCGTTGGTGGCCTGCGGGCCGACGACGAAGGTGGCGTTGCCCGTCGCGTCCAGGCCCGCGTCGAGAATCTTGTCGTCGAAGAACTCCGCGGACCGACGGTCCATGTAGACCCGCGCGCCTTCGGCGGTCAGGACCTCGTCGTCCTCGGACGGCCCGGGCGCGACGGCGAGCTGGAAGCTCTCGGCGTCGTCCGGCGTGGTGATTCGCAATCCGGCGGCCTGTGGAGCGCCTTCCCCGGAGGTGATACCGCGTACCGCTTCGACGGCAGTGGGGGTGAGCATCAGCATAGGTCTTCCTTCCGCTGTCGTGAGCGCCGGACGGACTGCCGGCAGTCGGTCGAGTAACCCGATGCACGGGACCGAAACGTGCCCAGCGGAGGCATCGGGTCCGGAATCGGCGTCGGCGGAACGGGCGGCGACAGCGGATCCGGCGGGCGGGGGATCGGCGGCCCCGGTGTGGGCAGGGGTGCGGGCGGCTCGGGCTCCGGGATGGGTTCGCCCGGCTCCAGCGGTGGGACCGGTTCCGGCGGTCGCACCGGAGGAACCGGGTTTCCGTCCGACCCGATGCCGGATCCGACGTTCTGAGGTTCCATACCGCCCGCATACCCGGCGACGCCCGAGGTATTCGGTTCCGGACATGCTCGCGGAATCATGGCGATCACCGGGGATTCGTCCGATAATCCGACAAAGGGCCCATTGTTGGTAGGAGGCCGGGCGGACATGACCACGAAGACTTCTCGATGGCATCGCCGCCGGACCTTCCTCGCGATGGCCGCGATTCCGGCGGTGCTCGTGCTGACATCCTGTTCCAGCGGAGGCGGGCCCTCGGCCACCACCACCGCCGCCGCACCGGGAGGCGCGTCCACGACCACCGCGCCGGGCAGTTCCGCGCCGGCGAGCAGCGGGCCGGGCGCCACCACGACGTCCCCCGCCGCGGACTTCCCCTACCAACCACTGTGGCCGTTCCGCGACAGCGCCGAAGCCGCAGCCTGGCAGCGGGACGCCGGGTCCGGGCATCAACCCTGGCATCTCGACCCCGCCGCCACCGCGCAGTCCTTCACCCAGCACTACCTCGGGTTCTCGAGTCTGGACAAGATCGTGAAGGTGGCCACCGACGGGGACCAGTCGCGGGTCAGCGTCGGCTTCGACAATCCGAACGGTGTGCCCGTCGTCGCGGCCGTCGTGCATCTGGCCCGGATGGGGCACGGTGACACCGCGCCGTGGGAGGTCGTCGGCACCGACGACACCACCTTCCGGCTGACCACGCCGCGCTACGGCGGCGCGGTCTCGTCGCCGGTGGCCGTCGGCGGCACCATTTCCGGCGTGGACGAGAGCATTCGGGTCCGGATCCTGCGCTCGGATCGGGATCAGCCCGTCGGGCGATCCGCTCCGATTCCCGCGGGCGGTACCGAATCACCCTGGAGCGCCACGGTGTCCGTTTCGGATGCTTGTCCGGCCACGCTCACCATCGTCGCGGCCACCGGGGGTCACGTCGCTGACGTCGAAAGGTTCACCATCACCGGCGTTCGCTGCTGATTCGCTGCGGAATTTGCTGCCGGAGAACCGGACTCGCGGAACTAATCGGGCGTCGCTGTGCCACCGGGGCCGACTTTGTGTGCCTAAGTTGATCTTTCGCGCCACATTCGCGAGGCGGGTGTACCAGAATTGGTTATCCCTCTTCGAAAGGTTGACTCGTGCCCAAGCACTTGATCACGGTGGCGGCGATAGCGATGGTGGCGGCGGCGATCACGGGATGCGGCGATCACCGCAGCGCCCCACTGGTCCCGCCGTCCCCGACCAGCGCGGTACCCGTCCTCGGCGGCGGTCGCTTGCCGGACGTGATCGACATGCCCACGACGACCCCGACCTCGACCGGCCGCACCACCACGACGACCACCAAGGCCGGCTGACGGTCGGATTTCCGCCGCTCGGCTATTTCTGATAGCCGAGCGCGCTGCTGCGCACTTGATCGACGTACACGGCGGAGTGGTTGTACGCCAGGATGGCCTGCCGCCAGCCGTGCGCCGTCGCCAGATCGCCGCCCGCCGCGCACAGGTATCGGCCGGCCGCGAGCGCGGCATCGTCGATATTGTCCGGGCTGCCCGAAAGGTCGCTGGTGGCAACCGGTTTGCCGGCCTTCAACGTGGGGGCGAGGGTGTTGTAGCCGACGGACGCGTGGACGCCCCAGCGTTTCCAGGTGTCGGGGATGAACTGGAACGGGCCCATCGCGCGCGCGTACACCGTATGACCGTTTCGGGCCGTGGCATTGGGGTCGACGATCTGCGCATTGCCACCCGTGCCGTCCAGCGCGATCCCTCGGATCGGCGGTCGCACCGAGCCATCGGTGGCGATGGTCGCGCCGCCGAACCGGGCGTGATTGCTTTCCACCCGGGCGATGCCGGCCAGGGTCACCCAGCCGAGATGGCAACCGGGCTGGGCCTTCGACATGGCCACCGTCGCATAGCCGTACGCCTGCAAGGCCCGCAACGGGATGCCGCTCGTCTCGGAACGCGCACGCGCCCACTCGCGGAGCTGGTCGAGCGGAGACTCGGCCGCGTCGAGGCGGATCGCCGGAATCGACTCGCTCGCGCGCGGCGGCGGTGGATCGGACGATTCGCCGGAGACGCCACAGCCCGCGAGGGCTGCCGCGACCGCGGCCACCAGCAGCGCCGGACGCGCTGTCATCGCCATCGTGCTACTTGGCCGGGACGGGCTTGGGCGTGGTGGGGGCCACCGTCGTGGTCGTCGGTGCCGGCCGGTGCGTCGTGGTCGGTGGTTGCGCGACCGTCGGGCGGGCCGAGGTCGGAACCGGCTTGGGCGCGGTCGTTTTGGTGACCGTGGTCGACGGCGGGGTGCGGCGCGGTGTCGTCGGCTTGGCGGACGGGGTGGTCGTGCGGACGGTGGTCGGGGTCGTCGACGCCTTGGCCGGTGTGGGTGCGGGCGGGACAGTGGTGGTCGTCGTGGTCGCGGGAACCGGGGTGGTCGTGGTTGTCGCGACGGCTGGAACCGGAGTCGTGGTGATGGTCGCCGCCGGTGCCGCGGGGATCGGGGTGGTCGTCACCGCGGCGGCAGGGATCGGGGTGGCGGTGGTGGTCGTCGTCGCCGCGATGGGCATCGGCGTGGCCGGGTCGGTGGTCGTGGTGGTCGGTGTGGGGATGGTCGTCACGGTGGTGAGGCCGGGCGTCAGCGTCGTGATCACGTCGGTCGGCGGGGAGACCTGTGCCGAAATGCCCAGACTCGCACTCACATTCACATTGATGGTCGGACCCGACGACGGGCTCGTGGTCGGCGTGTCGGTCGTCGTCGTGACCGGCGTGCTGGTGGCGGGGTCGGTGGTGTCGGGGCTCGGTGTCTCGGTCCCGGGCACGTCTCCGCTGTCAGGAGTGTCCGCGGCCGGCATGTCGTCCGGCACGGTCCCGTCCTCCGGCGTCTCGGTCACGTCCGCGAGCTCGGTGACCGGCCCGATCTCGGTGGCCGGGTCCGTCTCGGTGGAGGTATCGGAGACCTTCGACGACGCCACGACAGTGCCCGCCCGGTCGTTCTGCGGCGAATCCGCCGTGATCGCGACCCCGCCGACCGCGAGCGCGATCAACGCCATGGTGGCCGCTGTATTGGGCAGATACCGGCGCGCGTCGCGCATCGTCACCACGAATCCTCCTGGAACATCACCACCCTGGGCCTCTGCCAGGACCGGCATATCCTGGAGGCGCCTCGTAGCGCCGAACCCAATGTTCCGGAGCTACAGGATGTTCCACGGGTGAACAGATCGACACATGTCGAATGATCAGGCGCGCGAATGCATCTGAATTACGTCTGTTTCACCTTGATCCACCAGGTCTTCGCCTCCGAACTCGTCGAGCGAGCCGTGGGAATTGATGCGCGAGCGAAAACCGTGGTGGATTCGGCGCTCTGGGGAATTCCTACCCGGCGGTGGCGTTGCCGCCCTCGCGGGCGGCGGCGACGGCGGCCTGGTGGACGGCCTCGGCGAGTTCCTTGGAGTTGGCGGGGACGGGGCTGCCCGCCACCGTGTACCACTCGCGGATCTCATTGTGCTGCACCGTGACCAGTGCGAGGTTGTCGGTGTCGGACCAGAAGGTGCGGAGGGTGATCTCACCGTCGAGGGTTCCGGCTTCCTCGGTGCGGATGCCGCCGGGGCCGGTTGTCACGGTGGTGGTCCAGTCGAGCTTTGTCATTGTTGAGCCCTGCTGTATAGGTGTCGGCTATCGCGGGAGAGTGTACGCAGAAAAAGGCGGCGCCAATCCCGAAATTGGATTCGGAACAGCGCCGCCCTTTTCCTGCGGTGACCACGGCGAAAGCCTCAGGACCCGTTGGTATTTCAATGCGGAATTGTCGATTTCCGCACGGCCGAACTCAGGGCTGTTCGCCGATATTACCGATGACCTGGTTGAGCTGGGCGCGGCCGTCGCTGAGCTGGTAGGTGACGCCGGCGATGGCCAGGCGGCCCGCGTCGACGGCCTGCGAGATGATCTGCGAGCGCTCCATGAGAACGCGCGCGGTCTCGGCGACGTGGCGGGCCTCGAGCTCGTCGACGGTGCTCAGACCCTCGCGGCGGCCGAGCAGGATCGACGGGGTGACGCGCTCGACGAGGCTGCGGATGAACCCGCCGGGCACCGCGCCGCCGTCCAGAGCGTCCAGGGTGGCCTTGACCGCGCCGCAGCTGTCGTGGCCGAGCACCACGATCAGCGGCACGTTCAGGACCTGCACGCCGTACTCGATGGAACCCAGCACCGAGGAGTCGATGACGTGGCCCGCGGTCCGGACCACGAACATGTCGCCGAGGCCCTGGTCGAAAATGATCTCGGCGGCCACCCGGGAGTCACCACAGCCGAACAGGATGGCGGTGGGGTGCTGGCCCGCGACCAGCTCTTCGCGGTGACCGGCGCCCTGCGAGGGGTGGACCTGACTGCCGGACACGAAGCGGTCGTTGCCGTCGCGGAGCGATTTCCAGGCACTGATCGGATTTGAGTGAGGCATATGTCCGATTCTGCACGCTGATCATGATCCGCGTCGACCGGCCCTGCGTTGCGGGGCGGGCGAGCCGGGCCGCCGGACCGTACTGTCGCTTCGATCAGGCAACCATCGATCAGGAGGCGGGGCGCGGGCATGACGACGTCGATCGTGTTGTTCACCAGGGATCTGCGGGTCCACGACAATCCGGCGCTGGCGGCAGCATGTCGCGAGGACAAGTCGGTGGTTCCCTTGTTCGTTCTGGACACCGATCTGCTGGCCCGGGTCGGGGACGCGGCGAACCGGCTGCGGTTCCTGTGCTCGGCGCTGAGCGAGCTCGACGACGAGCTGGGCGCGCGGGGCGGGCGGCTGGTGGTGCGGCACGGCCGGGTGGTCGACGAGGTCGTGCGGGCCGCGCGCGAGGTCGGGGCGCGGACGGTGCACCTCGCGGCGGACGGCACCCCGTACAGCCGGAAACGGGAGGACGCGCTGCGGGAACAGCTTTCGTCGGCCGGATGTGAACTGCGTGCGCACGGCCGCTCGATCACCGCGGTGGATCCCGGTGCGATCCGGCCGGATACCGGGCGCGGGCATTACGCGATCTTCACGCCGTATTTCAACCGTTGGCTGGAGACGCCGCTGCGTCGACCGGTGCCGCCGCCGGTCACCGTGGCCGTGCCGGAAGTGGAGAGCGAGGCGATCCCCGGCGCGGCCGATCTCGACGCGGGTCCCGGGTCGCCGCGGCTGGCGGTCGGTGGTGAGACCACTGGTCGAAAACTGCTCGAGCAGTGGTTGTCCGGTCCGGTCCGCCGCTACGAGGAGGACAAGGACGTCCCCGCCGCCGACGGCACCTCGCGACTGTCGCCCTACCTGCATTTCGGCTGCCTGTCCGTCACCGAGATCGTGACCCGCACCCCCGCCGCCGACCCCGGCGCCCTCGCCTTCCTCCGTCAGCTCGCCTGGCGCGACTTCTACCACCAGGTCCTGGCCGATGAACCCCGCGTCGCCGTGGCCGACTACAAGACGGTGTCCGCCGAGCCCTGGCGGTCCGATCCGCGCGGGGTGGCGGCCTGGCAGGCCGGACGGACCGGCTACCCCATGGTCGACGCGGGCATGCGGCAACTGCTCGCCGAGGGCTGGATGCCGGGCCGGGCCCGATTGATCGCCGCCAGCTTCCTGGTCAAGACCCTCCGCGTGGACTGGCGCATCGGCGCCGAGCACTTCGAACGCTGGCTGGTCGATGGCGACGTCGCCAACAACCGCCTGAACTGGCAGTGGATGGCTGGAACCGGCACCGACACCCGCTCCAGCCGCGTCCTCAACCCCCTCCGCCAAGCCGACCGCTTCGACCCCGAGGGCGACTACGTCCGCCGCTGGCTCCCCGAACTCGCCCAACTGCCCGGCGCCGAGATCCAACGCCCGTGGCGGGCGGGTGTCCTGGCCGCCGACTATCCGCCGCCGATCGTCGAATTCAACGGGATGTGAGCGTGATTCGGCGCGGATCGGCGAGCATTCCCTCCGCGGCGACGCACACCAGGGCCGCGATCGCGAGTGCTGGATGGACGATCCGGTCCCGCATGTCGACGGGGATCAGGCCGAGCAGATCGGCGGGGTGGAGCGCCTCACTGATGGTCGCGAGTAGGTAGGTCGCCGCGACCAGGGTGACGGCGGTGCGGGCGATGCGCGGGCGGAGCAAACCGGCGAGGAGAACGGCGGCGAGCAGCAGCTGCCAGGCCGCTCGCCACCCTGTTCCGGGCATCGAGAACTGTGGTCCGGTCGCGAGAGTGGTGGTGGCGCGGACGGTCAGGAAGATCGTGACCAGCAAGCAATACCAGGTGGTCGGTCGTAATCGACTCATGGTGAAACCCGTTCTGCAGGTGCGTGACTGCTGTTACTGCCATGGTGGCATTAACGTTCGCCACTATACTGCCACTGTGGCAGTAACGACCGATCGAGAACCGCGCCGCCGACGGCAACCGCAGGAAGCGCGCGCCGAGATCCTGAACGCGGCAACGGAATTGCTCCGGACGCGCCCCGCGCACGAAGCGACGGTGGCGGCGATCATGGAACGCACGACGCTGTCCCGAAAGTCGTTCTACGTGTACTTCCGCGATCGGTCCGAGCTGCTCACCACCCTGATCCAGCCCCTGCGCGCCGAAGCGGATGCCGGGCTGGCCCACTGGCGGAACTCCGACGACCCGGTCGCCGGGGGTCGCGCGGCCCTCCTCGCCGCGGCCCGGACCTACCGCCGCCACGGCGCGGTCCTGCGCGCCATCTTCCGGTCGGAAACCGACGACCCGGAGGTGCGCTCGGTGCGGGACAGCCTCGTCGCGGCGGTGGTCGACGTGGCGACCGAGAAGATCGCCGAAGTCGGTGCGCCCCTGCCCGATCCCCGCGGCAGCGCACTCGCACTGGCCACGATGAACATCCACATGCTCCTCGATCTGCGCCCGGACGCCGATGACACCGAGCTCGCCGCACTCGTGGACGTCCTGGCGACGATCTGGGAACGGACCCTCGGGGTGCGCCGCTAGCGTTCGATCCGCGCCCGGGTCCGCCCGGCCGCGGAGGTCACTCCTGGATGCGTTCGTGCACGGTCAGCAGAATGTGGTCGAAGGCCGACACGGTGCCGGGCTGCGCGGGCGGGATATTGGGAAGTTCGCGCAGGAGTTGTTCGGCCAGGGCGCGGAGTTTGGTGTTGGTCTCCTGGGACCGCCACACCAGCAGTTTGAAGGCCTGCTCGTCGTTGATGCGGTACATGCGCATCAGCACGCCCTTGGCCTGCTCGATCACGGCTCGCGCCTCCACCAGCTCGGGCATCCGTTCTTCGAGCGCCTCGCGCTGCGCGCTGATCAGGGTGCCGGCCAGATCGATGTAGAACCCCGCGGTGCCGACCGCGCGACCCTGGTCGAGAATGCGGTCGGCGACCACCATGACGTGATGTTCGTTGCCGTGGGTGTCGATGAACCGGTGCCGGCTCGAGAACGGCTCGCCCAATTCGACGGAGCGGGTGATCGCCTCGGCCACCTTGCCGCGATCGTCGGGATGTTTGTGGGCGAGAAGGAGTTCGGTGGTGGGCTCGATCTCGCCGGGGGTGTAGCCGTGCATGCGATACAGCTCGGCGGACCACTCCCAGCGGCGGGTGGCGAACCAGAACCAGAAGCTCCCCGTCCGCGGGCCCGGATACGCCCCCGCGGCCCACACCAGCGATTCCGCGGGAAGTTCGGCCGAAGACTCCATCGCCCCATTATCCGCCTCGCCGCCGGTGCGGCACCATCGCCCGGCACCCGATTTTCTCGCGTCGAAATGAAATGGCCGACAGCCTGTTTCGGGCGCGGCGACCCGGGTAGGTCCGGAATGTCCCTGAAATCGATATACGGAGGTATATCCCATGTCAGAGCACGAGAAGAGCGGACCTCGGGAAGGCGTCGAAGGCGTGGTCGAGGGCGTCAAGGGCGCGGCCAAGGAAGCCGCGGGCAAGGTCTTCGGCAATGAGGCGCTGCGCGAGGAGGGGCGGGCGCAGCAGGACAAGGCCGAGGCCCAGCGCGATGCCGCCAAGCGGGAGGCCCAGGCCGAGAAGGACCGCGCCCGAGCCGCGGCCGAGGAACAGCGCCAGCGCGCACAACAGCGCCGCTGATCCGGTTCGAACGTAACCACAACGAAATCCCCTGGCTCGCAGCACGACAGGCCGGGGGATTTCCCCTGTCCGCCCTTGCCCCCGGTACGGCGTCGAATGCCTCGTTAGGCGGGCATTTCCTGGGGTATTCGCCCGTCAGGAGAAGGTGATGAGAAATGAGAACTTTCGCGAATGACCGCCGGGTGTGGCGCGGACGTCGCCGCACGGGTGCGAGCAGCATGCTGCTGCTGGTCGTGGTGATCTGGCTGATCATCGGAGCCGTGGCGGCCGGGCAGCGGCACTATTACGACAGCGCGCCGAGCAACTGCGCGAGCGCCGGAACCATCGCGGTCACGATACTGGCGGGCCCGCTCAACTACTTCGGCGTGAACCCCAAGATCGCCGACTGCCATGTCGATGTGCCGCAACCCAGTCCGTAGCGCAGTCGATGAAGACGTGATCGCACTACCCGGAAGCGACGGGCCGAACCCGACGATCGGGGTCGATCCGGAACACGATCGAGCGCGGTGAGAGGATGCCCGAGCGCCAGGATTCGACGGTATCGGACGATCAGGGGTCCGCCGGGCAGTCCGGTTTGCCGGGCCCCCACGGTTCGATGCGCGACGCCGTTCGGCCCGGTCTGCTGATCGGGGTGGTGGGAGTGGTGTTCGGGGACATCGGGACCAGTCCGATCTACACGCTGCGGACCGTGTTCGATCCATCGGATCCGTATCCGGTCCCGGCCGAGCCGGCGAACGTGTACGGCATCGTGTCGCTGGTGTTCTGGTCGGTGATGATCATCGTGACCGTCACCTACGTGCTGCTGGCCATGCGGGCCGACAACGACGGCGAGGGCGGGATCATGGCACTGATCACGCTCGTGCGGCGCTTCGCCGCCCGCGGCCGCCGGCCCGCGGCGATACTGGCGGCTCTCGGAATCTTCGGCGCGGCACTGTTCTTCGGCGACAGCATGATCACCCCCGCCATCTCGGTGCTGTCCGCGGTGGAGGGGATCGAGGTGGTGGAACCGTCTCTGGCCAAGGCGATCGTGCCGGCTACGGCGCTGATCATCGTGCTGCTGTTCATCTTTCAGCATCGCGGCACGGAATCGGTGGGCCGGTTGTTCGGGCCGGTGATGGTGGTGTGGTTCCTGGCGATCGGCGCTTGCGGGATCGGCGGCATCCGGCAACACCCCGCGATCCTGAAGGCGTTGTGGCCGGGCTACGCGCTCGGCTTCCTCACCGGGCACTTCACCATCGCGTTCTTCGCGCTGGCCGGCATCGTGCTGGCCGTCACCGGAGCGGAGGCGCTGTACGCGGATCTGGGGCACTTCGGCCGCCGATCCATCACCACCGCTTGGCTTCTGCTGGTGCTGCCGGCCTGTGTGCTCAGCTACTTCGGGCAGGCCGCCCTGATCCTCGGGACGCGCGCCCACGTGGCGAGCCCGTTCTTCCTGCTGGTTCCGCACTGGGGTCGGCTTCCGATGGTCGCGCTGGCCACCGCGGCGACGGTCATCGCGTCGCAGGCGGTGATCACCGGCGCGTATTCGGTGGCGTCCCAAGCCGCGCGGATCGGTTACCTGCCGCGACTGCGCATCGCTCACACCTCGGAGTCGACGCCTGGGCAGATCTACGTGCCGTGGGTCAACTGGCTGTTGCTGGTGGCGGTACTGACCCTGGTTCTCGCCTTCCGCAGTTCGACCGCGCTGGCCTTCGCGTTCGGGATGGCGGTCACGTGCACGATCACCATCACGACGCTGCTGCTCGGCTACCTCGCCCACGCGATGTGGCGACTGCCGCTGTGGCTCGTCATCGTGGTGTGGACGCCGCTGCTCACGGTGGATCTGCTGTTCGTCGCCGCCAATCTCACCAAACTCCTGCACGGCGCCTGGCTGCCGCTGCTGATCGGCCTGGCCGCATTCGTGGTCATGACGACCTGGCAACGCGGTCGCACCGTGGTCGCCGACGAGCGCGACCGCCTCGAGGGCTCCCTGCGGGAGTTCGTCGACGAGCTGTGGCACGACCCCGCACGAGTGACCATCGTCGACGGCACCGCCGTCTTCCTCAACCGAGGCAAGCAAAGCGTCCCCCTGGCCTTGCGTGCCAATGTCGAGCACAACAGCGTCCGCCACCGCCACACCGTCATCGCCTCGGTGGAAACCGAACCCGTTCCCCGCATCTCACCCGACGACCGCGTCCGCATCGACCACCTCGACTACCGCGACGACGGCATCTTCCACGTCACCGTCCGGGTCGGCTACATGGAACCCCCCGATGTCCCCGCCGCCCTGGCCGGACTCGACACCGACGAGACCGAGGGCGAACTGGACCTACCCCACGCCTCCTACTTCCTCTCCGAAGTGGAACTCCGCCCCGCCGACCACCCCACCATGTCCCGCTGGCGCACCAGGCTCTTCATCGCCACCAGCCACCTCTCCGCCGACGTGGCCGACTACTTCCACCTGCCCCGCCACCGCACGATCACCCTCGGCGAGCGCATCGAGGTCTGACGAGCACGCGGCGTCGACGGGTCACGGGTGTATTTCGGGTCGGAGTGGGTACTCCATGTTCACGGTTGAAAACCAGCAGCCCAGCCTGTGCCGTGGGGCACGGGTGACTCATGATGCGACGCCCCCGGACAGGGGTGCGTCACATGAAACGGACAAGGATCTGATCCTGATGCCGAATTCATTCATCGTCGCTGGTGGACCGGCGATAACCGAGCGATGCGGGCGCGACACGCTGCTGGGGATCACCCACAGCACGCCATCGCCGTCGACAACGGTGGTGACCGCCACCGGCGAGGTCGACTACAACAATGTCGGAGAATTCCGCGAACACCTCGGTTACGCCATCGCCACCAGCACTCGGCTCGTGGTGGTAGACCTGTCGCGGCTGACCTTCCTGAGCATCTCGGGGCTGCAAGCGATTCTGGATGCCGACGACCAGGCCCGCAGCCGGCAGCGAGTACTGCGGGTGGTCACCGGAACACGCTGCGTGGACCGGCTGTTGGAGGTCTGCGGTCAGGACACCGAGCTGGAAACCGCCCCGACGATCGCCGCCGCCTGCACACCGATGACCTGGGTCGCCTAGGGGCGGTTCGGGTACACGGCCGATACGCGGTCACCACGGCATCCCGGCCGGACATCCCGGTGCGATTCGCCTACGTGTTCGCGGAAGTGCCGGCGCGGCAACGGGGTTGGCGGCGTGTCACGCACGCGGTCCCCGCGTGACTGTCCGACCACGAGACTGCCACGGTTCGATCGAACCCCGACGCTGATCAATGATCGGACCGTGGCACGGGCCGCGCGGCATAACGCCGCGCGGCCCTGCTGTCACTGTTGATCAGATTCCGGATCCGCTGCCCGGTCTCGAGCGCACCGAACAACCGCCTCCGGTCATCGAAAAGAGATGTCCGGCATTTTGTTTCGATGGAGGAATCACGGGTAGGCGCGTGTCCGGCCGTACCGAATCCCCGGCCCGCGACAGGGCGGTCCGGGGATTTCGGGTTCAGTGCCGCGCTTGGTGATCGTGCGATCACCAGTAGTGCGCGCGGCCGCCGATCGGTCGTCCGGCCGCTCCGAGCAGCCAGGCGACCGCGCCGATGAGCAGCAGAATGATGCCGATAGTCGTGAGGATGCCGATCCCGAGAACCAGCCCCAGGATCAGCAGAACGAGGCCCAGGATAATCATGACAATTCCTTCGTGGAGGCAAGTCTGGCCTTCACGCGATTCCCGGAATACCGGTCTTCAAACTGTTCGGGAAGTCGGAAAGTTCTTCCGAGGGAAAGGGTTGAGACGGCGACACACGGGTATTGCGACGGCGAATTCAGCGTCCGCACACCCTGACGGCGAGCGCACCAATCTCGGTGCGCAGCATCGCAGGTCATCGACGCGCTCGGGGATAGGGTGGCCGGATGACCGTCTATGCCATCGCACAGCTGAAGTTCACCGACCGCGACGCCTACAACCGGTACCAAGCGGCGTTCATGGATGTGTTCCAGCGGTATTCGGGAACGCTGCTCGTGGCGGATGAGGCGCCGCGGGTGGTGGAAGGGGAGTGGGATCGGGACAAGGTGGTGTTGATGAGCTTTCCCGATGAGGCGGCGTTTCGGGCGTGGGCGGAATCGGATGATTATCAACGGATCTCGGAGGATCGCCGGGCCGGTGCCGAGACCGCGGTGGTGCTAGTGAAGGCGCTTCAGGGATGACGCCCGTGTGGTGTCGCGTCCGGTGAGGGCCGTGATGGTCACGGCCAGGATGGTTGCCGTGGCAGCGGCCAAGGCGGTGGCGGTCCAGCCGAACCAGCCGACCGCCGCCGCGCCGAACGCGGTGCCGAGGCTGCCGCCGATGAAGTAGACGACCATGTAGGCGCTGTTGAAGCGGGCAGGGCTGGTGGGATCGATGGCCAGGACGGTGCTCTGATTGGCCACCTGGGCGGCGAACAGTCCGGCGTCGAAGAGGCCGAGGCACAGCAGGATCAGTGCCGTGTTCGACAAGGTGACGGCGAGGATCGCCGTACTGGCGATCGCCAGCGGCAGGCCGAGCAGAATCACCCGGCGTGCGCCGATGCGATCGGTCCAGGTTCCCGCGATTCGGGTGGCGACAATGCCGAGGAGTCCGGCGAAGGCGTACAGGCCGATCCGTTCGGGGGAGTACGAGAACGGCGGCTGGGACAGGGCGACCGCGAGTCCGGCCCAGATCGCGCAGAAGGCGAAGAACCACAGGGACCCTCGGATCGCCGCCAGGCGCAGTGCCGGATGCCGGGCGAACAGTGCGGGCATTCCGCGCAGGGTCGCGAGATAGCTCGCGGTGGCCGTGCCCGCCGCCGTGGGCAGGGCGACGCGAGCGGCGACCGCGCAGCCGACGCACACCGCGGCGAAAACGAGCAGCATGCCCCGCCACCCCAGGAGATCGGTCAGCCAGCCACCGACGATTCGGCCCGCGAGGATGCCCGCCGAAATGCCCGCCGTCACGATCCCGAGCACCGTGGCCCGCTCACGCGAGGCCGCGAATCTTCCCGCGACCGAACTCAATTGCGCGCCGATCGAGGACCCCGCCCCGACGAGGCCCACCGCGAAGCCGAGCAGCCACGCTGAACCGACCGCGGCCGTGGCGGCCAGAACCGCGGCCAGTACAGCGAATTGAACCGAGACCACCGCGCGTGGCGCATACCGATCGACCAGCGGCACCAGCAACGCCAGCCCCACCAGATATCCGATCGGCCCGCACGCCAACGCCGTGCCCACGGCCGCCGTCGAAGCATGCAGCGATCCGGCCAACTCGGCGATCGCGGGATGCAGCGGATACATGCTCGCGGTCCCGAGCGCGGCCGCGAAGGCCATGAACCACACCGTGGGTGTCCGTAGCACCCGTTCCCGCGAGGACGGAATGACGTCGAGTTCCATGATTCCGACGCTAGGAACACCGTGATCACGCGTCCGGCGGAAATCGGACCCCATAGTTCCCGCGACTACAGGCGATACCACCGGGCGAGAACCGCAGGTCGTCCTACCCCGCCACCGCATCGAACCTGACCATGCGTTGACCTTGACGTTCCTTGGTTCATGGCGTATCCCTCTGGGTACAGCTACCGATGTAAGCGGTATTACGGCGCGTGGGGAGAGGTGGTCCAGGTGTCGATGCGTCCTTCGTGGCCGGCACGACTGTGGCGAGTGCGCCCGTGGAACTCCAGTCCGTTGATGCGTGTGTCGGATCGGGCGGAGGTGGTGTTGCGGGCGCTGGCCGTGGTGGTGGTGGCCGCGGCGGTCCCGGTGGCGGGTGCGGTGGGGACCGTCAGTTATACGGGGGCGCAGGCCCGGATCGTGGCACAGGATTCGGGGAAGGTCCGGGTCGTGGCCACGGAGACCGCGGATTCGATGCGGGTGCCGGATTCGGATCGGTACGCGACGCATCAGGTGCGGTATCAGGCGCCGGTGCAATGGGACAACGGCGGGAAGATCGCGACCGCGACGGTGGACGTGCCGGGGCCGCAGGTCGCGGGGGCAACGGTGACACTGTGGACCAAGAACGGGCAGCCGACCATCGCGCCGTCGCGGCCCGGGTCCGCGGCCGCGGAGGGGATCGGGACCGGGCTGGCGATCCTCGTCGAAACCTGGTGTGCGGCGGCGGCGACCGTGTGGTTCACCGGGACCGTGCTCGACGCCCGGCGGTACGCGCGCTGGGAGCGGGAGTGGCGCGGGATCAATCGCCCGATCGGCAAGGACACGCTGTAACTCTCCCGGCTCCCGGAGGTTTCGCCCCGAACCCCCAGTGTGAGTTCAGTATTCGCCGCTGACCAGATTCTCCGGCGGCTCACCCGCGAGGTAGCGTGCGATTTCCGCGGTGGCGATGGTCCAGCCGCGCTCCAGGTTTCCGGTGCTGCTGCCGCCGACGTGCGGGGTGAGCAGCAGGCCCGGTGCGTCCCACAGCGGGTGATCGGCGGGCAGCGGTTCGGGGTCGGTGACGTCGAGAATGGCGCGCAGGCGGCCGGATTGCAGTTCGGCGAGCAGGTCGTCGGTGCGGACGACGGGGCCGCGGGCGGCATTGACCAGGATGGCGCGGTCGGCCATCCGGGACAGGAAGTCGGCGTCGACCATGCCGATGGTGTCGGTGGTGACCGGAACCATCAGGATCACCGCGTCGAAATGCGGGAGCAGGGCGGGGAGTTCGTCGATGCCGTGGACGCCGGCGCGGGGTCGGGTACCGACCAGTTCGACCGTGGTGCCGAAAGGCAGCAGCATGCGCTGTGTTTCGGTGCCGAGGTCGCCCGCGCCGATGATCAGAATGCGCTTGCCGTGCAGGGTGTCCGTGCGGTGCTGGGTCCAGCGGTGTTCACGCTGGGCGAGCGCGAATTCGGTGAATTCCCGGTAGACCGTGAGCAATCCGGTGATCGCCCACTCCGCCGTGCTGGCCCCGTGCGCGCCGCGACCCGTGGAGATCATGACGTGCGCGGGCAGTCGTCCGATCCAGGTTTCCGCGCCCGCGGTGAGCAACTGCACCAGGCGCAATGTGGGCAGCGCGCGGGCCAATTCGAGATTCTCGGGGCGGCTGGCCAGGAACGCGGGCACGAACACCTCGGCCTCGTCCGCCCCGTCGGGGAGCGGCTCGCCGAGCGTGTAGCGCAGCGGCCGCGCACCGGGCAGCCGGGAGATCGCCGCGAAGCCGTGTTCGTCGGGCACCAGCACCGTCACCGTCATGAAACCGACGCTAGCCGACCGGGCGGGATCCCGGTCGGCGTGGTGGCACCGGACCTCGGTGTCCGGTCTGGAACGCGGGTGCGCGAGTCAATAGCGCGGGTGCGCGAGCCAGCGGGCGGGCGCGCCCATCAGCCACTGGAACAGGGCGACGGCCATGGCGATGATTCCGAGCGAGGACAGAGCCGGGGTGGCGAGCAGCCAGCCGGCGTCGAGCAGCGCCAGGCCGAGCACGACGAACATTCGGAGGGTTCCTATTGGGCGGCGGATTCTTTCGGTGCGGGGGACCCGCTCGGACGACCGAGGAAACGGTTGACCGACCAGTTCGGCTTCGAGAGGGCACGTTTCGGCGCCATCTTGGCCAGGGGAACCACCGGCTTCCGAGGTGGCTCCACGGTACCCGTGGGCTTGGTCGCGGGCGCCGGTTTCGTGAGTTCCTTTCGCGCGGCAGCCATTTCCCGCCGCGACTGACGCAGCTCGCGCCGCGCCACCTGCCCGCGCCGCGAGGTGGTCCAGATTCCGGCCAGCAGCAGGATCGTTCCGGCCGCGCCGACCGCGCCGATCAACATCCCGTACGCGAACAACAGTCCGCTCGAACCGTGATAGGTGTGGTCGAATACGGTGAAGCCGTTGGGAAGTGCGTGCGAGTCACCGCTGTTGGCCGCGACCCCGGCCACACCCACGGTCACAGCACCCAGCAGAGCGATGAGCCCGATGATTGTGAACATATCGGGGCAATGCCCGCTGTCGCGCAGGCCAAACCCCGATACGGCAGGTTGTCCGGCGAGTCCTGCCCGCTTGTCCGCCGAATCCGTGGCTGGTGACCCGCCGGGCCCGCGGACCATAACGAACCGGGCGTTCCCGGCGTGCCGCGGCGGCGGGAACGCAACTCGATAGCAAACTCTCGGGCATGTCCCGTTCGCCCGGATATCGGCGCGGATAGCGGCCCGCGTGGCCGCCTCGGTCCGCCGCGGCCCGTCGCCCATGCTGGCGACCGGGGGACCGCCGCCGGGCGGGCCCGGGTGGGCGGTGGAGATGAAGTGGGACGGAGTCCTTCTCTGAACTTGGCAAGTCGACGCTATGGCGCTCGCCGAATGTCGCGGGGGTTCTTGTCGAGGCGCAGTCCGCGCCATGAAGGATGTCGTAATCGTCCATCGCCGGTCCATTCGGTGAAGGTGACCTCGCCGACGAGTTCAGGTTCAACCCAGACTGCATCGGGGACCGGGGCGTCGACTGTTGCTGTGTTGCGTTGCAGTGGTTGGAGTTTTGTGCGTAGGTCGCTGAGGGTGGCTTGGGCGAAGCCGGTGCCAACGTTGCCTACGTAGGTGAGTTCGCCGGTGTCGCTGTGTACGGCCATCAGTAGTGAGCCGATGTGCCCGGCGCGGCGACCGGTGCCCGGTTTCCAGCCGACGATGACGATCTCTTGATCGCGAATGTTCTTGACCTTGAGCCAGAGTGGGCTACGGCGCCCGGGCTGGTAGCGGCTGTCGAGGCGCTTGCAGATGATGCCCTCAAGTCCGAGGCGTCGTGATTCGTCGAGAACGGTTGCGCCAGGGCCGCCGAGGCGGGGCGGGGTCTGCCAGTGCGGGCCGCGCAGGTCGAGTTGCTCAAGGAGTTCTCGCCGTTGCTGATAGGGCAAGTTGATCAGGGATCGGTCGCCGATGTGCAGCAGGTCGAAGATCATGTAGGTGATTGGGGTGGCGGCGGCGAGGGAGCGGATGGTGGCCAGGTTGCGTTGATGCATCCGCGGCTGCAGCGCTTCGAAGGAGGACCGTCCGTCTGCGGCGAGTGCGACGATTTCGCCGTCGATGATGAAGGGCGGGTTCGCTGGTGCGAGTGCGGCGAGTTCGGGCCAGGCTGCGGTGATGTCCTTGTCGTTGCGAGATAGAACACGCAGCTGATCGGTGATGTAGCTGGTCGCGCGAATGCCATCGAATTTCACTTCGTAGTTCCATGCGATGTCGTCGCGGGGGATGACGCCGGCGGTGGCCAGCATCGGCGCATAGTGCGGCAGCCCCGTCACCGTTGCCTCGTCGCCATCGCTGGTCCTCTCCCGAACTCGAACGGTGCTCGACAATCGTTCAAATAATACCGACCGGTCCTACTTATGATGGGGATCGGCGCGGAGGGTGTTGTCAGTTCTCATCTGAACTGGCGTACTGGAAGTGCTATCTGCCGTTCGCCACGCGCTGCAAGTGGTATGTCCCGTCCAATCTCCTAATCCGATCTAGCGGATTTCTGGTCGATCAGACCAGGGATGCCGGGCCTGGTAGCTGATGTATCTCGGGCGGCAGCCCTCGGCTGCGATGCGTGACACCGGCACGTAGTGCAGTTACTGTCAAGCAACTGTGTCATGACTCACATCTGAGTTGAAAAATGAACCTTCCACTTGCCGTTCGGATTCGGATGTAGTTACTGTCGCTTACGGCTCGCAAATAGGGATGCAGCCAAACGGGGGATTCATTGACGGGGGGTTCGGATTGACTGCGGAATCGCGCACTAACAGGCTCTTGCGCAATGTATTCGGCCAATTGCCAGTGCAGTTAGCATTCGGTAGTGCAACGTCCATAGGGGGAGTTCGGTGTTTGCGCCCGTGGTAACACGGCGAGTCATTTTGCAAATTCGTCACCGCAGGTGACATTTGTCGGTAGTCGCGCCCCGGGGGCGCTCCATCTTGTTCGGTCGAACAACGAACTAGCGAAACAGGTGGCACCCATGACTAAAGCTATTTCGCTTGCCCATGAATTGAGCCAAGACACTCTTCTCGATCTGAGCGAAGGGAGAATCGACGTAATCTGGCACCACAAGTTCTATCCATCTGAAAGCTGTCAGACCGCGATGCCGAAGATCGTCGAGGCATGTGAAGCCGCCAACTACACCCTGACCGGTGATCTGCAGAGCCTCGGAACGTCGATCGGGGAGGCCAGTGAATCCGAGGTTGCACAATCGCGCTACCTCGATACAGCCCAACACACCACCACCCAGATACGCGACGACATCTTCGGGAGGCTGGCGGCTCCGGCGGACCTGGTACGCCTGCGTTGCGACGAGTGGTGGCCGGCCGGTGTGACACTGGCGCGGTACGAGGGTCGACAGATGCTCGCCAGCATCGTGCGCAGGTGGGTCAAGGGAGGTCATGCAAATCCGCACATCGATCAGAAGAGTGTGCCGCTGCTGGATGAATACCGGCTCGAAAGGCGAATTGGCGTCAACGTCTATCTCGAGACCCCACCTGCTGACGGGGGTGGCGAGGTCGATTTCTGGCACAGTTTCACCGATGAAAGTCAGTACATGTCGATCAAGCGACAAGATTACGGCATCGACCGCGAGAATCTCGGTGAACCGCTATTGTCCATTCATCCCGAACAGGGCGACCTCGTCATGTTCGACGCGGCTCGCGTACACGGAGTCCGCCGATTGACATCGGGTTCGCGGATTACTGCTGCCTGCTTTCTGGGCGTGCGATCGACGCGTGATCCGATTGTCGTGTTCGCCTAGCGCAGATCCGGAATAGCCCCGTGCAGAAATCCAAATTCGTTGTCGTTCTGAACAAGAATTACGACCTCGCCAGGCTTGCATCCGGACTGGGGCACGTCACGGCGGGATTGAGCGCAAGCCTCCATGCAGAACGTGATCGAATGAATTTCGTCCGGTACGAATCGTTCGACGGTGAGACCTACCCGTGGATCAGTGAATGGCCCTTCATCGTCCTGCGGGGAACCGGTGGGCATATTCGTTCATTCGGAACTGAGCTGCAGATCCGGGACCTGCCATGTGTTACATACCTAGACACGATGCTGACAGGCGGATCGGACAGTCAACGTGAGTCCACGTCGGCTACAAAAAGCGACGATCTCACCCCTCTGGCGATCGCGACCTTCGGAGACGGCGAGGTTATCGACCAACTCACCAAGAAATTCTCACTGTGGAAATGAGAACAATGCTCACGGGATGTATGTAGCGTGACCAAACCATTCTTGCTGCTCCAGTTGAGACCTGAGGACGCCGCGTCGGACGACGAGTATCGAGCGATTCTCCGAGGAGCCAAACTGACGTCTCGAGACGTCGTACGTGTACGCATGGACCAGGGGTTTCCTGACGACATCGTCCTCGACGACTATGCCGCGGTCATCGTCGGCGGCGGACCCAGCAATGTGAGCGATTCACCCGCCGACAAGTACCCCTACCAGCGGCTCTTCGAGCCGAGGCTCAGGCTGCTGATCGGAGAGATCGTGCGCCGGGACTTTCCTTATCTCGGCATCTGCTACGGAATGGGGATACTGGCCGACACCTTGGGCGCGCGGGTGGGAACCGAGCAATACGGCGAAACACCGGGCGCACAGACGATTACCCTCACCACCGCGGGTACCCGCGACCCATTGCTCCTCGGACTGCAGCGATCGTTTCGCGCGTTCGTCGGACACAAAGAGGCATGCCAGCACGTTCCCGCCGCCGCCGTCCTACTGGCGGGGGCGATCGATTGCCCCGTGCAGATGTTCCGAAGCGGGCGCAATGTGTATGCGACACAGTTCCATCCCGAACTAGACGCCGACGGGCTCGCCCTCAGAATCAGGATCTATAGCGAGCGTGGCTATTTCGCGACCGGCGAGGCCGAACACCTCATCGCCGACGGCCGGCGGGAGGAGATCACGGTACCCCCGGTGATCCTGAGCCGATTCGTGGCCCGATATCGCAGCAGCGCCCACGACGCCCCCGCACGCCACCCGGACCCCGATTCCACTCTCGCACGATGAAACCCGGTGTCCGCGTGAACGACCTCGTTGTGCGAGGGCGCATCGCGGACACATCTCGGGCCTCCGGCACTGGACATCCGATGGCCGGCGTCCCATCACCGAACGACCGTGGGTCGACACCGAGGAAATCTCGAAGGGAACACGTTTTGAGCCGCTTCACGAAGAACCTGTACGCAACCGGCGAGACGTCCGCGGCTTCCTTCATCACCGGCCCCCCGACCGCCCCCGTCACGACCACCTGGACGGAAGTACACCGCGCGGCACGGCGAGTCGCTGGGGGGCTGCGTGAGGCAGGGATCGAGCCCGGAGACGTCATTGCAGTGCTCATGCAAGCACCCAGCCAGGTCGCGCCGCTGATCCAGGGCATCTGGATGCTGCGCGCGACGGTGACCATGCTTCAACAGCCGACCCCGCGCACGGACATGGACAGCTGGTCGGCCGACACCGCCCGAGCGTGCCGGATGGTTGGAGCTCGATTCGTCCTCGTCGACGGGGACTTCGCGCACCTCGCCGAAGCGTTGAACTCCCACGGGATCGCGACGCAATCGGCGGCCGAGCTCGCCGACTGCGAACCCGTCGAGCCGGTCGACGGTGACGAATCTGACATCGCCCTGCTGCAGCTGTCGAGCGGCTCGACATCGTTCCCGAAAGGGATCGCGATCAGCCACGAGAACCTGCACGCCAATATTCAAGCCAATGTCGCGGCCTTCGGGCTCGCACCGTCACGTGACGTGATTGTCAGCTGGTTGCCGCTGTTCCACGACATGGGCATGATCGTGTTCTTCACCCTCCCCATGCAACTCGGATACCCGTTGGTCAAGGCGACACCTCGGGAGTTCATGGCGTCACCGGATCTGTGGCCGCGATTGCTGGCTGCCCATCGTGGCACGATGACCGCGGCTCCGAACTTCGCCTACGACATACTCGCGCGAACGTTCGAGAAGTCCTCCGACGGCCTGTTCGACCTTTCTGCCCTGCGCGTCGTCGTCAACGGTGCCGAACCCGTCGATCCTCGAACCATGCGTCGCCTCGCCGACGCCGGCCAGCGATTCGGTCTGGATCCTGGGTGCCTGCTGCCGTGCTACGGCCTGGCCGAGGCCACCCTGTCGGTGGCGTTGAGCCGACCCGGCGAAGGAATGGTCACCGACCGCATAGATCCGCTCGAGCTCGAACACAACCTGGTCGCCGTGCCCTCCGAGGCGGACGGTCACCGAGAGATCGCTACCGTCGGCCGCGTCGTCGACGGGCTCGAATGTCGAGTGGTCGATCGTGACGGACAAGCCCTCCCGGGCAGGCACGTAGGAAATTTGCAGGTCCGAGGCAGCTCGATCACGAACTTTTATCTGACCGTCGACGGGAAGATGCCCGCCAACGACTCCAGCGGCTGGCTCGATACCGGCGACCGAGCCTACTTCACGCCCGAGGACCGTCTGGTGATCTGCGGGCGCAGCAAGGACATCATCATCGTCGGCGGTCGAAACATCTATCCCGTCGATGTCGAACGTCAGCTCGCGGGAATCGAGGGTGTACGACCCGGCGGCGCCGCGGCGGTGTCGCTCGGCTCCGACGGCTTCGGGATTCTCATCGAGAGTCATGAAGCGAGCGACGCCGCGGTGCGCACGAGAATCGAATCCGAGGTCCGCACCGTCATCCTTCGCGCCGTGGATGCCCGTCCGAAGGCGGTCCGGGTGGTCATGCCCGGGACGCTGCCGAAAACGTCGTCGGGGAAGCTGCGAAGGGCCGAAGCCGCTGGCCTGTTCGCCAGCGACAGCCGACCCGGCCGCTGAAGACCGAATTCTCGCGGAGACACCAAGAACATGAATTTGCTGGATCAGATCGTCAGCTTCGAGCGAGTCCTTCTGAACGAGAGCGGCCGGGCAGTCGGACCGCGTGTCCAGGAGATCTTCCGAAACGCCTTTCTACGCCCGGTTCTCGACCTCACACCTATCGCATCACAACCGGACACCGCAACGATCGCGCTGGACGCCGCACTCACCGCCGAACTCTTCGGTATCTCCTCGTCGGTTCACGCTGCCAGGACCGACGGCACGATAACGCTGAGCGGAGTCGTCACCGGCGTCCCGATCACCGAGACCACAGCGTCCATCCACGTCCAAGCACGACTCGACGACAGCCCCGTCCTCATCACGGTTCCGGTGAGATCGGACGGTGTCGCCGTGCGCAGACAGACGGTCGGAGTCCTGGAGGGATTCACGACGGCCGATATCCAGTTCACCGATTGCGAGCTTTCTGCCGACCGCTCGGTGACGGACTTTCCGGATGATTTCGAGCGGCTCGCCGCTATCGTCGAAACGACGCGAATACTGCTGTGCGCCCTGGGCGGTGCCGTCGTGCGGCAATCCCTCGATTCAGCGCTGGACCACACTGCTCGGCGCAAGATGGCGGGCGGAAAGCTGATCGACTATCAAGTCGTCAGGCATCGATTGGCAGAAATCGCTGGCCGCCAGGTCGCCCTGCAGGCCGCAACGACCTTCCTCGCGAGCACGGGCACCGCTGCCGATCGAGCAAGGCACGCCGCCCAGCTGGCTCTCACCGCAGGCCGGTTGATCACCGAGGCAGTCGCCGATTGCTGCCAGTTCTACGGCGGACGCGGCCTTCTGCAGAACTACCCGATCGCCGTGGACTACCAGTCCGCGCATCGATTGGCATCACTGCTCGGGCGCGGCGATCTTCTGTCCGAAGTCGTCGGAGCACTGGCTGCGAGCCGCGCGTTCGCCGAGACCGCCGAAGCACACGAAGACCCGTCCCTGCGCAGCTTCCGCACGCGATGCCGCACATTCGTGGAATCGAAGATCGCACCCCATCACCGGGATTGGGACCACACCGCTGATCTGCCGCGCGCACTGTTCGAAGACTTCGCCGAGGCCGGATTCACCGGACTGATCATCGACCGTGATCTCGGCGGTGCCGGCGGAACCTTCGAGCAATCCCGGATCCTGATCGACGAACTAATGCGATACCCTGTCGCAGGTGTGATGACCAGCCTCGTCGCTCAGTCACACGGCGTACTGCCCCTGATCGCGAGACTCGGCAGCCCAGATCAACGACGGACCTATTTGGCTCCGTCCCTGGCCGGTGAACTCGTGTCGGGAATCGCCATCACCGACCCGTCCGGCGGCTCCGATCTGGTCCGATCCATCCGACTCGACGCCGAACGATCCAAACACGGCTGGGTGCTCAACGGTCAGAAACTGTTCATCACCAACGGCCCCATCGCGGATTTCCTGGTCGTCCTCGCACGCACCGATCCGCGTCGTGGGGCACTGGGATTCACACTCTTCCTCGTCGACACGAGCAATCCCGGGTTCTCGGTGAAAGCGGCGCTCGAGAAGACCGGATTGCGTGCCTCTCCGACCGGCTGGCTCGAATTCGTCGACTGCTACGTCCCGGACTCGGCCGTTCTCGGCACGGTCGGGAACGGCTTCCCCGAAGCATCCACGGTCTTGTCCAACGAGCGGCTCCTCATCTCGGTATGCGCCGCTGCGACAGCCCGTCGGTCGCTCGAGACCGCTGTCCACATCGACTGGGACGACGTCACGAAGGGGACAGCCGCGGCCGCGGACATCGCCGAAGTCTTCGTTCTCGAGACCTACTTCGCGGACATGATGAGGAGGAGAGATCATGTCGGAGTCTCAGAATCCGAGGCCGCCTGCGCAAAATTCCTCTCGGCCGAACTCGTGCAGAGAGTCATCCGCAACTGCTTCAGGTCGGTGAGCGGATCTGTGTTCTCCGATCCGACCTACCTCACCGATTCCTACCGCGACAGCCGTGTTCTCGGCGTGTTCTCGGGGAGTTCCGAGACAATGCGCGAAGTGTATGCCAACAAACTCGTGAACGGCTACGGGATAGGACCCTCCGCCCCAGTCGCCGAATTCGACAATTCGCTCGTATAACCAATTCTGCACCCTCAGGGAGATTTCATATGGGAAGTCCGACAGAGTCGTCACTGTCGACGATCGACCCCGGTACGGTGGTCGATGTCATCCGCAGTTTCGTCGAACGCGCAATTCCCGCCGAGGAATTGACGTCCGCCGGATTGTCGGACATGGATGCCGGAACATCCTTGTACACGCTTCCGATCGATTCGATCTCGATGATCGAACTGATCGACGACCTGAACGATGCATTCAACTCGGATGTCCGCCCCGATGACGTCTACAAGGCGCAATCGGTCGGCGATGTCGTCGCGCTGGTGGTCGAGTCCGCCGGCCCCCGTTGAGGCGCAGGAGTCTGTGGTCATGACTGTGAATCCGTTCGACGATGACGATGGATCCTTCTACGTGCTTGTCAACGACGAGGACCAGCATTCGCTGTGGCCGGCCTTCGCTGAAGTGCCGAAAGGCTGGCGCACGGTCTTCGGTGAGGCGTCCCGCGCCTCCTGCGTCGAATACGTCGAACATCACTGGACGGATATGCGGCCGGCAAGCCTGCGTCGTTCGATGATGCGTGATTGAGTGAAAGGCTGAATCAGAAATGGAATCCGTCGACGAGTCGGCCGTGTACATTGCCACGACAGTTCAGGAAGAATTCTGGATCGCTCAGATCTTGTATCCTGAGGCCGCGAACAATGTCGTGGCCTACATCGATATCGACACCGATGTCGATATCGACCTGCTCGGGGCCGCGCTGCGCCGTGTTGCGGCGGAATCCACCACTCTGAATATCAACTTCCGCGAAGCGGACGATCAACTGTGCGTGATCTCTCGGCGCAACACCGAGTGGTCGCCGGAGACGATCGATCTGAGGAGCCGGACAGATGCCGTCGCCGCCGCGGATCGATACCTCGATGACGAACGCACCCGTCTGTTCGATCTGCAGAAAGACGACCTCTACAGGGTGACGCTGCTGCGCATCGACACCACACGGCACTTCATCGCTTTGTGCTTCCATCACATTGTCGTCGACGCGGCGGGTTTGGCGCTGTGGGTGCATCGGGTGTTCGAGGTCTACGGTTCACTGCTCGACGGGAGAGAAATCAAACCGAGCGGCTTCGTCGGGATCGAAGAGATCCTCGACTCGCGTCGCCGCTACGAGGCCAACGAAATGGCGGTCGATCGCGACTATTGGCTCGCCCAGGTCGAGGGGCACCACGAGTTCCCCGGATTCCCGGGCACCATGCGCAGCGGTCGCCTCGGCCGGACAACGCACTCGATGCTTCTTCCTGTCCAATCCCTCGACGGTGTTGTCGAACTTGCTGATCGTTGGCGTGTCGAGCCGCCGTTCGTGTTGATGGCCGTCACTGCGGCAGTCCTGCACCGGTGCAGCCAACAGCAGGACCTTTCCCTGCAAGTGCCGCTGTCGAACCGTCGTGGCGCGGTAGGGCGGACACCGTGCGTCGTCTCGACCACGGTGCCCGTCACCGTCGAGGTCGCCGGGGACACGTCGTTGCAGTCCTTGACTCGGGACCTGCGCCGACGGATCCTCGACGCTGGCAGGCACGCGCGGTACGGCATCGCCGGCATCAAGCGTGACCTCGGACTGTCGAGCCACGCGACCAACCCGTTCGGTCCATCGGTGAACGTCCTTCCATTGGCCACCTCGATACCGGTCGGTGACGGGCAAGCGCGTCTGTACCCGGTGGGTTCGGGACGCAGCGGAGAATTCTCGATCACGTTCTGCTACGACCCGCGATCGACCTCCGAGATGGCAGTGAACCTCGAGGCGGACGCGGCGCTGTACGCCCGCGAGGATCTGATTACGTACACGAGCCTGCTCCGGCGATTCCTCGATCAGGTGATCGGCGATCCCGATGTCGTCGTCGGTGCGTTGGCCGTGCTCGACGAAGCCGAACGACAACTTGTTCTCGAGAACCGGACGAACACACCCGAGCACCCAAGCGTCGGCCCGAGCACCGTCGATCTGATCGAACACTGGTCGACGGCTTCCCCCGACTCTGTCGCGATCAGCTTTGACAGCGGCTCGATCACCTATCGAGAGATGGCCGCTCGAGCCGACGCCCTCGCCCGGACCCTGATCGGGCACGGCGTCGGCCCCGACGATGTGGTAGCGGTCGCTCTGACACGCTCGCCCGAACTGATCATCGTTCTTCTCGCCGTTATGAAGGCGGGCGGCGCTTATCTTCCCGTCGATCTGTCCTCTCCCCGCGAGCGAATCGAGTTCATGCTCGCCGACGCCGGCCCGGTCGTCATCGTCACCGACGCGACCTCCGCGCTGCTGATCCCCGCCGGCTTCGAGGGCGTCGTCATGCGTGTGGACCACGCGGATCCGCTCGACGATGGCCGCGGCAATCCAGGCCGCAGCACTCGAACCCCCGCCTCGCGCCCCGACCACCTCGCCTACGTGATCTACACCTCGGGCTCCACTGGGCGACCCAAGGGCGTGGCAATCACCCACGCCGACCTCATCGGTCTGCTCCGAAGCACGTCCGAATGGGCCCGGTTCGGACCGGAGGACGTCTGGATCTGGTGCCATTCGCACGCATTCGATTTCTCCGTGTGGGAGATGTGGGGGGCGCTCGCCTACGGTGGGCGGCTCGTTGTCGCGCCATGGGAAGCGGTGAGATCACCCCAGGACTTGCGGCGCCTGATCGCCGCGGAGGGCGTCACGATTCTCAACCAGACCCCCTCGGCCTTCTATTCGCTGATCGACAGCGAGCCTCGGTTCACCGACGAGCTAGCCGCACTGCGCATGGTGGTCTTCGGTGGCGAGGCGCTCGATCCGGGTCGCGTCTCGAAATGGCTGAACTCCTCGGCAGCAGACCACGTGACACTGATCAACATGTACGGGCTCACCGAGTCCACCGTGCACGTGACACACCGCGTCATCACCGCCGACGACCTGCTCGACGAGGCAAGCCCGATAGGGCAGCCCCTGTCGGGCATGACCGCGTACGTCCTGGACTCGGCGCTGCGCCCGATGCCGATCGGAATACCGGGCGAGCTCTATGTCGCAGGGCGACAACTGGCCCGCGGCTACCTCGGGCACGCCGGACTGACTGCTGCACGGTTCGTCGCGAACCCCTTCGACGAGTCCCCCGGCGCTCGCCTGTACCGCACCGGCGACGTGGTCCGATGGACGAGCACCGGTGAACTCGACTACCTGGGCCGGTCCGACGACCAGGTGAAGCTGCGCGGATACCGCATCGAACTCGGCGAGATCGAAGCTGCCCTACTCGCCCATCCCGCCGTGGTGCAAGCGGCCGTCGATGTGCACAGATCCGTCGTGAACGCGGAGCCGCGGTTGATCGGCTACGTCCGGCTGCACCGCGGCGTCGACACCGTCGGGGGTGTGGAGTTGCGTCGTTTCGTGGGGGATCGGTTGCCGGAGTTCATGGTTCCGGCGCGGGTGATGGTGTTGGATGCGTTTCCGTTGACGGTGAACGGGAAGTTGGATCGTCGGGCGTTGCCGGATCCGGGGTTCGAATCGTCGGTGGAGTATCGGGCTCCGCGGGGTGATCGTGAGCGGTTGTTGGCTGATGTGTTCGGTGAGGTGCTGGGTGTGTCGGGGGTGGGTGTCGATGACAGTTTCTTCGAGTTGGGTGGGCATTCGCTGTTGGCGACGCGGCTGGTGAGCAGGATCCGGTCTGTTTTCGGTGTCGAGGTGCCGTTGCCGGTAGTGTTCGACGGGCCGACGGTGGCGCAGTTGGTGACTCGGCTCGACGAGGCGGGCCCGGTGCGTCCTGCACTGGTGAGGACGGTCCGCCCGGGCAGTGTCCCGTTGTCGTTCGCGCAGCAGCGGTTGTGGTTCCTGCATCGTTTCGAGGGCCCGTCGGCGACCTATAACATGCCGGTGGCGTTGCGGTTGAGCGGTTCGGTGGACTTGGTGGCATTGCGGGCTGCCGTCGTGGACGTCGTCGAGCGCCACGAAGCGTTGCGCACTGTGTTCATCGAGGTGGACGGGGTTGCCGAGCAGCGGGTGGTGGACATCGCGCAGGTCGATGTCCCGTTCTCGGTGTCGGATGCCGATGATCTGGACGCTGCGTGTGTGTCCGCGGCGCAGTATCGTTTCGATCTTTCGCGCGAAATTCCGTTGCGTGCCAGTGTGTTTCGTTGCTCGGTCGATGAGTATGTGCTGGTTCTGGTGGTTCATCACATTGCGGGCGACGGGTGGTCGGTCGCGCCGTTCTTTGGGGATCTGACTAGCGCGTATGCGGCGCGGGTGCTCGGCGATGTCGCTGATCGGGTGCCGTTGCCGGTGCAATATGCGGACTATACGTTGTGGCAGCGGCAGCTTCTGGGTTCGGCCGGCGACGAGGCGAGCGTGTTGTCGCAGCAGCTGGACTACTGGCGTCGCGAGCTCGCGGGCCTTCCCGAACAGATCGCGTTGCCCACCGATCGGCCCAGGCCTCGGGTCGCCAGTCATCGCGGTGACATCGTCCCGCTGCGGATCGACGCCGAGACTCGTGAGTCGATCGAGCGGTTGGCGCGTCGGGCGAACGCGACCGTGTCGATGGTGTTGCAGTCGGCGTTGGTGACCTTGCTGCATCGGCTCGGGGCCGGTGATGACATTGCGATCGGTTCGCCGATCGCAGGGCGCACCGACGAGGCGTTGGACGACCTGGTCGGGTTCTTCGTCAACACGTGGGTGTTGCGTGCGCGGGTGACACCGGATCTGTCATTCACCGAGTTGGTGTCGCAGGTCAGGACCAAGTCGTTGGCTGCTTACTCGAATCAGGACGCCCCCTTCGAGCTGCTGGTCGAACAGCTCAACCCGGTGCGTTCCTCAGCGCATCCACTGTTCCAGATCTCACTGGCCTTCCAGAACACCACACAACCCACCGTCACACTCCCCGGCACGATCGTCACCGAACTCGAGATACCCACGAACACCGCACGTTTCGACCTCGCCTTCCATCTGCGGGAAGAAGACACGTCCGAGCCCGACGCGCTGAACAACCGCGACCACGCCGGCCTCGCCGGCTACATCGAATACTCGACCGACCTGTTCGACCGCGTGACAGTCGAAACCATCGCCGCACGATTCGCTCGAACGGTGCGCAACGCGGCGGCCGACCCGACGATCGCCGTCGCCGCCGTGGACATACTCGACCAGGGCGAACGCGATCTGCTGCTGAACCGGTGGAGCGGCACGACCACTGACGTCGACCACGACACCCTGATCGAGCTGTTCGAGCGGCGAGTATCCGCCTCGCCCAACGCCGTCGCACTCCTTGGCGCCGAGACCCACCTGACATACAGGGAATTGGACACGCGCACAAACCTTCTGGCGTACACCCTCCTCGGTCTCGGTGTAGGGCCGGAGAGCGTCGTCGCCGTGGCCCTCCCCCGGTCGCCCGAGCTGATCATCGCGCTCGTCGGGATCCTCAAGGCCGGCGCGGCCTATCTGCCTCTCGATCTGTCCTATCCCGCAGAACGCCTCGACTACATACTCACCGACGCTGCCCCCGTCGTCGTCGTCACCGACAGCGCGACCAGCACGCAAATCCCCAGGCAGTCATCGCATCTGCTGGTCGACCAGTTGATCGGTGACGAGAAATCCCGCAACCTCGAGGACGCCGGTCGCGCTCACGCCCCCACACCGGCGAACGCGGCCTACGTGATCTACACCTCTGGCACCACCGGCATGCCGAAGGGAACAGTCGTCACCCACGCCGCGATCGCCAACGTCACCAAGCAGGCATGGCAAATCGGCCCGGGGGACCGGGTGCTGACACACTGCGCCATCGCGTTCGATGCCTCGGCCTACGAGATCTGGCCCACCCTCATCAGCGGGGCAACCCTGGTGCCGGGCCCTGCGGGGAGTTTCGAGCCCACCGCGATCACCAAACTGATCGACAACCAACAGATCACGCATCTGTTCGCGACCTGTTCGGCACTGGCGGCGCTGCTCGACGCCGACGACGGGACACAACTGGGCAGTCTGAAGCGGATCGACACCGGCACCGAGGTGCTGCCGCCGACCACGGTCGGCGCACTGCACTCCACGTATCCGCAGACGCAGCTCTACAACCTCTACGGCCCCACCGAAACCACCGTCGCCATCACCGAGTTCGCGCTCGGCGAAGACGACACCCCCGACTCCGTGCCGATCGGCAGGCCCTACGGAAACTGCCGGGCCTACGTCCTCGACCATCGCCTCGCCCCGACGCCGATCGGTGTCGCCGGCGAGCTCTACCTGGCCGGGGTCCAGGTGGCGCGGGGCTATCACCAGCGACCGGCGCTCACCGCCTCCCGGTTTGTCGCGAACCCGTTCGATCCCGACGGTGGGCGCCTGTACCGCACTGGCGACCTGGCGTCCTGGGCTCCGACCGGGATGCTCGAATACATAGGCCGACGAGATCTGCAGGTGAAGCTGCGCGGATACCGCATCGAACTCGGCGAGATCGAAGCTGCCCTACTCGCCCATCCCGCCGTGGCGCGCGCGGTCGTCATCGCGCGTGACGCTCACCTGATCGGCTATGTCCTCTCGTCTGCCGAGCCAGCGGTCGGGGGTGTGGAGTTGCGTCGTTTCGTGGGGGATCGGTTGCCGGAGTTCATGGTTCCGGCGCGGGTGATGGTGTTGGATGCGTTTCCGTTGACGGTGAACGGGAAGTTGGATCGTCGGGCGTTGCCGGATCCGGGGTTCGAATCGTCGGTGGAGTATCGGGCTCCGCGGGGTGATCGTGAGCGGTTGTTGGCTGATGTGTTCGGTGAGGTGCTGGGTGTGTCGGGGGTGGGTGTCGATGACAGTTTCTTCGAGTTGGGTGGGCATTCGCTGTTGGCGACGCGGCTGGTGAGCAGGATCCGGTCTGTTTTCGGTGTCGAGGTGCCGTTGCCGGTAGTGTTCGACGGGCCGACGGTGGCGCAGTTGGTGACTCGGCTCGACGAGGCGGGCCCGGTGCGTCCTGCACTGGTGAGGACGGTCCGCCCGGGCAGTGTCCCGTTGTCGTTCGCGCAGCAGCGGTTGTGGTTCCTGCATCGTTTCGAGGGCCCGTCGGCGACCTATAACATGCCGGTGGCGTTGCGGTTGAGCGGTTCGGTGGACTTGGTGGCATTGCGGGCTGCCGTCGTGGACGTCGTCGAGCGCCACGAAGCGTTGCGCACTGTGTTCATCGAGGTGGACGGGGTTGCCGAGCAGCGGGTGGTGGACATCGCGCAGGTCGATGTCCCGTTCTCGGTGTCGGATGCCGATGATCTGGACGCTGCGTGTGTGTCCGCGGCGCAGTATCGTTTCGATCTTTCGCGCGAAATTCCGTTGCGTGCCAGTGTGTTTCGTTGCTCGGTCGATGAGTATGTGCTGGTTCTGGTGGTTCATCACATTGCGGGCGACGGGTGGTCGGTCGCGCCGTTCTTTGGGGATCTGACTAGCGCGTATGCGGCGCGGGTGCTCGGCGATGTCGCTGATCGGGTGCCGTTGCCGGTGCAATATGCGGACTATACGTTGTGGCAGCGGCAGCTTCTGGGTTCGGCCGGCGACGAGGCGAGCGTGTTGTCGCAGCAGCTGGACTACTGGCGTCGCGAGCTCGCGGGCCTTCCCGAACAGATCGCGTTGCCCACCGATCGGCCCAGGCCTCGGGTCGCCAGTCATCGCGGTGACATCGTCCCGCTGCGGATCGACGCCGAGACTCGTGAGTCGATCGAGCGGTTGGCGCGTCGGGCGAACGCGACCGTGTCGATGGTGTTGCAGTCGGCGTTGGTGACCTTGCTGCATCGGCTCGGGGCCGGTGATGACATTGCGATCGGTTCGCCGATCGCAGGGCGCACCGACGAGGCGTTGGACGACCTGGTCGGGTTCTTCGTCAACACGTGGGTGTTGCGTGCGCGGGTGACACCGGATCTGTCATTCACCGAGTTGGTGTCGCAGGTCAGGACCAAGTCGTTGGCTGCTTACTCGAATCAGGACGCCCCCTTCGAGCTGCTGGTCGAACAGCTCAACCCGGTGCGTTCCTCAGCGCATCCACTGTTCCAGATCTCACTGGCCTTCCAGAACACCACACAACCCACCGTCACACTCCCCGGACTGGACATCGACACGATGCCCATCGCATCGACAGTTGCACGCTTCGACCTCCTGTTCGACGTCCTCGACTCGCCGGCCGGGGAAGCCTGGACAGGATTCATCGAGTATTCGACAGACCTGTTCGAACAATCGACCGTCGAGGGCCTCGCTGCCCGGTTTATCCGCGTGCTGCAGCAGGTAGCGACCGCGCCGAACACCGCGCTCGGCGACGTGGAGATCCTGGCAGCATCCGAGCGTGAACAACTGTTGAGCAGATGGAACGACACGGCGGTGGCGATCGACGACCGCGCAACGCTCGTGAGTCTGATCGAGGATCGGGTTTGCCGAAGTCCACGCTCGATAGCAGTCGTGTCCGAGGGCGTCGAACTGTCGTATCGCGAACTGAACGCCAGAGCCGACGTATGCGCGCGCCAGCTGATACACCGCGGAGTCACACCCGACAGCGTCGTCGCCGTCGCGTTCCCCCGCTCGGCCGCGCTGGTCGTCGCCATGCTCGCGGTCCTCAAAGCCGGAGGAGCCTACATCCCTGTCGATCCGGACTACCCCTCCGAGCGACTAGCTTTCATCCTCGAGGACTCCGATCCGGTTCTGCTGTTGACCGACAGTGCCACAGCCGGGTTGCTCCCCGACACGGGGCACGAGCCCCTGCTGCTCGACACGATCGACATCCACCTCGACCCCGGCGAACCAGACGACCCGACCCCCGGTCGTACCGACGTCGACCTACATCCGGACAACCTCGCTTACCTGATCTACACCTCGGGATCCAGCGGAGTACCGAAAGCGGTCGCCGTCAGCCATCGGAACGCGACGAGTTTCGTCGCGGCCGCCGCACTCGATCTGCAGGAAAGCCTCTCCGGGACGACCCTGGCAACCACCTCGGTCGCCTTCGACGTGTCGGTACTGGAGATTTTCGGGGTGCTGTGTGCCGGAGGCACGATCGAGGTCGTAGCCGACGTGCTCACGCTGGCGCACGGCCGACCATGGAAGGGTGACGTGCTCAGCACGGTCCCGTCGGCGTGGAACGCGGTGCTCAACTCGTCGGCCGATCCTCGCGCCGAGACGATCGTGTTCATCGGTGAGCAACTGACCTACGACCTCGTCGAGCGGACCGCTGCGCTCCTGCCGGGCGCCACAGTCGTCAACGGATACGGGCCGACCGAGACCACGGTATACGTGACCTCCAAAGCGATCTGCGGCAACCACGTGCCTGCCGAGGGTCCGATGCCGATCGGTCGACCCATCGCCAACACCCGAGTGTTCGTCCTGGACACCCGGCTACGCCCGGTCCCAGCAGGAGTGGCCGGCGAGTTGTACATCGCCGGGGCGCAGGTGGCACGGTGTTATCGAGGGCGGGCAGCCCTCACCGCCGGTCGTTTCGTGGCCGATCCCTTCGATGTCTCCGGAGGTGGACGTCTCTACCGGACGGGTGACCTCGTGCGATGGAACCTGTCGGGAGAACTGGAGTTCATCGGCCGCGCCGACAACCAGGTCAAGATCCGCGGACACCGCATCGAGCTCGGCGAGATCGAAACCGTCCTGCGAACCCATCCCGGAGTGGACCAGGCCGTGGTGGTGGCGAGGGCGATCGGCGTGACCGACCTGGACACGCAGCTCATCGGCTACGCAGTGCCTCGCGCGAGGGGCGGCGACCCGGATCCGGCGCAGTTGCGCCACTACTTGTCCGAGAAATTACCGAAATACATGGTACCCGCATCGATCATGATGCTGGAGAGCCTGCCGCTGACGCCGAACGGGAAACTCGATCGACGAGCGCTGCCAGCACCGGTATTCCACACCACAATCGAATATCAACCACCGAGAGACGAGCGCGAGAATTCTCTCACCTCGCTGTACGAGAAAATCCTCGATGTGCCGCGGGTCGGGATCGACGACAGCTTCTTCGACCTCGGCGGGCATTCTCTGCTGGTGACGCAGTTGGTCAGCAGGATACGGTCGGAGATGGGTGTGGAGGTACCGCTGCCGACGATCTTCGAATCTCCAACCGTTCGCGAGTTGGCCGAAAGCCTTCCGACGCAGCAGGCGACGCACCGCCCGCGCCTGCGAAAAATGGATCGAGAGAAGAGATCATAACGGCCCGCGCGTCGTTGCCGCACCGAAGCCTGTCGAAACCTCGTGTAATACGTTCGCATTCCGAGTTGTGTCAGAATGGATTTTGAGTGATACCTTTGTCGTACGCACAGCGTCGATTGTGGTTCATCCACAAATTCGAGGGATCGTCTGCAACATACAATATTCCGGTCGCGTTGCGCCTGATCGGAACATTGGACGTGGACGCCCTGAATGCCGCCGTTCACGATATCGTCGGACGCCATGAATCCTTGCGGACAATTTTTAAGGAATTGGATGGTGTCGCGACTCAGCACATCCTGGAACCCGGACAGTACGAGCTCTCCACCGAGGTGACCGCGGTGGACGACGTGAACGAAGCGATCTCCGCGGCCATCGAGTACGAATTCGATCTCTCGTCGGAAATACCGATTCGCGTCCGTCTGCTGCAGGACAAGCCGTCGGAATACGTCGTGGTCTTCGTGATCCATCACATCGCAGGAGACGGCTGGTCGCTCGCCCCGTTCTTTCGAGACCTCGCTGTCGCCTACGCGGCACGGTCCGAAAGTCGGGTACCGGACTGGGAACCGTTGTCGGTCCAGTACGCCGACTACACCCTGTGGCAGCGGGAGTTGCTGGGCAGCGAGGGCGATCCCGACAGCATCCTGTCCCGGCAGCTCGACTACTGGTATGACGAACTCGACGGCATCCCCGAAAGTCTTGAGCTGCCGTTCGACCGGCCCCGGCCTCGGGTAGCCACCAGTCGGGGGCAGGCGGTGTCGCTCGATATCGACGCGCCGACGCGGGCCGCGGTCGAGCAGTTCGCCCGTCAGCGCGGCGCCACCGTGTCCATGGTCCTGCAAGCAGCCCTGGCAGTCGTGCTCCACAAACTCGGTGCAGGCAGCGACATCGCCATCGGATCGCCGATCGCGGGACGCACCGAAGCCGACCTGGCCGATCTGGTCGGCTTCTTCGTCAACACGTGGGTGCTACGTGCGACCGTCGAGGCAACCTCGACGTTCGCCGAGATCGTCGGACAGGTCCGGGCGAAGGCGATCGCCGCCTATGCCAACCAGGACGCTCCTTTCGAGCTGTTGGTGGAATTACTGAACCCCACGCGATCCCCGGCCCACCACCCGCTGTTTCAGGTGTCGCTCGCATTCCACAACGCCCCACGGGCCGACGCGGAGCTGTCCGGGGTCCGGGTCGTGCGGATCGAGGTGCCCTCCACCGTCGCCCGGTTCGACCTTTCCCTCAATATCTGGGACGTAAATACGCCCGCCGGCTCGTCCCCGGCGGAGGCCGGGTACAAGGGATTTCTCGAATACGCCACCGACCTGCTTGACCGCTCGACCGCGCAGAGCATCGCCGCACGCTACCGAAACGTCCTGCGACAACTGATCCGCAACCCCGACGCTCCCGTCGGCGATCTGGAGTCGCTCGACGACGAGGAGCGCCGGCTAATTCTGGAGACCTGGAACGACACGTCCACTCCTGTCGCCGCCTGGACCTCGATAGTCGAGCAATTCCAGACACGCGTCCTCCAGTCGCCCGACCACCCCGCGATCGTCGCCGCCGATGTCGTCCTCACTTACCATCAGCTCAACACGCGGGTCGAAGCGCTTGCCCGCCGTCTGATTCGCCTCGGGTCCGGACCCGACAGCATTCTCGCGATTGCGCTGCCACGCTCGGCGGAATTCGTCATCGCCGCACTCGCCGTCCTCAGAGCCGGAGCGGCCTATCTGCCGATCGACTGCGCCTACCCCGCACAGCGCATCGAAGCGATTCTCGACGACGCTTCGCCGCAGGTCGTCGTCACAGACAGCGCTGTCCTCCCGCAACTGCCCGACATCGCCACACCGCACGTGCTGCTCGACCGCACGGACGATGACGACCTACCCTCGCCGGGCCCGTCCGAGGTGGAACCGGCCCCCAGGCTTCGGCCCGGAAACCTGGCATATCTGATCTACACGTCCGGCTCCACGGGGACGCCGAAGGGTGTGGCCATCTCCCACGGCGGCCTGAGCGCGCTCATGACCCAATCGTGGACCATCGCACCCACCGACCGGGTTATCGCCTATTCCTCGGTCGCCTTCGACGCCTCGACCTACGAGATCTGGCCCACCCTGGTGGGTGGCGGAACTCTCGTGCTGGCCCTGGGCCGCCGTACCGATATCACTGACCTCACCACGATCGTCGCCGGCAACGCCATCACGAAGATGTTCGCAACACCCGCCTTGATCACCGCCCTGGCCGAGAACGCCGGCACCGACCCACGAGCAGATCTGACCTCCATCCAGCAGCTCAATACTGGTGCAGATCGAGTCACCGCCGGCGTCATTGCCGCACTGGAGAAATTCCACCCCGACGTCCGGCTCGTCAACATGTACGGCGCGACGGAGACCACCGTCTACGCGACGGAATACTCTCTGGACCGCAACTACCGCGCCGCCTCCATTCCTGTCGGCCGTCCCATCGACAACATGCGGACCTATGTGCTGGATACGCGGCTCAAGCCGGTCCCCGTCGGCGTCCCCGGCGAGATGTACATCGCCGGCGTGCAGCTCGCGCGCGGCTACCATCGTCAGCCTTCCCTGACCGCCTCACGCTTCGTAGCCGACCCATTCAGCAGCGTCGAGAGGGGCGGCAGGCTCTACCGCACCGGTGACATCGGACGTTGGAGCTCGGCGGGCCAACTGGAATTCATCGGACGCGTCGACCAACAAGCGAAGATCCGGGGGTTCCGCGTCGAACCCGGCGAGGTGGAAGCGGTCCTGCTGTCGCACCCGATGATCGCCCAGGCCGTGGTCGAGATCTCCCGGACCGGCGCTGGATCGCTCGGTGGACGACTGGTCGCCTATGTCGTGCCGGGCGCAGACGTCGACCGATCGCCCCTGAGCGCCGACGGCGGAACCGCTGATCTGCGCAGGTTCGTCGCCGACCGCCTGCCCGAATACATGGTGCCGTCGACCGTCGTGGTGATGGAAACCCTGCCGGTCACGCCCAACGGCAAGCTCGACCGCAAAGCGCTGCCGACTCCACCTCCCGCACGCACCGCCGATTCCCGACCACCGAGTTCGCCGCGGGAACACCTCCTGGTGAATCTGTTCTCCGAGGTACTGGGCGTACCACAGGTCGGTCTCGACGACAGCTTCTTCGACCTGGGTGGGCATTCCCTGCTCGCAGCCAGGCTGATCAGCCGGATACGCGCGGCGCTCGGGGTCGACCTCAAGCTGTCGACGGTCTTCGAGGCCCCGACCGTCGCCGCACTCGCACCGCGACTCGACCACGACGGGCCCGACCTCAGCTTCGATCCGATACTGCCGTTGACGAGTTCAGGGCCGAAAGAGCCGGTGTGGTGCATCCACCCTGCCGGCGGACTCGGCTGGTTCTATCAGACATTGGGCCAGCACCTGGACCAGCGGTCCGTCTACGCCGTTCAGTCCCGGGGGCTCAACAGCGCCGCACCGGCACAGTCGTTTCGCGCTATGGCAGTCGACTACGTCGACCAGATATCCGATCTCCAGCCCACCGGCCCCTACTTTCTTTTGGGCTGGTCCTACGGCGGCATGCTGGCACACGAAATGGCGTACGAATTCACGCGCCGCGGGCAAACCGTGGCCTTCGTCGGACTCATCGACTGTCACCCTACTCTCTCGCCCGACGAGCTGTCAGGCATGAACGAAGAGCAGATCGCCGAGAACCTTGAGACATGGGTCGAGAAACGCTTCGGAGAAAAGCGCAACGATGCTCTGGTACGTGAAGGGGTATCGCGCGCGATACGGGTCACGATGCGCAACATCCAAGCGGTCGAAGGGCACCTACCGTCGATCTACAACGGTGACGCGACGATATTCAGAGCGACCCTCGACGACCGGGGTGATCCTCTTCCCCTGCAATCTCATGATTTGGCGGTGTCGTGGCGCCCTTACGTCAACGGCGAAATCACGGTGTTCGACATCGCGTGTGCACATCAAGATTTCGACCAGCCCGAATCATTGCACCAGATCGGCAAAACACTGAAAACCATCCCCGCTTTCCTGTAGTGGCGGTCGGCGCCCTAAATCCGAAAATCAGCCAACGACAGTAAATCGAATCAGGAGTATGTGAATGTCTACCAATGACGTATCGACCATCAATGGGTCGGCGCTCGGACACGACTTCCTCGCCGAATGCGAGGCCGGTGGCGGGGCACCCGAGCTCGCCGCCGCTGCCGCCCTGCTGGAGATGGGCGATCGGCTGGGGCTGGTCGCGGTGATCGAGACCGGTCGACCCTTCACCGTCGCGGAGCTCGCCGAGGCCTCCGACCTCCCGGCCGAAGGCGTGGCGGGATACTGCGAAGCCCTCGAGTCAGCGGCGATCATCGAACCCGTCGGTACGAATGGGGACGGGTACCGTGCAGTTGCCGAGTTCCCGATCATTCAGCACCAGGCCGGGTTCATCTCGTGGACGATGAACGCCAATCGCCCGTTCATCGAGAATGCTCGGGAGTTTCTGACCGATCTCGGGCGTGGGACCGGCATCAACCTTCGCGACGGTCGCGAGGTCGCGGTGAGTTCTCAGTGGATGGGATCGAAGGCGTTCTATCCGGCCGCATTGGCATTGATCCTTGAGACACGACCCAACCGGATCGTCGACCTCGGCTCGGGCACTTGCCGGCTGCTCATCGAGACACTGCTGAATATTCCGGGTTCACGCGCGGTCGGCCTCGATCTCGATCACGCTTCCTGCGTGGCCGCAGAGAAGGCAGCGGCGACAGCGGGCGTGCAGGACCGGCTAACGGTTGTCGAGCGATCGATCCAGTCGGTCGCCACCGATGCGACGCCGCTCGAAGGCGCCGACCTTATTCACGGTGGCTTCGTGTTCCACGATATGTTCCCCACCGAAGAGTCGATTGCCGACGGGGTACTTGCGGCCTGCCGTGACGCCTTGGCGCCTGGCGGCATCCTCGCATTGACCGAAGCAGTGCCGTTCCTCCGGAACGATCGAGAGCGTCGGTTCAGCGCAGCGGTCAGCTACTTTCACAAGCAGTTCATGAAGCGGCGCCTGCAGTCCGAGGACGAGTGGAAGGACCGGCTGCGAAATGCCGGCTTCTCGACAGTCGACTCGATCGAACTCGCCTTCCCGACTGGGCGGCTGTTCGTGGCGAGGAAGTGACGGCGTCGCATCGACGAGACGATTTTTCATGACCAGCGTACAAAGTGGTTCGGTGCCATCCTCGAGCCTGCCGACCCCCAGCGATGTGTGGACGAGAACCTTGGTTCCGGCGGCACACAGAGCATCTGAGTCCACGATTCACAAGCGTTCTGCTGCAGGCGGATTCGGCAGTAACTTCACCGAGCACATGGTAATGCTGACCTGGACGGCGGAGCGTGGATGGCACAACGGCACCGTGGTTCCATATGGGCCGTTGTCGGTGGACCCGTCCCTGGTTGGGCTGCACTACGGCCAGGTGGTGTTCGAAGGTTTGAAGGTGCTGCGCCAGCCTGACGGCGGGATAGCCGCGTTCCGCGCGGCGGACTATGCGCACCGGTTTGGGGACTCTGCACGTCGACTGGCCATGCCGACCTTACCGGCGGGCATGTTCGTGGCGGCGGTACGTGAGTTGGCGATCGCCGACGATCGCTGGATACCCAGCGACGAGGGACAGAGCCTGTACCTTCGCCCGACCATCTACGCAAGTGAAGCAACCCTCGCGTTGCGACCGGCAATCGAATACACCTTTCTGCTCGTCGGATTCCCCACGGCCCCCTTCTTCGGCTCGATGTTGGAGCCAATCGACGTGTGGGTATCCAGGAAATACTCGCGGGCCGCTCCAGGGGGAACGGGTTTCGCCAAATGTGCAGGCAACTATGCCGCGAGCTTTCTGGCGCAGAAAGAAGCAGAAGAGCATGACTGCCGTCAGGTGCTCTGGCTCGACTCGTCGGAGAAGCGATGGGTCGAAGAGATGGGCGGCATGAATGTGTTCTGGGTTACCAGATCCGGAGTGCTGGTGACGCCTCCTCTCACCGATACCATCCTGCCTGGCGTGACCAGAGATTCTGTCATCTCGATCGCTGGTCGACTGGGCATTCCAGTCGAGGAGCGAAGGATGGCGATCGACGACTTCTGCAAACAGATCGACGACGGGACCATCGCAGAGGTGTTCGCATGTGGCACAGCGTCTGGGATAACCCCTGTTGGTCGCATTCTGTCCGACAACGGCGCCTCGGTGATCATGCAGATTTCCGGCGAGTCGTTGACCTCACGGCTTCGCGATGTATTGATTGGAATCCAATACGGTCGTGAACCCGATTTCGGAAACTGGCTATTGCGAATCCAGTAGGTCGGCCGCTCTGTCATTCAGTTGCTCGTGAACCAGCAGCTCTCCTTGTGGAGAGCTGCTGGTTCACGCCGGGATTACGATACTCCAATCCCCCTTTCACGGGCGATCCGGTGGGTCATCCACAACAACGCCGATCCGCCATGACCTACGGATAGATCCGACGCGTAGGTAGCGCACGGATTTATCGCCAGTCGTGGTGAATCCGCGACACTGGATCAAACGCCAGAAACCCGAAGATGGGGACTAGCGATGCCACGCTTTCCTCTCGTAGAGACGCCATCATCTGAGGCGCATTCACGACGGCTACATCCAGCGCTTGCTTCGCGTGCGGTAGTTCGGACGCCGGATGATCCGCATCCGTAGGCTACCGGATCGATACGCTATGCCGCGCTTACACGGCTGTTCGGCCTGGTTGGCGAGGACCAATTACACCTATTCGCGTGGCCCTTCCTTCGATGCTCTCCTGAGAAACTGACAGCTGTCGTGAGTTCGGCGAAGGGCCCCCGGGTCGTCAGTCCCGGCAGGCGTTAGTCGGTCTGCTGAGCAAGTTGTGCCTGCTTGGAGTCGATATGGCGCAGTGTCTGCTGCAGAGCACTGACCTCACCGAGCCACTGCTTTTCGCGTGCCTGCGCCAGGCGTGTTTCGGCGTTGGCCCGCATCTGTTCCAGTCGGGGTAGCTGGGCGGCGTCCAAACGTAGGAATGGGCAACGGACGCAGGCGTGTTCGTGGATGCAGGGTGTGCCGTAGGGGCGAAAGCAATCACCGAGCTCAACGCGTCGGAGCAGAAAATGCCGCTCGAACTCGGCCCATTCCTCCGGCGTGGCGTCACGATATTCGATGGACTCGCGCAGGGTCCGCCGGTGAACGATGAACTCCTGATGGTGGCGGATGACCTCGTCGGGGAAGACCGCGGTGTAGCCGCGCGTGGTGTCGAGATCCAAGTGACCGAGCAACGCCGCAACGATATGCAGCGGGAGCCCGGATCCGACGGCGTCGGTGCTGAACAGACGGCGGAAATCATGAGGCGTGAACGTGATCGGCGTCCCGTTGTCGGCCAGTTCGGCCGCCTGGGCGGTGGCATTGAGAATGGTTCGGATGTAGTGGAAGGACAGCACTTCCTGACGCGAGCCGACGCGGCGCGCGAACAGGTGAGGCAGCGGCGGTCCGTGCAGCCGCTCGTGTATGTCGTAGCGGACCGACAACGGTATGCGTTGTTGGCCGCCTTTGGCTCGTCGCTGAACGGCGACAAGAACTTCGACCAGTTCCGGGCTCATCGGGATGAGGCGTTCGATATCGATCTTCGATGGTGCGATGTGCAGCAGCGGGACCAGGGTGTCGGTGGTGGGCGGGGTGTAGTGCCGGATTGACAGCTGCGTGAGTTCCACAACCTCCTCGATGCGACAGCCCGTCAGCCGCAGGGTCTCGATCACCGCCCATGCCCAGAAAGTGTCCGCTTCGAGCTGGGTCACGTCGATCAAACCGAGCTTGTTGGACAGCTCAGCCGGGCCGGCGATCCAGATCCGTGCGCGGCGTTCGCGCGGAGTCCCGAGGGGAGGGTCGTGGCGGCGATAGCAGCTGCCGTCGATCTCGAATTCTGTTTCGTGCTCAGCGTTTTCAGCGGCCCGAAGCAAGCGGGCGGTCCCGTCCTTGCGTCGGGTCGCAGTGGCGGTGAGTGCGGGCAGCAACGGAGTCAGGACGCGGGTGCGTTGCTGCATACGCGCTTTGACTCGATTGCGCACCTTCGTCGAGGAACGAACATCGGCGTCACGAACCGGCGATGGCGCAGCCCACTGGGCCCAGCGCGACGGATCCTCGATGGCCCATTGCTGAATATCGCGGTAGAACGCGCGAACGCTGAAAAGAATCCCATGGTAGTCCCCGCGAGCGTGGCCGTTGTAGGTCGATGAGAGGCGTTCTCTCCAAGCCGCGATGACCGCGGGGCTCAGTCGCAGATCCGCTTGGTTCGGGTGGTCTTGCAGAATCGTCCACCAGAACAAGCGCACCAGGTGGTGAGCGATGTGCTGGACCGTGGCGTAGTCGACTCCTGGCCGGATTTCTTCGAGGTAGTCGACCAGCAGGTCTCGGACGGGGCTGGGCGGGACACCGTAGCGGTCGACGAGCGCGACTGTGGAGTGCTGTCGAGTATTGCCCTTGGCGCTCCAAACTGCCCGCAGTGTCGGCGGCTCGTCCGCGAAAGGCCCCAGTTCGACCATCAACTCCCAGGCCAGATGCTCGCGTCGGAGCCGACCCGAGGCCCGGACCAGATCGGCGTAAGCGAGCAAGTCCTCCCCGGTCACCTCCGCCAAACGTTTGCCGGTGCGGATCATGACCCGGATCAGGCAGGTCTCGGCATCGAGTTGCAACCGTCGGACCTGGATCCGATAGGTCTCCAATTCCCGCAGCCGAGCGAACAATTCCGCATCGTTGAACAACGTGAAGCGCGGCACCAAATCATGAATCCGGGTGCACAACATGAACGAATAGGACGGCCGGATCACCCGACCGAACGTCAACGCCACCAATGCCCCCTGCCCATCGTAGGACCGGGTAATCCGTCCCTGACGTGCCAGCTCTCGGGCCCAAGCCCTAGGTGCCTCATCCGCGCCGCTAGCCAGCCACCGCTCCTCCCAAGTCGCGCCGGGAAACTCGCCAAGCCATTCCAGCATCACCCGCAGATGCCGAATCCAGCGCTTCCGATTGTGAGGGGCAGGTGGAAGCAGCGGCTCAAGCCTTTCGGTGAGGGTGGCTGTCAATGCTTCGGCATCCTGGGTGAGCAGCTCGACCCCTGGACTGTTGTCGGGGCGTGGTGGCGGCGCGTGGCCAGCGTCATAGCCAGCGAGCAGAAGGACGCGGCCGGCAGGACCGTATCGGGAGTCTCGGGGAACCTCGATAACGGTGCGAGACACCGGCGTCGAATGAATGCTCATTCGGTCAGCCCGAGCAGTTCGCGAACCTGTGCCGCGTCATACTCCTCGCCGATCCGGAGACCGACGGGGCGGGGACGGGCATGATGCTCGGTGACCTTGGCGATCAAATCCTCGAGCCGGGGCCTGGTGTAGAGCAACGTGGTGCTGATCGACGCATGTCGAAGAATGGACTGGACATCGACCAAGGTGAACGTTGGGTCCGAAGCCATCCGCGCCGCCGCAGTGTGCCGCAGATCGTGCAGCGAGTGGTTCGTTCCCAACGCCTCGTTTGCGCGCATCAGGACGGCGCGCATCGCGTGATAGGTCAACGGCCGATGGGGGCGGCGCAAGGTATGCCAGACCAACCCGTCGTCCAGACACCCCTGCTGCGCGGCTTGCATCAGGTAGAGAGCCAGCCATCCGAACGCATCAGCCGATGCCGGAACCTCGGCAGCCTCGCGAGTTCCCTTGGCAATCACCGCGATTGTTCGCCGCCCGGCGTCGATGCCGTCGAGACGCACTCCCAACAGCTCCGATGCTCGAACCCCAGACGACAGATAGAACGCAACCAAGGCCCGGTCCCGGTCACTGCGCAGGGCCGAGAACAGATTGTCCACTGCCTGATCAGGGATCGAACGAGGCAACTGCCGAGGAACGCGCTGCCGGTACTTTCCCCGCCGCGACCCCGCGAACGGCTCCATCGGATTGTGGTGAGCGTAAATTCGGCCCCCGCCGCGCCCTGCTCGCTGTGGGACCGGATTCATCAGCGGCCCCAGATCGGCATCGATAGCGAAAGTGTAGAACCCCGACACGACCGTCAACTGGTGATTGATCGTCCTCGCCGCGTAACCCAGAGTCGGATAAGGCTTCCCCGTAACAAGATTCACCGAGCCCAACGGTGGGGCCGAAGGTGAGCGCCGAACCCGCTGCGGGTTCGGCGCGACTCGCAGGTACTCCACCAACTCGCGGACATGCCAGCGTTCCGCGCGCTGCCATGGCACGCCCAGCGCGTGCAGGAACCGCAGCCAACGCAGCAGATCGAACGCGTAGCTCCGAAGTGACGCGGAGCTCAAATCGCATGTCCACAAGTCCCGTAGCCACAACTCCGCAGCCTCATGAGGACGGTCTGGAAACCTGACCAACCAGCCCGGAACGTCGGAGATCGGCTCGATCCGACCCACCGTTGGCAACGCCGCCGCGCCAATGCTCATCCTGCCACCCTCCATATCGACGAACGATCACATATCCCGCCAATGGACACGCGGTAGTTCAGTCAACATGTCGCATCATCGCGATCCGCGAGGGCGGGGAATGTAGTTTGCTCAGCCGCAACGGCAATGACGTCAGCGCGGCCTATCCGGAGATCGTCACGGCGCTGAAAGACCTGTCCGGCAACCGATCTCTGATCCTGGACGGCGAGATCGTGGCGCCGGACCGCGAGGGAGCGCCCTCGTTCGGCCGGTTGCAGCGGCGCATGCACGTGGTACGGCCGGGAGAGCAGCTGATCGGCGAGGTCCCGGTGCGTTTCTTCGTCTTCGACGTGCTTCGTGTGGACGACCTCGACGTCACCGGGGAGACCTACCTCCAGCGGCGCGAGCGGCTGGCCGAGCTGCCGCTCGTCGAACCGCTGTCGGCGCCGCCGCACTGGCTCGATGTGGATGCGGCACAGTTGCTGGAGGTCGCGCGGGAACATCGGATCGAGGGGATCGTGTCCAAACGGACCGATTCGGTGTATCTGCCCGGCCGCCGGTCGCCCGCCTGGATCAAGACGCCGCTGCGGCAGAACACCGAGGTCGTGGTGGCCGGGTGGACACCGGGCGCGGGCGCGTTCGGACCGTCGTTCGGCTCGCTGATCATGGGTGCGCACGACGAGACCGGTCGGCTCGTCTATATCGGCAATGTCGGCACCGGCTTCACTCACGCCGCCCGCCGCGTCCTGCGCGGTGCCCTCGACGGGATCGCCGTCTCCACAGCCCCTTTCGACCCGCCGCCACCGGAAGCGGCGGGGGCGGGCTGGCGCTGGGTGGATCCGATCCTCGTCGCCGACGTCGAATATCGCGAATACTCCGGCGAACGCCTGCGCATGCCCAGCTGGAAAGGGTTGCGCACCGACAAACCGCCCGCCCTGGTCTCGGTCCCGCCACGGCGCTGACACCCGTGCGAACCTCGCGATGGGGCAAGGCAATTGGCGTTATCGGTAGCGATCGACCACAATTGGAGGGATGGGCGGCGTAGGGGCACGGAAGCTACGCGAGCTTTCGGCTGCCGATTCACTGAAACGACTGGCGGGCGCGCAATACGGGCGAATCGTCTACTCGCGCCGGGGACTTCCGATCATCCGGCCGGTCAATCACATCGTCGAGGAGGATGTCGTCGTGGTGCGCGCGCACCTGGGCGCCAGCCTGCTGCGCGGTGACGGTCAGGTGGTGGCGTACGAGGCCGACTCGTTCGACGAGCACACCCGGCAGGGCTGGAGCGTGATCGTCACCGGGGTGGCGCGGGTGGTCATGGATCCCGAACAGGTGCAGCGCTACGAGACGCTGCTCGACCCGTGGATCAATATGCCGATGGACCACGTCATCCGCATCGAGGCCGAGATCGTCACCGGTCTGGAGCTGATCGACGAGGGCGACTGGACCCAGCCCCAGCGCCCTTCGCCGCGCTGATCCGGCACCGGGCGCCACTCCGACTCGGCGCCCTGTACCGCGCCGACCCGACACCACGCGCCGGGGTCACTGTGAGCCACAGACCGCTCCGGTAGCGTGACACGCCGTTGGATCGAGCGCCGCAATTCGTCGGCACGCTCGACGCGGCCGGTGTCTCGCAGGTGCGAACAGGGGGGTTCCGGCCGCCGGCACGCGGAAGGAACACCATTTGACAGCCTCGGAACGGCAGCTACCGGACACCGGCGCCGCACCCACGGACGAGGGATACTCGCGCGGCCTCTCCCCGCGCACCATCCAGATGATCGCCATCGGCGGCGCGATCGGCACCGGCCTGTTCTACGGCGCGGGCGGCGCGATCCAGAAGGCCGGTCCCGCGCTCATCCTGTGCTACCTGGCCGCCGGTCTGGCCATCTTCGTGATCATGCGGGCGCTGGGCGAACTGCTCACCTATCGCCCGGTCGCGGGCAGTTTCGCCGACTACGCGCACGAATTCCTGGGTCGCTTCGCGGGATTCGCCACCGGCTGGACCTACTGGGCGGTCTGGGTGGCCACCTGCATGGCCGAGATCACCGTAGCCGGGAAGTACGTGCAGTACTGGTTCGATATCCCGCAGTGGGTGACCGCGCTGGTCGTGCTGGGCATCATGTTCGTCGCCAACCTGGTGTCGGTGCGACTGTTCGGCGAGGGCGAGTTCTGGTTCTCCACCATCAAGGTGACCGCCATCGTCACCATGATCGTGCTCGGCCTGGGCGTGCTGATCTTCCACTTCGGCCACGCCGCCAACCCGACCGTCACCAATCTGTGGAACGACGGCGGCGTGTTCCCCAACGGCTTCGGGCAGGCGCTGCTGGCCCTGCAGATCGTGGTCTTCGCCTATGTCGGCGTGGAGCTGGTGGGCGTGACCGCCGGTGAGGCCCGCGACCCCAAGCGCACGCTGCGCAAGGCCATCAACTCGCTGCCGTTGCGGATCGGCCTGTTCTACGTCGGCGCGCTCGTGGTCATCATGTCGGTGTCGAGCTGGCGCACCTTCCACGCGGGTCGCAGTCCGTTCGTGGAGGTCTTCGAACAGATCGGCATTCCGGGCGCGGCCGGGATCATCAACTTCGTGCTGCTCACCGCGGCGCTGTCGTCGTGCAACTCGGGCATCTACTCGACCGGGCGCATGCTGCGCAGCCTGTCGCAGCGTCAGGACGCGCCGCCCGCGCTGGCGAACCTGAGCGGCCGGTCGGTGCCGGCGGCCGGTATCGCGGTCTCGGCGGCGGTCATGGTGATCGGTGTCGCGGTGAACTACTTCTCGCCGGACAAGGCGTTCGGCTACATCACCTCGGTGTCCACCATGGGCATCATCTTCGTGTGGGGCATGATCCTGATCTGCCACCTGATCTACCGGGTCCGCGTCAAGCAGGGCGTGCTGCCGGGCAGCGACTACCGGCTGCCGGGAGCCCCGATCACCACGGCGCTGGCGCTGGCGTTCCTGGCACTGGTCGTGGTGCTGCTGTTCTTCACCGAGGACGGTCGCAGCGCGCTCGTGGTCGGCGCGGTGTGGGGTCTGCTGGTGTGCGCGGCCTATCCGTTGATGGCCCGCAAATCCGCGGAAAGCGCTGTCCACCAGTAACTCCGGACAGATCCGAGACGACGCCCGCCCGCCGCCCACTCGTGGCCGGGCGGGCGGAGTCGTTTCACCCCGGGTCTCATTCCCTGTGCGAGGTAATGAAATCCGGGCATGCGGGGCGCGCGGCGGGCGTAGCTTGCTTGGTGCAGGCTAGTTCCAGGGGTGAACATGAACGATCCGCGACGCTATGTTGTCATCGGCGGGGGACTGGCCGGATTGGCCTCCGCGGTCTGGCTCGCCGAAGCCGGGAAACAGGTCACGCTCCTGGAACGCCGCGGACGGCTCGGCGGGCGCACGCACTCGCTGGAAGTCGCGCCGCTGCGCGACATTCCCGACAACGGCCAGCACGTGATCGCCAGCGGTTACGAGCATCTGTTCCGGTACCTGACCAGCGTCGGCACCCGGCAGTACGTGAGCTTCCCGCAGCAGGGCGTGCTGCGCTGGCCCGGCGGGCGCACGGCGATCATGGGCACCACCGGACTTCCCGCCGTGCGCGCCCTGCTCGGCGCCCACCCCGACGCGAGCGCCGCCGACCGGGTGCGCGCGGCCGCCGCGACCGTCAAGATGGGCTGGCAGAGTCTGCGCCAGCCCGGTGATCTGGCCGACCTCACCACCGACCAATGGTTCCGCCGCCTCGGCATGCCCGACACCGCCCGCGAGGCGCTGTGGGACTGGCTGGCCCTCGGTATCGCCGCCGAACCGGTGCGGCAGGAATCGGCCAAGGTGTTCGCCGACGTGCTGGCCACCGGAATCCGCTTGGGCGTCAAGCGGATGCGTCCGGTCACCATCGGCTATCCGACCACCGATCTGGACACCTTGTTCGTCTCCGGCGCGCAGCGGGTCTTCGACCGGCACGGGGTGGACGTGAAATACCGGGCCGTGGCGCGCCGCATCCACATCGCCGACGGTGCGGTCACCGGCGTCGAATTGGCCGGGGGCGAGATGCAACCCGCCGACGCGGTGGTGTGCGCGGTCCCCAATTCCTACATCGGCGGACTGCTCGACGAGCTGCCCGAGCACGACCGCATCTATTCGGCCGCCGACAAACTCGGCTACACGCCGATTGTCAGCACCAACCTGTATCTGGACCGCCCGCTCGGCACCAAGGCCGCCATGGAGGCCCTCATCGGCGGGACCGGCGTCATCGACGAGGTCTTCGACCGGCAGCGCATGCACGGGCGCGGGACCCTGAACGGCTGGCTGTACTGCCTGACCACCAGCGGCGCGTACGAGCAGATCCACAAACCGCACCACGAGGTGGTCGACGAGCAGATGGCGCTGCTGCGGCGCTACTACCCGGCCGCCGAGGAAGCCGAAGTGCTGCACGCGCAGGTGGTTCCGATGCCGCGGGCCACCTTCTCACAGGTGGTCGGCACCGACGGGTTGCGGCCGGACCAGGCCACCTCGGTGCCCACGCTGGTGCTGGCGGGGGATTGGACCCGGACCGACTGGTCGGCCACCATGGAGAGCGCCGCCCAGAGCGCGGCCAAGGCTGTCGACCTCCTGCTCGCCCTCCCCGCCGTCCGGACCCAGAACCGGCGCAAGGTCATGCGGCGCTGAGTCGGCGAACCATCACTCGCGTTCGGCTCGCGACACGGGCTCGCGGAAGTAGTTGAGGATCAGCCGCGTGATGTCGGCGAGGAAGCGCTCCCGCGGGATGGGCGGACCGTCCAGCAGATAGCGGATGGTCAGATGCTCGACCGTCCGCACCAGCATCCACGCCGCCGCATCGGCGTCCACCTCGGCCGGAATCGGATACTGCCGCATGGACAGCGCGACCCGGGCCAGCTCGCCGATCTGCTGCTCGAACGCCACCACCGGGCCCGCCGCCGAAAGCCGTGGCGTCTGCTCGACCACGGCCCGCAACAGTTCACGGTCATTGCCCAGCGCATCCATCAGATACGAGATCGTCTCCGGCACCGACACTTCCGGCGGACGGCCGATATTCGACAGCACCCGTGCGCGGACCCGCTCGGCCACCTCGACGGTGTAGCGCTCGATCACCGCGGCCACGATCGCGTCCTTGTTCGGGAAGTACTGATACAGCGAACCCGGGCTGATATCCGCCGCCGCCGCAATGCGATTGGTCGACGCGCCATCGTAGCCGTGGGTGATCAGCACCCGCTGGCCCGCGTCGACGATGCGGGCCACCATGGCGCGCGAACGATCCTGCTGCGGGGTCCGACGCGGCGGCGGCACCGGTGATTTCGGGGTGCGGCGTTTCGATGTCATGGCGATTCGGGCGAGATCCGGAAATGCGAATTGAAGGCGAGCGAAAAGTCGTGTCAGCGTTGGCACATGGTGTCACACAACGTGGTGTCGGACCAGGGGCCGCGGGAGATCCGAGAGCCCGGGGGTCCGCTCGGACCGGATTCGCTGACCTGGAAGACCTTCGGGTCGCTGTACTTCCTGCCCAGTGCATTGTTCGTCGGGATGGTGCAGAACATGCACCCGGGGCTCGGAGCGGGAGTCGAATTCCATTCCGAGATCCACGACGAGTTCTATCAACGAATTCTGCGGTCGCTGTATCCGATCTACGGGGTGGTGTTCGACGGCGAGCGCGCCGGGCGGACCGCACGGGAGATCGTCGGCTATCACCGTGACATCAAAGGCGTCGACGGGCAGGGCCGCCGATACCACGCGCTGGACCCGGGCACCTTCTACTGGGCGCACGCGGTGTTCTTCGTCCAGAACCTGCGTGCCGCCGACCTTTTCATGGGCGGGCTGAGCGAGGCCGAGCGCGAACAACTCTGGCGCGAGCACTATCGCTGGTACGAGCTGTACGGCATGAGCATGCGGGTGGTGCCGACGAGCTGGCCCGCCTTCCAACGCTATTGGGCCGGCATGTGCCGCGACACCCTGGAACCGACCAAGGCCGCCCGCGATGTCTTCCAGCTCGTCGACACCGTGCCCGTACCGCCGTTCCCGCTGGTGCGACGGCTGCCGACACCACTGTGGGAACACCTCGTCCGGCCCGCGGGCGGGCAGTTCTATCGGTTCGTGACGATCGGGCTGTGCGATCCGGAGATCCGCCGGATCATGGGTTTCACCTGGACCGACCGCGACCAGCGGCGGTTCGAGCGGCTCTGCCGGACGCTGTCGGCCATGAACCGGGTGACACCCGACGGGGTCAAGTACTTCTTCCCGCGTATTCACGCCGCCCGCCGCCGAGTCGCGGGGAGCCGCCCGGCCTGGCTGCCGCCGCCCGAAGCACCCGAAATGCTGTGGCCCGCCGCCGGACACCGCGCCGAGGGCAAGCACTACTGCCCGGTCCACGCCGATCGCGGCTCGGACCGGATCACCAGATTCCGCCAGCTGACAGGGTGGTGACGCCATGACTCACCCGTACGACTACTACTACCGGCCGGGGATGCCGCTGCGCCCGGCACCGCCGCGAGCCGTGGCCTCCGACCTGTGGTTCGAACCGCGGAAAGCGTTGCTGGGCGCGTGGATCGACGTGCGCCGCGAACCCGTCGAGACGCCACGCGCCCGGCTCATGGCCGATCACCTGTGGCAGGGCGACGAACCGATGGACGCGCTCGTCGCGGCGTTCGGCCGCCTCGGATCCGCGGGCGGTCGCCGCATGCTGAACCAGGCCCTCACCCACGGCATCGACAGCCTCGACGACCCGCTGCCGGAACTGGTGAATCTGTTCGCGCTGCTGGATGATCCGCCCGACTGGTACGACCCGGACCTGTGGGAGTACGGTCGCCGGCTCTGGATCAACGTATCGCTCGCGGGCAAGATGGCCATGGGCGTGCAGGACTTCATGGGCACCTTCGTCGGCGCGGAGGTCGCCTCCGCCGTTGGTCAGACCGGGCGGTTCGTGCGGGACCCGTACCGGCGCGGCCTGGAATCCTCGGTCTGGTTCCGCAGCGTCACCGCGCCCGGAGCGCTGGACCGCCGCAACGCGATCTTCCACGACACCGTGCGGGTCCGGCTCATGCACGCCCAGGTGCGAGCCATGCTCCGGCGCACCTGGGGCGACGAGCATTTCGCCGAACACGGCAACCCCATCTCCAACGCCACCACCATGGGCGCGGCGGTCACCTTCGGTCTGTCACCCATCTGTTTCGACCACGTGCACGGGCGGCGCAGCACCACCCGGCAGCTCGATGCGGTGATGCACTACTGGGCCTATATCGCGCACGTCTTCGGTGTGGCCGACGAACTCGTCCCGCGGACGGCGGCCGAGGGGATGGAGCAGGCCGACTACATGGTCGCCACCGCGGGCGTGGCCCCGCAGTGGACCGCCGCCATGGCCGGGGCCGCCACCCGGCGCTTCACTACCGGAACACCGACCGGTCGCCTCCAAATCGCCGCCACCGCACCGCTGCTCGGCGCACTCGCCTACTACAGCGGCGCGCCTCTGGTCCGGGCTCTGCTCGCGGACACCCCGTTGAGTTCGGTCCCGCTGCAACCCTTCTCGCAGCTCACCGCGCTGGCCGCGGCCACTCAGGTCCGGCTCCGGGCGCTCGACGACCGGCTGCCCGGCGCTCGCGCCCGCATGGTCCGCCGTGCCCGCCACATCGACCCCATGTGGGACCGCAACACCCGCGTCGCGCGCTACCTCGCCGCCCGCGCCGGCATCCGCGGCACTCCGTTCGACCACCACGACAGCACCGCGGACGCCGCGAGCTGCCCGGTCTGATCGGTCAGCCCTGCGACCCCACGATGCCCAGGTACACGACCATCAGCGTGAACAGGAACCAGCCCACGCCCTGCCAGATCGGCCACGCCCGCCCGGCCCGCCACGCGCGGAACGCCAGCACCAGCGCGAGGATGCCACCGGCGAGCAGGACTCCGCCCGGCACCAGGCCCACCACCACCTTCGAGGTCCCGTCGCACAGCACCGACCCCGCGTTCAGACACCGATCCCGGGCCGACGCCCACACCAGCACGATCACGCCGCCCCCCACCGCGATCCCGAGCACGCTCAGCACGTAGCGGGTCGCGTGCCGCAGCATCTCCGGATCGTTCCACCGCTTCTCCACGTCATTGACCATCGCCGCACCTCCTCGCCCTGGCGTTACCCGTTCCCACGCTGGATACCACCATGATCGTCCCCGCGACGGCGGCGTGGCACGCCCCGACCAGCCGATCAGGGGTGCGGAGTGCGGCATTCCGGTGAAAACCCCTCGCCGAAGTCATGGGGTGGTGTGTCAGCATCGAGGCATGCCCCACTGGATTCAGGTGCTGCCCGCCTTCGCCCTCGCCTCGCTCATCCTGGCCGCGCTGCCCGGACCGGCCACCGCGCTGTTCCTGCAGCGGTCGGTGCGCGACGGGCGGGCCGCGGGGCTGGCGGCCGTGGTGGGCAATGAGATCGGCATCTTCGGGTGGACGGTCGCCGGAGGCGCGGGACTGTCGGCGCTGCTGGTGGCCAACCAGATCCTGAACGTGGGCATCCACCTGATCGGCGCGTTCGTCCTGATCTGGCTGGGAATCCAGGCCTGGCGTGGCACCCGCGGCGATCGCGGGGCCCGCGCCGACGACGCCTTCGGTGCGGCGCTGACCGCCGCGCTGCCCGGCGGCCGCACGCCCGCAGCCGCCTTCCGCGCCTCGTTGATCTCCATCGCGGCCAACCCCAAGGCCGCGGTCTTCGGCCTGACGATTCTGCCGCAGTTCCTACCCGGCAGCGGCCCGGTGCTGCCGACTGTGTTCATCCTGGCCGCCATCCAGCTGGTCATCGACACCTCGTGGTGCGTCGGCGTCGTCCTGGCCGCCGACCGCGCCGGAACCTGGCTGCGCCGCACCGGCATTCGCCACCGCATCGAACGCACCCTGGCCGCGATCCTCGTCGCGCTCGGCCTGGGCCTCGCGGCCGACGCCCGCTGACCCGCAGCGGACTGCCGGGCCAGGTCAACGGGGTGAGGCAGGCGCCGACAGGAAGTCCTGGCCGCCGACGTAGACCGTGTGGCCCAGGGGCGCGTCCAGGGTGGTGGCGTCGGCGACGGCGGTGGCGAATTCCTCGACCGTCGGCAGATCGCCCTGGTCGCGGCGCTGGGTCACCGCGTCGGGGTCGCGGCGCTCGAGCAGGCGCACGATGATGGTGCCGTCGATCATGTCGCCGGACACCACGGTGAAACCGATTCCGCGGTCGGCGAATTCGCCGGTCATGGCACGCAGCGCGTCCTCACCGGCCCGCTTGCTCGCGGCGATCTGCTCGTAGCCGGGCGGGGCCTGGCGGGTGGGGGAGAAGTGGGCCTGGTGGCTGGTGACGAACACGATCCGGCCGCCCGCGGGCAGATGTGGCAGCGCGAGCGCGGCCAGCCCGGTCTGGGCGTCGCGATTGAGCAGCATGGCGTAGTCGGGCGCGGCATCGCGCTCCAGACCACCGGAGGCGTTGAGCACCAGCACATCCAGGCGGCCGAACTCGGCCACCACACCCTCGACGAGCGCCCGCGCGCTCTCGGGATCCGCGATGTCCGCACCCGCCACCGAGGCACTGCCACCCGCGGCGGCGATCTCGGCGGCCAGGGTCTCGGCTCGCTTGCGCTTCTCCCGGTAGTTCACGACCACGTGGTCGCCCCGGCCCGCCAGCACCCGCGCGGTCTCCGCGCCGATACCGCGGGAGGACCCGGTGACCAGCACGATGCGCCGCCCGTTCCCTGTCGTCGTAGTCATGCGCGACCTCCATCCACCAGAGTGCTTCTAATTCAGAAGTACTACATTGGTACTTCGAAATGAGAAGCGCAAGTCAGCCACCGCCCGCCAACAGCCGTGCCGACGACTCGGCCGCCCCGCTCCTGGCCGCCATGGACCTGCTCGGCCAGCGCTGGATCCTGCGCGTGATCTGGGAATTGGAGCCGGGCGCACTGGGCTTCCTGGAACTGCGCCGCCGCATGGGCAATTGCTCGTCGAGCATGCTGTCGGTGCGCCTGCAGCGGCTCGCCGACGCCGAGGTCGTGCTCAAGCGGCCCGACAAGTCCTACGAGTTGACCACCGCCGGTAAGGACTTGGGTCGCGTCCTGGAAGGCGTATGGGAGTGGTCGGAGCGGTGGGCCGACAAGCTCGAGGGCACCCGCGACACCGAAGGCGGGTAAGGGCGCCGCGGGGCTCGGCGGCGCGGAAGATCAGACCCGGTCGCCGGATCCTGTGATGCCCCGCCGGATCTCACCCGGCGTGTGCTCCTCACGCGGTACGGCGCGGAAGCGCGACGAATGCAGCTGCCAGGGCACGCTGGTCACCATCACCCCCGGCTCGAACAGCAGCCGCGCCTTGAGCCGCAGCGAACTCTGGTTGTGCAGCAGGTTCTCCCACCAGCGACCCACCACGTACTCGGGAATGAACACGCTCACCACATCCCGGGGCCGCGACTTGCGCTGCCGCTTGATCTCGTCCAGCACCGGACGGGTGATCTCCCGGTACGGCGATTCGATGACCTTGAGCGGGATGCCGACCCCGAAGCGCTCCCAGTCCCGGGCCAGGTCGCGGGTATCGGCGTCGTCCACATTGACCGTCACCGCCATCAGCGTGTCCGGCCGGGTCGCGCGCGCGAACTGCACCGCCCGCTGTGTTGCCTTGTGCCAGCCCGACACCAGCACCAGCGCGTGCACCCGCCCCGGCAGCATCTCCATATCGTGCGGATCGATGGCCAGCTCGCCGCGCACCGACGTGTAGTGCCGGTGGATCAGCCACATGATGGCCACCAGGATCGGCATGGCGATGACCACCAGATACGCGCCGTGGGTGAATTTGGTGATCATCACGACCACCAGCACCACCCCGGTGAAGCACGCGCCGAAGGCATTGATGAAGCGCGCCCGGTGGATTCGCAGCCGCTCGCCGGAGCTCCGCGCGGTCCGCAGCTCCCGGTTCCAGTGCCGCACCATGCCGGTCTGGCACAGCGTGAACGAGGTGAACACACCGATGATGTAGAGCTGGATGAGCCGGGTGGTGGACCCGTCGAAGGCGTAGATGAGCGTCCCCGCCGCCACCGCCAGCAGGATGATGCCGTTGGAGAAGGCCAGCCGGTCGCCGCGGGTGTGCAGCTGGCGCGGCATGTAGCGGTGCTGCGCGAGAATCGAGTTCAACAGCGGGAAGCCGTTGTAGGCGGTGTTGGCGGCCAGGATGAGGATGAGCGCCGTGGTGACCATCAGGTAGTAGAAGGCGAGCGAGTTGCCGCCGAACACGGCCGCCGAGATCTGCGCGATGACGGTCTTCTGCGCGTCGTTGTGGCAGTCCCCGGCGAATCCGATGATGTCGCAGGTGTTCTCGGTGACCCTGGTCTTGGTGATCATGGCCAGCGCCGTCACCCCGGAGAACATGGCGATGGCGATGGCGCCCATGGCGGTCATGGTGCGCGCGGCATTGAGCGCCTTGGGCTTGCGGAAGGCCGGCACCCCGTTGGAGATGGCCTCCGCGCCGGTGAGCGCGGTACAGCCGGAGGAGAAGGCCCGCAGCAGCAGGAAGGCGACCCCGGCGGTGGACAGCCCCACCTGCTCGGCGTGGATCTCGTAGTGCGCGCTCTCCGCGACCGGGGTGTGCCCGAGCAGGGTCTGGCCCAGCCCGACCACGATGAGCGCGAACACCCCGAGGACGAACCCGTAGGTGGGAATCGCGAAGGCGCGGCCGGACTCTCGCACGCCACGCAGGTTCATGGCGGTCAGGAAGACGATGAACCCCAGATCGATGGCCACCCGGTGGGCGTTCAGGTCGGGCACCGCCGAGATGATGTTGTCCACGCCGGCCGACACCGACACCGCCACGGTCATCACGTAGTCGACCAGCAGCGCGGCCGCCACCACCAGGCCGGGCAGCGCGCCGAGGTTCTCGGCCACCACCTCGTAGGACCCGCCGCCGGACGGATACGCCTGCACCACCTGGCGATACGACAGCGCCACCACGGCCAGCAGGACCACCACGCCCGCCGCGACCACCGGGGTCAGGTGCAGGTAGGCCAGCCCGCCCAGGGTCAGGATGAGCAGGATCTCCTGGGTGGCGTAGGCGACCGAGGACAGCGGGTCGCTGGCGAAGATCGGCAGCGCGAGCCGCTTGGGCAGCAGGGTCTCGCCGAGCCGATCACTGCGAAACGGCCGTCCGAGCACGAGTCGTTTGGCTACGTCGATCGGTGAAACCACGCTCGCAGCCTAGGTCTGGAAACCGGGAGAATCGGAGCCCCATGCCGTAGAGAATTCGTAAAGATACCGAACTGTCCGGCCCCGCTGCCTGCGGATTCGAAGACTTGTGCGGTTGATCGAACAACCACCTAGACTGTCTGGGACGTAATCGAGGGTTTTTGGAGAGGTGACACGATGGGAGACCGGACGGTCGTCGCCGACGTAGCCGACGAATTGGCGCGCCGCGTGGCATCCGGGGAGTACGAGCCCGGTGGTCTGATGCCGTCCGTCCGCCAGGTCGCCGAGGAGTTCGACCTCAATCGTGCTACAGCGCAATTGATTCTGGGCCGGCTGGAATCCTACGGCTTCGTGGACGCCCACCGCGGCAAGGGATTCGTGATCCGCGATGTGCGCTCCGAGGGCGGTGTGGACGTGTACGGGCGGCTGTTCCGGCTGTCCATGCCGGAACCGGAGATCGCCGCGGAGATGTTCGGCAATATCGTCGACGAGGAACGCGGGATCGCGCTCGAGGCGCTGCTGGCCTACACCGGCAGCGAGCGCCCGCTCGATCCGGCCGAACTCAAGGCCGAGATCGACGAACTGGAAACCCTTGCGCGCGGCACGGACCCGGACCCGTATCGGATGCTGAGCATCGAACTCGGGCTGCTGCGCCGGATGCTCACCGCGCTCGGGCTCTCGGTGCAGCGCGCGGTGCTCAACTCGATCGGCGAGATGGTGCTCGAGGTGCCGGCGGCGGTCGAGGCCTACTTCGCGGTCTCCCCGGATCTGCACGTGCTGGTGTGGCGGGCGCTGGTGGCGGTGTGGGAATCCGACGCCGGTCCGAGTGAGGCGCAGCTGGCGCTGTTCGAGGATCTGTTCGGCATGTATCACCGGAAAGTGGTGGCGCGCTTCGAGGAACTGGTCGGTGCGGCCGGATCCGGCGACGCCGGTGTGGTGGCCGCGACCGCGTGAGTTCGGGCCGACGGGTCGGTCTCGTCTCAGACAACCCCTCTTGGCAGAATTCTCGGTGATTTTCGAGCGCCCGAATTGGGAGCTATTGACCGATTACCGCGTTCATGATGGTGCCCGCGCTCGTCGCCACGATGCCGCCGACGAGCGCTGATGCGGCTGGGCCGCGGGCGGGGTCTCGGGCGTGGGGTCGATGATCTGCGCGTGCTGAATCTGGGTCAGCAGCTCGTGGGCGGCAATAAGAAACATCTCGGCGCTCTTCCACGCGGGGGCAATTCACCCTCCGGGGTACTCGCCGGACCCACTGTCACGCAAGGGAAGTCGCGCTCTTGTTCGTCATCGGGCATCGACGCGAACGCAATAGTGCGCGCGCCCGGTACGGTCAGTCCACGTCGTTGTCGGCCGAGAGGTACGCTATGGCCGCCAGATACTGCCGGCAGGCGAAGTGCTGGTCGTGCGCACGGAGGACGGCGCGGGCCTGGCGGTAGGTGAGGGTGCGTGGTTCCGCCTCGCAGTCACCGGATTGGTCGCCGCGAGCGGCCGCATCGGTGGGACGGACGAGCATCTGTGTCATGGGATGCCTCTGGCCGAGTGGGGGATTGGTGCACCGAGTTTAGGAGCTCGGATCGTGCAGATGCAAGCACATCTGCACGCTCGTCACGGGTGTCGAGGAGAGATTCCGGCGTCACGTGACCTTTCGGACAAAGGGTTCCGGAACAATCGGGCGAACGGGACGAACTGACCCGAATTCTCCGCTCTCCCTTCGCAACTTCGCTCGTGGACACGGGTTTCCAAGATCAAATCTGTTGTGTTGCAAAGGATGTGCCGCCTCGAGGCCATCGATCATGGGCTACCTGCGTGCTATCGTCGTGCTTGCGGTTGCAACTGTAAGTACATCTGATCGAACAATTGCAAGTACTGGGACCACCGTCTGCGGGCGGTACCGGCAAGGAGTCTGAAATGACGGACATCTCGGCAACCTCGATCGATCGCTCGAATCTCTTGTGGCGCAAGAGCACCTTCAGCAATCCCAGTGGAAACTGCGTGGAACTCGCCCCGCTCTCCAACGGGCACGTCGCGGTGCGCAACTCGCGCGACCCCGAAGGCTCGCTGATCGTGTACACGCGCCCGGAGATCGATGCGTTCCTGCAAGGCGCGAAGAGTGGAGAGTTCGACGACCTCGCGCGCTGAGCGGTAGCATTGGCAATCGGCGCGGTGGTTCGCGACTAGCCGTTGTGAGTCCACTGCCGGCAAACCCGAGCATCGGAGTGGACCTCATGATCGCAGAACCCCTTGCCCACCTGCAGGCGGATTCCGCTGTCGCCGAACGCGGCCCGACCGCACTGCGGATCGCGGTGGGCAGCCAGCTACGAAAGCTGCGGGAGTTCAACAAAATCACGCGGGAGGCCGCGGGTGAACACATCCGCGGATCCCACGCCAAGATCAGTCGCCTGGAACTCGGGCGAACCGGATTCAAGGAGCGCGATATCCGGGATCTGTTGACGCTGTACGGCGTTGACGATCCCGGCGAGCGCGAGCAGTTCCTGGATCTGGTTCGCAAGGCGAATCAGCCGGGCTGGTGGCACCGCTACAGCGATCTGCTGCCATCCTGGTTCGAAACCTATCTGGGGCTCGAGCACGCGGCGAAATCCATTCGCACCTACGAGGGACAGCTGGTCCCGGGTCTGCTGCAGACCCCCGACTACGCTCGCTCGGTCGTTGCCCTCGGGCACGACGTGGATGGGGAGCGCCGCGTCTCGCTGCGCCGGCGTCGGCAGGAGCTACTCACCCGCGATGGCGCGCCCAGCTTCTGGGCCGTGCTGGACGAGGCGGTCCTGCACCGTCCCGTGGGCGGGCCGGGCGTGCTGCGTGGTCAGATCGAGTACCTCATCGAGATCTCCAAGCGCCCGAATGTCACCATCCAGTTCCTGCCGTACGGGGCGGGTGGCCACGCGGCTGCGGGAAGCTCGTTCACCATGCTTCGCTTCGCCGAGGCCGAACTGCCCGACATCGTGTATCTGGAGCAGCTCACGAGCGCGCTGTACCTGGATCGCCGTGAGGACCTCGAGCTGTACCGCCAGGTGATGGATCAGCTGAGCGTGCAGGCGGAGCCGCCGGAGCGCTCTCGCAAAGAGCTGGCGAAGATTGCCGAGAAGCTCGACTGAGCGCCGCGCTGGTCCCCAGGACCGGCGCCGGCTGCCCTGCGGTACCCCCGCAGACGGATAAGGGGCCCCTCACGGGGCCCCTATCAGCGTGTCACGGACCGGGTGGGTCTGCGGCACGGCCGGATTCGGTTACTGCCTGATGAAGCTGGAAGCGATCCGCCAGAACGCCTCCGGCTGCATGTGGTGCAGATCCCAGTCGTTCACCATGGCGTGGGCCGTGGTGACGATCCGCTCGATGTCAAAATCATACCGAGTGGCCGCTCCGGTGGATTCGACCTGGCGGATGACGAAAGCGGTTGCCGTCTCACGTGAATAGGTTTGCTCCGGCTGACTTCTGTCGGCAAACCCGAGTCGGCTGAGGTTGATTGGCTGGTTCATTCGAACGCCCCTGACGCCAGGCCGACGGCTGACCGTGGGCGAAGAATCGCCGGTGATTCACCGCTCGGCTCTCTGGTTGTCCCCTTATTGGTGCCTTGCAACGACGAGTCTATGACCGTGCGTTGCGCAGATGCAAGTACATCTGCAACATCGAATTCGCAGTGTCAGAGTGCTTTTCGGGATGCTATGAGTTTGCGAAACGAGGGTTGGCGAAAGGTTGTAATGTCGCCCGAACAGGGCTTTCCCAGTACTTCCGATCGAAAGTTCTGGAGAGAAACGAGTGTTCCGCTTTATCCAGGAATTCGCTGAAGATCAAATATCGCCGTGATCAGCCCTGTCCTGGACCTTCGCAGCTTTGATCCGGTCCTGTTCGAGGACCATCAGGCCGATTCCGAAACGCAGGCAGAGCGCCCCGGTGAGTCCGCACAGCACGCTCCAGGTGAGCTCACCGTACCCGGCGGTAGTCAAAGTCAATGCGATCGACACGATTCCGGCGGCGGTCAGAATCGGGCCCGGCAGATTCTGGATGGCCCGTGGTCGATGGGGGGTCCGGTCCGCCGGCCGGCCGGTGTCACCCGGCCGATTGCCGACGCCGCCGCGCGGAATGTGGGCGCCGCCCGGCGGAATGTGGGCGACGGGGTAGGCGTACGGAGTGACAGGCAACATCACTGTCCTTTCTCCGGAAGTAATGCAGAACCGATAACAACCGGATACCCGGTCAGGTTCGCCCGAATCACACGGTGTCGCCCCCGGTGCACAACCACCCCGGTCGCACGGCGATCACAACAGGCCCGCCCGCACCCCGTCGTGGCCGTCAGAGATGCCCAGATCGTCCAGCAGGCCCAGAAACGCGCGTGCGTAGGGTGAGACCGCGGTCCCGGTCCTGACGAGCTCCCAGTCGACCTGTGCGCGCAATTCCCGTGCGATGTGCAGCAGCCGCGTGAAGTCCAGCCGCTGCGGATCGGCCACGGTCAGTTCGTCCACCAGGAAGTCGGCCACGGTCACCACGGGCGCCGCGATCGGCCCGATGGGCAGCCGCTCGGCGCGTGCCAGTAGCGCGTCGGTGACGGGCCGGTGATCGGTGCCGAACACCAGGTCCAGCCGCACCCCGCCGTCGTAGAGCGTGGCCCGCTCGGACTCGGTCCCCCGCGGCGGCCGCAGGCCCGCGGCGGACAGCAGCAGCACCCCGCGTGGCAGGTCCGCCGGGCGCAGCAGCACGTCGACCTCCGGAGGCGTGTCGGTCACGGGACCGCCCCGGGCGTACACCGCGCACTCCCCGGTGAGGGCGCAGGGAATGTCGTTGTCCTGCAGGGTCTGTACGGCGAGGGTCAGGGTGTCGACTAGCCGGTCGATGGCGCGGACCATGTCGATGGCGTACCCGTGCTCCGGCCCGCCGAATCCGCGACTCGATCACCCACCCAGCGGGCCCCGGATTGAAACGGGTTTTACGCCTGTGTTAGCTCTGGGAACAGTGAATTGATCGATTCGAGTGGACTGGAGCCGATGCCGTGGTGGATGTGCCCGCGTATTTCGACGAGGTGGACGGCGGGTTCTTCCCGACGTCGTTCGCGGCCAGCCAGTGGTCCTCGGCGCAGGTGGTCGGGCCGGCCCTGACCGGCCTGCTGGCGCGCGAGCTCGAACGCACCCAGGCCACCGAGGGTTTCGTGCCCGTTCGGCTGACCGTGGACCTGTTCAGCGCCGCCCGCTTCGAGCACACCACGACGCCGGTCGTGCGGGTGCGCGACGGCAGGCGGATCCGGGTCGCCGACGTGAGCGTGGTGCAGGGCGGCACCGTCGCCGCGCGCGCTACCGCCGTGCTGCTGCAGCCGTCCGAACAGCCGCCGGGGGAGCTGTGGCGGCGGGAGCGGGAACCGCAGCCGCCCTCGCTCGAGCTCGCCCCGCCCTCGGCGCTGCCGCAGACGCCGCTGTTCAACAGCGGCGAGGGCTCGCCGGTGTGGAACTCGGTGCCCACCGACCACGAGAATGCCGACCGCAAGCGCACCTGGCAGAACCCGATCCGGGTGGTGACCGGGGAGGAGCTGAGCCCGTTCGTGCGGGTCGCGGTGGTGGCCGAGGCGACCAGCATGATGACCAACTGGGGCGACAAGGGCATCGGGTTCATCAATACCGATATGACGCTGGGCCTTTCGCGGCAGCCCGTGGGCACCGAGATCGGCGTGGAGGCCGACAGCCACTTCAGTGAGCACGGCCTGGCGGTGGGTGTGGCCACGCTGTTCGACCGGCTCGGGTCCTTCGGCAGTTGCATGGTGACCTCGGTGTCGAACTCGGGCCGCCAGATCAGCAACGCTCAGCTCGACATGGTGATGCGCAAGCGGCTGTAACCCGCTCGCGCCCTCGGCAATCGGTCCGCGAGATCGCGGACCGATGACGGGATGGGCGTGACACGCGGTCCGGTTAGGGCACGGACCGGTCTCGAAGTGGCGTCGAACCGACCACTCCCGAGTGTCGAGGTGGTGCGTCGCCGTAGGCTTCGCGGACCACCGACCGACCGATCCGTGGGGGTGTTGTGGTGCGTCGCTTGCGAAGACTGGCCGCCGCCTTGACGATCGGCTGCTGCGTGATCGTCATGGTCTGCGCCGCACCGGGTTTCGCACAACCACCCGAGCCCGGAGCCGCACCGAACCCGCCCGGCATCTCCCTGCCCGATATCCAGCGCTGGATCGACCAGCTGCTCCCGGCGCCCGCCCTGCCCCCGGCTCCCGCGGAGTCGCCGCTGGTCGACACTCCGGAGCTGGCACCGGATCTGGCGGCGCTGCGGGCCGCCACCATGCCCGCGGCGATCGGTTATCCGTTCATCGACGACTGGCCCGCCGGGCTCGACGCCCTGGACCCGGGCGGCATGGTCGCGGTGCGCGACGTAACCGCCACGGCCGCACCGACTCTGATCGTGCCGGTGCGGCAGGTGCTCCAGTTCAAGTACCGCACCAACGACTCTCACGACGAGCCGTCCTACGGGATCGCCAGTCTGGTGCTGCCGGTCGGGGCGTGGACCGGGCCGGGACAGCGGCCGGTGGTGGTCAACAATCTGCCCATCGACGCGCTGGGCCGCGACTGCAACCCGGGATACACGCTCGCGCACGGGTTTACCCGGGCCGCCAACCTGACCGGCTACGTCCTGCCCACCACCCAGCTGGCGCTGCTGCGCGGCTACGGCGTGCTCATCACCGACCACGAGGGCCCGCGCATGGCCTACGCCGAGCCGACGGTGGCCGGGCACGCCATCCTCGACGCCATCCGCGCGACCCGCGGTTACCTGCCGGATGAGCTGGGCGAGAGCAGGTTCGGGATGATCGGGTACTCCGGCGGCGCCATCGCCACCAACGGCGCGGTGAAGCTGATGTCCGAGTACGCCCCCGAACTGTCGGAGGTGGTGGTGGGCGCGGCGCTGGGCGGGGTGCCCGCGGACTTCAGCATCCTGGCGCGCTCGATGAACGCCAACCTCGCCTCGGGGGTGTTCCTGGGCGCGGTGTTCGGCATCGGCCGCGAGCGGCCCGAGATCCTGGCCCGGATGAACCACCTGGCGCAGTGGGTGACGACCTCGCAGCTGATCAACAGTCAGTGCAGTGAGGTGTTCGGGTTGCCGGGCGTGCTGCAGCTGCCCATCGACATCGCCGCCAATATCCCCGATCCGCTCGACAGCGAGCTGGCGCACGAGATCTACGCCATCACCCGCATGGACGGCAGGAAGTCACCGGTGCCGCTGTTCATCTTCAACGGGGAACAGGAATTCTGGGTCCCCGCCGAAGGCGCGAAGAACCTCTACCGCGAGCAGTGCGACCTGGGCGTGCCTGCCGTCTACCGCAGCGTCGTCGGCGAACACTTCATCGCCGCCTTCACCGGCTACCCCGAATCCCTGACCTGGCTCGACGAGAGATTGCAGGGGATACCCGCGCCCAACGAATGCTGAACGCGGGCAGCCCTTCTCACATCGGGAAGAGGTTGTGCTTGCGCGGGTTGGGCTTGCGGACCGCGTTCTTGTCGCGCAGCAGGCGCAGGGCCTTGCGGATCTCGAGGCGGGTGGCCGAGGGCTCGATGACCGCGTCGATGTAGCCGCGTTCGGCCGCCACCCACGGGTTGTCGATGAGCGCGTTGTAGAAGTCGACCATCTGCTGACGGACGGTCTCGCGCTGCTCGGGCGGGGTGGCCGCGAGGGTCTTCTTACCGGTGACGGTCACCATGCCGTCGGCGCCGATGACCGCGATGCGGGCGGTCGGCCACGCCAGGTTGACGTCCACGCCGAGCTGCTTGCAGCCCATGACCGCGTAGCCGCCGCCGTACGCCTTACGGGTCACGATGGTGACGATCGGGACCGTCGCCTCGATCAGCGCGCGGAACATGCGGCCGCCGCGCTTGATGACGCCGTTGCGCTCCTCCTCGACACCGGGCAGCACGCCCGGGGTGTCGACGACGTAGACGAGCGGAATGTTGAACGCGTCGCACAGGCGGATGAAGTACGCGCCCTTGTCCGAGCAGGCCGCGTCGAGCGCGCCGCCCAGCACCATGGGCTGGTTGGCGATGACGCCGACCGGACGGCCGTCCACGCGGGCGAATCCGGTGATCAGGTTCTGCGCGGCCGCTTCGCCGACCTCGAGGAAGGCCCCGTCGTCGAAGATGCGCAGCAGCACCTCGTGCATGTCGTAGCCCTGGCGATCGGAGTCCGGGATGATCCGGTCCAGTTCCCGATCGGAGTCGGTGACCTCGGGCTCCAGGCCCGGGTTGATGACCGGCGGCTCCTCGATGCAGCTGCTGGGCAGGTAGCTGAGGTACTCGCGGGCCCAGTTGAGCGCGTCGACCTCGGTCCGGGCCACGTGGTGCAGCAGGCCGTTGCGGGCCTGCACGGCCGCGCCGCCCAGCTCCTCGGCGCTGATGTCCTCACCGGTGATGCCCTTGATGACCTCGGGGCCGGTGACGAACATGTAGGAGTCGTCGGTGGCGACCAGCACGTCCATATTGACCGGGCCGTACACCGAGCCGGCCGCGCACTTGCCGAACATGACCGCGACCATCGGCACGAAGCCCGACAGGTCCTCCTGCAGGCGGCACATGGTGGCGTACCAGGCCAGGGCGGTCACGCCCTCCTGGATGCGGGCGCCGCCGGAGTCGTTGATCACCACGACCGGGCAGGCGTTCTTGTACGCGAACTCCATGACCAGGCGGACGCGGCGGCCGAAGGTCTCGCCGACCGAACCGCCCTGCACTCCCGAGTCGTGGGAGATGACCACGACCGGGCGGCCGTCGATCAGGCCGCGGCCGGTGACCACACCGTCGCCGAAGAGCGCGTGCGGCTGGCCCGGCGAGCGCATGAGCGCGCCCATTTCGACGAAGCTGCCCGGGTCCAGCAGTATGTTCACCCGTTCTCGGGCGCTGGCGACGCCTTTGGCAAGTCGTTTCTGGATACCCTTCTCGCCGGTCGGTTCCTCGGCGATCTCCAGGAGCTTGCGCAGTTCCGCCAGCTTTTCCGCTGTACCCGTCATTACGTAGGTCTTGCCTTTCACCTTCAATGGCCGGGCTCGATCGGTGCCCGCGTCGAGCCGGATCGCGACTCGACCGCCCACGGTACCGTGCATGTCCACTTCCTAACCAGCGAACGCCTGGGCGATGTGCCCGGTCTCGCGCCGGTCGAGCTTCGGTCACGTGCCGCGCCAGGCCCCGCCCATGGCGCGAAGTCCGCCGCCGTCAGCGATACACTGCCGCCCGTGAGCTCACCTATGACTGTGCGATCGGGGACGCCCGAGGTGATCCGGCCCGACCTGGACACCTTCGGATTCTCGGAGTGGCGGCGGACCGCGGTCGTCGGCGCGGTGCTGGGCGGCTCGGTGGTGGCCGGTGTGCTGCGTGGGGGCCTGCGCCCGGCCAAGCGCAAGCGGGCCGCGGCCGAGGGCGTGGTGAACGGTTTCGAGACGCTCGGCCCGATGTTCGTGAAGCTGGGCCAGCTCATCGCGTCCTCGCCCGGCGCCTTCCCGCGCGAGCTGGCCGACGCCTGCCTCCGCTGCCTCGACGACGTCCCGCCCTTCGCGGCCGCGGACGCGCGCGCCATCATCGAGGCCGATCTGGGCAAGCCGATCTCGGAGCTGTTCCTCGAGTTCGACGACGAACCGCTCTCGGCCGCCTCCATCGCCCAGGTGCACGCGTGCGTGCTGCCCGACGGCCGCCCCGCGGTGGTGAAGGTGCAGCGGCCCGAGATCGCCCGGCGCATGATCGTGGACCTGCGCGCCGCCATGAAGCTGGCGCGCGCCCTGGAGAAGCGGTCGGAGAACGCCCGCGTCGCCAATACCCAAGCGGTGGTGCGGGATCTGTACGAGGCCACGGTCGCGGAACTGAACTTCCTGATCGAGGCCGAGAACCAGGCCCGCGCCCGCGAACACCTGTCGGCCTTCGGCGACAACACCAAGGTGGCCGTGCCCGAGGTGTATTGGGATTTCTGCGCGCCCCGGGTGCTGTGCATGGAGCGCATGCGCGGCATGCCACTGGACCGCTTCGACGACATCCGCGATGCCCACCCGGAACCGGAACTGCTGATCCGCCGCCTGGTGAAGGCGTGGATGGAATCGGTTGCGGTGCACGGGGTCTTCCACGGCGACGTGCACGCCGGCAACCTGTGGCTGCTCGACGACGGCCGGGTGGCCATGCTCGACTTCGGCATCGTGGGCCGGATGGAGGCCGAGTGGCGCGAGTTCGTGCGCGCGCTGTTCTACGCCAGCTCCATCGACAACGACTTCCGTCCGGTGGCTCGCGCGCTGCGGGCCCTGGACCTGGTCGCCGACGACAGCGGCGACGACGCCACCATCGGCCGTCAGCTCGCGACGGCGCTGGGCCCGGTGCTCTCGGGCAGCCTGGACAAACTGGATCTGGGCCTGGTCTCGGCGCGGCTGCTGGAGTTCGGCAAGCGCCGCGGCGCGTCCGGCCCGCAGCAGCTGGTGCTGATGGGCAAGCAGCTGGGCTACTTCGAGCGGTACGCGGTGGCGCTCGCGCCCGGCTGGAAGCTCGGCCGCGACCTGTACCTGTTCCGCAATATCTTCCCCGCCGAGGTGGCCGCCAAGGCCGCCGCGGAGAACATCACCCTGCCGACCGACTGACAGGGTCGCGCGCAAGCCTGAGAGAAGCGTCAGGAAACCCTCAGGCTACGACCAGATTCGCCCGGCACTGTGGATGGCAGACAGTGTCGGGCGAGCGTGCGAGGTGCGGAATGGTCGAATTCGAGGTCACCGGAACCACTGTGACGGCGCGGGTCACCGGCGCGCACAAGCTGCTCGCGCTGCGCGACCACGTGAGCTTCGACCTGGCCCAGGTCACTGCCGTGGCGCCCGCCCCGGTGGATCTGCGCCCGCCGTGGCTGCGGACGCCGGGCACGTTCTTCCCGGGCGTGATCGCCGCGGGCATCTTCCGCGGGAAGGGCCGCAAGGAGTTCTGGGATACCCGTTTCGACGGTCAGGGCGTGCTGATCGAACTGGCGGGCGCGGATTTCACGCGCCTGGTGGTGGATGTCGCCGAACCGGTCGCGGAACTGCGGCGGCTGTCGTCGGCCCTGGCGGCCTGAATTCCCCGTAGCACCCGAATGGCTCGTGCCGCGGACCCGGTTCTGGCGGGCGCGGCACGAGCCGGTGGGTGGACTTTTCGGGGGTAGTGGTGGATGGAGATATCAGGGGGTCGGGCAGAGGAACGCGCCGGCGGGCGGCGGGACCGGGACGATCCGCTCCGGGGCGACTCCGGCGGGGCCATTGCCGGCCGGGCCCTTGGGCGCTACAGCTCCGGGAGCCGCGGGGGTCCCGACGTCGCCGGATCCCCATGCCGCGGACGGGTTCATGGTGAATACGGCCGCACAAACGAACGCACTGACGAGCAGGCCGATCGCTTTCTTTTGCGTCATGTCGTACGACGCTACAACCAGGTCAAAGCAATTGCTGGCATTGCCGGATCACCGGAATGTCGCGACCTGCTGATCGTGTGCACATTTCGGTGAATTCCACTGTGGCACAGACAAACTAATCGGTCGGAACGGTGTGTTTTCAGACTATTGTGTTATGGACTGTGCCAGACCACATTTCGGTTACGAACCGGCGTGTCCGGGGGTGTTTCATCCGGTTCTATTGTGGACTGCCGGGAGGACCTGACCGGGAGGGACGCACGATGGCTGCTGGACCTGGTTCGAGGATCGTCGTCGCGGCGGCGCTCACGCTGGCGGTTTCCGCCGCGGTGACCGCGAACGCGCCGATCAGCGCGGCCGCAGGCACGTGCGGATCGAGCCTGGGGGATTACCGCGGGGAATTCGCCGTCGAGGGTGAACCCGGGACCGTGCTGAGTTTCGACGGGGCGGGCGGACTCACTTTTCACAGCGCCCGGCTCGGGAACGGCGAGGGCCTGTACGCGGTCATTCCGTCGGGCGGATTCACCGCCACCCTGCGCATGGCCGACAGCGGTGAGGATGCGGCGCGGCCGGAGAATTCGACCTCGATGGTCAAGAGCACATTCCTCCTCTGCCCGACCCAGGGAACGCAGGTCGGGAATTTCCGCTCACTGGATCAGAGCAGCCGCCGGTTCGATTATGTGAGGTCGTCCTGAAAAGCCGGTGATCGCAATGGTTTACCGGGTGAACCGGAGCGTGACGAGCTGGAAAGGCCGTAGGCGCAGTCGAATTCCCGCCTCGGTGGCTTCCGCGACGTTTTCCTCGGGTAATGACCGCTCCAGCAGGTCGCAGCGGCGATAACCGGTGTACTCGAAATCCGGTGTGAGCAAAGCGGTCGCGCGACCGCCGCCCGCTTCGTAGAGCCGGATCACCACATCGCCGGAACCGTCCTCGGCCAATTTGACGGCACTGGTCACCACGTCGTCATTGTCGACGGTGAACAGCGGCGCCACGGGTTCGGCGACGCCCGGGGTGACCGGCGGCAGATTGATCCGGTATCCGGAGCGCACGGCATCGGTGATCGAGGCGCCCGGCAGCAGCGCGTGCCGGAAATGGTGTGCGCCGTGGTCGGTCTGCGGATCGGGGAACCGCGGCGCGCGCAGCAGGGACGCGCGGACGGTGACGGTGGTGCCGCCGTCGGGCCGCACCGCGCGGGTCAGATCGTGTCCGTAGGTGGAGTCGTTGACCAGGGCCACGCCCCAGCCGGGTTCGGCCAGGTGGATGAAGCGGTGATTACAGGCCTCGAACTTGGCGTACTCCCAGCTGGTGTTGGTGTGCGTGGGCCGGTACAGGTGCCCGAACTGGGTTTCGGAGGCGTAGCGGTCGGCGTGGATGTCCAGGGGGAAGGCGAGTTTGAGGAACTTCTCCGTCTCGTGCCAGTCGACCGTGGTGGCGATGTCCAGCGCCCCGGTGTCCGGGCGCAGGGTGAGGACCTGCTCGACGGTGGAGGAGCCGAAGGAGCGGCCGATGCGGACGGAGACGTCGGTGGTGGCACCGGACTCTGCGACGAGGAAGTCCACCTCGGTCAGATCGGTGACGGTATTGCGATAGAACTGGTCGACGTCCCACGCATCCCAGGAGTTCGGGTAATCCTGGTGCAGCTGGAGCAGATTCGCGGCCGCGCCCGGCGGCAGGGTTTCGCGCCGCTGCCCGAGGTCGTAGAGCGACACGACCAATCCGCGCGCGTCGACTTCGACCCGGGTCCGGTCGTTGGCGAGTACGAATCCGCCGTCCGGACGCTCGGTCACCGTGGCGCCGCGGCCGGGCACCACCGGTCCCGCGCCGCCGGCCGGGACGCCTCGCCAGGCGTGCGGGGCGGGGTTGAAGACGTGGGAGCCGGACCGTTCGCCGCCGAGCGCCCATTGCGCCCGTTCGATGATGGCCGAGAGTTCGGCGGCCACCCGCGCGTACGTCGCCTCGGCTTCCCGATGCACCCACGCGATGGACGAGCCGGGCAGGATGTCGTGGAACTGGTGCAGCAGCACCGTCTTCCAGAGCCGGTCCAGGTCGGCGGCGGGGTACTCGAAGTCGGTGCGGACCGCTGCGGTGGCCGCCCACAGTTCGGCTTCCCGCAGCAGGTGCTCACTGCGCCGGTTGCCCTGTTTGGTCTTGGCCTGGCTGGTCAGGGTGGCGCGGTGCAGTTCCAGGTACAGCTCGCCCACCCAGACGGCGGGGTTCGCGTATTCGGCCTCGGCGGCGGCGAAGAAGTCGGCGGGCCGCTCCCAGGTCACCTTCGGGGAGCCCTCCAGGTCGCGCAGGCGGGCGGCGCGCGCGATCATCTCCCGGGTGGTCCCGCCGCCGCCGTCGCCCCAGCCGGTCGGGGCGAGGGACCGGTTGGCGCGGCCCTTCTCCTTGAAGTTCTTGGCGGCGTGGGCGATCTCGCGGCCCTGCATGGAGCAGTTGTAGGTGTCGACGGGCGGGAAGTGGGTGAAGATCCGGGTGCCGTCGATGCCCTCCCACAGGAAGGTGTGATGCGGGAAGGTATTGGTCTGGCTCCACGAGATCTTCTGGGTGAGCAGCCATTTGGATCCGGCGGCCTTGATGATCTGCGGCAGTCCGGCGGCGAAGCCGAAGGTGTCGGGCAGCCACGCCTCGTCGTTCTCGATGCCGAATTCCTCGAGGAAGAACCGTTTGCCGTGCACGAACTGGCGGGCCATGGCTTCCGAGCCGGGCATATTGGTGTCCGATTCGACCCACATGCCGCCGGCGGGCACGAACCGTCCGTCGGCGACCGCCTGCTTGACCCGGGCGTACACCTCGGGCCGGTGCTGTTTGAGGAAGTCGTATTGCGCCGCTTGGGACATGGTGTAGATGAAGTCGGGTTCGGCGTCGAGCAGCGCGGTCATATTTGCGGTGGTCCGCGCGACCTTGCGCACGGTCTCGCGCAGCGGCCACAGCCAGGCGGTGTCGATGTGGGCGTGCCCCACCGCGGAGATCAGGTGCGCGGACGGCACGGCCGGGCGTGCGAGCACCTCGGTGAGGCAAGCACGGGCGGCGCTCGCCCCGGCGTTCACGTTCTGCAGGTCGATGGCGTCCAGGGCGCGTTCGATGGCCCGCACGATGTCGTACCGGCGCGCGGGGTCCTCGGGCATCTCGTGCATGAGCTCGCCGAGCACCTCGAGATCCTGGACCAGCTGCCACACGTCGTCATCGAAGACGACGAGATCCATTCGGCCCAAACGGTATTGGGGAGCGGTGCCCGCGGTGGCGAGGTCGCCGAGCCCGGTCGGCCCGAAGAACGGGATGATCGGGTTCGACGCCGCCTCCACATGGAACAGCACCTGTTCGCCGCCGCGCGCCGGAGCGGCGATGCGCACCCACTGATTGCGCGGGTGCAGCCCCTTCACCGGCGTCCCGTCCGGGCGATACACCAGACCCTCGCACTGGAATCCGGTCTGGTTCGCGTCGAAACCGAGGTCGATGATCGCCTCGACGGTGCGTCCAGCCCACTCCGCCGGAACCGTCCCCTCGACGGTCAACCAGCTGGTACCCCAGGGCGCACCCCACGGAGTGCCCGGTGACGTCGGTGTTCGCGGTGCGGCCAGACCCTCGGCCACCGGCACCGGTTCGCCCGGCGCTTCCCAGATCGACACCCGCATCGGCGTCGATTCCGGATACACGGCGGGCTTGATGCGGTCGAGCACCCGCCCGAGCCTGCCCTCGATCAACCGGCGGTCATCGTGCATAACGGTGGCTCCCATCGGGCGTGACCGGCGAACCGTCTCCGGCCCGACTCTATCGGCCGCGGCGGCCGCCGGCCGGAATGATCGGACCGTTGGCGTGGACGGATCGCTCGCGTCGCCCGAGTCGGCGAATGTCGATCAGAAACGGGCGACGCTGCCCTCGGTCCACTTGGCCATCCACGCGGTGTTCTCGGTGGCGATCACGGACTCGCAGGTGGAGACGAACAGGGGCCAGTCCGACAGTGCTCCGGCGGCCCAGTCGTCGGCGAGGCCCCGGAGACGTTGGGCGGTGGCGAGGTAGGTCATGGCGAGGTAGTCGTAGCGGCGGGCGGTCTGGTAGGCGGCGACATTGGCGGTGGCCGTGGTGAGGACCGCGACCCAGGGGGCCAGGGCGGTGGGGCCGGTACCCGGTGTGACGGCCGTGGCGGTCGCGACGAGCGCGGTCGCCACACCCAGGGTCATCGCGAACCAGCGCCAGCGCGCCGCGGACCGCGTGTACCGACCGGCCATCGGTTGGTAGTAGTCGCCGATCTGCCCCTGGACTCGTTGCCGGACATAGGTTTCCGGTGTCATGGATGGCGGCGGGGCCGCCGGCGTCGTGTCGTCACCGGTGCCGACGACGGGCAGCAGATCCGCCGCGGCGGTGACGATGTCGGTCACGCCGTGGCGGAGGGCATCCGCGCTGGACTGAGCCCCCGCGCGGAACTCGAAGATCAGTCGCTTGACGGCCTCCGACGTCGCCCGCGCCCGCGTCCACGCCCGGACCGCGTCAGGGGTCAGGTAGTGGATCCCGACGAAGGCGGCCAGGGCGAGGCACGCGGCGCCGACCGCCGCGACACCGGTCCGGGCCGCGCCACCCGAATGCAGCACCGACGCAGTCGCGGTCGTGCACAGTGCGCCGATGGTGCTGGCCGCGAACGCGATGATCCGCGCCCGATCGAGGCGGCGCTTGAGCCGGCCCGCGGCGCGGGACCAGCGCAGCCGATCGGCCCAGAGTTCGGCGACGACCTGATCGTCGGTTCCGCTCATGTGCCGTCGTCCGACCGGCGCGGCAGGCCGGGGCAGGCCTCCCGGTACGGGATGTCCGGGGAGACCCATTCGTTCCACTCCTGCTGGCTCATGTTCGTGGTGAGCTTGTCGCACAACCGGTCCGGCCAGACGGCGGGACCGGGCCAGAGATGGATGACCGCGTGATCGTCGATGCCGAACGGTGATCCGATGGTCGCGAGCCGGCGGCCGTCGGGGCTGACGGACAGTCCTTGGATGGTGTCGGCCGGGCCGGTCATCGGCCTGCCGACCGGAAGCCCGGATGCCGCGTCCCAGATCCGGACGGACTTGCCGACCCCCGCGATCAGGTATCGGTTGTCGGCGCTGAACGAGATGGCGTGTATGGACCCTGAGGGATCTGTGATCGAGTTACTGATGAGCTTCCCGGAATCAGCATCGAACAGCCGAATGGATTCGGAGTTGGCCGAGGCGATCCGCCGGCCGTCCGGGCTGTACGCGAGGAAGGTCGAGGTTTCGGTATCGGAGATCGGCTCGCCGACCTGACGATGGGACTCGGCGTCCCAGATCTTCACTTGGCCGAATCCACCGTTCGTGACAATGCGGCGGCCGTCCGGGCTGAAGGCCACGGCACTGACAATCGAATGCTCGTCGAGCGGGGTGCCGGCACGATGTCCGGTGCTCGGATCCCACAGCATCACACTGAAGTCGACTCCGAGTGTGGGCGATGTCAGATCGTAGGCCCTGAAGCCGTTGGCCAGAAAGTCTTTCGGCAGCGCTCCGCCGACAGTGGCCAGACGGGTTCCGTCCGGGCTCAGTACCGAGGTGCCGACTGCCTTCTGTGCATCGATCTCCCAGGTGGTCACAGGTGCGCCGGTTTTCGCGTCGAAGGTCGCGATCGAGTAGACGGGGATCAGATCATCGATCGTGACAGCGATCCGATCGGTCGGTGTCTTGTAGCCCATCTCCAGGGCAATGATGCGGGCGCCATCGGGGCTGAAGATCGCATTCGCAGGTAACGTGCCATCCGTCGTGATGCTCGAGACGAGGGCTCCCGTTGCGGCTTCCCAGACACGAATAACGCCGGGCAGACTCGAATGCGGATCATTGCGGGCACCCGCGGATACCAGGCGGGTACCGTCCGGGCTGTAATGGACCGAGTTCAGCGACGAGTCGTCCGCCGCGATCACCGTACCTATCGTGGCGGCGGTGTCGGCGTTCCACATCCGGATGGTTTCGTCGCCCGCCGACAGCACTCGGTGTCCATCGGTGGTGAAGCCGACACCCTTCACGCTGCTGTGATGTCCGGTCAGAGGCGTGCCGACCGGCTGCCGGGATGCGACGTCCCACAGCCGAATCGTTCCGTCCCAACTTCCGGAGACGACACTACGCCCATCCCCGCTGAATGCGATCGCTCCCACCGAATCGTCGTGACCGTTGAGTGCAGCCCCGGCGGGCTGGAGGGTTGTCGCGTCCCAGAAATGTACGAGTTTGTCGTATCCACCGGATGCGATGAGGCCACCGCCCGGAGCGACCGCGACGACAGATGCGCTCTTGGCTTCCTGGTCCGGGGTATGTGCGACCGCCGCGCCCGATTCGGTGTCCCAGAGTTGCAGGCCGGAATCCGTGGTGGCGACAAGACGTTTTCCCTCCGGTAGAAAGGCGAGCCGCCAGGCTGGGTCGGTGCTTCGTATCGTGCGAAGCTGTTGTCCCGCACCGATATTCCATATCTGGATCGCATCCGGGAACACGCCTGCGGCCAGATGGCGTCCGTCCGGCCCGAATGCCACCGACATCACCGCCGTGTGTCCGGTCTGGAAGGGGCCCGCGATGTGCGAACCATTCAGCGCATCCCAAATCTGGACCGTTCCGTCATTGCCCGCGGACGCCAACCGCAGGCCGTCTGCGCTGTAGGCCAGGCAGTTCACGGGACTCTTGTTGTTCGCGGTGAATGTAGGGCCGGTGGTCCGGCCTGTGACCGCGTCCAGCAGTTGTATCGTCCCCCCGCTCGCTGACGCCGCGTGCCGCCCATCGGGACTGACGGCGAATGCCGTGACGGAGTTCCGCGCGGGTGTGTCCAATATCTTCACCTGGGCGGATGTCGTCGAGAGCGCGTCGAGGACCGCTCCATCGTCGGGATGCGAGCCGATCTGGCGCGCGGCGAGGATCTGTTCGATGGCTCGTGTGTCACCGCCGGGCCGAATCCCGGCGAGCATGGCCTGCCCCTCGGAGACCAGGCGCAGGGCGGTCGCTTCGTGTAGTCGTCGATCGGCCTCGTGCTGGGCCAAACTGGTTCGTATCGCGAAGAATCCGGCCACCAGCGCGGCGACGAGGGTCAGTGCCAGGACGGCCCGCAAGATGTGTGACCGTCGGCGTAGCCCGTCGGCATAGGCGCGCGCATCGTTCAATTCCTTGGCGTGGCGGTGCTGTTCGGCTGCGGTCTCGGCGTCCTGGCGCCGGCGGCCCGCGGTGAGGAACTCGCGCGCGCCGGCCAGCCGATCGGCGAATGCCGGAGTAGCGGCGATCTTTTCGGCCTCGCTCAGCCGGGTGCCCGCCATCAGCCAGGCGTCGTCACGCCCGCTGCTCTCCCATTCGATCGCGGCGCGGTCGAGGCCGTCCGCGGTGCGCAGATCGCTGGCTTCCTCGCGCAACCATTGGGCCAGGGCGGGCCATTCGCTCAACAGGCTTTCCAGCGCCACCTCGATGGTGGTCTCGCCGCCGCGTTCGTCCTGGACCAGTAGCCGGTGGTCGACGAACGCCGCGATGAGTGGGTGGCTGGTGGCGGGCAGGTCGGCCAGGCGCGCGATGCGGCGCAGTGGCTGATCGTTGTCCTGGGCGATGGTGGCGAGCCAGGGTACGAAGGCCGCGTGCAATCGCTCTAGTTGCTCTTGCCGCTCCGAGTCGTCCTGGGCGAGTATGGAATCGATCTCCGACTCGACCACGTGCGCCATTCCGCCCATCGCCGTGTAGTCGGCGACGGTCAGTTCGCCGGCGGCGGAGTAGTCGAGGTACAGCCGCCACAGCGTCAGCGACAGCAATGGCAGCGGGTTGGCGCTGTCCGCGCAGTCGGCGAGCAGTCGTTCCACGAGATCCTCGCGCACGGTGAGCGGATTGCCGGCCGCGGTGGCGCGCTCCGCCGGTCCTCGGATGACCTCGGCGAACCGCGCGGGCTGCAGAGGTCGCAATTCGTCGAATACCACGCTCTTCACCGAGGCGAGGGCGGGCGAGGTCTGCAGCGGTTCGTAGCGATCGGCCCGAATGGTCAGTGCGGCAATGATATCCAGGCCGTCCGCGACCAGCCGGGCGAGAATCGACTGGAACAACGCCGCCTCGCGCCCCGCCTCGCTGCCGAACAGTTCCTCGGCCTGATCCACGGGGAGCACGATCGTCGGGGTCACCGTATCGCTCGAATCGGGCTTCTCGTCCGCGGCAGCGGCCTGGACCTCCCGTAGCCAGCCGGTGACCTGAGCGGGGTCGGACGCGCAGGCTGTCTTGATCGCACCGAGGGTCGGTTCTCTCAGCCCGAGCCGCTGGCGCACCGCGTAGAGGGACGCGGCCAGGCCGACCGGGCCGGTGACCGCGGCCCGTTCGGGCCGGACGATGTCGAGAACCAGGAAGTGCCGGTCGTCGCGGCGCAAGCGGGGGAGTAGTCCTGCTCGCAGGAACGACGATTTGCCGGTGCCCGACGGGCCCAGGATGACGAACAGGTTCTCGACGCCGGCGGCGCGCATTCCGCGTAGCATGTCCAGGCCGCGCAGGATCTGGGCGTCCCGGCCGAAATACACGGCTGCGTCGACCGCCTCGAACGGATCCCATCCTCGATAGGGCGCCCGGCTGGGATCTCCGGGTGGTGGCCACTCGAAATACTCGGCTCCGATACCCGCCTCCCGCAAACCCCGCCACAGTCGCCGCAGACCCTCGGTCGAGAATTCGACGGGCGGGCCCCCGGCGACGGGTACCGCTGTCGTCGGTCCGGCGGGGAACAGATCGCATTGCTGCCATTCCCGGGTGGACTCGCGGCTCACGAACGGTTCCAGGCGTGCGGCGAATATTCGTTTGTTGAGGTTCTCCGCGGTCCGTACCTCGGTGCGGCATTCCGGTGAGGAATCCCATTGCTCCGACAGCAGGCAGATCACGGCTTCGCACCGGGATGTGGCTCGGACCAGGGCGTCTTTCCATCGCACCCCGGGCGCGATCCCCGTCTCGGGATCCAGGTCGAGGAAGATCTCGTCGGCAAGAGCGGGATCCTGCGCGACGAGCCAGGCCTTCAGCGCAATGGCCTGCCGATTGTCTCGGCTGGAATGGCTGAGGAAAATGCGCGCCATTGCTCGAGTGTCGCCGTTGCCGACGACCGAGGCATGAGTAGCGCGCTACTCGGATCCGGAGTGATAGCCCCTCTGTATAGGGAAACCATTTACCGGCCTGCGTGACGAGTGATTCCAAGGAATGGGAGCTATCTCCTGGAAATCGCTGAGCGGCCCGTCTCAGACCGTCGGCGCGGACCGATACGGTGCGGGGACCGCCTGCCGCAGTACCCGCAGTGCGGGCACCGACAGGATCCCGGCCAGTCGCGTGTACGGCCAGACCGCGATGATCGCCACCACGATCAGCCCGCGGGCTTGGTACAGGGCGGGGGCGTGATCCATGCCGGACGGGTCGGGGTGGAGCGCGAGCAGCGAACGCGCCCAAGGGAACAGGGTTTCGGCGGCGCGGTAGCGGCCGTCGGTGGCGCTGCCGTCGAAGGTGACCAGGACGGCCGAGAGGAGTGCGGCGCTGAGCAGCGGCAGCGTGAAGCGGTCGAGCGGGGTGACCCGGTGCCGTGTGTCGGCGGAGATCAATGGCGGGATCAGGATCAGCGCCACCCCGGCGACGGTCACGGGCGCGGCCACGATCTGGACCGCCGACAGCAGTACGTGAATGTCGTGCTCGGGCCGCGTGTGTGGGCCCGACGCGAGCATCTCCGCCACCCGCACCGCGAACACCACCGGGAACCCGAGACGCACGGCGGCGATCCCGATCCGCTGTGCCTTGTCGATGTGCGGCCCGTACAGATAGCCGCGGAAACCGTCGCGCCGATACCGCCATAGATGCCCGACCGCGCACGACACGACGGCGGCATACGGCAGTACCACCCAGATCGCGATAATCATGCCCTCACCCCACATTCGGTCGGCGCCGACAGCACTGGCCGAGCAACTGTCGCACGCCGCAGGGCGGCGGAGAAGTGTCGAATCGTGCCAACTCCGCGCGGCGGATGGCGTGTTATCGCCAGAGGTGGGACATCATGTGCGGGTACCGAACCGGTCGGTAATCGGTGAAGCTGATGTCGCGGACGTGAGAGAAGTCCGACCACAACAATTTCCCGCCCGGGAGCCGCGCCGGAAGTCGCACTCGCGTCCGCACCTGCCGCAGTTCGTCCGCGGTCGCGACGCGCCGGGGCCCGGCGGTGCCGTAGAGCCGGACTCCGGGCGGCGACGGGAAGCGCGCGGTCAGCAGCGAACGGAACCAGAACAGTCCACGGCCGTCCACGGCCAGCAGGCAGACCCGCGGATCGCGGTCCAGGTTGCGGCCCAGCGCCTCGGCGTACTGGTCGAAGTAGAAGCCGGTCGCGTCGTCGCGCAGGAACACCGTGCCGATCGGTGCGATGGTCGGCGCGCCGTCCGGATCGGTCGACGCGAGGGTGCAGTGGGCGGCGCGAGATACGGTCTCGCGGATGCGATCCCAGTTCTGTTCGAGGGTCACGACCGGTCCTGTTCGATAGGGGCTGACTGAACGATTCGAGGGTAGGCGGATTCGGCTCGGCAGCATGTGAGGGCGGTGTGCCGCAATTGCCGGGACAGGGGCGGGCGGGTAGCGCATGATGGCGGCATGGGTTCAGATGCGGCGCGGCGGGCCGTACTCGAGATGGTTTGTGACACTTTCGCGCCGGGGGACGGGGGTGAGGTGGCGTCGGCTTCCGCGCTGGGGGTCGTCGACACCGTCACCGAGTTGCTCGGACGCAATCCCCGGGAGGCGGAGCGGCGGCAGTTCGAACTGCTCATGCGCGTGTGGGATTCGCGGGTGTTCGGGGCGCTCAACGGCGCGGGGTGGCGCAAGTTCTCGCGGCTCGGCGCCGAGGAGCGGGAGCGAATGCTGCTCGGGATGGCCAACTCCCGGATCGAGCAGAAGCGGGCGCTGTTCCAGGCGTTGAAGGGGGCGGCGGTCACCTCCTACTACCTGACGCCGGGGCCGACCGGGGTGAATCCGGTGTGGGAAAGGATGGGCTTCCCGCCCGCGTTCGGCCCGGTCGAAGGTGCGAAGCGCGGGCTCAGCCCGGAGCGGCCGGACTCCGACACGACGGTCGTGTGCGATGTGGTCGTGATCGGGTCGGGCGCGGGTGGCGGGACGGCCGCGGCGGTCCTGGCCCAGGCGGGCCTGGATGTCGTTGTGCTGGAACGCGGCGACTACTTCGACGACCCGGACTTCGGCATCGGCGAGAAGGAAGGGTTCCTGAAGCTGTACGCGCCGGGTCCGGCCGCCACCGCCGAAGGCCAGCTGAGCCTGGTGGCGGGCAGCGCGCTGGGCGGCGGCACGGTGGTCAATTGGACCACCTCCTTCCGGACCCCGGACGACGTGCGCGCGGAATGGGCCCGGCTGGGCGCGAGCCAGTTCGCCGAGCAGGAGTACACCGACGCCCTCGACGCGGTGGTGTCCCGGCTCGGGGTGAACCTCGACCATTCGCCCGCCTCGCGCCGCGACGAGATCCTCGAACGCGGCCTGCGCAAACTGGACTGGCACGTCGAGTCGCTGCCCCGCAACGTTCGCGGCTGCGATGCCGGAATCGAATGCGGGCGTTGTGGTTTCGGCTGCCGCATCGGGGCCAAGCAGTCGGCGGTCAAGACCTGGTTGGCGGATGCGGCCGCGGCGGGCGCGCGCCTGTTCGTCGGCACCGACGTGCGGCGCATCGAGGTCAGCAATGGCACCGCCACCGGCGTGGAAGCCGTGACGGCGGACGGGCATTCGGTGTGGGTGCGTGCCCGCGCGGTGGTGGTCGCCGCCGGGGCGATCCAGACCCCCGCCCTGCTGCGCCGCTCCGGCCTGACGAATCGTGCCATCGGCGACTATCTCCGGCTGCATCCGGCCACTGCGGTGTTCGGCGTCTTCGACGAGGAGATCCGCCCGTGGGAGGGCGGCCTGCAGACCCGCTACTCCAAACAGGATCGCGACCTGGACGGCAACGGCTACGGCGTCATCTACGAGACCGGGCCCATGACCCCGGGCATGTCGGTGGGCTTCCAGGCCTGGACCGGCGCGGCCGCGCATCGCGACCGCATGCTGAAACTAGCGAATACCGTCGCCGTCGGCGTCATCACCCGCGACCGCGACCACGGCTCGGTCGAGACCGACAAGCAGGGCGAGGCCGTGGTGCGCTACCGGCTGTCGGCCCGCGACGCCGCCCACATGCACACCGGAATCGTCAATGCCGCAAGCATTCTGGAGGCGGCGGGCGCGCAGCGGATCTTCTCCGGGCACCAGGCGGGCGTCGGCTACGCGCCGGGCGTCGAGGGTAGCCACGAGGACTTCGCCGCCCGGGCGGCCGCCGCCGGGTACGCGCCGGGCCGCTGCTCGATGGGCGCGCTGCACATCATGGGCTCGGCCCGGATGGGCGGTTCCGCCGCGGATTCGGCGACCAATCCCGACGGCGTCACCTGGGATGTGCCGAACATCGTGGTGGCCGACGCCTCCTGCTTCCCGACCTCGTCGGGGGTGAACCCGATGGTCAGCATCGAGGCGATCGCCTACATGAACGCGACCCGCCTGGCGGCGCGGCTCGCGTAGCCCGATTCGGCGGCGCGGCAGGCCTTCTCGCGTGCCGCGCCGTCGCTACAGCACCGCGCCGTAGGCGCCGACGATCACCTTGTTGATCTGCCCCACGGCCCGGTCGATCGGCCCGGTCGGCTGGAACAGGTGACTCAGCGCGAGCCGGACCAGCACCTCGGTCATCGAGGTCAGTTCGGCGTCGCTCATCGCCGGCAGCCCGTACTGCGACCGGATGCCCGCCGAGAGTGCGGTGACCGCGCGGCCCAGCACCGGCTCGGTCTCGGTCATCAGCACCGGCAGCAGTGAGCTGTCGGTCTCCGATCGCCCGGCCAGCACCGCTTTGATCAGTGTGTTGTCGGCGCCGGTCCGCAGCGTGAACTCGGCCGCCGCGGTCATCCCGGTCGCGACCTCGGTCGGATGCGCGGCCAGGCATTCGGCGATGCCGACCAGGAAGCCGTCGACTTCCTGCTGCACCACCACTTCGGCCAGCTCGTGTTTGTTGGCGAACTCCTTGTAGAGCACCGGGCGACTCACGCCCACCTCCTTGGCGAGCCGCGACATGTTCACCGCGCCCCACCCTTCGGTGATGACGATGCGCCGGCCCGCTTCGATGATCCGCTCGCGCAGCAACAGCCGCATCTCGGTCTGGAAGTTCGGTGCTTCAACCACGTCCCGATCGTACATGGGCTCAACTTTCGTCTCGTCGTTGACAGACTGGATCACAGTGTATCTAATGAATACAGTTCTTGAGAAAGTGTAAACGCTAGGAGTACGGCAATGACGACGTCTCATTTCAGCGCGGAAGAGGCCACGGCCCGCCCGCAGTGGCGTGACCGCAAGCGCTATCTGTGGCTGCTCGGCCTCGTTCCCCCGACGGCCCTGTTCCTGGCGATGGCCTTGGTCTGGACCTTCAACGAGTTCGGCTGGACCGCGGTCTCGCCGGTGTGGTGGTGGATCGGCCCGCTGATCGTGTACGTGCTGCTGCCGATCCTGGACCGCTTCTTCGGCCCGGACGGCCAGAACCCGCCCGACGAGGTGATGGAGTACCTCGAGAACGACAAGTACTACCGGTACTGCACCTACGCCTACATCCCGTTCCAGCTGCTGAGCCTGACCGTGGCCTGCTACCTGTGGACCGCGAGCGACCTGTCCTGGCTGGGCGTCGACGGCGGCCTGGGCCTGATCTCCAAGCTGGGCCTGGCGCTGAGCATGGGCGTGATGGGCGGCGTCGGCATCAACACCGCGCACGAACTGGGCCACAAGAAGGACGAGCTCGAGCGCTGGCTGTCGAAGATCACGCTGGCCCAGACGTTCTACGGCCACTTCTACATCGAGCACAACCGCGGCCATCACGTCCGCGTCGCCACTCCGGAGGACCCGGCCAGCGCCCGCTTCGCGGAGACCTTCTGGGGCTTCCTGCCGCGCAGCGTGTGGGGCAGCCTGCGCTCGTCGTGGGAGCTCGAGGCCAAGCGCCTGGAACGGCTCGGCCGGCGTCCGTGGACGCTGCGCAACGACGTGCTCAACGCGTGGCTGATGTCGGTGGTGCTGTTCGGCGCGCTGACCGCGGCGTTCGGACCGGGCGTGCTGCCCTGGCTGGTGATCCAGGCGATCTACGGCTTCGCCCTGCTGGAGACGGTGAACTACCTCGAGCACTACGGCCTGATGCGGCAGAAGACCGCCAGCGGCCGCTACGAGCGCTGCACCCCGGAGCACAGCTGGAACTCCGACCACATCGTCACCAATATCTTCCTGTACCACCTGCAGCGGCACAGCGACCATCACGCGAACCCCACCCGCCGCTATCAGATCCTGCGCAGTATGGACGGCGCTCCGAACCTGCCCAGCGGTTACGCGAGCATGATCTCGCTGGCTTACTTCCCGCCACTGTGGCGCAAGGTGATGGATCACCGCGTGCTCGAGCACTATTCGGGTGACATCACCCGCGCCAATGTCCAGCCTCGCAAGCGCGCCCGCGTGTTCGCCAAGTACGGGGTGGTGGCGTGATGGCCGCTTACCGCTGCCCGATCTGCGATTACGTCTACGACGAGGCGAAAGGCGCTCCGCGCGAGGGCTTCCCGGCGGGCACCGCCTGGTCCGCCGTCCCGGACGACTGGTGCTGCCCCGACTGCGGGGTGCGCGAAAAGATCGACTTCGAACCGGCTTCCGCTCAGAAGGGACACTGACATGAGCACCGACTTCAAACTCTTCCGCTGCCTGCAGTGCGGCTTCGAATACGACGAGGCGCTGGGCTGGCCCGAGGACGGCATCGAGCCCGGCACCCGCTGGGACGACATCCCCGACGACTGGTCCTGCCCGGATTGCGGTGCGGCCAAGAGCGATTTCGAGATGGTCGAGGTCAGCCGCGCGTGAGCGGGCGCATCGTCATCGTGGGCGCGGGCGTGGCCGGAGCCACCGCCGCGCGCACCCTGCGCACCGAGGGCTACACCGGGGAGATCGTGCTGCTGGGCGCGGAGCTCTCGGCGCCCTACCGGCGGCCGATGGTCTCCAAGGAGCTGCTGGCCGGCGCGGTCGAGGACCGGCGGTCGCTGTTGCATCCCGCCGACTTCTGGGCGGGCAACGACATCGACCTGCGGGTGGGCGTGCCGGTCGAATCCATCGATCCCGGACCGGGTCTGGTGTGGCTGGCCGACGGGACCGCCATCGGCTACGACTCGCTGCTGCTGGCCACCGGCGCCCGGTCGCGGCAGCTGGCGGTGACCTCGGACCGGTCCGTGGCGCCCGACGCCGCGTTGCCGGTGCACACCCTGCGGGGCCGGGCCGAGGCCGAAGCGCTGCGGGCGACGCTGGAGCGGGATCCGTCGCTGCTGATCATCGGGGCCGGTCTCATCGGCTGCGAGGTCGCGGCCACCGCGCGGGGTCTGGGCGCGGAGGTCACGGTGCTCGATGCGGGGACCGCGCCGCTGGAGCGGGTCGCGCCCGCCGTCGTGGGCGACTACATCCGGAAGCTGCACGCGGACAACGGGGTAGCCATCTCGACCGAGGTGCGGCTCTCGCACCTGGCCTATACCGGCAACGACGTGGTCGCCGTGGCCGAGGACGACCGCACCTGGACCGCCGCGTCGGTGCTGGTGGCGATCGGATCTGTCCCGGACACTCGGCTCGCGGTGACCGGCGGGCTGGCCGTGGACGACGGTATCCGGGTGGACGAGCGGTATCGCACGTCGGCTCCGGGAGTGTTCGCCGCGGGTGACGCGGTGAATCGACTGGATTCGAAATCGGGTGAGTCCCGTCGTGACGAGCACTGGAACAGCGCGCAGGCGCAAGGTGCGGCCGCGGCCCGGTCGATGCTCGGGTTGCCCGCCCTGACGGCGGAGGTGCCGTGGGGCTGGTCGATGCAGTACGGCCGGAACGTGCAGTTCGCGGGAATGATTCGGGCGGAGGACGAGCTGATCGTGCGGGGGAGCGCGGAGTCCGGCGACGCGACCGTGCTGGCATTGCGCGGCGGCCGCGCGGTCGGGGTCGTGGCGATCGCCCGCCCGGCGGAGTTCCGGGTCGCGCGGGACCTGATCGGCCGGGGAGCCGTGCTGGACCCGGGGGCGTGCGCCGACGAATCCTTGCCGCTGGCCGAGGCGCTCGTACTGTCCGGACAGTCGTGAGGGCGGTCGCCCGCAGTTGAGCTAACACTTCGCAAAATCTGAAATGCCACCGGACCAACCGAATGGTCCGGTGGCATTTCGCATTTGCCGACCTATTGCTGAAAAGTGCTGGTAATGCGTGCTATTCGCGCGGCGCGCGTATCTTTCTCCGCTCTCGCAACCCCTGTCAAGGCCCTGGTTATTTCGGTGAAGACTGACACGTCAGTCCGAAATCTGTATTACTGTCTCGGTCAGTCGGAACCGGGTCAACAGAGGGACCGGTCGGCATCGACCAAACAGTAGGGGCTGTGGGGTGGTGAACATTGGTCGAGAAAGTTGTTCGGGGGCCGGAATCACTATGGCAGGCAATCGAATTCGTACTCTCCGGGCTGCGCACGTTCGGCCGCACCATTCAGCTGGCGAGCGCGGCGTTCCGATTCCTGATCCTCGATATCGTCAAACTCCGCCATCCCTGGCGTGACACTCTCCAGCAGGGCTGGTTCATCGTCAGCGTGACGGCGATTCCCGCTGTGCTGGTGTCGGTTCCGTTCGGCGTGATCGTGGCGGTGCAGGTGGGGAGCCTGACCCAGCAGGTCGGCGCGAGCTCGGTGTCCGGCGCGGCCGGCGGCCTCGGTGTCATCCGGCAGGGCGCGCCCATGGTGACCGCGCTGCTGCTGGGCGGTGCGGCGGGGTCGGCCATCTCCTCGGATCTGGGCGCGCGCACCATTCGCGACGAGGTGGACGCCTTGCGCGTCATGGGAATCGACCCCGTGCGGCGGCTGGTCGCCCCGCGGTTGGCGGCCATGATCGCGCTGACGCCGCTGCTGTGCATGCTGATCATCTTCATGGGCGTGTTCACCGGCTATGTGATCGCCGTCGGCTTCCAGGGCGTGACGCCCGGCTCGTACCTGTCGGCGTTCGCGGCCTTCGCCAAGATGAGCGACCTGTGGGTGGCGATCGTGAAATCGATCATCTTCGGCGTCATCGTGCTCATCGTGTCGTGCCAGCGCGGGCTGGAGGCCACCGCCGGACCCAAGGGCGTGGCCAATGCCGTGAACGCGGCGGTGGTGATCGGTGTGATCGCCGCCTTCGGCGTGAATCTGGTGATCACGCAGCTGGTGTCGATGTTTATCCCGACGCAGGTGGGCTGATGACCCAGGTACCGGCGAAGTACACGCCACTCGGGACCGCGGGGCGCACGATCGGCGCTTCGGCGCAGGCGCCGATGTCCCTGCTCGAATCCCTGGGCCACCAGGCGACTTTCGTCTACGAGGTGCTGGCGGCCGTCCCGCACACGCTGCGGGTGTACCGGCGGCAGACCATGCTCATCCTGTCCGACATCACCTGGGGCTCCGGCTCGCTCATCGTCGGCGGCGGCACCGTGGCGGTGCTGGCGTTTTTGGGCATCGCGGTCGGCGGGTCCATCGGCGTGGAGGGTTTCACCGCACTGAACATGGTCGGGATGGGCCCGCTGACCGGGTTCGTCTCCGCCTACGCCAATACCCGCGAGATGGCGCCCATGGTGGCGGCCATCGGTTTCGCGGCGCAGGCGGGCTGCCGGATGACGGCCGAGATCGGGGCCATGCGCATCTCCGAGGAGATCGACGCGTTGGAGGCCATCGGCATCCGGCCCATGCCCTTCGTGGTGACCACCCGCGTGATCGCGGGCGCGATCACCATCGTGCCGCTGCACCTGCTGACCCTGATCCTGTCGTACCTGTCGTGCGCGACCGTGGTGAACGTCCTGCACGGGCAGTCCTCGGGCACCTACTACCACTATTTCGACGCTTTCCTGCAGCCCGGCGACGTGATCGCCTCGCTGATCAAGGCGACGATCTTCGTGGTCACCATCATTCTCATCCACGGCTACCAGGGCTTCTACGCCTCGGGCGGACCGGAGGGCGTGGGCCGGGCCTCGGGTCGCGCCATTCGCGCCAGTCTGGTGCTGGTGGTCATCCTGGACATGATCCTGACGATCGTGATCTGGGGCCTGGATGTCGGCATCCGGATCTCGGGGTGAAACATGGCCGTCTTCAAGGATCATTCCGGCCGTAGCGCCGGACCGTGGCTGCTGCGATTGCGCGGCCTGCTGGTCGCCGTCGTCCTCGTCACTGTGACGATTGTCGTGAGTTCTTATGCCCGAGGCTCTTTCGTGGATCGGTTCGAGGTCACCGTGGACGCGGCGACCCTCGGCGAGGGGTTGGCCCCGGGCGCGGAGGTGAAGTTCCGCGGGTACGCGATCGGGACGGTGGCGACCGTCGAGACCGTGGGCTACGGGCACCAGCGCATCGGATTGCGGATCGACCGACGGCAGGCCGACGCGCTGACCGATGATGTCACCGCGCGGTTCACCTCGTCGAACGTGTTCGGTTCCAGCGCCATCGAATTGGTGCCCGGCACCGACGGCAACAAGCTGCGTGAGCACGCCGTGCTCCAGATCGGGGAGGGCGCCACCAACGCGACCGTCGCCGGCGTGTTCCGGCGGGCGGCGCGGTTGACCCAGGTGCTGGATTCGGCGGCCGTGCACCGGCTGTTCGATCTGATGCTCGACAATGCCGCCAGCATGGGCCCGGTCCTGCGGTCGTTCTTCGAGACCGCGCGCACCCTGGCCGACGGACAGCAGAACAGCCTCGCCCACTATCTGCGCATCGGCGGCGACATGACCGGCGCGTTCCGGGACGTGACGCCCGCGGCCGGGCACGCCATCCTCGCGGTACTCGAGCAGAGCGCCTACTTCGGGGATCCGGAGAACCGGGCGCGCACCAATCGCTCCACCCATGGCGTGAACGACGCGGTGCTGGTGGGGATCTCGAATCTGCTGCAGCAGAACAATCCGGAACTGGAGAAGGTCCTCGACGGCATTCTCGATGTGGCGGTGCCGATCAGCGTGTCCGTGGGCTCGGTGGCCGCGGCCCACAATCGGGTCCCGAATCTGCTGCGCGCCATGGACGGGGCGTTCCCGGTGGTCGACGGCCGGGTGCGGCTGCAGGTGGATTTGATCGCGAAAACCATGCCGTACCTGGCGGATTCGCTGGGGGGAGGGGCCAAATGAGCGAGGTCACCAGGTCTGCTCTCAAGCTGGTCGTGTTCCTGCTGGTCGTGGCCGGGTGCACCACGTTCATCGTGACCGCGCTGCGGACGCCGATCCCGGGCGACAAGGTCAGCTACGACGCGGTGTTCACCGACGTGTCGGGTCTCTTCGCCGGGGACTCGGTGCGCATGTCCGGTGTCGCGGTCGGGAAGGTGGAGACGGTGTCGCTGGACGGCAGCCGGGCGCGGGTGCGCTTCACCGTGGATCGGGAGCGGCCGGTGTACGACAACACCAAGGCCGCGGTGCGATACCAGAACCTCATCGGCCAGCGGTACGTCGAACTGCTCACCGACGGGCCGGGGCGTACGAAGATCGCCGCCGGGACGACGATCCCGGTCGAGCGCACCATCCCGAGCTTCGACGTGTCCAAGCTGTTCAACGGCTTCAAGCCGATGTTCGACACGCTCGATCCCGCGCAGCTCAACCAGCTCGGCACCAACCTGCTGCGCGTCATCCAGGGCGACGGTTCGGGGATCGGGCCGGTGCTCGCGGATGTCGACACGCTCACCAAGCACGCCCGCAACAGCGAGGCCGTGATCGTGCTGCTCATCCGCAATCTGGGCGTGGTCGCGGACGCCGTCGGCGGCAAATCGAAGGCGGTCGGCGACCTGGTGCAGCAGCTGTCGGGCATCCTGCACCAGTTCACCGCCAAGACCCAGGCCATGCTGAGCGCGGTCGACACCGCGCAAACCTTGCTCGCGCCCGTGGTTCCGCTGCTGGAGGAGACGCGCGACGCCTACGACACCGCCTATGGTCCGGTCGACGGTCTGCTCCGGCGACTGGTGCCGCAGACCGACGAACTGACCCAGATCCTGGCTCTGGCACCGCAAGTGGTGACCGGGCTGAATCAGACGGTTCCCGGGCAGGGGTTCAAGCCGCGCATCACCTGCTCCCACGGTGAGGCCGCGCTGCCCGCGGTGGCCGGGGTCATCCTGTCCAACCAGAACCTGGTGGTGTGCAACTGATGAGAGCGTTGATCGCCCGGATGGGCGAGCTGATCCGGGACGTGCTCACCGGTCGCGGGGACCAGAACACGCAATTGCGCTGGGGTATCGCCGGGGTCGTGGTGTGCGTCATCGCGCTGGCCGTCGCGGGCGCGGTGTACGTGATCCCGTTCGGGCAGCGAACCTACGTGGCCGACTTCCGCATCTCCGGCGGGGCCCGGCCCGGCGACGAGGTGCGGGTGGCGGGCATCGATGTCGGCAAGATCCGCGCCGTGGACCTGGTCGGGGATCACGTGGAGGTGGCCTTCACCGTGAATCGCGATGTGCGAGTGGGGGACCGGTCGGCGGTGGAGGTCAAGATGCTGACCCCGATCGGCGGGCACTACCTGGCGCTGGCCCTCGCCGGGGACAAGGACCTGGCGTCCAAGCACATCCCGCCCGAGCGCACCACCACCCCGTTCGAGCTGAGCGACATTCTCGACAAGGGCACCCCGGTGTTCGGCAAGGTCGACGCCACCACCATGCGCGACACCATCGGCCAGCTGAATTCGGCGCTGGCGCAACAACCCGACGCGCTGCGCGGGGTGATCGGCAATGCCGATGAACTCACCGGGGTGCTGGCCCAGCGCACCGATCAGCTCAACAGCGCGCTCACCGTCTCCGACGAGTACATCGCCGCCATCGCCGACGACAAGGCGCTGCTGGCGGACTTCGTGAAACAGCTCGGCACAGTCGCCGACCGGCTGGGCAACCGCAAGAACGACATCGTGAGCATGTTCGCCCTGCTCAAACGACTGCTGATCGTGCTGCACCGGCCGCTCATGGCCTACGACAGCATCGAGCCGTCGGTCACCCAGTTCGAGCAGCTGTTCTCCAAGCTCATGGAGGACCCGAACCGGCTCGACACCGTGATCAACGGGATGCGCGAGGTGATCAACCGGCTCAGCGGGCTGCTGGGCACTCAGGTGCAGGTCCGGGACCCGGCCGCCGGCGTCCGGCTGTGCATTCCCTTCGAAGGCAAGGCGTGCTGAATGAATTGGGGCAGAACAGCGCTCGCCGCCGGGCTCGCCGTCGTGGTGGTGGCCGCCGGGGCGGTGGGGGTGTCGTGGGCGACGACCGTCCGCGATCCGAAGCAGCACGTGTGCGCCGAGTTCACCGACACCGTCGGACTGTACGAGGGCAACAGCGTGACCATGCTCGGGGTCGAGGTCGGCACGGTGTCGAAGATCGAGGCGCTGGGCGACCGTATGCGGGTCACCATGAGCGTCAAGGACTCGGTGAAGCTGCCCGCCGACATCGCGGCCGTCACCATGTCGAGTTCCATCGTGACCGACCGGCACGTGGAACTGACCAAGCCGTACTCCGGCGGCCCGCGATTCGACACCGCGAAATGCATTCCGCTGGAACGGACCAAAACGCCCATCGGGATCAGTGAGGCCCTCGACGCCATGGGCAAGCTGGCCGGTGATCTGACCGGCGGCGGCTCGGGCACACCGGATTCGCTGCTCGACGACACCCTGACCGCGGCCGACAAGGCGATCGACGGGACCGGGCAGCAGTGGAATCAATTGCTGCAGCGACTGTCCGCGGTCGTCGGTGACCCCGCGCAGAAGGATGCCGCGTTCCGGCGGCTGGTCGACAATCTGGATCAGCTCACCACCATGTTCGTGACCAACTGGCCGGATATGGCGCAGGTGCTCGACAATCTGCGCAACGGCCTGCAGCTGATCGGGCAGTTCTCGGCGGAATTCTCCGGAGCCGTCGATATCGCGGTCGAATTCCTGCCCGTAATCGCGCGCAATGCCGGGAAATACGATCAGCAGATCTACAGCCTGCTGGATGTGGTGCTGCCGCAGGCGCACACCTTCGTGCAGCAGCACCAGGGTGACATCACCTCGCTGCTCACCGCGTTGCCGCCGCTGGCCGCGCAGCTACCGCAGGCGGGTGTGCGATGAGGCGGGCGGTCGTGCGGCTGCTGCCGGTGGTCACCGCGGCCGCGCTGGTGCTGACCGGCTGCGGGGTGAAGGCGACCGATATCCCGATTCCCGGCACCTATCCCTCCGGCGAAACCTATTCGGTGCGTATCGAATTCGGATCGGTGCTGAATCTGCCCGACCGCGCCAAGGTGATCTCCGACGGTGTCGAGGTCGGCATGCTCGACCACATCGAGCTGATCGGAACCACCGCGGTGGCGACGGTGAAACTGCACACCGACGCCAAACTGTCGAAATCCACGACGGCGGAACTGCGGCAGTCCACGATCCTCGGCGATATCCATATCGCGCTGGAAGCGCCCAAGAACGCCAGCAGCACGATGCTCGGCAACGGTGACGTGATTCCGGTGGCGCAGACCATTCCGGCCACCAATGTGGAGGACATTCTGCGAGCGCTGTCGAACATCATCACCGGCGGACGCTGGTCGGACATCCAGAAACTGGTGACCGATGTGAATGCCGCGTTCCCCTCGGACCCGGCCGAATTGGACCGGGTCAACCGGGCCGGGCGCGCGGCGCTGCACGATATGGCCACCCACACCGACGAATTGAATCGCATCCTCACCTCGGCGCAACAGATCACCGCGAAGCTGGAATCCGGTCGCGGCGCGGTGGACCGGATCCTGACGCTCGGGCCGGATCGGGCGGCCGGATTGTCGGATGTGCTGCTGGCCGTGGTGAATCTGATCATCAGCGGCGGTCCGCTCGCCAAGAACGCCGGGGATCTGCTGCTGCCGCACATCGGCGACTTCCGGTCGATCGTGTCCGTGCTCGCTCCGACCGCGGTGACGGCCGGATACGCCGACCTGACGCTGGCGGCGAATCTCGACACCTTCCACACGCTGCTGAAGGAGAAGATCATTCCCTTCCTGAGCGCGCCGGATGTGAAGGTGCGCAACGTATCCGCCGCCGACGCGCAAGCCGACCAGCTGATCGGCACGCTGCGCGGGATCGGGATGGTGCCCTGATGAAGCTGTCACTGTCCGGGCCGATGTCGCTGGTCATGCTGCTGGTGCTGACCTTCGTGTGCGGCGGCTACATGGCCGTCGGCGTGCTGAATCTGGATCCGCGCCGCCAGAACAACACCGTCACCGTGCTGCTCGACGGGTCGGGCGGGCTGATGAAGACCTCCCAGGTGACGCTGCGCGGGCTGCCCATCGGCAAGGTGCGCGATATCGGGGCGACCGCGCACGGACTGGCGGTCACCCTCGAATACGACGCCAAGTACCGGATTCCGGTGGACAGCGTCGTGCAGATCGCCAACCTGTCGGCGGCGGGGGAGCAGTTCCTCGACTTCCGGCCGACCGGGACCGCCGGGCCGTTCCTGCGCGACGGCAGCGTGGTGCCCAACCGCCAGGTGCGGGTGGCGACCACCGTCGGGGACGCGCTCGCCAAGTTGGATGCCCTGACCGCGCAACTGGATCCGGCCAAACTGCGGAATCTGGCCGGCACCGTGGCCGCCGGGTTCGAGGGCCGCGACGCCGAGGTCGCCAACCTCACCAAGGCGCTGGTCGGGACCGCGAATCTGTTGCGGGACAAGCGCGAAGCCATCGGACGGCTGTACTCGAACGTGCAGACCCTCGGCGACAAGTTCGACGGGCGCGCGCCCACGCTGAGCGCGGCCGCCGGGGATCTCACCACCGCGCTGCCCGAACTGCTGCACATCATTGCCGCGTTCCAGAACTACTCCTACATCGGCGAGCGCATCTTCGACGATCCGATCGGGCCGCTGGTCACCAAGATCGACGAATACCTGCGCCTGATCGGGCCCGACCTCGGGCAGATCGCCACCGTCCTCAAACCCGCCACCAGCGTGATCAAACCGCTGCGCGTGGACGCCGGATCGATCGTGGACCTGCTGTCCACGATGTTCCCCGGCGACGGCGCGGCGCACGTGGGCATCGAGATTCCTCGCTAGAGAGAAGGCAGACCGTGACCGAGACCGAGCAGACCGAGACCGCCAAGCCCGACGCGGTGGAGACCGTCGAGGAATCTCCGGAGGCGAAGTCCCCGAAGGGGATCGGTGAACGACTCAATCCGTTCGTGGCGGCGGCCGCGGCGATCTTCGCGATCGCGGCCGTGGTGCTGGGGGTGCTGTGGCACAACGCCTCGGGAGACTACGACGCGCTGAAGGCCGGCGACGCCGATCGTGATCGCGCCGCGCAGGTGGCCAAGGACTACACGCTGCGCTCGCTCACCTACGACTACCGCAACCTGCCCGCCTTCTTCGACGGCGTGCAGCGGGGAGCCTCGGATCCGTTGCGCGACAAGTACACCCAGTTCCACGACACCCTCGCCAAGATCATGACCGATGCCCAGGTGGTGGCGTCGGGCGATGTGGTGGGCACCTCGGTGGAGGCCAAGGGCAACGACCAGTACACGGTCACCGTCTACGCCACCCAGCGCACCCAGAACGTGCAGCAGCCCGACCCGGCGACGGTGCCGAACCTGCTGGTGGTGACGGTGGCCGGGCACGACGGCGAGTGGCTGGTCACCGATTACGGCCCCAAGGACGCCGGTGTGAAGGGTGGGGCCGCGAAATAGCCTCGGCACGCATCGGCCGCCCGCCGCAGCGCGAACTCCCCGCGCGCCGCCGCCGGGAGATCATCGAAGCCGCCTACGAGGTGTTCACCGCGCATGGCTACGAGGCCACCGCCATCTCCGAGGTGGCCGCCCGCGCAGGCATCGGCCAGGGCACCGTCTACCGCTACTTCGGCAGCAAACGCGAAATCCTGGACCACGTCATCGATCTCGGCATCGAGAAGGTGACCGACGCCATGCGACTGCACACCGTGTTCGGCGCGGCCGACACCGTGGACGACCTGGTGGCCGCGGTCCGCGCCGCCATGGCCCGCCTGTACGACCTGCTCGAACGTGAGCCGCGCGTGCTGCGGCTGCTGGTGGTGGAGGCCGGGGCCATCGATCCCGAACTGGCGCACCGACTGCTCGGCCTGGAGGCCCTCACCGCCTCCCTGATCGCCGCCGAACTCACCCGCGGCCTGGAGGCAGGATGGATCCGTCCCGACATCGATCCGGAAGTGCTGGGCCACACCATCCCCACCCTGGTCGGCCCGTGGCTCATGCGGGAACTGCTGGGCGCGGGCAATCCGGTCATCCGCGACCGCAGCATGACCGCGGTCCTCGCCTACCTCGACCGAACCCTGCGCCCCCTGAGCCCGCCATCACCCCCGTGACCGCCGCCCCGGCCCCCGATCCCCACCCGCCCCGCCCGTCCCGAGCCGACCGCCGCCGCGCCGAACTGGTCACCGCCGCTTACGAACTGGTCGTCACCCGAGGATTCCGCACCATCTCCGTCGACGACATCGCCGCCGCGACGGGGGTCAGCCACGGCACCTTCTACAACTACTTCCCGAACAAGCGCGCCATCCTCGACGCCGTCATCGACCACAGCTTCCTCCACATTCGCGACCTCCTCCTGGGCCCCGAGGGCGACGTCACCCCCACCACCATGGACGCCTTCTGCGACCGCTACACCCGGGTCATCGACCGCTGCTACGACCTGGTCGCCACCGAACCCGGCCTGGTGAATTTCTTTCTCCTGGAAGCCTCCTCGATCGACGACGCCGTCCTCGACCGCTGCCTGCACAACGCCCGCGCCTACGCCGCCGAATCCGTGGCCCGGATCCGCGAGGGCATCGCCCACGGCTACCTCGACCCCACCCTGGACCCCGCCATAGCAGGCGAAGTCCTCCTCTCCCTGCTGGTCTCCGCCCTCCTCTCGGCCCTGCGCGCCGGCACCGACGGCCTCACCCAGCCCCGAGTCCGCACCCAACTCGTCGCCTTCCTCCGCACCGCCTTCGCCGGCCCGCGCCGGTAGCTTCGACTGCATGATCGACGACGACATCGAGGAGACCGCACGCTGCTTCGCGCGAGCGGCTCACGGTGACCAAAAATACGGTGGCGCACCGTATTTGATCCACCTCGCGACGGTTCGGGATGTGCTCGGCGACTTCCGGTTCTCGGGCGATCTGGGAGTGGCCGCGTGGTTGCACGACGTGCTGGAGGACACCGCCGTGACCAGGGTAGAACTGGAGGCGGCCTTCGGTGCGGGGGTCGCCGAACTGGTGTGGGCGGTAACCGGCATCGGAGCGACGCGTGCGGAACGGAACCAGGACATCTATGCCAAGATCGCGGATTGCCCTTCGGCGGTGATTCTGAAGCTGGCTGATCGGATCGCGAACGTCGAAGCCAGTGCCGGGACGCGGTGGTTTGCGATGTATGCCGCTGAACAGCCGGCATTTCGAGCACACCTCGGGTCGATCCTCGATACCGAGAAGGCCGTTGGTCAGATGTGGACCAGGCTCGAAGGGGCGCTGGCGATGAACAGTCGTGAAGCCACGGCGCGGCAGGTGCTCGAGCGGTGGCGGGCGCGGGAGGCGCCGGATGGGGACTCGATCGTGTTCGCCGACGGGACGCTGCTGACGATGACATTGGTGCAGCGCAGTTTCCATCAGCCGGACGGTGAGCCGCGAAAGCCGGACAAGTGGTTCTGGCAGGAGGATTTTCGGGCTACGGCCTGGTCGGCGGTCGAATGGGTCGATGTGGACCCGACGTTCGGCTCGGCTGTGCACGACGGTAGCCGCGCGATGGTGGGGGAGTCGGCGTCGCACGGAAGCATCGGGTGGGTCGCGCTGACCGACGATGACGAGGAGCAGACGCTGCGGTGGATCGCGGTGTCGGGGAGCTCCAATCCATTCCACCACGTCACGCTCGACGCGGACTTCGTGGTCGCTACCAGCACCTTCGACCTGACCTGGACCTTCCCGCGGAACTCTCCGCAGGACGTGACCATCGCTCCCGCTGATCCCGAGGTGTTGGAGGCCATGCGTCGCCGTTAGGTCGGAATGGTATTGGCGCGGAATGCTGTCAGGAGCATGGTGGTGAGGTCCTCCAGGTAGGTGGGTTCCAGGGCGATGCCGGTGATGGTGAGTCGCCAGTAGAGGGGGCCGGCCAGGAAGTCCAGGGCGAGGGGGAGATTGAGGTCGTCGGGGAGTTCACCTCGGGTGATGGCGCGGCGGAGGACGGTGGTGGCGCGGTCGCGGCGGGTGGTGGCGATGCCGGTGGTGAGGGTGGCGGCGAGGGCTGGTTCGCGGGCCGCTTCGGCGAGAAGGTCGGGGATGATCTTCGAGGCGAGGGGGTGGCGGAGGCCTTCGGCGGCTGCCGTGAGGAAGGTGTGGAGGTCGCCGCGGAGGGTCCCGGTGTCGGGGGTGTCGGCGGCGTCGACGGCGACCTTGGTGATGAGGTCGGTGGCCATGGCCTGTTTGGAGGGCCAGCGGCGGTAGACGGCGGCCTTGCCCGCACCCGCGCGGCGGGCCACGGCCTCGATGGAGAGGCGTCCGTAGCCGACCGCGGCGAGCTCCTCGAAGAAGGCGGTGGCGAGTGCCTCGGTCAGGTCGTCCTGCAGGACCGGGCCGCCGGAGGTGCGGCGCGGGGGATGGGGCATGTGATCCACGCTAACACGAGACGGAACGGTTGCGTATCGACTGGGCCCGGCTGTACCGTTCTCGACATAGCCGAGACGGAACCGTTCCGGCTCGATGGACTCGAGTGGTCCTCCGATCGAAAGACACCACCATGAACACCGTGGTCCCCACCCTCGTCGACCGAATCCGCGACGCCCTCGACACCACCGGCGCCATCGTCGCAGGCATCGACGACCCGCAGCTCGGTCTGCCCTCGCTCTGCCCCGGCTGGGATGTCCGATTCGAGCTCAACCATCTGGTCGGCGGCCTGCGCGTCTTTGCCGCCGAACTCACCCACACTGATCCCGGCGGCGGCCACCACGACGACTGGCTCGGCACCCACCACCGCACCGCCTACGCCGCCGCCGCGCACCTCGACCGCGAGGCCTGGTCACGCCCCGGCGCGCTGGACACCACCGTCCGGCTCGGCTTCGGACCGGTCCCCGGCCCCATGGCCGCTCTGATCCACCTCACCGAGATCCTGGTCCACGGCATCGACCTGGCCGTAGCCACCGGACAACAACCCCTCATCGACGACCAGCAGGCCGACCACCTGCTCAGCGTCATGCGATCCATGGACTTCGACGCCTTCCGTCGCCCGGGCATGTTCGGCCCGGCGCAACCGTCGTCGGCCGACGCACCCGCTCACCAGCGTCTGCTGGCCTTCCTCGGCCGGTCCACTTCCGTCACCGCTTGCAGCGTGCGGTCCGACTAGGCGGCGGTGACGCGGTCGATCTTGCGGCCCTCATGGTAGAAGTCGCAGTACGCGCCGAATTCATCGACCATGTCGGCGAATTCGTCGAAGAGGCGACCGGCGGGCAGTGATTCGGTGAGCAGGGCGCTGAGGAATTCGGTGGCGGTGCCGCGGTAGAAGCCCCAGCGGGTGTGGGTTTTGCTGCCGATCACGACGGGCCAGGTGTTCGGGTCGCCGTCCCTCGAATCCCAGAGGCAGTAGCCGCCGTCCGCCAGCCTGCCCCATGCGGTCAGGGATGCGGGGTTCAGTGCGAAACCTGCTGGAATGTCGTCGCATTCGAGGGGAAGGTCGGGGTTCTCCAGGCGTTCGCGCGCATCCTTGATCCACCATTCCAGATCCGCTGAGGGGGAGGTGGCATCCGGGACGCTGAGGCGCACGATCGAGGAGAACTCCGACTCTCCGTAGGTGCCGGCCAGCTGCTGGTAATCCTCGGGCAGCGGGATCCCGATGCGGTGTTCGACCGCCACCCAGTCGATCGCGGGGCGTGACACGCTCGGGGGCACCGGCAGCAGGCTCCGTAGGTCGTCGATGGCGGTCATGGCTCGTCCTGTTCTGTGCGGTCAGATGGAGTTGTCGATGATGATAGGGGGCAGATTCCAGCCCTTCTCACCCCACGCGAACAGCAGTACCGCCGTCGGCGGCTCACCGGGCGCGCCCCACACCGGGATGGCCAGCGCATGGACGACCTGCTGATCCACATCGGGATTGGTGCCCTCGGCGACGCCGGTGATCAGCTTGTCCCACTGGGCTTTCACCCCGCGATTGTTGTGGAAGTTCTCGGGGATGAGGTTCTGCGGGATGCGACCGGACCCGCCGCTGGTCGACCCGGCGAGATGGCCGGCGTCGTAGTCCAGGGGCACGTTGTCGCCCAGCAGCGCGCGGGTGGCGTCGGATCCCTTGTCCTGCATACCGGGAACCAGACGCATGTATACGCCGCTGGGGCCGTAGACGTCGTCCATCGGGCCGTAGGCGATGAGTCCGCCGCCGCCGTGCACGTCCAGGACGGGGGTGCTGTTGGCTGCCGCTTCGTAGCCGTCGACCGTGGGCACCCCGTAGCTGCCGACCGGCAACGGCAAGCCCTGGGACAGATTCTGCATCACGTAGGGCAGGAAGTTCGCGGCGGTCTCGGAGATGTTCGGGGCCGCCGCGCTCGGGTTGGCCTGGCCCGGTGCCGGAAGCTGATACCCCGGAACGGTTTTCAGCGCCGGATTGGCGGCGAAGGACGCCGGCAGCACCGTGGTCGGCGGATCCAGGCGCGTTCCGGTCAGCTGCGCCGGCTGGTAGGGCGCCTTCGGCGCGCCCGGCAGTACCCGGCTGATCGGTGGCAGCACGTTCGACGGCACCGCCGGACGGAGCTTGCGCCGATTGGCCGGCGGCGGTGGCGGCTGCGCGGCCGAAGGCGGGCACGCGGCGATGTCTTGTGCGAGGCCCGGGTGACCGACCGGAACGACGAGCGCCGCCGGGCAGGCATCCGGCTCGCCGGTCTGCGGCGCCGCACCGACCTGCGGAACATCGACCCCCTGCTGCCGACACTGATCGGCGAGGGACTCCAACTCCGGAATCTCCGCATTGCCCCGCTCGGCCTCGGCGTTGTACGCGGCGACCGCGGCCTGGTTGCTCGAATCCGGCGGATTCGCGTTGTGAACGGCCGCGGCCTGGTTGTGCGCTTCGATCCGCGCGGCCACGGCCGTGCAATCGAGCGGTTCGGCGTAGGCGACCTGCGCTGGAATGACAAGGGTGGCAAGGATTCCCACCAGAGTCGCCAGCACGGCTATCAGTTGATTGATGAAAGGTACTGCGGACGAGCGCATTTGATCTCCCCGTGAACGAATGGCAGTGATAGCCAAACATGTTCACCATGCAACGGTCAAGATCGAGTGCAGGTCGGCGCCCGCCGCCGCAACTCGTACGCCCGACGGCTACTTGTGATCACAGAGCAAGATCGCCCGGATCTGGAAGCGAAGATCGTCGCCTGGAAGTCTGTGTCGCCTGTACCGATGGGTTGACGGCGGCACAACAGATGGCGGGGCTGGTGTACGCACCATACGACCGTCCGGAAGGCCGCCGACGGTTCTGATGGACGCACCCCCGTGCGGGGGCACCCCGCGTGAGGCCTATTTCTGCAAGGTGAACTGCATGACGTCGAGGTGGCCCGCGCGGAAGTAGTGGGCGCAGCCGGTCAGGTACTTCATGTAGCGCTGGTAGACCTCTTCGGAGGTGAGGGCGACGGCTTCGGTGTGGTGGGCCGCGAGGGATTCGGCCCACAGGTCAAGGGTTTTCGCGTAGTGGGGGCGCAGGGATTGGATGCGGGTCGTGCGGAATCCGACCGCCTCGGCCTCGCGGGGGACGGTGTCCTTCTGGGGGAGCTGGCCGCCGGGGAAGATCTCGCGTTTGACGAAGATGTGGAACAGGGCGTCCTCGCGGGTCACGGGAATCTCGGCGGCTCGCAGGTCGGCGAGGCTGTGGCCGATGATGGTGTGGAGCAGCAGGCGGCCATCGGCGGGAAGCATGCGGTGGCAGCGGGTGAAGAACTCGGGGTAGCGCTGTTTGCGGAAGTGCTCGAACGCGCCGATGCTGACGATCCGGTCGGCGGTGCCCTCGAATTCCTCCCAACCCTGCAGGCGCACTTCGGCTTCGGAGATGCCGAGATCGCGCAACTGGGCGCCGACATGCTCGAATTGGTTGCGGCTCAAGGTGAGTCCGATGACACGGACCCCGTAGGTGAGCACCGCGCGGATCATGGTCGAACCCCAGCCGCAGCCGACGTCGAGCAGGGTCATGCCGGGTTCGAGCCCCAGCTTGCCGAGCGCCAGATCGATCTTGGCCAGTTGTGCCTCCTCCAGGGTCAGGCCCGTGCGATCGAAGTAGGCACAGCTGTAGGTCATGGAGGGGTCGAGGAACAGCGCGTAGAAGTCGTCGGACAGGTCGTAGTGAGCCTGGACCTGCCGGTAGAAGGGCGCGAGCTGGGCCATGGCGATCTCTCCCCGGGTGTGCGGACATCGGAGACGCGGACATACGGACATACGTAGCGACCGGGCCCCGGGTTCTACATGCGGACACACCGCCAACACGCCGCGCTTTTCACTCCGAAATCGCCATTCGACCTCGGCGTCACCGCCCCGGCTGCTTTCCTGAAAGGGAGTGCAGCATCGCGTCAGCAAACACAAATTCGGAGGGTTGGGGACCGGCCATGCACCGCACCGGACACGAAGAGGTCCATCCTGGCAGGCCGTGGTTGTGGACTATTCTGGTGGGAGCGGTGGTGGTGGGACTGGCCACGTGGTGGATCAGACCCCAGTCGCTGAGCTGCAGCACGGCCGCGCCGACGCCGACGGTCGTGACGCTGCCCGCCGCGCCCGCACCGAGTTCGGTTACTCCTCAGCAGATCCAATCCGTCGACGCGGGACCGCCGCAGGAACGGGCGGAGGCCCGGTTCTACGCCTTCAATCAGGGCGTCGCGTGCTCCCTGCCGGATCTGCCGCTGGACGGCTATTACGTCGGGGTGCCGACCAGCCGATACGACGGTTCCGCCCCCTGCGGCTCCTACGTCGACATCGACGGCCCGCTCGGCAGCGTCCGCGCCCAGGTCGTCGACCGCTGCCCCGGCTGCGGCCCGGACCAATACGACTTGAGCCGTTCGGCTTTCGAGGCGATCGCCAACTCGGTCGACGGCATCGCGCCGGTCAGGATCAGCACCGTTCGCGACCCGAACCCCGCCCCGGAGCTCTTCTACCGCGTCCAGCAGAGCTCCTCGACCAGCTGGATCGGAATCCTGTTCTCCGGCACCGGCAATCCGCTCGCGCAAGTAGCCTTGCGCCCGGATTCCGGCGGTGACTACCGCCCGATGCGCCGCGGTTACGACAACTACTGGACCGTGTCGGGCATGGGCAGGGGCCCGTTCACTGCCCAGGTGACAGACATCTACGGCCACGTCGCGTACGTCCCGGGAGTCGCGATCGAGCCAGGGCAATTGCGCCGCACCGGAATTCACCTCTACGACATCCCCGAAGAGCCGTCCGTCACCCCGCCGCCGCCTGCGGCCCCGGTGGTCGTGACCACGCTGGTCGCCGCCCCCGCCCCCTGCACGCCGTAACCGGCCGCGGCGCCCGCGGTATGGCATCATCGAGTGAAACGTGTTCCAGTTCGACCGCCGCGACGGTGTGCCGGGAGGCCCTCGATGACGAACCCCAGCTCGGATACGACCACGCCCGCCGCGCCCCGGCGCGGCCGCCGCCTGTCACCGCGCATCTCCCGGCTGACCGAGGTGCCGCAGGGTGAGATGGTGGAGCTGCCCGGCCGCGGCGCCACCTACGTGGTGGACCTGCCCGGCCCGTCCGCGGCCGCGCCGACCGTCCTGCTGCTGCACGGCATGGCGACCACCGCCATGCTCAACTGGTTCCCCTCGCTGCGTGAGCTGAACGCCCACTACCGCGTGGTCCTGTTCGATCAGCGCTGGCACGGCCACGGAATCCGGTCCGAGCATTTCGATCTCGACGATCTGGCCGACGACGTCATCGCGGTCGCCGACGCCGTGGGCGTCGAGCGCCCGATCCTGGCGGGCTACTCCATGGGCGGCGTGGTGGCCCAGCTGGCCGCGCATCGGCACCCGGACCGGGTGGGCGGGCTGGTCCTGGCCGCGACCACCTACCGCTTCCAGGAGAAGTGGCGCGAGCGCGCCTTCCATCGGGGCTGGTCGGCGACGGCCGCCCTGTTCTCGGAGTGGTCGTTCCGCCGGGCGGAGCTGCGCCGCGACAAACTGCCCACGCTGCCGGAGTCCTCGTGGCCGGTGGGCCGGATGGATCGCTGGGCGATGACGGAACTGCGGGCCACCAGCGGCTGGGCGCTCGCGCAGGCGCTCGCGGTGCTGGGGCGTTTCGATGCGTCGGAATGGCTGCCGACCTTGAAGATGCCGACGGCGGTGGTGATCACCACGCGGGATCGGGCGCTGCCCGTGTTCCGTCAGCTGGAGATGGCGAAAGCGATTCCGGGAGCGGAGATCTTCCTCGCCAGGGCGGGCCACGCGGCCTGCGCACTCGAGGCGGACGTCTTTGTCCCGGTGTTCCTCGAGGCTGTGCGGTCGGTGGCGGAGCGGCTCTAGACGGTAGCCACTCGGTTGGGGCTCAGCCCTTTTCGCGCGCGGCCTTGAGCAGCGCGGTGATCACCTCGGGGACGGCGTCGGCGATCTTGTCGACATCGGGGACCAGTTCCTTGCAGGCGATGAAGCCGAAGTCCAGGTGGCCGTTGTTGGAGATCACGGTGGCGGTCAGGCCCGCGCCGTGGAACACCGGTCCGAACGGATACATCGACGACACCCGCACCCCGAGGAAGTACATCGGGAAGTTGGGCCCGGGCACATTGGAGATCACCAGGTTGTGCACCACCGGGTGGTGATCGGCCAGCTTGAGCGAGGAGTACGCCCGAGCGGCGAGCTGGAAGGTGTTGGGCGGGGCGTACTTTCCCCAATCCTGGAGGAAGTCCGCGCCGATCAGATTGTGCTCCTCCTTGGCCCCGCGATTGTCCTCGGCGATGGCCAGCACCCGCGCCACCGGATCCTCGATCTCGGTGTAGAGCCGGGCGAAGATGGTCGACACCTTGTTGGTGCCCTCCTCGTGGCGTGAGGTGTCGTGGGTGGACACCGGAACCGAGGCGATGAGCGAGGTTTCGGGCAGTTCGTCGTGCAGTTCGAGGTAGCTGCGCAGCGCGCCGCCGACCACGGCCAGCACCACGTCGTTGACCTTCACCCCGAAGGCGGTCTTTATCTCCTTGATATCCGACAACTCGGTCTGTTCGAAGGAGATGGCCCGATGCTGGGTGATTGCCCGATTGAACGGCGTGCGGGGCGCGGTGAACGGCAACGGCATACCGCGACTGCCGGATTCGCGCCGCCGCTGGACCAGCCCGCCCAGAATGCCGACCGTCTTGGGCACCATGCCGACCATGCCGAGGCGCCCCGGCAGGTTCAGCAGGGCCTCGCCGGCGAGCTGCAGATCGGTGGGTTCGGCCTCGGCGGTGGTGTCCTCGGCGGGCGGGGTGTAGGTCACGCCCGGCTGCATATCGCACAGGTGCATCATCATATTGGTGCCGGTGATGCCGTCCACGATGGCGTGGTGGTACTTGGAGACCACCGCCACCCGGCCGTGCGGCAGGCCCTCCACCACCCACATCTCCCACAGCGGGCGGGCACGGTCGAGGGGGCGTCCGGCGATGTCGGCGGCCAATTCGGCCAGCCCGCGGTCCCCGGCTCCGCTGGGCAGCGCCAGCCGGCGCACGTGGTAGTCGAGGTCGAAGTTCGAATCCCGTACCCAGACCGGATGATCGAGGTTGAACGGGACCGCGTGCAGCCGCCGCGTCATGGCCGGGATGAGATGCAGCCGCCGGCCGAGTTCGGCCTTGAACGCCTCGTGCTCATAGGTGACCCCGTCGGCGGCGGGGTCGAGTATCAGCAATGCGCAGACGTGCAGGAGTTGGGTGTCTGTTTCGAAATAGAGGAAGCTCGCGTCGAGCCCGGTAAGTCGTTCCATACCAACACACTATGAGAACCGGTTGTATTTTGCGTGCGGTTCGCGGTGTGCTCCGGATCCGGTCCGAGGCCGTTTTGTTGCCCCAAAGTTGCACGTAGATAACAAGTTTCATGATGAAACGGTTGGGTACCAATCAGGTGTCTCTCCAGTGGAATTCGTTGCCGCCGTTCCGGAGCGTTCTTACCTTGGGTCACATGGTCCGGTGATCGGTCTCTAGTCAATGACAAGAGTCACCGGACTTCTCACAACGACGTGAGAGGTGAGGACGATGGGCGACCGGAAGGTGCTGCTGTCTGGAAGATGGCGTACGGCATGGGGGTTCGCGATCATGCTGACGATCGCGACCGTGTTCGTGCCACAACCGAGGTCCCACGCGCAGGGCTGCGCCGATGTGGACGTCGTAGTGGCCAGGGGCACAGGCGAACCCGGCTGGCTCGGCGATCAGATCGGCGACCCCCTCTTCGGCGTCCTGCAGGACCGGCTGCCCGTCTCGATGTCCGCCTACCGCGTGAACTACCCCGCCGACTACAGCTTCGACGTCGGCGCAGGCAGCGCGGATCTGGTGCGGCACTTGATCATTCGCGCCGCCGCCTGCCCGGGTCAGCAGTTCGTCCTGGTCGGCTACTCGCAGGGGGCGGCGGTCGTGCAGGCCGCGCTGGGCACCGGCGTGGTGTCCTGGTACCCGGGCCGCGTCCAGCTGCCGGGCTATCTCGGCGACCGGGTGGCGGCGGTCCTGCTCTTCGGCGACCCCGTCCGCGGCCTGGGCTGGAATGTGCCGGGCGAGTTCCTGTCCCGCACGGGGGACTGGTGCGTCGGCGGCGACCCGGTGTGCGGTTCCGGCCTCAATGCCAACGCGCACGTCGCCTACGGCAGTGATCTGGTGGCCGCGGCCAATTTCGCCGCGGACCACATCTGACCCCGGGGAGGGGAAGGGCCCGGCTCCCGGGCGGTCTCGGCGGACCCGCCCGCGAGACCCCGGAGCGGGCCCGGGTACCCGCGGTTCGCGGGGCGTCGGGTGTCACGGCACTCGGGGCCTCATCCCACAGTGAGCCGCGGGTATCGCACGAGTCGGCCCGGTGCGCTGTCCCGCACCGGGCCGAACTCTGTGTGAGGTACCGCTACTGCACCGAACGGATCCGAATGCCGTTGCCGGACAGGGTGATCACCAGTTCAGGCCCGGAATCCGGTTGGTGATCCGCGCCGCCGGCGCGGGCAGGCCCATGAGCGGCTGCACGATCGGGGCCAGCGCCAGCAGCGGACTGCGGGAATCGGGCTTGGCGGTGACCTCCGCCGCGCTCTCGCCGCTCGCCGTGGTGGATTCGGCGTCCACCGCCGGGTGCCCGGTCTTCGGCTGCGAACGCGCCGCCTTGGACTCGCCGAACATCCGGTAACCCTGGTGCAGGATGGCGCGTTTCACCGACGGCATGACCGTGTCCACGAACTGCGCGAAGGTGCCGATCGGGGTGTCGATGCGGCTGGGCCGATGCTCGAGCGCCCGCACCACGATGTCGGCGGCCTGATCGGGGCTGTGCACCGGAATCGACTTGTACAGGTCGGTCGGCGCGATCATGGCGGTCCGCACCAGCGGCATGCGCACCGAGGTGAAAGTGATTCCGGCGTCGGCGTTCTCGACTGCGGCGATCTCGCTGAAGTTGTCCAGCGCCGACTTGCTGGCCACGTAGGCGGCGAAGCGCGGCACCTTGGTCTGCACCGCGATCGAGGAGATGTTCACGAAGTGCCCGAATCGGCGTTCCCGCATGGACGGCAGCAGTGCCAGGATGAGCCGCACCGCGCCGAAGTAGTTGACCGCCATGGTCCGCTCGAAGTCGTGCATGCGGTCGGTGGAGTTGAGCACCGAGCGGCGGATCGAGCGTCCGGCGTTGTTGACCACGTAGTCGACGTGCCCGTGGTCGGCGAGCGCCTGCTTGACCAGCAGCTCCACCGACTTCTCGTCGGTGATGTCGCAGACGTAGGCCTGCGCGGCACCGCTGTCGGCCCGCACCGCGGCGGCCGCGGCCTCGAGGTCCTCCTCGGTGCGCGCCACCATGAGCACGGTCGCGCCGCGCTTGGCCACGGCGTGCGCGGTGGCCAGGCCGATGCCGCTGGACGCGCCGGTGATCAGCACGATCCGGCCGCCGAGACCGCCGTCGTGGCGGCGGGCGCGGTCCGGGTCGAGGTGGGCGCGCCAGTACGACCACAGCGTCTCGGCGTAGTCCTCGAAGGCCGGGACCTCGACGCCGGTGCCGCGCAGGTGCGCCCGGGTGGACTCGGAGACGAAGGTCGACTCGAACGCGGTGTGCGGGGCAACCTCGGCGGGAATACCGAAGCGCTCCAACAGGAAATCGCGCACCGTGGGCACGCCCGGCAGTCCGCCCAGGGCGTGCAGCGCGGTGTGCGAGCCCGGCACGGTGCCGATCGCGGTGGGGGCGCCGGCCGCGCGGGCCAGCGCGTTGTAGATCTCGGTGAACGGCTGCGGTTCCGGGTTGGTCAGGTGGAACGTGCGGCCGATCAGACCCGGCTTGGCGATCAGTTCGAGCATGGCCGAGACCACGTAGTCGACCGGAACGATATTGGTGGCGCCCAGATCCGGGATCGGCACCGGCAGTTCCGAGGGCAGCGCGCCCAGTCCGGCGATGGCGGGGAAGAAGTAGTACGGCCCGTCGATCTTGTCCATCTCGCCGGTGCGGGAGTCGCCGACCACGATGGCCGGGCGGTACACCCGCCAGCGCAGGTCCGCGGCCTCGCGCACCATCTTCTCGGCCTCGAACTTGGTGCGGTGGTAGGGCGAATGCAGGCCCTGACCCAGATCGAAGTCGTCCTCGAAGAACTTGCCGCGATGGTCGCCCGCGACCGCGACCGAGGACACGTGGTGCAGGACCGCGCCGAGTTCGCGGGCCAGCGCGATCACCGAGGCGGTGCCCTGCACATTGGCGGCGTAGGTGACCTCGGGGTCGGCGGTCATGTCGTAGACCGCGCCGAGGTGGATGACGTGGTCGGCGCCGGGCGTGTCGTCGATCAAGCCCAGGCCGGGCGCGGTCAGGTCGCCGACCAGCGGGAACACGCGATCTTCGGCGCCCCAGCCCGCCGCCATCTCGCGCAGCTTGGCCACCGAGGCCTCCCGCGTCAGTGCGTGGACCACGGCTTCCGGGTCGCGTTCCAGCAGTCCGGCGATGAGCCGCCGACCGAGGAATCCGGTTCCGCCCGTGACGATGTAGGAAGTCATCGTCCCCTCCTTGATTACGAACCTGTTGATACCCAACGGGGTTCGTCCGACATGCGTCGGTGGATGCGGACGTTGTGCGAATGGCCCCCTAGCAGAATGTCGGGCCGAGGTAGGAACACCATCGTGCCTAACTAGCCGGTAACTTTACGGTTCCGCGCGGGGCCGTTCAAGCCGAACGGCCGTGACAGCCCTGTGTGACTGGTCACCCCGGGGCTATTCGAGTTGGTATGTGTAACAACGGGTTTGATGTAACTCGGGGTGCGCTCGGCAATTCATGGGCAACTGGTCAAATGTCCTGAGCGGTCGCTCACTTGGTTCGATTGCGCATGGTTTGCGGCTATTCGTTGACGCAGCGGACATCGCCGTCGACCGCCTGAGTCACGACCGTGAAGGGCGGGCACTGGCGGAGGTTGCCCCACTCGCCCTCGATGCACGAGTCGTAGGTGTGCGGATCGGAGGTCGGCGCGCGGGTGCCGGAATGGCAGCCCCCGCTCACCGGAGTCGCTCCCGCGGAGCCCGCGCCCAGTAGGGGTGCGCTCAACGCGATACCGGTGACAACAATCCCGGCTGCCACTCGACGGCGATTCATCGACCTCCACCTTTCCTCGGTGTTACTCGTCAGTAGGTACCGAGTTCAGTATGACGATCGGTCTACCGCCGAGTGAAGTCGACAAGAGTCACACTTGCCGTGACCGGGGACCGGCTGCCCTCCCGCCATGATTCGAGTCACACGGGGCGCGGTGCAGGGTCAGCGGCAGCGGCCGCGAAAGGCGCTCAGATCGATGGCCTCGGCCATGGCCTGGTATCCGGCCGGGTTGGGGTGCAGATTGTCGGCGCCGGCGTAGCGGGGCGCGAGCACATCGGGGTCGGCGGGATCGCGCAGGGCGGCGTCGAAATCTATGACGCTGTCCGACAGGGTCTGGGTGCGGATCCACGCATTGACCCGCTGCCGCACCGGCCCGGCGAGGGGCAGGGTGGCGATGCCGTCGGAGAGCGCGTTGCCCGCGGGCATGATCGTGCCGAGATGGACCGCCAGCCCGGCGGCGTGCAGTTGCGTGATCAGGTCGGTGTAGCCCGCGACCAGCTGGTCGAAATCAACGCCGATCGGGACGCCGAGATCATTGATGCCCTCGAGGATGATGACGTCGGTGACGCCGGCCTTGGCGATGGCGTCGCGCTGCACCCGGGTCACGCCCGCCGGTCCGAACTGCGGGATCAATCCGTCTCGGGTGACCCGGTTTCCGCTGATCCCGGCGTCGACCACGGTGAACGGCAGGCCCGCCTGGTCGATGCGGCGTTGCAGGAAATCGGGATAACGGACATTGCGGTCCACCACGTTCGGATCCTGCGGCACGCTCAGGTAGGTCGCGCCGACATAGCCGTCGGTGATCGAATCCCCGAACGCGACAATGGTCGACGTGGTGCCGGGCGCCTGGACATCGAGGCCGGACAGGAACGGCATCGAGGTGGTCGGCAGCGGCAGGGCCGCACCGGTCGGTTCGTCGGTGGCGTCGCCCGTGAGCGGCAGGCTGTAGTAACTGGTGGCATTGGCATTGAAGTGCTCGGTCGGCAGCACCGTCAGGCCCGGCGCGTACACGCTCACCGCCAGCGGTTGAAAAGCCTCGAACGGCAACTCGATCGGATCACTGACCACCTCGCCGCCCGCGGGCACGGTGACGCGGGAGCTCCCGTCGAAGCTCACCTCCCGCAGCGTCTCGGCCCGCACCGCCGGGCCCGCGGCCTGCTCGGCAATGGTGACGTGCGCGAATTCGACCGGCACCGGCCGATTCCGGTTGCTCAGATGAATCCGCACCACGGACCCGCCCAGGTGGGGTGTCGCGACCAGCCGGAACGTCTGCCCGCCCACGTGCGCCTGCGGCGCCATCGACGGATCCACCGCCCCGAAGGCGTCCGAGGGCGCGGCCATCCATCCGCTCACCCATTGCGGCGCATCGCATCCCGGTGTCTGCGCCGCGGCTGTCCCCGCCGGTCCGCCGACCGCGATCGCGGCCACCGCGACCGACGCCGCGACGCCGGCATTGCGCACACCCCACCCACGAGACGCCATAGCGATCACCATCACCCGACTCAACTGGACATTTCGGCCAACGTATCCGTCGAAGATCGACTGCGCGGCCGATTCCGGCAATTGATGTCAGCCCGCGCCGCCACCGACCGTGTCCGGTCGCAGCACGGCGAGCCGGGCCGGGTCGACGAGCAGTGCGACAGCGGTCACGCGGTCGCCGGTGACCGCGAACGACATGACCGATCGGGCGGTGCCGTCCGCGCGCCACGAGATGTACCCGGGCAGCCCGTCGACCAGGACCGGCTGGTGGCGGACCACCTCACCGGAGACGTGGGCCGGGGAAAACCGCAGGTAGAAAAATCGGTGGGCTGGTGTGGGAGCGGCCTGTTAGCGTTCTGGACACCGTGACATCAGGCGAGGAGGTGAGACCCGTGCAGACAGTACCGATGTGGGGGCTCCCCCTCGTGGTCGCGGATGGGCGAACGAACTAGTCGTCGCCGGGAGCGCCTCTCTGCGTAGGCAATTCCGAAAGGTGACGACCGATGAACACTAATTCTGTAGATATCCGCCGGGTCGAATCGACGCGGTGGGAAGCCGTCGAGAACGACCTGGTGGTCGCGTGCGGCGAGGTTTCACGACGGCCCGATGGGCGGCTGTTCGCCAGTATCGACGCGTGGCACGACGACGTCTTCGATCAGATCGCGACGGCCATGCTGGCCACCCTGCGACGGCCGCTGCACACCGTGGTCGACGAGGGCGACGACGGACTGCTGTCCTGTTGGGGGCGAGCGGGTTTCGTGACCAGCAGGCGTGAGTGGGAGTATCTCGTGCCCACTGATCCCGCGACCACCGGACTGGGTGCCGTGACACCGCCCCCGGACATCACGGTGGTGCCCGCGGGCAGCGCGGAGGAGGAACCGCTGCGCGTCGTGGACCGATTCATTCGCGAGGAAGTCGAATCGACGATCGGCTGGCAGGAGGTGCCCGCCGAGCTCCTGCGCGGGCCCGGCGGCGACACCGTGGTGGATCCGACGCTGTATGTGGCCGCGGCACAGGCCGATCGCTATGTCGGACTGCTGCGCGTGGTCCAGGCGACGCGCTTGCCGCGCATCGGACTCATCGCGGTGCGGTCCGAGGCGCGGCGACGCGGCATCGGCCGGGTCATGCTGTCCGAGGCGCTGGGCGCGTTGCACGATCGCGGAATACCCACCGCGACAGCCGAAGTGAACGAATCCAATGGTGCGGCTCTGGCGTTGTTCGACAGCGTCGGCGCGCGCCGGGTCGGCGGCAACCTGGAACTGGTGCTGCGATGACGAATCCTGGCCGGAAAGGCAAGGGCATCGAGATCCAGGGCACCGTGGTCGAGTGCCTGCGCGATGCCACGTTCACGGTGGAACTGCCCAATGGGCATCGGGTCCTGGCGCACATCAGCGGCAAGATCCGGAAGAACTACATCAAGATCCTGCCCGAGGACCGGGTGCTCGTCGAGCTGAGCCCCTACGACCTCACCAGGGGACGAATCCTGTTCCGGTACCGGACCTGACGGGCGACGGGGCGGCGTCGAGTCGCCGCCCCGTCGGCTCCGGATCTACTGCGGCCGGTAGGTGTCCAGGGCGTTGGTGCGGTAGAAGTACTCCGCCTCCTGCTCGGTGGCATCGGTGGTGACGGCCTGATCGATGGTGGTGACCAGTTCGGTGTAGGTCCCCGCCATCGAGTCCACCGGCATGTTGGAGGCGAACATCAGTCGCCGCCAACCCCACAGCGCCACACTCGATTCCAGCCAGTACTCGACCGTCGGCCAGGACAGGTCCCGGCAGATCAGCCCGAACCCGGACAGCTTGCACAGCCACTGGGTCTCCTTGGCGGCCAGGGAGATCGCGTTGTGCCAGGCGGTGCGGGCCTCGGAGGAGCGCCCCTGCGGGAAGCCCAGATGTTCGAGCACCACCCGCAGATCGGGGTAGCCGGCCAGGAAGTCGATCCAGTCGAGGATCTCGCCGGGCTGGGCGACCAGGTCGAAGACCGCGTCGTGCTCCTGCAGCCAGCCCGCGACGGTGTCGGCCGCGGGTGTGTTCGGCGAGAGCCCGGCGAAGGCCCGGATGCCGCGCAGCCGCGGGGTGCGGGCCTGCTGGTCGAGGTGGTCGATCAGCTCGTCCTTGGGCAGGGTCGGGTCGATGCCGCCGACCAGCGCGAACGGCCGCGGGTCGGCGTCGGCGATGGCGTCTGCCCACCGGGTTTCGGCCAGGTACGCGTGCGGCGCGGTGGTCGCGGACACGTGCACCAGCCCGTCCACCCGGATGCCGCCGAGGCCGCGATCGAAGTCGGCCGGTAGAAAGTTCTGCGCGATCTCGGGTTTTCCGGCATCGACGAACCTCGCCAAACTCGGGTACCAGGCGTGTGCGCTGGTGTCCCACAGGTGCATGTGGGCATCGACGAGGGGGACGGTGGGCATGTTCGCTACTCCTGGACCATGATGACGCCGCCGCTGACGCTATCGAGCGCGATGGCTGTTGCAGATCCATGAATAGTCGGTCAGCGGGAATTGCGCGACACAATGTCGGCGATTCGGGTGCGGAACGCCTCCGGGGAGAACGTCGCGGCATGCTTGCGGATGGTGTCGGCGTGATAGGCGGCCGGGTCGAAATCGCGCATGGCGCGCGCGAATCCGTCGGTCACCTCCGTGTCGGTCCCGGCCGGGACGTGCTCGCCGGAGATGCCGGGCACCACGGTGTCCAGCGCGCCGCCCGCGCCGACCGCGAGCACCGGCGCGCCGCAGGCCATGGCCTCCACCGGGACGATGCCGAAATCCTCCACGCCCGGCATGAGCAGCGCGCGGCAGCGCCGGTACATGTCGAGCAGGACGTCGTCGGAGGCCGCGCCCAGGAAGGTGGTCTCCGGGCCCGCCATCGCCTCGAGCTGCTGGCGGTAGCGGCCGCCGCCGAGGATGACCAGCCGCACCCCGGCGCGCTGGGCGGCCGCGATGGCGAGGTCGGGTCGCTTGTAGGGGACCAGGCGGCCCGCGAAGAGGAAGAAGTCCTCGCGCTCGATACTCGGATCGGGGGCGAAACGGGCAACGCGCACGGGCGGATTCACCACCGACGCGGGCAGTCCCCACCAGTCGCGGACCCGATCGGCGACCGCCTGGGAATTGGCGACCACGTGTGCGAGCCGGGGCGCGGCCCGCAGTTCGTTGCGCCGGGCCAGCGCGCCCAGTCCGGTCAGTACGGCCTGCCCGGCTCGGCCGCCCGCCTCGCGGGCCCGGAACGCGCTGTCCCAGGCCCAGCGGGCCGGGCTGTGCACGTAGGCGATGACCGGTGCGGTGGTGGCGAAGGCGGCCTGGGTCGCGAAGGCGTGGTGGCTCACCACGACCGCGTCGTAGGCGTCTTCGAGGGGGAGGGTGCGAAAGGCCCTCGGCGCGAACGGGAGCAGCGGGGCGTGCGAGCGTCGTCCACTGGCGGCGTACGCCCGCGACAACCAGGTGTCGCGCACCAGCTCGCTCGCCGGCGAGGACATGGCTCCCGGCCCACCGGCGCCAGGAGCGGCGGGGCTCAGTCCCGCGGCCTCCAGCAGCGTGCGCGTGCACCGCGGGTCGGTGATGGGCGCGAAAACCGGTGCGCCGGGCCAGGTCTTCATGAACTCCGCGACCACCGCCTCGGAGCCGCCGTATTCGGTGAAGCGTTCGTGGACCAGTGCGATCCGGGGTGCCGACATCAGAACTCCTCGATCAATCCGCGAGCCGGCGCGGTGCGGCCGTGCGCCGTAGCGCCGGGGCCACGGGCCGCCCGGCGAGCAGCCCCGCGACCGTGCCCTGCTCGAGCGCCTTGCGGTAGGTCTCGGCCGCCGACCGGCAGGCGTCGACGGTGTGGTCGATATCGGCGTCGGTGTGGGCGGCCGAGTTCACGAAGGACTGGCCCAGCACGCCGCGATCCAGCAGCTCCTGCAGGAACAGCGTCCGGAACGGCTGGGACGGAACGCCTTCCGGGTCGCGGGTGAGGAACACCAGGCACGACGGCCGGCCCGCCACCTCCAGCTGGTCGGCGATGCCCAGATCGGCGGCGATGGCGTTCACCGCGGCGGCCAGGCGGCGACCGGATGCCTCCATGCGCGCCACCGGATCACCGTCGCGGTAGGCCTCGACGACGGCCCGGAAGGCCGCCAGCGACGCGGTTTCCGGCCCGTGCGTGGTGGACAACAGGAACACCCGGTCCGCGTCGGTGCGCAGGCCGCCCAGTTCCATGTATTCGCGTTTCCCGGCCAGCGCCGAGAGCGGGAAGCCGTTGGCCATGGCCTTGCCCCAGCACGACAGGTCCGGCACCACGCCGTAGAGCTGTTGCGCCCCACCGGCCGACCAGCGGAACCCGGTGATCATCTCGTCGAAGATCAGCAGGCTGCCGTACCTGTCGCACAGGGCGCGCACGCCTTCGAGGAAGCCCGGCGCGGGATCGGCCAGGGCCGTGGCCTGTTCGAGGATCACGCACGCGATGTCCTCGCCGCGCAGCACGGCTTCCAGCGATTCCAGGTCGTTGTACCGGAACTTCACGGTCGGGGCCGCCGGGATCCCGGCGTTCATCTCCGTCATTCCGATGAACCAGTCGTCCACCGAGAAGAACGGCTGATCGCAGATCGCGACCTTCTCCCGCCCGGTCGCCGCGCGCGCCAGCCGCACGGCCGCCGTGGTCGTGTCGGAGCCGTTCTTGGCGAACTTCACCATGTCCGCGCCCGGCACCAGGCTCAGGAAGTCCTCGGCCGCCGCCAGTTCCAGCTCGGTGGGCCGCGAGAAGTTGACGCCGTCGGCGATGGTCCGCGCCACCGCCTCGACCACCGGCGCGAAGCCGTGGCCGAGGGTCACCGAGCGCAGGCCCATGCCGTATTCGACGTACTCGTTGCCGTCGGCGTCCCAGACCCGGGCGCCGTTGCCGCGCACCAGGATCGGGGCCATGTCCTCGGGATACTGGTCCGCGCCGCGGGCGTAGGTGTGCGCGCCGCCCGGCACCAGTTCGTGCAGGCGCGCCTGCATCGCGCTGCTGCGCCGGTAGTCACGCATGGTGATCACCCCCGGCGGTGATGGCCCACAGGTCGTGGTCGCCGCGGTGTCCGTCGAGTCCGGTGTAGCTGCGCATGGTTCCCTCCTGGTGCAGGCCCGCGTCGGCGGCGACGGCGGCGGACGCGGTGTCTCCGGCCGCCACGGCCGTACTGACCCGGAACAGTCCGAGCCGGTCGAAGGCGTAGCCCAGCAGTGCCCGGGTGGCGGCCGTGCGCACGGCGTCGTCGGCGCGGGCGGGATCGGTCCACAACTGGATCCGGGCATTGCGATCGAACAGGTCGAGGTCGAACAGCCGGGCGGTGCCGGCGTAGGCGCCCGCGACGTCGAGGACGAACAGCAGACCGGCGGGGGAGCGGACACCCGCTGCGCTGAGGGCGATTTCGCGTAGCCACGCCGTTCCGCTGCTACCGATTCCGTCGGCGGCCACGGGTCCCGCGTTACGCACGGCCGCGGCCCGCATCGGGCCGTCGGCGGGCCGCGCCGAACGCAGCACCGTCCCGTCGTGACCGGGCAGCCGCAAGATCACCGGCCGGGCGGGCAGCAGCCGCTGCGCGGCTCGCCATACCTGCCCGGCGCGATAGCGGGCCTGGACACCGAAAAGCATTGCGGTGTCGGGCATTACCGGGGCCGGCAGCGCGTCTTCGGGTGCGCAGGGCGGCGCGGGCGGGGTGCGGTGTTCGAGGGTCCGTTCGGTCCACATCTCGGTGAACCCCTTGGGCGGGATCTCCGCCCGCGTCATCGACCACAGATCGTGATCGGCCCGCGCCCCGCCGACGTCGAAGTGCAGCCGCATCCGGCCCTCCCGCACGAACCCGATCTGCACCGCGCCACTGGTGGCGGCCGCGTTCCCCGGTGAGATGGGCGCGTTCACGCGCTCCAGACCGAGTGCGTCGAAGGCGAAGTCGAGGATCAGGCCCGCCGCGATGCCGCCGAAGCCGTGCCGCCCCAGCCGCGCGTCGATCCAGATCCCCATCTCGCCCTGCTTGGCCCGATCGTCGATATTGCCGATCTCCACCTGCCCGGCGAAGCGGCCGTCGATCTCGATCACGGTGGCCACGCGATGCCCGGTGCGGGCATTGGTGGCCGCCTCCAGGCATTCACGCACCCAGGCCTTCTCGGTGTGGCGGTCGGCCCAGCACAGCGGCGAGGTGTGCCAGAACGGTTCCAGGAAGGCCCGATCCCGCAGCCGCAGCGCCCGCCACTGCGGGAAGTCGGTGTAGCGCGGCAGCCGCAGCAGCAGGGTGCTGCCGTGTAGTCGCGCCGGTCCCAGACGCAGTGCTGTCGGCTGCCCGCTCACGAGTGTGGCCGCTGCTTTCCCAGTGACGTGGTCTTGACCGCGCCGTCGGTCCCCACCGACATCCGCCAGTACACCCCGGCCGCATCCTTCAACACGATTCCCCCTTCGCTGCGATCGGAAAGATAAGCCCCACTGTTCAATACGGCCGACAGCACCGTGCCGTCGCGGTCCTGGACCTGGAAGATGTCGGTGCCGGGCTGGAAGGCCTGCGCCACCGTGGTTCCGGCGAAGCGCGCCCCGTGGATCGCCCCGCGCCCGATCACGTGCCAGCCGTCGGGGAAGGACTTGGGATCCACGTCCTCGAACGACCCGGAGATCAGATTGATCGCGGTGCCCTCGGCCACGCCCTTGGGATCGACCCGCACTTCGATCGGCGGCGCGTCCAGATCCGGATCGAACTGCACATTGGCCAGATACGGCTGGCGGCAGCGGATCAGGTCCAGACACACCTTGCGTGCGGCCACCTTGCAGTTGACCAGTCCGAACTGGGCGGGCCCGCCGGCCGGGCCGCCGATGGCGAGCGCGGTGTCGGCGCCCTCGAACCACACGTTGGTCAGCCACCAGTCATTGGCCGGGCCGTCGACGAACACGTGCTTGTCGGTGGTGCGGGGGTCGTTGTCGGAGACGAATTCCACATTGGCCATGGCCAATCCGGCATTGTGGTCACCGCCGGTGCCCAGCACGCCGATGCGGTTGTTGGTGAGCTTCGACGACGTCACGTAGTTCTGGATGCAGGAGGTGACGATGCCGTAGCCGAAATTGTTGATGTCGGAGTTGATGACGGTGGTGCCGCCGGTATTGCGGTCCAGCACCAGCCCCCGCTGCTCCTGGAACCGGGGCGCGTTGTCGCTGAGGTGATTGCCGCGCAGCACCACCGAGTCGAAGGTGCAGCGGAAGCACTCCGACAGCCGCACGGCGGTCACCTTCGCGCCCGAGAAGTAGAAGCCCAGGCGGGAGAAGCGGACCCGCTGCTTGCGCTGCAGCGCGATGAAGGTGTCGTCACCGTCGTAGTTGATGGTGGTCACGTCCGCGCCGTCGCCCAGCACCGTCGCGTAGTCCGACAGCGCCGGGAAACGGGTGAGCACGTATTGCCCGGCCGGAATGTAGAGCACGAGGGGACGCCCGCTCACCGCCGCGGCCTTCTCGAAAGCCTCGGTGTCGTCGGCCTTCCCGTCCCCGACCGCGCCGAAGTCCTTCACATTGCGGGCCGCGGGCTGATCGGTGACGTGCGGGGACCGGAACTCGGCGCCGTCCCCGGAATCCCCGCTCGAGCACGCCGCCGCCACGGGCAGGATGGCCGCGGCCCCCAGCCCGGCCATGAGCATGCGCCGGCGCCGCACGCCGCTGCTGGTATTCGCCTCGCCGTCCGTTCCCGCCTGGTCCGTCCCCCCGCCGCCCTCGATCACCGCTTCACCAGATCGAGGGGATGCCGGACCATCTCGCCGACGCTCTTGTGCGGCCGCGAGAACACCACGGTCCCGATCATCCGCTTGTTGTCGTGGCCGAAGGTGGCCACCGCGCCGCGCACCTGATTGGAGGTGGTCTGGCCGAGTTCGATCACGCCGATGGTGCCGTCACAGCGCCGCGCCAGCGCGATGGCGTCGGCCGCCGCGGTCACCGGCGCGCACTCCACGACGATGTGGTCGAACTCGCTGCGCAGCTTGGACATGATGTCGGCGAATCGTTCCGAATCGAGCAGGTCGGGGGTGCGGAAGTCCACGCCGCCCAGCGGCAGCACATTGATCCCCACCTCGGGCCAGGGCATGACCGCCGCCGAGGGATTCCCGTTGCTGCGCAACAGTTCCGAGAGCCCGGCCGCCGCGGCCGCGGGCGTGCGCCGGGTGGAGCCGTGCCCGGTGGTGTCGGCGTCGACCAGCACCACCCGCGCGCCGGTGTCGGCGAAGGTGCGGGCCAGCCCGATCGCCACGTCCGGTTCCGAGTGCGGGGACAGCGAGGTCAGCAGCAGGCTGACCAGGTCGGGATCCTCGGTGAGCCGGGTACGCAGCCGCCGCAGCTCCCCGGCCGCGCCGGGCCGCCCGTCGTCCACGATGCCCAGGATCGGCACCGGGAGAAAGGCTTCCAGCTCGGTGGAGGTGCGCACCCGCTTGTCGAGCTTGTCACGGACCACCGCCGCGCCCACGCCCAGCATCAGCCCGGCCAGCACGCCGAGGATGTAGTAGCGCTTCTTCTGCGGGGCGCTGGGCTGGGTCGGGGTCTGCGCCTTGTCGATCACCTCGGCGCGGGCCGCGGGCGCGGCGTCGGTCTGGGTGACCTCGAGTCGCGAGACCAGCGCCCGGAACTGGGAGACCACCTCGTCGGCCAGGGTGCGCGCCCCGGCCGCGGTGGAGTCCTTCACCGTGATGACGATGATCGTGGTGGCCGGGGGCGACACCGCGGAGATGCGGCCGCGCAGATCGTTCACCGAGGCCTTGAGGCCCAGCTGGTCGCGGACGTAGGTCGCGACGGTGACCGAGTTGGCCAGGTCGACATACGAGCGCACCCGCTGCTGCGCGGCCAGTCCGCCCTGATAGGAGTCGTTGACCGAGGTTCCGGTCGCCATGGACACGTACACCGAACTCGTCGCCGTGTACTCGGTCGGCAGGGTGCTCGCGTAGCCGTAGGCCGCCCCCGTGCAGATCACCACCGCGGCAACGATTATCGGCCAGCGCCGCCGCAGCAGTCGCCAGTAGTCGATCAAACCCATTGCGCTGTCCTCGTTTTCCCGGATGGAACACCGGCCCCCGGCGGCTGCTCCACTCGTCTTCGGAATTCACCAACAACCAGATACGCCGTCCAGGCCAGCACCACGGCCTGCAGGTATTTGCCGAGCATCTCGACGGTGCCGAGGATGCCGCGCTCGAACAGCACCGGCACCTCGATCACGGACAAGCCGAGAATGGCCATGGCCAGGTACTTGCTGTAGAGGGCCCGGATCCAGATCAGCAGCAGCACGAACGTGATGGTGACCCCCACCGCCACCCCGATGTAGCCGCCCAGCACGTAGCCCTCGTTGATATTGCCCTCGGCGAGCGACACCTCCACCGTCGACATGTCCACCGACCCGCCGCGCACCTGCTCGGCCCAGGCCGCGCCGGAGCGGAACTTCTCCGCGCCCAGCAGCTGGGTGGGGATCAGACTCTGGAAGGCGTGCACCGCCACCTGCTGCGGCGTGAGCCACGAGTGGGGGCCGGCGAACCAGGCGTCGGTGGCGGCCTCGAGCAGATCGAAGCGGCGCAGCATGCTCAGGAACGGGTGCACCACCGTCGGATACTGCGCATCGACCTGCGCCGCTTCGGCTTTGGCTGCGGAGTCGGTCTTGAGCGATTGCAGCCAGCCGAAGCCGCCCAGCGCCAGGGCGATGATGCTCAGCACGCCGATCACATTGCGGCGGGTCCAGCCGGTCATGGCGAAGCGCACGGCGATGGCCAGGGCCGCGCCCATGATCGGGGTCTTGGACTGCACGGTCGCGGTCCACAGCAGTTCACCGCCGACGAGCGCGCCGACCACCAGCAGGGTGGTGCGGCCGGAGTCGCTGCGGAAGAACACGATCAGGCCGACCGCGCCCAGGGTGGCGAGAATGGTGACCAGGTTGATCAGCGGGTTGGGGCTCTCCAGTTCACCGGCCTTGCCGGTGGAGCCGGTCGCGTAGGCGGCCAGCCGGCCCAGGGTGCCGATGCCGTAGAGCAGGAACAGGGTCTGGGTGAAGACCGGGTCGCCCGCGAAAGGCGCTGTGCGCGGCGGGTTCCGCGGCGGCCGCGACCGTACCCACAGGACGTAGGCGATGATCAGGCCCGCGTAGAACCACAGGCCGAAGATCACCGGCTGCAGCACCGCCGCGATGCCGTCGTCGTAGCCGTACTCGTAGAGCCGCGGGTCGGGCACATTGTCGCCGAAGCCGGGGACGGGCTCGACCCACAGCAGCACCACCGGCCGCGCGATGAACGACAGCGACCAGTGCGCGGTCTGCGCGATGAGGAACACCCGGGCCACCCCGGGCAGGAACATCGCGGCCACGACGATTGTCGCCAGCGCGGCGGCGACCAGGAATACGGCGAACTGAGCGGAGGCCATCACTCTCCCATCACCCCCTTATGTCGCCGGGCGTGCCGCGGCGTTACCCGCTTGCGGCAAGGTCTTTTTCGCCCGGACCGCGCGGTTCATGCCAGGGCGTCGACGATCTCGCGGGCGCGGTCGGCGTAGCTGTGCGCGCCCGTGACGATCCGGTGGTGCCCGGCCTCGGCGACCTTGGCGGCCTGCTCGGGATACTTGGTGCAGCGGCGCAGGATCTCGCGCAGTTCGGCGGGGCCGGAGAACAGGTAGCACTCGGCGTCGTCCTGGAGCAGTTCGGCGTGCTCGTCGGTGCGTTCGCCGACGAAAAGCCCACCGGCGGCGGGGACTTCGAAGGTGCGGCAGGTGTGGGTGTCGCGGTTGTCGGAGTTCAGCAGCACCAGGTTGGCGGTGACCGCGGCGACGGCCGCCGAGAAGTGCTCGCCGTAGACCGCGCCGCCGACGTCCGCGCCGGTCTGCCACAGCGCGCGCACCCGCCGCCAGCCGGGGCCGCGCAGCAGCATGTCCCCGTGGTGTTCCCGGGCCAGGGAGACCAGCAGGTCCTCGCGATCGGGCCGGACCGCGCCGATGAAGCCGAGCAGGAATCGGCGCACGGTGCGGCGGGCGGTGATGTGGTGCAGCGCCGGATCATAAGCACTACGAACGAATTTCACGTGCTGCGCGCCACGCGCGGTGAGTTCGGGCACGTTGTGCCATTTGGTGGTGACGATGAGGTCCCATTCGGCCTCGTGCGCCAGGTATTCCGGGCTGGTGTTGTACGGATTGGAGACGTCATCGGGGCTGTAGTGCACATGCAGGCCGGCGCGGGCGCCGAGCAGCCGCTGCTGATCCAGGTGCACGGACTTGAACGCGAACAGCACGTCCGGTGCGAATGCCTGCGCGGCGCTGTCGATCTCGCGGTGCAGGGCCTCCACATCCCAGGGGGCGCGGCGGTGCGCGAACTTCGAGTACACCCACGGCGGCGACAGCCGTGCGGGCAGCGTCACCGCTGTGGTGTCGATGACGACCACCTCGTGTCCGGCCTGCCGGAATCCGTCGGCGAGCGAGCGCGCGTTGCTGCCCACCCAGTCATCCCCGACGAAGAGCACCTTCACGCCACGTCCCCCTTGGTCAGCAATGCGGTGGCCGGTTCGATGGGCCCGTCCCGCCGGGTCCGTTCCCGGACCATGAGCCAGCGCACCCGGATGATGTACCACAGCGCGACACCGAATTCCGCGGAAACGGTGCCATAGACCAGGCTCCACACCGAGCCGGTTCGCATGGCCACCACCAAGGCCGTCGCCGCGACGCAGGTGCCGATGATCGCGCCGATCAGCACGCCCATGGTGTCCTGCTTGACCGGCAGCACGGCGGTGGTCACATACGAGGTGATGGTGGTGGCGGGCAGAATGAGGATCTCCACGCGCAGCAGCGAGATCGCGCCGGTGAAGTCGTCGGTGTAGATCAGGTGGATCAGGGTCGGCGCCATGATCCAGACCGCCACCACCGCCAGGCACGCCAGGGTCACGCAGCCGACGATCATCTGAATCTGATTGCGCCAGAACTGATCGTCGCCGCTGCGCCGGGCCATGCGCGGCAGCAGGGCGAAACCGATCGGGTCCAGGGTGGACTGGATGGCGCGGACCAGGCGGTCCCCCGCGGAGTACAGGCCCAGCGAGGCCGCCTCGAGCACCGCGCCGTAGACGGCGGCCGACCCCTGGCCGTAACCGGTGACCAGCAGCCGGGAGGTGAAAATCGGTGCGGCCATGCGCAGTACGGCCTTCACGCCGTAGGGCCGGGCGGGCGGGCCGAACCTGCGGAAGGAATCCCACCAGGTCAGCGAGACCGTGGCGATCGAGGAGATGAGCAGGCACAGCACGGCCATGGAGGCGCTCGGGAAGCGGGGTAACAGCCCGACCAGCAGCGCCAGATAGCCGATGCGCCCCACGCCCTGATACATGGTGGAGGTCCCGAACCGGCCCTGGCCGATCAGCAGCCAGTCCTCCGACACCGACCAGAATCCGCCGGCGAAGAGCCCCAGCAGCACCATGTGCAGTTTGGGGGAGACCCCGACGGTCATGGTGGCCAGCAGCGCCGCGCCGATGATGGTCAGGGTGGTGGCGCGGATGGCGAGATAGGTGCCCCGCAGCCGGTTCACCTCGCGGTTGCCCGGATCGTCGTCGGGGACCTTGGCGGCCAGGAACGACGTCACGCCGAGGTCGACCACCAGTGAGCCGATGAAGTACGAGGACATGCCGATGGCCAGCAGGCCGGTGCCGTGCGGACCGAGCATCCGGGCCAGCAGCGGGACGGTGACCAGGGTGATGACGTATTGGCCGTACTTGCCGAAGGTCACCAGACCGATGTCGCGGATGATGCCACCGATGCCGCCCAGGCCCGACGACGATTGTTTACGGTGTTTACCGGTGTCGGTGGAAAGATCTGCGGCGGAGTCGGATTCGCCGTCGGCGGGGCGGTACGCGCCCGACGCGTCGCGCTGCGGGACGATGACGGGCAGCCGGACGGTCGGCGGTTCGATCGGGTCGCCGTAGAAGGTGGGCAGCACCGGACCCCGCGACGGGGCCGCGTAGCGGGCGGCGCGGGTCTCCTCGAACGATGCCCGGCCGAATGCGGGCCCGCGGTCGAAGCCGCCCGGGTGGGCGGGCCGGTGCGCGGCCGGGCCGTGGTCGCGGCGTGATTCGTCGTGTTCGAAGGCGGTGGCCTGCTGGTCGACCTCGGGGATGCGGTGCCGCAGGTGGCGGCGCTGCCGCAAGCGGCTCAGGGTGCCGAGGCTCTCCAGCTGCACAGTGGGCGGGTCGTAGGGGAGCGGGTCGGTCGGATCATCCACGACGCCACCGCTTTCCGGGCAGGCCGGTCAGGAATTCGGTGACGGTCCGGCCCGCGGCGGCCACGTCGAAGTCCCGCGCGCGCAGTCGCGCGGCGTCGGCCAGTTTGGTGCGCAGTTCCGGATCGGCGATCAGGCGGTCCAGGGCGCGGGTGAGTTCGGCCCGGTTCCCGGCGGTCACCAGCAGGCCGTTCACGCCCGGGTCGACGATCTCCTCCGGGCCGCCCGGCCGGGTCGCGATGACGGCGCAGCCCGCCCGCATGCCCTCGACCACGACCTGCCCGAACGGTTCGGGCAGCACCGAGCAGTGCACGAGGATATCGGCGTGGCGCAGATAGGATTCCGGGTCGTCCACGTGGCCGGTGAAGGTCACCGGGAGGCCGAGGGCGGTGGCGTGCACCTCGAGTTCGGCGCGGTAGGACTGCTCGTCGAAGAAGGTGCCGCCGACCAGGAACACCTCGCGCGGCAGGGTTTTCGCGTCGGCGAGGGCGCGCAGGAACAGGTCCTGACCCTTCCACGGGGCGAGACGGCCGACCACGGCGATGACGGTCTCGGTGGCGGGACGCTGGCCCTGCGGGCGGGCGTCGCCGAGGATCCCGGAATCGGCCGCGGACTCGGCTGATTCGTCACCGGCGGGGAATTCGACGCCCGGGTAGGCGACCACAGCCCGGCGTCGCCAGGTGTAGAGCGAGGCCAGGGTGCCGCGGCTGTTGGCGATGACGCCGCGGGCCACGACCCAGCCCAGCACCCGGATGATCAGCGCCAGCGCGCGGCCGAAGTAGTCGCGCGAAACCCGGTCGTGCACATGCCACACCAGCGGCACCCCGGCCCGGCGCGCGGCCACCGCGCCCATGAGCATCGCCTTGGTGCTGCCCGCGACCAGGACCGTGGCCTCCAGTTCGCGCACGGTCGCGCCCAGGGTCCAGCCCAGGCGCAGCAGGCCCGTCGCGCCGACCAGCAGGCTGCGGACCCCGGCCTTGTCGATGGTCATGGCGCGGGAGTCGAAATCATTGCGCACGACGCGGGTTTCGATACCGCGCTCCGCCATCAGGCGCAGCATCGGGCCGTCCTCGGTGTACACCACGGCGGTGCGTCCGGCCGGCATGGCCGAGACCAGTCGCAGGGTCGCCAGTTCGGCCCCGGAGGGGGCCGCGGTGTGTGCCAGGAAGACGGCCTTCAGGGTCATCGCGCGGTGAGCTCCGTATACAGGTCACGGTGCCGCCGGGCCGCGACGGCCCAGGAGAACGTCTCCGCATGGGCGCGGCACTGTTTCGGGTCCGGCCGCACCCCGTCCAGGGCCGCGACCAGCCGGGCGGCGAGCGCCTCGGCATCGCCCGGCGGGACGATGAGCGAGGGATCGAGGTCGCGGACCGAATCCGGCAGGCCGCCGCAGTCGGACACCACGGGCGGGCGTCCGGCGGCGAGGGATTCGAGGGCGATGAGGCCGAAGCCCTCCAGGGCCAGCGACGGCACCACGGTGAGATCGGCCCGGGTGTAGAGGTCGGTGAGTTCCGCGTCGGACACCGTGCCGGTGAACCGGACGGGGGAGTGCGGCTCGTCGCCGAACAGGCTCGCCGCCAGTTCCCGCAATTCGGTCTCGGCGGTGCCGGTTCCGACGATCACCAGCCGCGCGTCCGGATGCCGGGTGGCGACCGCGGACCAGGCGCGGAGCAGGACGTCGATGCCCATGCGTTTCTCCAGCCGCCGCACGCACAGCACGATCCCGGAGTTCGCGTCCGGCTCGGTGGCGATGAAGCGGTCCAGATCGACGCCCGGCGGAATCACCCGGACCTTGTCCGCCCGGATGCCGTAGTCGCCGACCAGCAAACGCCGGAAATGGTCGGACAGCACGACGAATCGGTCGGCGCGGGCGTACCGCAAGCGCTCGACGAGGTACTTGGCCCGGACCGCGCGCGGACCCTCGCCCGCCAGGCGGCTCTCGGCGGCCCACGGTCCGTGGAAATGGACCACCAGCGGGTTCCGCACCGCGGCCGGACCGTACAGGCAGAAGTGCCGGTCGATCACGGTGTCGCGGGTGAGCGCGTCCCGATCCAGGAACGCGGTGCGGGCGCGATCGAGGGTGGAGCCGCCCGTCGGTCCCCAGGAGCGCGCCCCGGCGGGGGCGTCGCCGAAAGCTCTTGCGCTGAGCGCTATTCCGTTGTCGCGGGCGAGCGCGTCGTAGAGATCGGTGAAGTACCGATTCAGTCCCCCGTGAGCGGCCGTGAACCACTCCGACCCCGTCATGAACACCCGAATGGGCCGTGTCAAAACCCTCACCCCCGGGTCCGTCGCCCACATTCGGACCGACATCCCGATCCGAACGCCCTTGCAGCGCAAGTGTATGCCAATCCGGGGGTGGAGGAGGGCTAACGAACGGCAATCATGCGACTGACCAGTCCGTGTGGCGAGAAAGATCAAGTCGCGCCGGGGCGGGCCGGAATGAATTCCGAATTATGTTGTGACACAGAATAAGCAATTCGTTTCCATCCGGAAAAGCGTCCCGGGTGATTAACGCTCGCGTCGCCGAACGGTATCTGGGTTACGGTGATCGGCGGGAATGACGTGGTCGGAGAGGGCAGGCAGGCTGTGGGGCGCACACTCGCGCAAGGGCAGGTATTCGCGGGGTACACCATCGAACGGCTGCTCGGCGTCGGCGGGATGGGCGAGGTGTACCTCGCCAAGGACCGCGATCTGCCCCGATCGGTCGCGCTGAAACTGCTGGCCGCGGGCAAGGCCGATGATCCCGAGGTGCGGGCCCGCTTCCTGCGGGAAGCCGATACCGCCGCGCGGCTGTCGCATCCGAACATCGTCGCGGTGTACGCGCGCGGCAACGACGACCACCGGCTCTGGATGGCCATGCAGTACATCGAGGGCACCGACGCGGCGGCCATCCTGCGCGACGGCCCGGTGCGGCCCGACCACGCGGTGCGGATCATCGGCGAGACCGCACGGGCGCTGGACCACGCGCACCGGTCCGGCGTGCTGCACCGTGATGTGAAACCGGCCAACATCCTGCTGGCCTGGGGGACCGAACAGCAGGTCTTCCTGGCCGATTTCGGGATCGCCAAGGCGGTCGACCACACCAGCACGCTCACCCGCACCGGTGAGATGTACGCCAGCTTCCAGTACGCCGCCCCCGAACAGTTCGAGCTGCGCGGCGACACCGACCACCGCGCGGACGTGTACGCGTTGGGCTGCACGCTGTTCCACATGCTCACCGGGCAGCTGCCGTACCCGGGGGAGAGCACCGCGCAGCTGGTCGCGGCCCACCTGGGCGCACCGATTCCGCGGCCGAGTCAGGTGCACGGCACCGTGCCCCCGGCCTTCGACGCGGTCATCGAGCGCGCGCTGGCGAAGAACCGCGACCACCGATTCGGCAGCTGCGGTGAACTGGCCGCCGCGGCCGAGGCGGCGCTCACCGGGACGGGCGGGGTGCGGGGGCCGTGGTCGCACGAGCCGTGGCCGGGTGCGGGGCGGGATTCGGGCGTCCCGATGCCCACCGGTGGATCGCGGCCGGGAATGGATTATCAGCGCGGCACTTTCACCGGTGCGACGACCCAGCCCAGCCTCGCCGCCGGGTCCGGGCCGACGCCCTCGCACCGCGAGCAGCTGCCCACCCAGGTCGGCGGCTACTCGTCGGGGCCGCGGTACCCGGTCGTGGCGCACACCGGACCACCCTCCGTCGACGCCTCGGCGGGCCGGTCGCTCGCCGAGGGAACCGCGGCCGCACCGCGACCCGGCCGCAAACGGCTGATCGCGGCGTTCGTCGTGGGGCTGGTGGCGGCGGGTGGCATCGGTCTCGGATTCGGCACCGGCGCATTCGGTTCCGCCCCCGGTGGGGGGAAGTCCTCCGGGCAGCAGCAACCCGTTCCGGCGGCCGCGTCCAAGGACGCTGCGACGCAGGCCGCCTGTGATTACGGCAAGCTCATGAGCTCCTACGACTACAGCAATGGCGACGGCTGGCAGGCCAAGGTGATCGCCGGCGCGACAGGACAGTGGAAGTCGCAGGCCCAGACGCTGTTGCCGACCATCCGGCTGCTGCTCGAGAACGACGCCGAACACACCTGGTCCGACACCGCGGCGTGCACGGTGACCTCCGGCGGCGGAACCCATTACGAGCTGGCGGTGGACATCACCGAGCTGACCGCCGCCACCAAGAACACCCCCGACAAGGCCAAGCATCAGAACATCACCATGTCGATGGATTACGTGGACGGAAAGTGGCTGTGCAGCAAGTGGGTCAGCCCCCTGTTTCCGAGCTGACCTAAATGGTCGTGCGCCCAGTTATGATCTTGCGGGCGAGTCGATTTCGCGCCGCCCGGGCCCTTCGTTCGTGTAGCGCGAAGGACTGGTCGTGCGATAGATTCGCAGCGGATTCGTGCTCGGAACGGGCGTCGGAAGGAATCGCGTGGGGAACTCTGGCGCGGGGGATGGTGCCGGGACGTTGAAGGTGCTCGTCGACAACGGCGAGTACTGGCTCCGCAATCGCGGTGATATCGCCATGATGGTGATGACCGTGGAACGACTGCGGGAACACTGGCCGCACGCCCGTATCGGCATGCTGACCGACGAGCCGCACATCCTGCGCGGGGTGCTGCCGCAGGCCGAGCCGGTGGTGGCGCACGCGGGCGGGCCGTGGGGGCGCGACGGGCTCGCGGGACGGCTCGAGGAGACGGCCGGGGTGCACGTGCTCGGTCCGGCGGCGCTGCGCTGGCGATCGGCCACCGAGGTGCCCAAACACTATTTGCGCGGCGTGAAGAACTGGGCGCGCAAGGAAGTTCACGCGCTCGCCACCGGAGAGCCCGAGCCCGAACCGACCGGCATTCCGGACCTGCCGCCGGTGCCGGCCGCGCTGGCCGGGGCGGACCTGGTCATCGCCCAGGGCGGCGGCTATATGACCGATGTCGACCTGTATCAGGCGCATCGCACCCTCAACCTGCTCGAAGCCGCGCAGCGCCAGGGCATTCCGAACGTCATGATCGGTCAGGGGCTGGGCCCCATGCGCGATGCCGATCTGCTGCGCCGCGCGGCCGAGGTGCTGCCGGGGGCGGATCTCATCGCCCTGCGCGAGGGACGCCGCGGACCCAAACTGCTGGCCGAGCTCGGCGTCCCCGAGGACCGGATCCTGGTCACCGGCGACGACGCGGTGGAGTTCTCCTACCGGCTGCGCCGTCCGGGCATCGGCACCGATCTGGGCCTGTGCCTGCGCATCTCGGACTACTCCAAGGTGAGCGACTCGGCCCGCGACACCCTCGGCGAGGTGCTGCGCCGCGAGGCCGCCGCCCTGAACACCGCGCTGGCCCCGCTCATCATCTCCGAATACGACGACGAGGACCGCCGCCACACGTTGCCGCTGCTCGAGGGCGCCGCCCGCACCCGGCCCGTCATCGGCCGCGCGGGCACCGCCCAGGACGTGGCGCGACAGGTCTCCCGCTGCCGGGTCCTGGTGACCAGCGCCTATCACCTCGCGGTTTTCGCGCTCTCCCAGGGTATTCCGGCCGTGGCTGTAACGGCCTCGCAGTACTACGACGACAAATTCTATGGGTTGGCCGACATGTTCGACGCCGACACCGCCGCCGGACTGCGCATCGTGCACCTGGACGTGGACAATCTCGACGCCGAGTTGACCCGTGCGATTCGCCAGTTGTGGGAGTCCGCGCCGGAGCTGCGGGATACTCTGCAGCAGAAGGCAGTTGAGCAGATCGACGCCGGCCGTGCGGGCCTGGATCGGGTGTTCCGGCTCGTGGCGGGAGGTGAGGGCTCACCCGGCGAACCGGCCGAACCAGTTCAGGGGGAATGATGAAGAACCTTTCGGTGTGCGTCCCGGCCTACAATTCCGGCCGCACCCTGGAGACCACGCTGCGCTCGATTCTGGACCAGGACACCGACATCGAGGTCGTCGTCCTGGACAATGCCAGTACCGACGACACCGGCGCCATCGCGAAATCCTTCGACGACCCGCGGGTGGTCATCCACCGCAATCAGGAAACCCTGCCCATCGGCGAGAACTGGAACAAGGCCGTCTCGCTGACCTCGGGCCGCTTCGTCAAGGTCGTCTGCGCCGACGACATCCTGCTGCCCGGCTCGCTGGACAAGCAGCTGGAGATCATGGGCGACAACGGCATCGCGATCTGTTCCTCGAAATTCCAGGTCATCGACGAGGACGGCCGCGTCGAGGAGAGCGATCTGGGTCTGCCCGATCTGCTGGGCCGCCGCGACGCTCGCGCCCTCATGCGCACCATCGTGCACCGCGGCCCCGCCGACTTCGGGCCCACCGCCGCGGCCGTCTTCCGCCGTCAGGACTTCGACCGGGTCGGCGGCTTCCGTGGCGACCTGGTGTTCCCCATGGACGTGGACCTGTTCGCCCGCGTCTGCGCCTTCGGCGACTTCTTCGGCATGCCGGAAATCCTGGCGGCCTGGCGCAATTCGAGCTTCAACCTGTGCAGCCAGACCTCGACGGTCAGCAAGCTCACCGAGATGCTGCGCTTCCACCACCGGCTGGGGTCGGAATACCCCGAATACGTGGGCCGCGGCGCGGTGCTCGGCGGGGACTGGCGGCTGGCCCGCGCCGCCGCCGAACGCGTCCGGGTGCGCACCGTCGCGACCGCGCTGCGCCGCCCTGATCTCCTGCACTGAGCGGGGGCAATGCGCACAGAAAGACCTGTGTCGCAGCGCAATTCGACACGCGGGCCCGGGCGGTGGCGAGGTGTGAGACCGCCCGGGCCCGGGAGATCAGATGCGGGCCAGCGGGCCGTAGGCCACCACGGTGTCACCGGAGCTGCTCACCAGGCGCACGAACGGGCGGATGGTGGTGGTGCCCAGTACGCCGGTCACGGTGGCGTGGAAGCCGGACATCATGATGCAGCCGTCGGCGCCGGAGACATCGCCGCCGGCCACGTCGACCGACTGGATGCCCGGGCCGAAACCGACGTCGAGCTGCACACCCAGCGTCGGGATCAGGTTGTAGATGTCGGCCTTGGGGCCGTCCCCGCCGATCTCGAGCTCGAGGCCCGGGGTCTGGTACTGGAACGAGATCTTGCCCGACAGGGTGGCCGGGTAGCCCACCTGGTAGCCCATGGTGAGGTGGCCGCTCCACGGATCGCCGGAGGGCAGGGCCACCTTGAAACAGGCCTTGCCGCTGTGGAACCACTCGCGGGTCAGCGGATTGCCGTCGAGGGGCGGCACGAAATCGATTCGGGTGTCCGCCGACAGGGCCTCGACGGTCCGACCCTGCTGATCGACGACGGAATTGTTGCCGTCGATCGCGGCGTCGGACGCGCCGCCGCTCAGGACGACGCCGATGGTGCTCGCGACCGCTACGGCCGCGGTGCGCGAAAGCACGGTCTTGGTGTTGCGCATGATACTTCCCATTCCCTCATCAGGTATTGCTGCGTAATTGCGTACGCTCGCTTGATGATTCCCCTGTGCACTCAGGGCACGGATGGACGTCCACCCGTCCCCCTCGGCCGGTGATCTACCCCACGCTGAGACTATCCCACTCGATTACCCTGCGTGCGGCCGCAATCGCATGATCGCGCTCACTGACCGACGTGTCGCGTGCCCGGCGCCTCTCAGGGCGCCGTCGGACGAGAGTTGCTGGGTTTCATAGCGATTCCCGCACGTCGATCACCCACTTCCCGTCGAGTTCGGGCCACCGGGAGGAAACCTCGGGGAGCAGGTCCGGTAGCGTCAGCAGGACCCGATCCGGCTGCGCCGCAACGAGTTCGGCGGGCGACAGGATCGGGATGTCGGTTCCGGGCATGCGGCGGCCCTGCTTGCCCGGGGAGGCGTCGGCCACGCCGGCCAGCAGACCGCGGTGCGCGCCCGCGAGATGGAGCAGGGCGACCGCGCGGGAGGCCGCCCCGTAGGCGTAAACAGTGCTGCCGGAGGCGTTCTCCGATTCCAGCCAGGCGCGCAGGGCCCGAGCCTGCTCATCGGCGGCCGACTGGAGTCCGCGCACCACGGCCGGGTCCGCGACCGCCGCCTCCGCGACGCGAATCCGGGTGATGGCCGGATCGGCGTCGGCGGGGCCGTGCGTCGCGGCCACCAGGACGGTGCCGCCGTAGAGCTCGAACTCCCACGCCGTCACCGCCGCCAAACCCGCCGAGCGCAGCAGGGCCCGCAGCGAGTCCATCGAGTAGTAGGCGAAATGCCCGTGCCGCAACGCGTTCCACTGCCCCTGCTCGACGATCGCGCGCAGCGAGTGGAACTGCATCAGCAGCACGCCGCCCGGCGCGACGGCCGCCGCCCGCCGCGCGAAGGCCGCGCGCTGATCGGGCTCGTGCATGATGCCGAAGCAGTCGATCACCACGTCGGCGGGGCCCTCGGTGACGGAGTAGCCGCGGTCGGTCAGCAGCGGCAGCCAGCTGCCGCCGTGCGGGCTGCCGAACTCGCGCACGGTGCCGCCGCCGGGCAGCCAGCCCCCGGCGGCCACCCGGGACACCGCGTCCACGGCCTGATCCCGCAGCGCCCGTGGCTCCACGCCGCGCGGTTCGGCGGTGACCGTGTCGTCCTCGGCGAGCTGCGCCAGCCCGCAGCCGGCGCACAGGTCCATGGCCAGCGGATGCGCCGCCTCGTCGCCGCCGGATATCGAGTCCAGACTCGGAAAGTCGTCCGCCGCAGGCATTTTCCCGAGATCGAGCACCCGCACCAGCGGGCCGTACCCGCAGCCGCGGCAGCCCCGGGCCGGTTCGGTCCGCACGGCCTCCGCCGCCGTCGCGCTCATGGCAGCATGGCCTGGTGCGTATCGAAGCGACCGACCTCGCCGACGTCCTGCTGCTGACCCCGCAACCCTTCCGCGACGATCGCGGCCTGTTCACCCGCACCTTCGACGCCGGGGAATTCGACGAGCACCTGGGCCGGCCGGGCCTGGCCGCGAGTTTCGTGCAGGACTCCCAGTCGCGCTCGCGCCGGGGCGTGGTGCGCGGACTGCACGGGCGCTCCGGCCGCGGCGAGGCCAAGTTGGTCCGGTGCGCGCACGGCGCCGTGCACGACGTGCTCGTGGACATCCGGCCCGAGTCGCCGACCTTCGGTGTCCAGCAGGCCTTCCGGCTGGACGACGACGACTTCCGGCACCTCTACGTGCCGCCGGGCTTCCTGCACGGCTTCCAGGCCCTCACCGAGGTCGCCGACGTCTGCTACCGCATCGACCGCCCGCACGACCCGGCCGAGGACCTGGGTGTGGCCTACGACGATCCCGACCTGGCCATCGCCTGGCCGCAGCCGGTCACGGTGGTGTCGGAGCGGGACGCGGGTGCGGGATCGTGGCGCGAGTTGCTCGCCGCCCATCAGCTCACACCCCGGTCCTGATCCGGCGCAGTTCGTCGTCGAGCACCCCGGCCTCCTGGAGCGACGTCAGGTGCGCGAGGCGCGTGAAGCGCTGGAAGAAGGCCTCCGAGGTGAGCCCGCGCGCGGTGTACTCGCGATACAGCTCGGCCGCGCCGTCGGGAATGCTCCAGCGCGCCGAGAAGCCCAATTCCCTACGGGCGTACCCGAAGTCGACGCGGTAGGAGCGCGGATCCGCGCCGCTCTCGCCGGTGATGGCCAGCGTGGATTCCGGGACCACGTCGACCACCGCCCGCGCGATCTGCGCGACCGTCAGATTGTTCGTCTCGGTGCCCACGTTGTAGGCGCGGCAATGGATGGCCTCGATCGGGGCGTCCAGGCAGGTCGCGAAGGCGAGCGCGATGTCCTGCGCGTGCACCAGCGGCCGCCACGGCGTGCCGTCGGAGAGCACCTTCACCTCGCCGGTCAGCACGGCGTAGCCGACCAGGTTGTTGAGCACGATGTCGGCGCGCAGTCGCGGCGAGAAGCCGAACGCGGTGGCATTGCGCAGGAACACCGGGGAGAAGCCGGAGTCGGCGATGGCGGCCACATCGTCCTCGACCCGCACCTTGGATTCGGCGTACGGGGTGAGCGGACGCAGCGGCGCGTCCTCGGTCACCAGGCCGTCACCGGCCGCGCCGTACACCGAACACGTGGAGGCGTAGAGGAACCGGCGCACCCCGGCCTCCTTGGCCAGCCGGGCCAGCCGCACCGACGCGTGATGGTTGATGTCGTAGGTGATCCGGGGCGCCAGCGCGCCCAGCGGATCGTTCGACAGCGCCGCCAGATGCACCACCGCGTCGAACCCGGCGAGCTGGTCGACGGTCACCTCGCGCAGATCCACCGCGATGGCGGGCGGCGGGGGCGGAGCGTCGCCCAGCACGCAGTCCGCGAAATAGCCGATGTCCAAACCGGTTACATCGTGCCCGGCCTGCTGCAGGAACGGCACCATGACCGTCCCCAGATACCCCTGATGTCCGGTGACGAGCACCCGCATGACTACGCACCTCCGAAAGTGATGACGGCCTTCTCGAGCAGAAACGCCTCGGCGTGCCGGGCGCGGCACTGCACCCCGCGCAGCCGCGAGAGGGCCAGGAAGGACTGTTCCTCGAACCAGTCTCGATTGTGTTGCGAGGGATAGTGTTTCAGCAACAGGGCGGCCTTGGTCTCGGCCAGCCCGTCAGCGAGCGGATGGTATATCGCGGGCTGCGGAGTGTCGTTCTCCCACTTGAGTATTTCGTAGCCGAGCACCAGATGGTCACGAAATTCCGAGGGGGCCAGCTCGGCCAGCAGCCGGTGGTCCTGGTGGGCGTCGCCGCGGTGTGGTGCGAAGACCACCTGCGCCGCGCCGCCGCGAGCCAGCGCGGCGACCGCCTGCTTGGCCCGCGCCCAGTGCGCGGGGGCGTAGCCGTCGGGAATGTCGAGCACGGTGAGATCGATTTCCGCTCCGGGACAGAAGGATTCGAGCGCGGCGTGCTCCTCCTCGGCCCGCTTCGTGCCCGCGCCGGTCAGCACCAGCGCCCGCACCCGCAGGCCGGGGCGCGCCTGCGCCAGCGTCAGCAGGGTGCCGCCCATTCCGATGGCCAGATCATCGCAATGCGCGGCCAGGAGCGCGATCTCGGTGATCGCGCCGGTGTCGAAGCCGATCATGCGCCGGGACGCTCCCACACCATCCACGGGCGATCGCCCTGCTGATAGCCGGTGTCGAGCTCGGCGCGCTCCTTGAAGGTGTCGGCCGGCTTCCAGAAGCCGTGGTGCTGATACCCGAACAGCCGGCCCTGCCCGGCCAGCGCGCCGCAGGCGTCCTCCACCAGATCCCCGCCGGGCGGCAGGTGGTCGAAGATCTCCTGGGTCAGCACGAAGTAGCCGCCGTTCTCCCAGATCGGCAGCTGCGAGACCGGGGTGATGTTCTTGACCTCGCCCGCGGAGTTCACGTCCACGCAGTGGAAGGAGGACTGCGGCGGCACGATCATCATCGAGGCGGCCGCCCCGGAATCCTGGAACTGCCCGATCATCTCGTCCAGCGGGGCGTCGGTCAGCACGTCGGCGTAGTTGGCCAGGAAGTACGGCTCGCCCTCGAGGTGGCCGCGCACCCGGCGCAGCCGCTCACCGATCGGTGACTCCACCCCGGTGTCGACGAAGGTGATTGTCCAGTCGCTGATGTCGGACTGCAGCAGCTCCACCTTGCCGCCGCGGATGACGAAGTCGTTGGACACCGACTCCTGATAGGTGAGGAAGAAGTTCTTGATGTGGGTGGCGCCGTAGCCCAGGCACAGCACGAAGTCCTTGTGCCCGAAGTGCGCGTAGTAGCGCATCACGTGCCAGATCAGCGGGCGCGGGCCCACCATCTGCATGGGCTTGGGGATGACGTCCTCGGTTCCGTTGCGCATGCGCATGCCGTAACCGCCGCAGAACAGTACGACCTTCACGAGCTTTACCTTTCGGCAGGTGTGGATGCGGCGGCGTCGTCGAGCGTCGCATGATGAAGATGGGGGAGCGGGTAGACGATCTCGCCGCCCCGCTCGATGACGTGCCGCAGTTGCGCGGTGATCTCGCGCTCGAGATTCCACGGCAGCACCAGCACCACATCGGGGCGATCGGCGTCGATCCGCTCCGGTTCGTGTATCGGGATGCGAGTGCCGGGCGTGAACCGCCCGTGTTTGTAGGGGTTGCGGTCGACCGTGTACTCCAGCAGGTCGGTCCGGATGCCGCAGTAGTTGAGCAGGGTGTTGCCCTTGCCGGGGGCGCCGTAGCCGACCACCCGCTTGCCGGAGGCCTTGGCGTCCAACAGGAATCGCAGCAGGTCCTGGCGCACCCGCTCGGTGTCGGGGCGCAGCTCCAGGTAGCCGGCGACCTCGTGCAGCCCGGCGTCGGCTTCGAGGCGCAGCACCTCGGCGACCCGATCGGCAGGGGTGCCCACACCCTGCGGTCTAGCCCAGATGCGCAGGGAGCCACCGTGTGTGCCGATCAGCTCGCAGTCGACCACCTCGAGGCCGGCGGTGGCCAGGGCGCGCTGGGCGGACAGCAGCGTGTAGTACTGGAAGTGCTCGTGATAGATGGTGTCGAACTGGGCCAGCGCCACCAGGTTCAGGGCGTGGTGCACCTCGATCGACAGCCAGCCGTCGTCGGCCATGAGCGCGCGCAGCGAGCGGGTGAAGCCGAGCAGATCCGGGATATGGGCATAGACATTATTGGCCACCACCAGATTTGCCGGTCCGTGCTCGGCCGCCACGCGGCCGGCCAGCTCCTCGTCGAGGAAGCCTGTTTCGGTTGGTACGCCTTTGTTCCGTGCTGCCGCACCGACATTCACCGATGGCTCGATGCCCAGGCAGGGGATGCCGGCGGCCACCGCGTGCTGCAGGAGATAGCCGTCGTTGCTCGCCACCTCAATTATGAAACAATTGTCGTTCAGTTTTAGCTGTTCGATTGCTTGGTCGACGAAGAGTTTTGCGTGCCGAACCCAGCTGTCCGAGAACGATGAAAAGTAGGCATATTCGGTGAATGTCTCTTCCGGGGTGATCAGCGCCGGAATCTGCAGCAGCAGACAGTTTTCGCAGAGCCGCAGGTGCAGCGGATACGTCGCTTCGGGCAGGTCCAGCTCGTCGGCGGTGAGAAATTTCTCGCAAGGCGGCGTGGCGCCTAGATCAAGAACGCTGAGCAATCGATTCGAATTGCAAAGACGGCATTGCACGAAGTTTTCCCCATCTTTCACCGAGTCCGGGCTGCCCGCGCAGCGCCGGATGACCAGTGGGTCGGCTCGGTCCGGCCTTACGTTACAACAGGATTGCGAGGTGCTTCGGGGCCCGACGACGGACGGATAGTGCCAAAACAACTGTAAATTTGCGACCCGCAGAACCGGGCGTCCGGTCGGCAAACCGTCGAGCCTTGCGCCGCAAGGGTTTCGACCAGCTCACACCGTGTGGCTTGCGTAGTTCAACCTGCGATTTTGCGAATAGGGGAAATAGGGGGGATGGATGGGGGGAACCGGTCAGGTTCCTACCCGTTACTTTCCGGAAACGTTGAGGCCGTGCGAGATTGAGGGTGTATGACATCCGGGGTGTGTAACATTCGCCTTCTGGCCGCCGAAAGACTCGGCGGCATCATCGGTTGTCATGGTCTGAAAGCCCTTGGGAAACCGGCGTCAGCCTGGTCGTGGAACTGATCAGCGGGGATCGGAACCGAGTTCTCCCGTGGGGGAGGTGCGTTCGTTTCATGTCTTATGAAATTTCTGCCGGTCGCGCCGTGCGCGTCCACCGGCCACCGCGTCCCGAGCCGCGCTCGGATCGTGAACGCTGGCAAGCAGATTACGCCAGTCGGCTATTTATCAGCGACCTTTGCGTATTAATCCTATCCGTCGGTTTCGCCCAGTGGATTCGTTTCGGCGGATCCGGTGCGGAGCCCCCGTTGGCGTCCCAACTCCCGCTCGAGGTTCGCTACACCATGGTGTCCGCCGTGCTGGCGCTCGCCTGGTCGGTGACGCTGGCCCTCAGCGGGACCCGCTCGCCGCGCGTGATCGGTAGCGGCACAGAGGAATACCGGCGCGTGGTGTCCGCGTCACTCAAGCTCTTCGGCGGAATCGCTATTGTTTCGCTACTGCTGCGCGTGGATATCGCTCGGGGGTACCTCGCCATCGCCCTGCCGCTCGGCATGGTCCTGCTCATGGTGGAACGGCGGATCTGGCGGCGCTGGGTCGCGGGCCGGCGTGCGCGCGGCGCCTACCGCACCGCCATGCTGGTGGTCGGCAGTCCCGAGGCGGCGCGAGCGATGGTGTCGGCCTTCTCCCTGGACCGTGACTCCGGCTATCAGGTGATCGGGGTCTGCACCCGCGCCGAGGGGCAGCTGGCGGAATCGGTGCTCGAGGTCGCCGGCCGGGAAATCCCCGTGGTCGCAGGTGATCACGACGTCCTCGACGCCGTGCGGCGCACCGGGGCGGACACCGTCGCGGTGACCGCTACGGACAATCTCGGGCCCGCCGACTTCCGTCGCATGGCATGGGAGCTCGACGAACTCGGGGCCGAACTGATCGTCACGCCCGGCCTGGTCGACATCGCGGGCACCCGGCTCACCCACCGGGTGGTCGCGTCCATGCCGATGCTGCACGTGGAGAAGCCGCAGTACGACCGGGCGAAGTCGATTCGCAAGGGCGTGTTCGACTTCTGCTTCGCCGTCGCCGCCCTGCTGGCCATCGCACCCGCGCTGGCCCTGATCGCGCTCGCGGTGAAACTGTCCAGCCGCGGCCCGATCTTCTACCTGTCCGAGCGGATCGGCCGGGACGGGCAACCGTTCCGGATGATCAAGTTCCGCAGCATGTACGCCGACGCCGAGTCGCACATCAACGCGCTCATCGACAGCAATGGCGGCAATCCGCTGTTCTTCAAGGTCCGCGACGATCCGCGCGTCACCTCCGTCGGCAAGGTGATCCGCAAGTACTCCCTCGACGAACTACCGCAGTTCTTCAATGTGCTGCGCGGTGAGATGAGCATCGTCGGACCCCGGCCGCAGGTGCAGCGGGAGGTGGACTCCTACGACGGCGTCATGCGACGGCGTCTGCTGGTGAAGCCGGGCGTCACCGGGTTGTGGCAGGTGAGCGGGCGTTCCGACCTCACGCCCGAGGATGCCATGCGCCTGGATCTGTCCTATGTCGAGAACTGGTCCATGGTGCTGGATCTGCTGCTGATCGCGAAGACGATCGGCACGGTGACCCGCGGCGAGGGCGCGTACTGAAGCAAGCGACCAATACTTAAGGCGCGCATCGCATCCAGCGGTGCGCGTCTTTCCTCGGCAACCCGTGGCAGACTCTCTGGAACAGTGACGTACGGGGGGAAGGGCAGGGGAGGATGACGCTTCCAGATCCGGAAGCCGCGCGCGCGATCCTCATCGGAACCGCACGCTACGCCCCGGATTCGGGCTTCGAGTCCTTCCCCGAGGTGGAGCGCAGCCTGCTCGACTTCGCCGAATTCCTGCGTGGTGAAACGGGACTGCCCGCGGATCACATCGATGTGATTCTCGATCCGGGGGACAGCACGACCATCGCGGCCCGGGTCACCGCCGCCGCTCGCGCCGCGACCGGGCTGCTGCTCGTCTACTACGTCGGCCACGGCGTCGCGGTCGACAACCAGTTGCATCTGACCCATTCGGGTTCGCGCTCGGCCGACGCCGATGTCACCGCGCTGCCGTATCCCGTGCTGAGGTCGCGGATCAAGTCCAACGTGCGCGGCCCCGTGGTCGTGATCCTCGACTGCTGCCACAGCGGAAGAGCCTTCGGCCGTGACGTTCTCGCCGGGGAGGGCGAGCCGCTGCGGGAGGCCACCGATATCGACGGCGCGTTCGTCCTCACCGCCACCGACGAGAAGGCCAAGTTCGCGCGGGCCACCGGGAGCGGCGGCCGCACCGCCTTCACCGGCATGATGCTCGACACCCTGCGCGCCGGGGTGCCGACAGCCGACCGGTACCTCACCATGACCATCCTGTTTCGCGAACTTCGCACCCGGCTGCCCGCTGCGAACATGCCGAAACCGAAAGCGCTGGAACGGGGCACGGCGGGACGAATCGCACTGGCCGCCAATGCCGGATGGACCGGTCGCACCGAACCCGCCGCGCTTCCCGCTATCGGCGATACCCCGTACCGGGCGACGATCCGCGACATCGCGCCCGCCGAGGGACTGTCCGATCGCGACGCGGAACTGGCCGAACTCGCCGACTTCTGCACCGGCGACGAGGCGTACCTGTGGTGGCGGGCCGGACCCTGGGCGGGCAAGACGGCCCTGATGTCCTGGTTCGCCCTGAATCCGCCGCCGCGGGTGCGGGTGGTGGCCTTCTTCATCACCTCGCGCATGGCCGACCAGGACGATCATCGGGCGTTCACCGACGCTGTGCTGGAACAGCTCTCGGCGCTGCTGCCGGATCAGGCCGCCACCGTGGCCAGCGCGACCGGGAGCCGGGACGGGCTGCGCCGCCATATGCTCGCGCTGGCCGGCGAACGGGCCGCGGAGGTCGGGCATCGGGTCGTGCTGCTGGTGGACGGGCTCGACGAGGATCGGGGGCGGACCAGCATCGCCTCGCTGCTGCCGAAGAATCCCGGACCCGGCCTGCGGGTCCTGGTCTCCGGGCGGCCGAATCCCGGACTCCCGCTGGATGTTCCCGCCGCCCATCCGCTGCGGCACTGCCGCCGCCGCGAACTCGGACCGTCGGCCAAAGCCTTCGACATCCGCGATGCCGCGCAACTGGAACTGCGGGGGATTCTGGAACGCTCCGACGCCGACCAGCAGGTTCTCGGACTGGTGACCGCGGCTCGCGGGCTGACCCGCGCCGAGCTCGAGGATCTGACCGGGTGGCCGCCGTTCCGCATCGAAACCATTCTCTCGGGCGTCACCGGGCGCACCTTCCGGGTCCGGACCAGCCGGTTCGGGGCCGACCACGTGTACCTGCTCGCGCACGAGACCCTGCAACGCGAGGCCGAAGCGACGCTGGGCCGCGCGCTCCTCGCGGAGTATCGAAACCGGTTCCACGCCTGGGCCGATCGCTTCCGCGACCGCGGGTGGCCGGTGGAGACGCCGACCTATCTGCTGACCCGATATTTCTCGATGCTGCGCAGGCACGGCGACATGGTGCGGATGACCGAACTCGCCCTCGACACCGCGCGCCACGATCGGCTCCTGCTGCTGTCCGGCAGCGACCAGATCGCGCGGACCGAGATCGCGACCGTATCGGGTGTCTGGCTCGACCAGCGGGATCCGGACCTGGTCGCCGTCGGCGAGCTCGCCCTGCGGCGGCACCGGCTGACCCGCCGCGGCCGCGACATTCCCGCGAAATTGCCTGCGGCACTGGCCGACATGGGTGAACTCGTGCGCGCGCGAAGCCTGGCGGACGGGCTGCTGGACCCGCATCGCCGCCTGCGCGCCCGGATCGGCGTCGCCTCGACTCAATTTCTCCGCGACGATCCGCACCACAATCGGGCCGTGATCGACTCGCTGCGGGAGTCGGAGACCTCCCTCGTGCGCGACGCGGACCTCGCTCGTCTCGTCGAGGCCCTCATCGCCGTCCCCGATATCGAGAGCGCCGAACTGCTGGCCGACGAGATCACCACACCCGTCGAACGGGTTCGGGTGCTCGCGCACCTGATTCCGGCCTGGCGGTCGATCGGCTCTCACCAGGCGATCGAGGCCGCGAAGACCGAGATCGACCGCCACGTGGTGTGGGCGCGCACCGCGGAACGCGACGAGATCGTGCGGCCCGCGGTGCGCGCCTACGCGGCGCTCGACGATCACGACCGCGTCGAGGAGCTGAGCGGCGCCACCGAATCCGTCGGGGTGCGGGTGGTCGCCCTGGCCGCGATCGCGCGTTCCTTCGTCTCGCAGGGCGACGCCGAATCGGCTGCCCCGCAGGTGCGGTCGATCCGGGCGGAGCTCGCGTCGATCAGCAGCAAGGTGGTCCGGTCGCACGTGCTGGCCGCCATCGCCGATGATCTCGTCACGGCCGGATTCGGCGAGGTATTGCGCGCGGAGACCGACACCGTGCTGGTCGACATCGAGGCCTGGCACGCCCAGCTGGAGGCGTCGGACACCGGGTTCGAGACCGCGTTCAACGACGCGATCAGCGGCATCTCCGACTACCCGTGGGGGCATATCGAGGCCGCGGTCGTGCAGCTGGCCGAGTGCCTCGTCGTGTTGGGGGAAGCCGATCGCGTGGTCGCGCTGGCTCGCCGATTCACCCGGGGGACAGGCGGACTCGAGGTGGCGGTCCGCGCGCTGACCGCCCTGCTCGCGGCGGATCGGACGGCCGATGCCCGGCGGCTCGTCACCGAGATCGAACTCCGCGCGTACCAGAGCATCGACCCGCGTGAACGCGACCTGGTCCGGTACACGATGATGCGGGCGTTGGCCGTCGCGGGCGAGATGACCCGCGCCGTCGCGATCGCCGACCGGATCGACGGCGACGACCACCGGATCCTCGCCTTCACCTATCTCGCGACGCGGTCATCCGAATCCGCCACCGGCAGAAGCGCCTTCCTCGAGCGAGCGATGAGCGCCCTGCGGGTCGGCACCACGCTGCCGAACGGCGGCTACCTGCGCACCGACCGGTCATTCCTCACCACGGTCTGCGCCACCGACTGGCTCGGCGGCACCCCGGCGCCCGAGCCGAGCACACCGCTGGCCGCGCTCGTTCGCGCGCTGCTGGCCGATGCGGCGGTCGAGCGGGTGCGCGATCTGACCGACCACCTCGTCGTGATGTATCACGGCTCGCTCGATCCGGTCGACGGTCTGGCTGCGGGGCTGGGCGGCCTCGCGGTGCTGCTCGCCGACACCGGGCAGCTCGATATGGCCCGCGAGCTGATCGACGGGATCACCCTGCTCCCGGTGTGGTTGACCACGCGAATCCGTGCGGGCGCGGCGATCTGGAGTGAACCCGCCACCGTCGCGGAGCTGCTCGACGATGCCGAGCAGATCGCGATCGCGCTGCGAACCGTCGTCGAAGAAGGCAGCGGCGAGCTCGCCGACCTGGTCACCGCCCGAGTGCGCGACGAGGCCGAACGTGCCTCCACCGCACGCGATTCACCCGACCTGCTGACGAATCGCGTGGTCAGCGCCCTGTTCTCGGCGGCCCTCGGCGATGGGGACGCGGTGACCGGGCTCCTGGCGACCCGATGGATGACCCCGCTCGGCGAAGAACGCGTGCTGTCGCTGCTCGCCGGCTCGACCGCCCGCGCCGGCGCGGTGGACCGGGCGCTGGAGGTCGCCGAACAACTCACCGGCGACCTCGCCCGGTCCATCGCCTACCGAGAGATCCTGGCCGCCCAGGTGAAAGCGGGCCGCGAACCCAACGTGCTCACCCGCCGCCACTCGATCCCGGTGACCGGAGAACGAATCCACGCCATGGCACAGGTGATCCCCGCGCTCGCCGACGGCGACTGCTCCGAACGCTCGAAGACAGCGCTGGCCTCCGCCACCGAACTCCTCTCCCAACTCCCCCCGGCCGAGGTCCGCGACCGCGCCGCCGCCCGCCTGGTCGACGCCGCCCTCGCGATCGGCGCCCTCGACCAGGCAGTCGACCTCGCCCGCGGCACCACCCGCGACATCCGCGGCCACCTCCTCACCCGCATCGCCGACACCCTGGTCCGCGCCTACCCCGCAACACCGCCCGCCACCCAGGGCTTCGCCCGCCGCCGCATCCGCCGCCTCCTCGCCGAAGCCTGGAGCGTCGCCCCCTGGTCCTCGGTCCTGGACACCGTGGCCCGCTTCGACCCCGTCCTCCTCGTCGGCATCACCGACGAGGCCCTCCGACTGGACTCCCTGGAACGCATGACCAATCCCTGAACGCTGAACAGCGCCAACCGGAGTGAGTCCGCTCGACGAACGGTCAGTTCGTATTGACCAAGTGCCGTTCGATGGCCGAGTCGACCGGGTCCATGGCGTTCGTCGCAGGCGAGGACTCGACACCGTCGAAGATCGCGTCGAGAATCCCGGCACGGTCCAGTGTGGCCCGGCACCCGTGGGACTCCCGCGCGCTGACGATCACGGCGTGCAGCACCGCGGCATGAACCCGCGACCGCGGCACCGTCAACCGCCGCCCCCACCGTTCACACTCGCGCAGCCGAGCCTCGACAATGTCGAGAACATCCTGGATAACCTGAATCTCGATCGCATCGGGGTCATCGCAAGACATGCTGACCACCCAAAAACAGTGCGCTGCAGCCCACTATCGCCGCACGCACGATCATCGACAGCGAACGCCTCGCCTCGGAGCGGGACCGCACGGCCCGTCTGTCGAGCACCATCCGCCCCGCCGCCACGAGGGCGGCCCGCGCCCGCGAGCGCACCAGACAGGTGTCGACCCCGCACCCGAGATGTAGCCGCATCGCCGTATGCGCCTGTGCGGCAGTCAGTGTGCCGGGATCGGAGTAGCACGACCACAACCCGCGCACCGAATACCCGGCCGCCGAGGGCTCCTCGGTCGCTCGGTCGCTCACTACGGTCTGCCGCTTCTCATGTTCGATGCGGTCGATGATCGCCTGCACCGACCACTGGTTGTTGCTGGACATAGTCACCCGCCTCCGTGTCATCGCTGCTACCAGGACACCACCGGGGGCGATTCTGAAAGCGGAGAATCTGAATATTCAGATCAGCTAGTCTGAAGCCCCACGGCAGGAACCAAATCGGCCGTGCATCAACATTCGGATTCCGTTGTCAGCTGTATTCACTTTCCAGGGGAGCAGCCATGGTGGAGGACGTATCGCCGACTCTGTTGCGGCGGCAACTGGGTAGGTTCCTCCGTGAACGCCGTCAGGCCACGGGCTTGACCCTCGAGCAGGCGGCGGTCCAGGTTCAGCTCAGCTTCAACGCATTACAGCGATTGGAGACGGGGCGAACGGTCAAGCCGCGACGGCAGGATGTGCGAGAGCTGTGCATGCTCTACGAGGTGGACGCCGACGACACCGAGCGGGCGGTCGGCCTGGCCTTTCGCGCGGCCACGGCCAAGGATGAGGATGGGATCTTCTCCCTTGGTGGGCTTTTCAGCGATGCGTTCAACATGTATGTCGGCATGGAACGATCCGCCCGACGCCTGATCACCTACCAGGAGCAGATACCCGGGCTTCTGCAAACCGCCGACTATGCGCGCGCGGTCTTCCGATCCTTCCCTGGCTTCGAGAACGACGAAGACATCCAGCGCCGCGTGGAGATTCGGTCGAGACGTCAGATCATCGTGACCCGCAAGGCCAACCCGCTCACTGTCGAAGTGCTGCTTCACGAAGCGGCGCTGCACCGGGTAGTCGGCGGCAAGCGCGTCATGGCTGCGCAGCTACAGCATCTCGCCGACGCGAGCACCCGGCCGAACGTGACCGTGCGGGTTCAGCCGTACACGTCCGGGTACACGTGGGGTTTCCAACACGGTCCGTTCGTGCTGCTGGATTTCGGTGTCGATTCGAGGAACACCCAGATCGAGCCGCCGATCGTCTACGTCGAGGGCCGACTGACAAGCGACTTGTACGTCGAGGGGCGCGAGGACGTCGATCGCTACGTTGAGTTGACCGCGGCCATCCGGGCCGAAACCCTGGATGAGGTACGAACCAGAGATCTGATCCGCCAGGTAGCAAGGGAGTTCGATCGTGACCGTTGATTCAACCGAGGGCCGCTGGTTCAAGAGCAGTTACAGCGAAACCGGATCCCAGTGCGTGGAGGTCGCGTTCCTAGCCGCGGGCCGGGTCGGAGTCCGTGACTCCAAGAACCCGACCGGCCCGGCCCTCGTTTTCAGCCCCGGGGAGTGGGACGCCTTCACGGCCGGCGTGATCGGCGGTGCGCTCGACGGTTCGGAGTGAAGGATCTTTGATCGTGAATGCTGTTCTCCTGAAAGAGAATTGGATCGTAGAGAGCTGACGGCTGCCGTATAGTCGGGGTCCTACGACAGGCGTCGGTACGCGACTGCCGTCGGTAGGGGGTGCAGGGTGTCGGGCTCGTCTGATCTGCGGTCGCTGTTCAGCTCCGGTGGTGACGACATCGCCGCCGTGGACGTATTCACCAATCGCCACGACGAGTGGTCCGCGGTGGCCGAGAGTCTCGTCACCCATGTCAACGATCAACAGGCCGGTCGCTGTCGAGTCGATGATTTCTCGTCCCCGCGCCGGAATGTTCTGGTGTTCTACGGCGTCGGCGGCATCGGGAAGACCACCTTCTCCCGGCGCCTCGAAACTCATCTCGGCGTCACCGGTTCCCATGGCGCGGAGACCTTCTGGTCGCCCATCCCCGATCAGGTCGGGCGCCTGCTACCGGTCCGCATCGATCTCGCACGTCAGGGCGGCGTCGGGTTCGAGGACGCACTGCTGGCGGTCCGGCTCGCGCTGGGAAAGTTGGGGTGCCCGCTGCGGGCCTTCGACATCGCCCTGCGCTGCTATTGGGAAGTCAACCACCCGAGCGAATCGCTCGAAGGCTACCTGCGACGGCACGGGCTGCTGCGCCGGCTTTCGGAGAAGGCCGCCGTCCCCGAGGATCTCCGCGCGGTGATGGAAGACCTGTCGGGTGCGGTCGAGATGCCCAGCGCGGTTGGCGCGACCGTACTCGGATTCGTCACCGGCCTCAGCAAAGCCTTGCGGGAACGCCATGACAAGGTCCGCGCACTGTCGCGGTGTGCCCGGCTACCAGACCTCCTCGACGCACCGCAGGACATCGACACGCTGTCCTACTTTCCACACCTGCTCGCCTGGGACCTCTCGCAGATTCCCGCGAAACATGCGGCGACACCGGTGATCATGCTCGACACCTTCGAGGACATCACCGAGCGCGGGCACCGGGACGTGGAGAAGCTGTATCAGCGGATGGTGTGGTTGATGCCGAACGCCCTGTTCATCATCACCGGCCGCAACCGCCTGCAGTGGGACGACACCAGCCTCGAAGGCCAGCTGGACTGGACCGGTGGCCACCGATGGCCGAGTCTGGCACCTGACGCTGCCGCCGAGCCCCGCCAGCACCTCGTCGGATACCTTTCCGACTCCGACCGCGACCACTATCTCCGCACTCGCCTCACCCGCGGCGGCCGACCCGTGATTCCCGATGCCGTCCGTTCGGAGATAGCGGCCCGCTCCTACGGCCTTCCGCTGTACCTCGACCTGGCGGTGATGCGGTTCCAGGACGTCCTCGCCCGCACGGGCGCGGCACCCGGGCCGGAAGAATTCCAGCGCGACTTCCCGGCGCTTGTTGCCCGCATCATGCGGGACCTGTCTCCTGACGAGCGGACGATCCTCAGGACGGTGAGCCTGCTCGATGCGTTCTCGATCGATTTGGCCACCAACGCATCCCGATCGGCCCGGGACTCCGCCGCCCTGAACCTCGTGGAACGACCGTTCATCACCTACGACCGGGAATCCCCTTGGCCCTACCGGCTCCACGAGCTGCTCCGCACCGCCGTCCGTGCCGCCGACGCCGCCACCGAGGACCGGTGGTCGCCTGCCGACTGGCGGCGCGCCGCGCAGGCAACGTTCACGGCTCTCCGCGACCAGGTCCCCACAGCCTCGGGCTATCGGTCGCGGCGGCAGCTGATGGCGTGCCTCACCCAGGGTTTGCGGCTGGGCAGCGAATTCGACCTCGAACCCGGCTGGCTACTCGAAGCCGCCTGGCGTTATGTCCTGGAATCCATCTGGGAACCTCTCGCCCTTCCCGCTCCGGGCAGTGACGGCGCGGCCGCGGCAATCGCGCGCACACTGCACGCGATCTCCCTCGGACAGCGGGCACATCGCCGCGACAGCGTGGACGAGTTGACGGCAGTGCTGTCGATGGCGGGGTTGCCGCCGAGCATGGAAGACCTCACCCGCTACTACCTCGGCGAGAATCAACGCCACCTCGGCCTCTACCGCGAATCCGCGGACAACATGCGCCGTGTCGCCGCCGGTAGCAGTCCTCTTGCCAGACAAGCACTACGCGGGCTTTCGCATATCGCCCGTCACCTCGGCGACTTCCCCGAGGCACTGTCCACCATTGAAGCGTTAGACCGCGACACCCACTACTTCCGTGCCCTGGGACACCTGTGGTGGGTCCACGGCGAAATCACCCTCGCCTGCTCCGCCTACCACACCGCCCGGCAGGTGGCCCTCGAACAGGATCAGCCCGGACCCGCTGCACTCGCCCAGGCCGGTCTCGCCTTCGCCGCCGCGTTCGACGATCCCGCGCGTGCCACCAGCCAGATCGCACACGCCAACGCATTACTCCACGGACTCAACCAAACCTGGTCCCAAGCGCAGGTTTCCACCGCAGTCCTACTGCAAGCGGCGGGCAGCGATACCGATATCGCCGGGCACGCCGCCGAACTCGAACACTCCTACACCCGCACAGGACTCGGTTCCGCCCTCGCCTACCTGCGGTTCGCGGTCTGCTACCACCACGCCATCCGGGGCGAACAGCCTGAACTCCGCACCGCGCTGAACTCGCTGGAGGAATCCACCAGCGACGGTGAATACCGGTACCTCGTCGATATCGTGCACAGCCTCGCGGGCATCGAACCGGGCCCAGACCACTCCGGCCCACGATGGATCGGCGGAACCGAGAGTGTTGTCGGACGATGGCGTGGCATGATCGCGGCTCGCAGAGCAGCGCTCGGGCTCCGGCCAGTGGACCCGGCCTCGGACAGCGATACGCTCGATCCCATGACCGGCACCACGTCGTCCGTGTTCACCAGCGAATCCGCCACGCGTGCACTGCGACTCGCGGCGCTCGAATCCGGCCTACCCATCGGCGACGCCCGCCTCGTCCGCATCGGTGAGAATGCGATCTACGCTCTGCCCTCCGCCGGCGTGATCGCCCGCATCGCCCGCAGCGATGCCAACCTTCCCAAGGTCGAGAAGGAACTCGCCGTCGCTCGATGGCTGGCCCGCAACGACTTCCCCGCTGTCCGAATCGCTGAGAATCTCCCGCAACTGGTACGGGTCGACGGCCGCGTCGTCACCTACTGGACCCTCGCCGACACCGCGGGCACCGTGACGATCGACGACCTCGCCACGCTACTGCGAGACTTCCACGCGCTACCGGCACCGGACTTCCCACTGCCGACGTTCGACCCGTTCTCCGCGGTCCCCGGCCGCCTCGCCGACCCCGGGAACGCCGACCCCGCCGACGTCGCGTTCCTCACCGACCTCTACCAGGACCTGCGCACCCGCTATCAGTCGCTCGAATTCACCGACCTCGGCGTCATCCACGGCGACGCCCACCAGGGCAACATCATCCCCACCGCCAGCGGACCGTTGCTGTGTGACTTCGAAGTGGTCGCGTTCGGTCCGAAGGCCTGGGACACAACGACAATCGCCATGACCGTCGACCGCTTCGACCTCACCGAAGCCGACTACCAGCGGTTCACCGAGATCTACGGCGACGACGTCACCACGCATCCTCACTACTCGCTCCTGCGCGATATCCGGGAACTGACCATGGTCACCTGGCTGATGCAGCTCGTCGGCCTGAGCGACAGACATGCTTCGGAATTCCGGCACCGGGTCGCAAGCATGCGGGATGGCGACCGCCACCAGAAGTGGAATGCCTTCTAAGGCTGGGTCACCGCCGCGAAATATGCTGTCGCGGTGCACGACATCGCAGACCTGACCCTTCCCCCTGCCCTGGCGGAAGTCTTCGCCATCGGTTTCGAGTGGAACTGGGACGAGGAGACCGACGAATCGACCGGGTGTGACTTCGAGCCGTACGAGCAATTCGAAGCGGCTGATCGCACCGCCTGGTGGTTCCGGCTGTGGACCGGCAACGACGAGGTCGACGGTGGTGAATTCCGCTTCTTCGGTTCGACCGGCGCGGGCGACTACGCCGGCTGCTGGTTGATCCGGCCGGATGTGCCGCTCGTCGCGCAGCCCATCGTCTATGTGGGGTCCGAGGGGGAAACCGGTGTGATCGCAAGGAATCTCGGGGACCTGCTCTGGATCTTCGCCAACGGGTCGGGGCCGGCGGAGGCCTTCAACTATCCGAGTATCGACACCGAGCCGAACGACGAGTTCCGTGCCATCGCCGAGCGCCACGCGCCGGGGGCAGGCCGTTCGACCGCGCAGATCGTGGCCGATGCCCGCGACGAGTTCCCCGGCTTCTCGGCGTTCATCGAATCCCTGTGCCGTTGACCGAGTCCGATAGGACGGAGCGCGATCCCCGGAACGTCGATCAGCGGTCGATGCGCGGGGACAGTTCGACGACGGGGATCACTCGGGTGGTGCGGTCCTGGTAGTTCGCGTAGCCGGGGTAGGCCTCGAGGATCTGGGGCCAGCGGGCTTCGCGTTCGGCGGCGGGGAGGACTCGGGCGGTCATGGGGTGGGAAGGGCCGTGCTGGAAGGACACTTCCACCGAGGGGTTGGCGGACAGGTTGTGGAACCAGGCGGGGGAGATCTCGTCGCCGCCTCGGGAGGCCACGATCAGGTAGCGAGGGCCGTCGACGACCGGGACGGTCAGGACGACGGTGTGGGAGCGGCCGGTGCGGCGGCCCGTGGTGGTGAGGGTCAGGGTGGGCATGTTCTTGAAGCGGGTGCCGAGCTTGCCGGCGGTGACGTCGATCAGGCGGCGGTGCAGGGTGGTCGAGGTCTTCAGGAACAGCTCGGTGGCGGTGCGGTGAAGGTCGGGCACGGCGGGCTCCTCGGGTCGGTGGGACGGTCGGGAACAACGATCGAGCCACCCACTAGTAGACGACCAGTGACCGGTCAGTGGCGGAGGCGCGCCCGGGCGGCAGTCATCCACACCGGGTTTCCGCACGCCAGCGCGACGGCGAGGGCAGCGCGGTAGTGTTCGGCGGCCAGCGCGGCCTCGCCACGGCGGGTCGCCAGCTCCCCGAGCACCAGGTCGACCGGGCCGACGACGTAGGCGCCGGTGTCGGCGCCGCCCAGCCGGCCCCGGTAGGCCAGCAGGTCGGTGTAGGTCTCCGCCACCTCGCGCGGTGTGCCCAACTCCGCGACCACCATGCCGCGCAGCGTGAGGAAGAACGAGCGGAATCGGTCGTGGCGCACCGGTCGGGTCAGGCCGCGGGTCGATTCGGCGGCGCGCAGATCGCCCGCGGCGAGCAGGACCAGCACGTAGAAGTCGACCACCGTGTCCGACGGCACCGTCTCGGTGGACTCGATGAAGCCGGTGACCACCGGCGCCAGCTCCGCCAGCCGGCCCCGGTAGAGGTGGACCGTGAAGATGGCCATCAGCACGATGCCGTCCGCATTGAGAATGCCCGCGCCGGTGAGCAATTCACCGGCGCGCAGGTAGTGCCGCTCGGCGTCGTCGGGGTCGCCGGCGGCCAGCGCCAGTAGCCCGCGCGCCATCGCGTTGGCCAGCTGAGCCTGCCGCCACTGATAGCGGTCGGCCGTCACCGTGGTCGCCTCGACATGCTCGCGGGCCGCGGCCAGGTCCCCGGCGGAGGCGGCCGCTTGCAGCGCGATCGTGTGGCCCAGCAGCTGATACGTGTGATCGCCGGTGCGCCGCCCGATCTCGATCAGCTCGGCGCCCAGCACGCCCCGATCCGGGGTGTCGTAGAGCGACGCCCGGGCCTGCAGCACCGGCGCGAGCAGGGTGTCGTCGCCCAGCTCACGGGCGATCGCCTCGGCCTCGGCCGCCGCCGGGCTCGCCTGTTCGCCTGACTCGCCGCCGATCTCGTCGACCAGCGCCACGAGCAATCGGCAGCGATCCGCCGCAGACAGGCCGGGCAGGCGCAGCGCGTTCTCCAACCGGGCGACGATCGGGTGCTCGACCACGCCGTATTGCCGGTTCATCCACGGCGTCGGCGCGTCCCAGGCGGTGAACGCCCGCACCACCAGGTCCGGGCGATCGGCGTCCTCGGCCAGCCGCACCGCACGGTCACGAGCGGCACGCGCGGCCAGCGCGGACCCCGCGGAGAGGTGATCGTGACCGGCTCTGCCCAGCAACGCGACCCGTTCGTCGACGGTCTCGTCGCGGGGGAGTCGCTCCAGCGCGCCCACCGCGCGTTCGTAACCGGTCGCGGCAACGTCGTAGGCGAAACGCCGCTCGGCGCGTTCGGCCGCCGCCACCACGTAACGGGCGGCCCGCCGCGCCGTCTCCGGGGTCACCGATTCACCGAAATGATGGGCCAGGGCGGTCAGATCGTCCGGGGCGATCTCCTCGAGCGCGGCCCCGATCCGGCGATGCCAGCGATCGCGGCGCACCCGCGACAGATCCCCGAGCAGGGTGTCGCGAACCAGGACGTGAGTGAAACGGGCACGGCCGCTGGCGGGTTCGTCGAGCAGACCCGCCACGCTGCCCGCCTCGACCGCGTTCAGCACGTCCTCCTCGCCCACCTCCGCGGCCCGCAGCAGCACCGCGAGATCGAACTCCCGGCCGATCACCGCCGCCAGCCGCAGCAACGCCACATCGGTCTCCGGCAAGCGGGACAGTCTGCGACGCAGCACATCTCGCACGCCCTCGGGAACCTCCGACGCGGCGACCAGCTCACCCTCGCTGCTCAGCAGCCGCGCGGTCTCGGTGAGGTAGAAGGGGTTGCCGCCGGTGCGTTCGTGCAGGGTCGCCAGCACCGAGTCCGCAGGGGCGCTCCCGGTCAGCGCGGTGACGAGCCGGGCACTGTCCTCGAGGCCCAGGCCGCGCAACTGGATTCGCGTCCGGATCGTGGTCGCGAGACCGGCCAGCGCTTGGGTCAGCGCGGGCGGCGCCTCGTCGGGCCGGTAGCCGATCACGACGAACACCGGTGCCCGGGTCGCCGCTGCGGCGAGCAGGGCCGCTGTCTCGGCATCACAGCGATGCACGTCGTCGAAGAGAATCGCCAGCGGTCCCGCGGCCGCGACAGCGGTCAGGTAGTCGCACACCGCACGGTGCAGCAGGAACCTGCCGTGCGCGCGGTCGGCCTCGGGTGCGCCCGCGGTATCGGTGAGCAGGGGAGCGAGCGTGGGCGCGAGCCCGGCGGGGTCGTGCACGGCGGCCAAGGCGCGCAGGATCTCGACCCAGGGCCACGCCGAGGGCGCGGCCTCGTCCTCAGGGCAATGACCCAGCACGACGTGATAACCCGCATCTCGCAAGTCGTCATGCAGGCGGCGCAGCAGCGAGGACTTGCCACTGCCCGCCTCACCCACCACGGTCGCCGTCCGCGGACCGGAAGCAGCGGCCGCCGCGCGCAGAGACGCGAGTTCGGTTGCACGCCCGAGGAACTCCGGGATCACCGGACCCGGAACCGGATCGCGCGGCGGCGCGGCGACGGCGATCACCTGCTCCTGCACGGGGATCCGCTGGGCGAGGATATCGGCTTCGAGCCGGGCCAGGGCCGGTCCCGGATCGATGCCCAACTCCTCGGCGAGCACCTCGCGCGCCTGCCGCAGCGCCGCGAGCGCGTCGGCCTGGCGGCCCGCGCGATACCGGGCCAGCGCGGTGAGCCGCCACGCCTCCTCCCGCAACGGATGCTCCCGGCACAGCACCTCGGCCTCGGCCGCCGCCAGCGCCGGCTCGTCCTGTTCGAGCAGTGCCACCGCGAGCTGTTCGCGTGCGCTGAGCCGCAACTCCTCGAGTCGCACGGCCTCCGCGTTCGCCCAGGACTCCTGCGCGTACGCCCCGTACGCCGGACCCTGCCACGTGGCCAGGGCCCGCTCGAGCGCGCGCCGCCGTTCGCGTGGATCGTGCAGTCGCGCGGCCGCGTCCAGGTCGGCGCCGAACGCCCACGCGTCCACCTCGGCGGTGTCGAGTCGCAGCGCGTACCCGGGAGCACGGCTGATCAGCACCGTCGCCGGTGTCCGCGGCGCGCGATCGGGTTCGAGCAGTCGCCGCAGATTGGAGACGTACGCCTGAAGCGAGCCCAGCGCTCGGGGCGGCGGCTCGCCGCGCCACAGGTCATCGATCAACCGATCGACCGGCACCACATCGCCCCCGGCGACCAGCAGCCGCGCCAGCACCCCGCGTTGCCGCGGCCCGCCGAGATCGAGTTCCCCGCGCTCGCCGGTCGCGGTCAATGCGCCGAGTACCCGAATCCGAACCATGATCGCGTAAGTCTAGGACCGCCGCCCCCAAGTCCGCCTCGAGTCGATTCCAAGCGCGCCGAAGCACTCTGGTCGCAATCACCGACTTCGACAGGAGCAGCCATGAGCACCGACATCGCGCAGGCCCGGCCCGACACCTACGACATGGTGGTCGTGCACAACGCCTTTCGCCGCCACTTCCGCGCCCTGCCCGCCCTGGCGGCGGGCGTCGCCCCGGGCGATGTCGAGCGCGCCCGCGTCCTCGCCGACTTCCTGGCCGAACTGGGCACCGGGCTGCACAGCCATCACACCGGCGAGGACGAACTGATGTGGCCGCTGCTGCTCGAACGCGCCCCGATGGCCGCCGCCCTGGTCCTGCGCCTCGAGGAACAGCACGAACGCATCGCCGAACTCTCGACCCGCGCGCAGCGCGACGCCGCCGCGTTCGCCACGGCCGCCGACCCCGCCGCACGAGACCGGTTCGCGGCCACCGCCACCGCCCTCGCGGCCGCGTTGGACGAGCACCTCGCGGAGGAGGAGACTCACATCCTGTCGATCGTCGAGCAGGTCATGACCGTGCCGGAGTGGCGGGCGCTCGGCGAACGCGGGCGCGCGCACATGCCCAAGGATCGCCAGCTGGTCTTCCTCGGCTTCCTGCTGCACGCCGCCTCGGCGCCCGATCGGCGCAAGGTTCTCGCGGAGCTCCCGAGGACCGCGCGCCTGGCCTGGCGGCTGCTCGGCCGCCGCACCTTCGACCGCGAATATCGCCAGGTCTACGGCACCGAACCGAACTGGTGACAGATCAAATGAACGCTATTTAGTAATACGTGTTCACAAACCGGCCTGTGGTGTGGTTCACTCGACGTCGAACGTGTTCCAAAGGAGGTTCCGTGTCCGCGCCGTCCATTCCCAACGGTTTCGACTTCACCAACCCCGACCTGCTGGCCGAGCGCCTGCCGGTCGAGGAGTTCGCAGCTCTTCGCAAGCAAGCCGCTCCGTTCTGGGTGCCGCAGGCCGATGGCCTGACCGGCTTCGACGACGGCGGCTACTGGGCGATCTCCCAGATGGATGACATCAAGGAGATCTCCAAGAACCCCGAGCAGTTCTCCTCCGAGGAGAACACCGCGGTCATCCGCTTCTACGGCGACATCGCCCGCGAAGAGATCGAGGTGCAGCGCTACCTGCTGCTGAACATGGACCCGCCCAAGCACACCAAGCTGCGCCGCATCATCTCCAAGGGCTTCACCCCGCGCGCCATCGAGTCGCTGCGCAATGCGCTGCGCGAGCGCGCCGAGAAGATCGTGCACGAGGCCAAGAAGAACGGCTCGGGCAACTTCGTGGAGCAGGTCGCCTGCGAGCTGCCGCTGCAGGCTATCGCCGAGCTGATCGGCATCCCGCAGGAGGACCGCGGCAAGATCTTCGACTGGTCGAACCAGATGATCGGTTACGACGACCCGGAGTTCAACGGTGACCACAAGGTCGCCACCGCCGAGGTCATGGGCTACACCTACAACCTTGCCGAGCAGCGTCGCGCCTGCCCGATGGACGACATCGCCTCCACGCTGCTGCACGCCGACCTCGACGGCGAGTCGATGGCCTCGGACGAGTTCGCGTGGTTCATGATCCTGCTGTCGGTGGCCGGCAACGAGACCACCCGCAACGCCACCACGCACGGCATGAAGGCGTTCGTGGACAACCCCGATCAGTGGGAGATCTACAAGGAGCAGCGTCCGCGCACCGCTCCCGACGAGATCGTCCGCTGGGCCACCCCGGTCATCGCCTTCCAGCGCACCGCGACCGAGGACCTGGAGCTGTCGGGCGCCTCGATCAAGAAGGGGCAGCGAATCGGAATGTTCTACAGCGCGGCCAACTTCGACGAGAACTACTTCGAGGACCCGTACAAGTTCAACGTGCTGCGCAACCCGAACCCGCACGTCGGCTTCGGCGGCACCGGCACCCACTACTGCGTGGGCGCCAACCTGGCCCGCCTGCAGCTGGATCTGATCTTCAACGCGATCGCCGACGTGATGCCGAACCTCCGTCAGATCTCGGAGCCGGTTCGTCTGCGCTCCAGCTGGCTCAACGGCATCAAGAGCTGGGAAGTCGCCTACGAGTGAGCGATCGGGCCCCGGACGCGGTAACTTTTGATACCCCATCCGGGGCCCTGCTCGTTTCTACATTGGAGTCAACCATGAGTGAACCTCGCCGACGCGGACGAGCGCCGGCGGTCAGCGACGCCGATATCCGCCGCGTCGCGCGGTCACTACTGGTCGACCACGGCCCGGACGCGATCACGCTCCGGGCCATCGCCCGTGAACTGGGCATCACCGCCCCCGCGCTGTACCGCTATTACGAATCGCGCGACGACCTGGTCGCCGCCGTCCGCACCGACGTCTGCCTCGACCTGGCCAAGGATCTCGAGGCGTCGGTCGAGGGTCTGCCCGACGACGCCGGGATCCGCTTCTTCGCCATCTGCCGGGGCTTCCGCCGCTGGGCGCTGAACCACTCGCGGGAATTCACCCTGGTCTTCGCCTCGCCGGTGACCGCCGGAATCACCAGCGCCATGCAGCAATTCGGCGAACCGGTCGGCCGCATCTTCCTCGGGGCCGCGGGCCGCCTGCTCACCGACTACCAGGTTGTGACCACCCCCACCGAGCTGATCCCGCCGGAACTGCGCGACGACCTGATCACCTTCCAGACGGAACTGCTTCGCGTGCTGGCGGATTCGGGCCAGAAGTTCCCCGCCGAGAAACTCGACCTGGGCGTCAGCTACGTCATGATCCAGTTCTGGGCGCGCCTCTACGGCCACGTCACCCTCGAGGTCTTCGGCAACTACCCGATCCAGATCTCGCACCCCGACGTGCTCTTCGACTCCACCCTGGCCGATATCGGCCGCGGCATCGGCCTCGTCGCGCGCTGACCCGGCGTCACGAACCACGGTGGCCCGCAACCGATCCGGTTACGGGCCACCGGTCGGTCGCTTCGGTCAGGCCAGCATCTTGGCCTTGAGCGCGGCGATGTCGGCCGCGGTCAGCCCGAGGCCGTTGCTCACGTAGTTGGCGAAGCTGCCGTAGGACTTGTTCGCCTGGGCGAAGGCCGAGTCGAGCTCGGCGGCGGTCACGCCGTTGTTCACGTCGCCGGGGGCGGCATCGCGGTAGTAGCTGGACAGCATGAAGTCGTAGTAGACGGTGTCCTTGTCGACACCCAGCAGGGTCAGCAGCACCGCGCCCGCCCAGCCGGTGCGGTCCTTGCCCGCCGTGCAGTGGAACAGGACTCCGCCGTTGTTGTAGGCGATGTCGCGGATCACGTCGGCGAAGCCGGCGTTCGCGCCCGGAGCGGTGATGAACTGCGGATACGCGTTCGCCGCCGACGACGCCGTGCTCAGCCCCGATATCGGCGAGAGCCCGCCCAGGACGTCGTCATGGTGCTCGGCCGCTCCGGCGGGGATCTTGTCCGAGCCCGCGAGCAACTGCTCGTAGCCGGTGCGCAGATCGTGCACCGAGACCACATTGTGCGCGGCCAGCGACGCGACGTCGGCGGTGGTCGCCGAACTCAGTGCGGCGGTGCGGAATACCACACCGGTGCGGACGCTGTGACCGTCGGTGGTCCGGTACCCGCCCGCGTCGCGGGCATTCTGCACACCGGACAGGTTCAGCGAGCGCGTGGCCGGATCGAGCAGGACATTGGCGGTCGCGACCGGCGGATCGACCGCGAGCGCCAGGCCGGGCGAAACCCCGAAGGTCAAGGCGGCGGCCAGGACCACGGTCGCGCCGATCGTACGAGGTCGAATCATGGGTGTTCCCTTCGATAGACGCCCCGGCACCCGCCGGTGCGTACAACACCGGGCCGGGACAGCCGGCAGCCTAGCTGACGCCGTGTCTATCGAATGGATACTTTGTTAGTGACGGTCTGGTGTGGCCGAAAATGACAGCATCAGACGCTGAGGCGCGAACCTCCGGACGCGCCGACCATCTCGGCCACCGGGGGCTCGGCGGGGGCGCGCTCGTCGTCGAGAATGGGTTCGCTCAGGCCGATGCGCTGCTGGATGCGCTTCATCCAGGCCGGGGCCCACCAGCAACGGTCGCCCAGCAGCTTCATGACCGCCGGGACCAGCATCATGCGCAGGACGGTGGCGTCGATGATCAGGGCCGCGATCATGCCGTAGGCGATGTACTGCATGAGGACCAGGTCGGAGAAGGCGAACGCCCCGGTGACGACCAACAGGATCAGCGCGGCCGCGGTGATGATGCGACCGGTGTGCGCGGTGCCGGACCGGATCGCCTCCTCGGTGCTCGCGCCGCGAGCGCGGGCCTCGACCATGCGCGACAGGAGGAAGACCTCGTAGTCGGTGGAGAGGCCGTAGATGATGGCGATGATGAGGAACAGGATGTTCGCCTGAATCGGCTGCGGCGTGAAGTTGAGCAGCGTCGCGCCGTGACCCTCGGTGAAGATCCAGGTGAGGATGCCGAGGGTCGAGCCCAGGCCCAGCACGCTCATCAACGCGGCCTTCAGCGGCAGCACCAGGGAACCGAAGGTCAGGAACATCAGGATCGTGGTCGCGGCCAGGACCAGCGCGATCATCAGAGGGAGACGGTCGAGCAGCGCGGCGATGGTGTCGTGCTGGACCGTGGGGACGCCGGTCACCATGAGGGTGGTGCCGTCGGCGGTCTCCAGATTGCGCAGGAAGTCGATCGTCTTGTCGTACTTGCTGGAATCGACCAGATACGCCTGGGTCTTGTAGATCGTCGGATCGGTCTGGGACCGGGTCGGGATCTCGAAACCCGAGGGCAGCAGACCGGGGGCGAAGCTCGCCCGCTCGACCAGCGGACCCACCTCGGTGCTGTCACCGGTGACGATGACCAATTCGATCGGGTCGGATTTGCGCAGCGGGAAATAGGTGTCGATCTCGTGCTGGGCCACCCGCACCGCATTGTCCGGCGGCAGATACTTCTCGCTGAAACCGCCGAAAGCGATATTGCGCACCGGCAGGATCAGCACCAGCAGGCCGAGAATCAGCAGCGCGGTGATCTTGCGCGGATGCCGCATCACCCAAGCGGTGCAGCGGCCCCAGAAGCTCTGCTCCACATCGCGGGCCGCGTCGGCGCGCCGGAATCGCTCGATGCCCAGGGCGTTCACCCGCGGGCCCAGGATCGCCAGCATCGCCGGCAGAATCGTGACCGCCGTGAACGCGGCCAGGCTGACCGTGGCGATCGCACCGTAGGCGATCGACTTCAGGAAGCCCTGGGGGAACAACAGCATCCCGGCCAGACTCGCGACGATCATGGTCGCGGAGAACACCACCGTGCGGCCCGCGGTCGTCACCGAACGCCGCACCGCGGTCGGGGCGTCGTACCCGGCGGCCACCTCCTCCCGGAAGCGGCTCACGATGAACAACGCGTAGTCGATGGCCAAGCCGAGCCCGATCATCGAAACGACCGGAGCGACGAACGAATTCACCTCGGCGACATTGGTGATCCCCCGCACGATGCCGTTCGCGCCCAGAATCGTCAGCACACCGATCATGAGCGGCAGCGCCGCCGCGACCACGCCGCCGAAGATGAAGAACAACAGAATCGCGACCGCCGGGATCGCCAGCAATTCCATGCGATGGGTGTCGGCGGAGATGGTGTCGGTCAGCGCGGTCCCGATGGGTTGCAGCCCACCGACCTTCACATCGATGCCCGGCACCGCGAACGCGTTCTTCACCTGCACGTAGTGCGCCGACAGCGCGTCACCGGTCTCACCCTTGAGGGCGATGGAGGCGACCGCGCGCGTCTTGTCCTTGGTGGCCAGGCCCGACTGTGAGCCCAGGGTCGTCGTCACCCCGGGCCAGTAGGTGGCGTTGACCGCCTGCACCGCGTCGGGGAACCGCGTGGTGAGGTTGTTGAGACTGTCCACCACCGGCTGATTCACGGCGGGATCGTCGACGGTCGTCCCGTCCGGGAAGTGATAGATGATGACCATGTCCGCGGCGTGATTCGGCCCGAACGCGCCCGCCGCCAGCTCCGCGGCCTGCACCGACTCCGAATTCGGGTCGTCCAGACCGCCCGCGCTGAGGCGACCCTCGAACCCCAGCGAGTACGCGCCGAGGGCCAGCAGGGCGGCCGCGGCCGCGCCCAGAACGAGGAAGCGATAGCGGGCGACGAGTTGTCCCCATAGCGCGAAGACATCGCGTTCGCGCGGGCGGCGGCTCGTGGTCATACTGCACGGTAACAGGCATGATCAGAATTAATTAAAAGCCTTGTCTGGCAATACAATTAGAATTACTAGAAACGTGATTTCATGATAGATGAAAGGTATTTATCGAGGTCGCGAAATCAGCCGGCCGCGAGACGGGGTCGGCGCAATGAGCCCATGCGGCGAATGATGCGCGGACGCCGCAGGTCACGGGCCATCCACTCACCCAGGGTGACACCGGCGGCCAGCGCCAGACCGACCGCGAACGCACTGAACAATTGGTTCAGCCCGATCAGCAGTTCGTCATTGAGCAATGCGTACAGCCCGCGATAGACCTTCAGGCCCGGCAGCAGGGGAGTGATGCCCGCGACCGCCACCACCAGCGGGGGCGTCAGCGCGCGCCGGGCCAGCAGGCCACCGGCAAGACCCACCACGGTGGCGGCCACGCCCGAGGAGACGACCGGCCCGAACCCGAAATGCTGGGCCAGCAGATAGACCACGGTCGCCGCGCCACCGCTGAACGCGGCCGCCGCGAGCGCCCGCTGCTCGGCATAACAGGCCAGCGCGAACGCGCCGGCGGTCACCGCACCCGCGAACAGCTTGAGCGGCAGATTCGTCAGGTCGCGGGTCGAGACCATCTCGACCGTCGGCACCGTCGCCTCGAACACCTCCGCCACCCGCAGCGTGAGCGCGATCCCACCGATGATCCCGACGGTCATCATGATCACTTCCAGCATGCGCGCCGACGCGGTCACCGGCGCCCCGGTGATCGCGTCCTCCACCGCGCCCACCAGTTGTAAACCGGCCAGCAGCACCGCGATTCCGGCCGCGATGATCAGGGCCGGGTCCAGACGCAGTCCGGCCGCGAAGGTGGACACCAGAACCGCGGGCGTCGCGGCGATGACGCCGCCCATCATGTGCTGGAAGAAGAACGGCAGCCCGCGCCGGTTCAGCAGCCGGTTGGTGCGGTCGATGAGCATGGTGGTCACGAAACTCAGCAGCCCGATCAGCCAGCCGCCGTTGAGCAACAGCGCCACCGCCGCCGCCATCAGCGCCCAGCCCAGCGTCGCCGACCACCGCGGGTACGGGTGTGGCGCGGAGGTGATCTCGTCGAGGGCGGACAGCGCGTCCTGCGGCGGCACCAGTTCGCTGCGGATGCGCCGGGTCAGCCGGTCCACCGCGGCGAGCCGGGTGAAGTCGAGCGACCGGTAGTGCACGACCCGCATGGTGGTGGCCGGCGGCAGCCGGGTGCCGCGGTCGGCGGAGATACGGATCGAGTTGTAGGTGACGTCGATATCGCATTTGGACAGCCCGTAGGTGGCGGCGATGAACTCGATCTGAGTGGTGGTGTCCATCACCGCCGTGCCCGAGGCCAGCACGACTTCCCCGACCCGCTCGGCCAGATCCAGCACCTCGGTCACGGTCGCGTCGTCGGTGAGATCGATCGGCTGGACCGGGGCGGGCGCCTCCACGACGGTGTCCACGGTGGCGCGCTGATCAGCGACGACGTGATCGGAGACGGTGGTGAGCAGGCGGCGCCACCACCGGGTGCGCAGCCCCGCGGGCAGACCCGGCGACTCGACGGCCACCTCATTGCTCACGGTAAGAAACGTACACGGGCGATCCAGATCACCAGGATGAGCACAGCCGGAGCAGTAGTGTTTTGGGTATGGCGACGAGCGGCGTTTCGATCTCCGAAGAGCTACGCACGGCACTCGACGGCCCCTGGCGGGAGGTGCGCCAACGGGCCCGCGCAGTCCTCGACGACGACCGCCTGTTCGCCGATCCGAGCCTCGATCTGAAAGCCGCGCGGGCACGGGTGCTGGAGCAGATGGGGCTGGTCTCCTCCTTCGGCTGGGTCGAATCCGGCTTCCGTCACCCCGACGGCACCCCCGGTGACGCGGGCGCGGTCGTCACCGCGCTCGAGATGCTCGCCTACAACGATCTGTCGCTGTGGGTGAAAAGCGGTGTGCAATGGGGGCTTTTCGGCGGCGCGGTCGAGAACCTCGGCACCGAGCGGCACCGCGAGTACCTCGACGAGCTGATCCCGCTGCGACTGCTCGGCTGCTTCGCCATGACCGAGACCGGCCACGGCAGCGATGTCGCCAACCTGGAGACCACCGCCACCTACGACCCGGCCACCCGGGAGTTCGTGGTGCACAGCCCGACTCCCTCGGCGCGCAAGGACTACATCGGCGGCGCGGCCGAACACGCCCGCATGGCAGCGGTTTTCGCGCAGCTGATCACCGGCGGGCAGAGCCAGGGCGTGCACTGCTTCCTGGTCCCCATCCGCGACGAGGCCGGCGGTGACCTGCCCGGCGTGACCACCTCCGACTGTGGCTACAAGGGCGGTCTGCCGGGCGTCGACAATGGCCGAATCCTGTTCGACCAGGTCCGGATTCCGCGCGAGAACCTGCTCAACCGGTACGCCGACGTGGCCCAGGACGGCACCTACAGCTCCGAGATCGAGAACCCGAGCCGCCGCTTCTTCACCACCCTGGGCACCCTGGTGCGCGGGCGGGTCAGCGTCGGCGGCGCGGCGGCCGCCGCGGCCCGGGTCGCGCTGAGCATCGCGGTCCGCTACGGCGAGCAGCGCCGGCAGTTCGCCGACCCCGACACCGGGGAGGAGACGGTGCTGATGGACTACCGCAGCCATCAGCGCCGCCTGCTGCCGCTGGTAGCCCGCTCCTACGCACTGGCTTTCGCGCAGAACGATCTCGTGTACCGCATGCATCTGGTGCAGACCGGGCAGGAGAACGACCCGCGGGCCCGGCGCGCGCTGGAGAACCGGGCCGCCGGACTCAAGGTGGCGCAGACGCGCTTCGCCACCGCCGCCATTCAGGAATGCCGCGAAGCCTGCGGCGGCGCGGGCTATCTCACCGAGAACCGCCTGGTGACCCTGAAGGCCGATACCGACGTCTTCACGACGTTCGAAGGTGACAATGTCGTCTTGACCCAGTTGGTGGCCAAGGATCTGCTGACCGCCTACGCCGACGAGGTCCGCGATCTCGACGCGCTCGGCTGGGTGAAGTTCGCCGCCACCATGGCCCGCGACGTGGTGCGCGAGCGATCCGGTGTGCGCCAGATGATTCAGCGTCTGCGCGACCGCGGCGACGACACCGTCGACGAGGGCGACCTGTCGCGGCGCTCGATCCAGTTGCAGTTGTTCGCCGACCGCGAGGACTACCTGGTCCGGACGGCCGGACACCGGTTGCGGGCCCGCGCGAAGGAGACCGGGCCGTTCGAGGCCTTCAACAACGCCCAGGATCACATCCTGGCCGCGGGGTCGGCGCACATCGAGCGCTTGGTGCTGGAGGCCTTCATCGACGGCATCGCCGCGATCGAGGATCCGGAGGCGCGGGCGCTGGCCGACACCGTCTGCGATCTGTTCGTCTACTCGGCCATCGAGCAGAATCAGGCCTGGTACATCATGCACCGGTTCATGTCGGTGGAGCGGGCCAAGTCGGTGCGGCGCGGGGTGAACGAACTCGTGGACCGGCTACGGCCGCAGGCGCTCACGCTGATCGAGGGCCTGGGTGTGCCGGAAGGTCTGCTGCGCGCGGCGATGCTCGGCTGAGATGGCAAGGCTGTGCTGAACCGTCCGGCCGCTGCGGGAACGGGCCGCGCTGCGCGAATGAACGCGGACGCTATCGTGCAGACGTGAGCAGACCGACCACCCCCGTCCCCGAGCTCCCGGCGGCCCGGCCCCACCCGGCCACCCTGCCCGCCGTGATCCTGGCGGGGGTGATCGTCACCCTGCTTGTGCCGCTGACCTTTCCGTCCGGCGGCGGCTCGACGAGCGCGGACCTGACCCTCGAGAACGGCATCCACTCGGCGCTCGACGCCCACACCTGGGTGTACCGAGTGCTGGTGTTCCCCAGTAACAGTCCCGTCGTGCTGACCCTGCTGGCCGTGTCCGCCGCGTGGCTGGCCTACCGGCGGCTGTGGTGGCAGGCGGGTTTCGCGCTGATCGCCCCGGAACTGGTGGTGGCGGTCAATACCTATGCGCTCAAACCGTTCTGGGAACGCAAGCTCGAGCACTATCTGGCCTACCCGAGCGGGCACACCGTGCAGTTGGTCGCCGTGGTGACCGCGTTCGCGCTCGTGACCGAATCCGCACGGGTACACCGGGCCACGGTGGTCGTCATGGTGGTGGTGCTGCCCGCCGTCATGATCGGCATGGTCGGTCTCGGATACCACCATCCGACCGATGTGGTCGGCGGCACCGCGGCCGCCGTGGCGCTCGTGACAGCCCTCTACCTGCCGTGCCGCTACCTCGCGGCAACCACCGCGGGACGGGCGGCTAATACAGCGACGCCGCCCCCGCCAGAATGAACCAGACCACCCACAGCGCCGCGATGATGAAGCCCAGGGTGAGCATCACCCGCATGGCCCCGCGGCCCACCTCGATTCGGTCGCTGCGGCGCGGGTAGAGCTTCCACGGGCTGAACCACGGCGACGGCATGACGAAACCGCGGCCCGCCGAGGCGTGCTCCTGCTCCAAGCGGGCCTGCTCCAAGGCGTACGCCTCGGCCTGCGCCTGCTGGGGGCCGCCGTGCCACAGGGTCGGATCGACCGGGCCCATGAAGCCCTCGTTCAGCAGATCCTGCGGGGCGGGCAGATACGGCAGGATCCCCAGGCCGCGGAACGCCCACGCCACGTCATTGGCCGACCACTGCGGGCGTCCCCGCGACAGCAGACCCGTGAAATGGTCACGCAGCCGCCGCTCGTCGCCCAGCAGTACCTGGAAGCTCGGGTCGTTCCACAGCTGGGTGACCTTCAGATTCGACCCCGGCGGCGGCACCACCAGCACGATGCCGTGGATGACCCGCTGCCCGAGTCCCCGCTCGGCCAGCCAGGTCTGCAACGCGAAGGTGTGATCGCGGGACTTGTCCAGGGGGCTGCGCTTGTCGCCGCCCTCGAAGGTGACGATCCGGTCCCCGACCCGCCACGGGCCGTTGACCGGCACCTGCAGCTCGCCGTCGAGCCGCTCGCCCAGCGCCTCGGCCTCGATCACCACGCAGCTGGTCGGCGTCCACACCACCGCGTCGAAGGGATGCAGCTTATCGCCGTGGAACAGACTGCAATTGACGGTCGCGACACCCTGGGGGTCGGTGCTGCCCTTCCAGGTTCGCAGCCAGTCGATCAGCACCCTCTCGGCGTGCGTGCCGGCGGCGTTCTGCACTCGGACGAGCATCGGCTCTCACCTTCCTCGTCGGATCGGTACCGCGAATGGTACGGGCACAACGCCCCAAACTACCGCCGGGCGCGCCGCCGCGCTCAGTTCCGGTGGTCCGCCGGGAAAATCGGCAGCCGCAACGCGCCCGGAGCGAACTCCGGCACCGCCGCCGACTGCGGTGCGACGGGGCTGATCCGACGGTACGCGGCGCCCAGCGGCGGCCGCGGATCGACCTCGTTTCGGTTGGGCCAGAACGCCATTGCGCGCTCGGCCTGCGCGGTGATGGTCAGCGACGGGTTCACGCCCAGGTTCGCCGTCACCGCCGAACCGTCGGCCACGTGCAGACCCGGATGGCCGTACACGCGCTGATACGGGTCCACCACACCGCTTTCCGGCCCCTCGCCGATGACGCAGCCGCCGATGTAGTGCGCGGTGGCGGGAATGTTGAACACGTCCATCGCCAGCATCTGCACATCGCCGTCGACGCGCTCGCCGAAGCGGCGGCCGACCTCGTGAGCCAAGGGGATCCAGGTCGGATTCGGCTTGCCCATGCCCTGTTTAGTCTTCAGCTGCCCCCAGCGCCGGAACGAGGTCAGCGAATTGTCCAGCGACTGCATGACCAGCAGGATGACCGAGCGCTCCGAGGCCCGGCGCGCGTTGAGGCTGCGCGCGAACACCACCGGATGCAGCACCATGGCCAGCAGGAAGCGCAGGAACCGGAACGCGCCGCCGTCGACGATCGGCACCGACAGCGGGAACAGGCCGTTCTGTCCCTTGCCGTAGTGGCAGACCTCGACGTGGGTGTCGGGTTCGGGGTGGATGGAGGAGGTGATGGCGATGCCCTCGGCGAAATCGTCGCGGGACTTGCTCACCACATTGAGAATCGCCTCGGAGTTGGAGCGGGTCAGCTCGCCCAGCCGCGGCGACAGGTTCGGCAGCACGCCCTCGTCACGCATCTTGTGCAGCAGCTTCTGGGTGCCCAGCGCGGCCGCCGCGAACACCACCTGCTCGGCGGTGAACACCTTGCGGCCCTTGCGGACCCAGCGGTCCGAGCGTTCGGTCTCGATGGCGTAGCCGCCGCCGGTCATGGGCCGCACCTTGGTGGCCGTGGTGAGTTCGAACACGTGCGCACCGGCCTGCTCGGCCAGGTACAGGTAGTTCTTGGGGGTGGTGTTCTTTGCGTTGTGCGGGCAGCCGGTGAAACAGCGCGCGCAGTGGATGCAGCCGTTGCGCCGCGGGCCCGCGCCGCCGAAGTAGGGGTCCTCGACCTCCTCGCCGGGGGCGGCCTCGTTGAAGAACACGCCGACCCGGGTGGGGTGGAAGGTGTCGCCCACGCCCAGATCGGCTGCCACCGAACGGATCACGTCGTCGGCCGGGGTCATGCGCGGGTTCTCGGTCACACCGAGCATCCGCTGGGCCTGGTCGTAGTAGGGCGCGAGCTCTGAGCGCCAGTCGGTGATGTGGGCCCACTGGCGGTCGGTGTAGAAGGCCGGGAGCGGCTCGTAGAGGGTATTGCCGTAGATCAGCGACCCGCCGCCCACGCCCGCCGCCGAGAACACCGCGCACTTGCCCAGCACGCTGATCCGCTGGGTGCCGGTCAGGCCCAGACGCGGGGCCCAGATCGCCTTGCGCACATTCCAGTTCGTCTTGGGGATGTCCTCGGCGTTCCAGCGGCGGCCGGATTCCAGCACGGCCACCCGGTAGCCCTTCTCGCTCAGGCGCAGCGCGCTGACGCTACCCCCGAAGCCGGAGCCGATCACGACGACGTCATAGTCGAAGTCGGGCATGGTCTTTCCTCTCGCGGTCCCAACCAGATGTGAGAAGGATTGCACACAACTCTCTCACGGAGTAGGTTCGCGTCCGGCGCGGCGGCGTGCCCGGATGGTGATGGCGCGCCGATTGCGGTAGGACGGGGACTGTGACAACCGAGCGGAACGCCGAACCGGTGTACAGCGACCGCATCCTGACCGTGCCCAATGTGCTCAGCTTGGTGCGGCTGATCGGCGTACCGGTGTTCCTGTGGCTGCTGCTGGTCGAGAAGGCCGACGGCTGGGCCTTCGCGCTGCTGGTCGCCAGCGGTTTCACCGACTTCCTCGACGGCAAGCTGGCCCGGCTACTGGATCAATCGTCCAAATTGGGTGCCATCCTGGATCCGCTGGTCGACCGGCTCTACCTGCTGGCGACGCTGGGCGGCTTCCTGATTCGCGGCATCCTGCCCTGGTGGGTGGTGCTGATCCTGGTCGCCCGCGACGGCATCCTGACCCTCACCCTGGGCATCTACAAGCGTCGCGACCTGCCCCCGCCCGAGGTCATCTACCTGGGCAAGGCCGCCACCTTCGCGCTCATGTCGGCGCTGCCCTGGCTGCTGGCCGGGCAGATGGACTGGGCCGCCGCGGGTTTCGGCCGTGCCTTCGGTGGGGCATTCTTGATCTGGGGCACGGCGGTCTACGTCTGGACCGGAATCCTGTACCTCGGCAAAGCCCTCGCCGTGGCCCGAGCGATACCGCCCGTGCCACACCATGATCACTCCCGATAGGGTGTGCGACGGACGGATCGACGACGATCCCGAGAGGAACCGCCCGTTGAAAGGACACTGCCAGTGACCGCAGTACCCGAGGATTTGCGCTACTCCGAGGAGCACGAGTGGGTGAGCAAGGTGGGTCCGACCCGGGTGCGGGTGGGCATCACCGATTACGCGCAGTCGCAGTTGGGTGACGTCGTGTTCGTGCAGCTGCCCGCGGTGGACTCCGAGGTGAAGTCCGGCGACAGCATCGCCGAGATCGAATCCACCAAGAGCGTGTCCGACATCTACGCGCCGCTGTCGGGCAAAGTCGTTGCGGTGAACGAGCTTCTGGACGCCGAGCCCGAGACGGTCAACTCCGACGCCTACGGCGACGGCTGGCTGTTCGACCTCGAGGCGGACTCCGCCGAAGCCCTCGACGCGGCGCTCGGCAAGCTCCTCGATGCCGCAGGTTATCAAGGAGTTATCGGAGGCTGAAGCAGCCTTCACAGTTCTACCTGCACGGGTACGCCCTGGCAGGGTACGGTCAATGCCAACAGAAGTGCGCGCAGCCGGTGCCCGGAATTTCCGGAACCCACCCGAGGCGGGGAGCGGCCGGAGCGCCGCATCGCTGAGGGCATCAATTGCTTGCATGGATTATTCGGTTCGAGGAGGAGAGCAAGGGTGAGCGAGAACAAGGACCCGGGTTACCAGGAAACGGCAGCAGAGACCACTTCGGTGTTCCGTGCCGACTTCCTGAACGAGGTCGACACGTCGCGCACCGAGCAGACCGGCGAGCAGCCGGTGCAGGGGGTGGAGGGTCTGCCCGCGGGCGCGGCCCTGCTGGTGGTCAAGCGTGGTCCGAACGCTGGTTCGCGCTTCCTGCTCGACCAGCCGACCACCTCGGCGGGACGCCATCCCGACAGCGACATCTTCCTGGACGATGTCACGGTCAGCCGTCGCCACGCGGAATTCCGCCAGGACGACGACACCTTCCAGGTCGTCGACGTGGGCAGCCTCAACGGCACCTACGTCAACCGTGAGCCGGTGGACTCCTCGGAGCTGCAGAACGGCGACGAGGTCCAGATCGGCAAGTTCCGCCTGGTCTTCCTGACGGGTCCGCGACCGGCGACGAGCGACTCGGCGCTATAGGGCCGAGCGGAATGACTGGCGCAGCGCAGTGGACGCGCGGAGGCATGTCGATCGGCTCCGTGCTGGATCTCCTGCGTCCGGATTTTCCGGACATCACCATCTCCAAGATCCGATTCCTGGAATCGGAGGGCCTGATCAGCCCGGAGCGCACGCCCTCGGGATACCGCCGCTTCCATGTGGCGGATGTCGAGCGCCTGCGCTTCGTGCTGACCGCGCAGCGGGACCAGTACCTGCCGTTGAAGGTGATCAAGGAACAGCTCGAAGCGATCGACAGTGGGGCGGCGACGCTCGGAGTCCGGGAAGCACGGGCCCGGGCGAACGCCGTGGGAGGCATCGTGCCCGAATCCCGGGGCATCCCGGAAACCCCGGATGCGTTGTCCGCCAACGGGGGCGGCCGGCTGCGCCGGTTGAACGCCGTGCCCGGTGAGGTGTCGCCCGAGGAACTCCGGTTCGATCATGAAATCCGGATCACCCGGGCGGATCTGCTCGACCAGGCCGGCATCGACGAGAAGTTCCTCACCGAACTGATCCGGGCCAACCTGATCACCCCCGGCGCCGCCGGGTACTTCGACGGCGATGCCGTCACGCTCGCTCGCACCGCCAAGGCGCTGAGCGAATTCGGTTTGGAGGCAAGGCATCTGCGCGCGTTCAAGCTGGCCGCGGACCGTGAGGCCGCCATGGTGGCCCAGATCGCCGCGCCGATCGCCAAGAGCCGCGACGCCGATGCCCGTGCTCGCGCCGAGGAGACGGTCCGGGAATTGGCCGCGTTGTCGCTGACGCTGCACACCTGCCTCGTGAAGACCTCGGTGCGCGCTTCCCTCGGCGGCTGAATTCTTCGCCTAGACTCGGTAATACAGCCGGGTTGGGCGGCCTGGTGAGGATCTGGGAGGCAGTGCGATGAGCGAAATGCGTGTGATCGGCATCCGTGTCGAACAGCCACAGAATCAGCCCGTGCTGCTGCTGCGTGAGGTGTCCGGGGACCGGTACCTGCCGATCTGGATCGGGCAGGCCGAAGCCACCGCGATCGTGCTGGAGCAGGAGGGCGTCACGCCCATCCGCCCGCTCACCCACGACCTGATCAAGATCCTGATCAAGGAGCTGGGCCACACCCTCAAAGAGGTGCGGATCGTGGATCTGCAGGAGGGCACCTTCTACGCCGACCTGGTCTTCGAGAACGATCTGCGCATCTCCGCGCGGCCCTCGGATTCGGTCGCCATCGCGTTGCGGGTGGGCTGCCCGATCTATGCCGAGGAGCCGGTGCTCGAGGAGGCCGGACTGGTCATGCCCGACGAGCGCGAGGACGAAGTCGAGAAGTTCAAGGAGTTTCTCGAATCGGTATCGCCGGATGATTTCAAGGCCACGGACAGCTGACCAACTCGTGACCGGGCAAAGCATCCGAAATGAGACATTTCCTAGTCTCTACCTCAGCTTTAGGGTGAGAAACACGCGCTCGGCCATGCTTTAACGGTGCCGATTTTGCGGCCACAATCAGGGGAGTAGCCTCGATTGTTAGGCCAACGCTCCAGAGTCGATCAAGAGCCCAGCCCTGATAGGCGCGCAGTAAGGGAGTAAGTCAGTGGGAGATCAACCGCAACCTCGGGATGTGGTGCAGCCAGGGCTGTTCCCCGATGACACTGTGCCCGACGAACTCGTCGGTTACCGCGTGCCCAGCGCGTGCCAGGTGGCCGGAATCACTTACCGGCAGCTCGACTATTGGGCCCGCACCGGACTGGTCGTCCCCTCCATCCGCAGCGCCACCGGATCCGGCAGCCAGCGGCTGTACTCGTTCAAGGACATCCTGGTCCTCAAGATCGTCAAGCGGCTGCTCGACGCGGGTATCTCGCTACAGAACATCCGCATCGCCGTGGACCATCTGCGCAGCCGCGGTGTCGAGGATCTCGCCGGAATCACCCTGTTCAGCGACGGGACCACGGTCTACGAATGCTCCTCCGCCGAAGAGGTGGTCGATTTACTGCAGGGTGGCCAGGGCGTGTTCGGCATCGCGGTGAGCGGCGCCATGCGCGAGCTCACCGGAGCGATCGCCAACTTCCCGGCCGAGCGCGCGGAGACCGCGTCCGCCATGGATCGCCCCGAGGACGAGCTCTCGTTCCGGCGTAAGGCGCGGATGAGCAAGACCGGTTAGTCCGGTCGGCAACATTCTTGTAACCTGCGGCCGCTTAGACTGACAGTGCGTCGCAGCCGTGCGGGAGAGTTCCGGGGATAGTCTCGGACGCCGAAGGAGCAGCACCTCCCCGTCAATCTCTCAGGCACAAGGGACCGTGCGGAGTTTCGACGCCTCTGGAAAGTGATGGCCGCGTGCCGTCCGCCCATGGTGAAAGGTCACCGGTCGCCAGGCCGGAGTCCGAATCTCTCAGGCATCGAGGACAGAGGGGGAGGGCAGACGACACGTCGACCCCATGGTCGACCCCCGCCCACCCCTTGGAGCAGCCGTGATCTGGACTCGATCCTTCGCCGACCGCCACATCGGCCCCGACAGCGGCGAAACCGGCCGCATCCTCGAGACCGTGGGCGTCGAGTCGCTGGACGAACTCGCCACCAGGGCCGTGCCCGCCAGCATCCTGGACGCCCCCGAGGGCAATGGCCTCACCGTGCTGCCCGACGCCGTCTCCGAACACGACGCGCTGGCCGAGCTTGCGGCACTGGCCAATTCGAACACCGTCGCCACCTCCATGATCGGGCTCGGGTACTACGACACCCTCACCCCGCCGGTGCTGCTGCGCAACCTCGTCGAGAACCCGGCCTGGTACACCGCCTACACCCCCTACCAGCCCGAGATCAGCCAGGGCCGCCTCGAAGCGCTGCTCAACTTCCAGACCATGGTCGGCGATCTCACCGGCATGGAGGTCGCCAACGCGTCCATGCTCGACGAGGCCACCGCCGCCGCCGAGGCCATGACCCTGCTGCAGCGGGCCAACCGCAAGTCCAAGTCGGAGCGGCTGCTCATCGACACCGATCTGTTCCCGCAGACCCGCACCCTGCTCTACACCCGCGCCGAGCCGCTGGGCATCGAGATCGTGGAGGCCGACCTGGCCGACGGCGGGCTGCCCGAGGGCGACTTCTTCGGCGTCATCGTGCAGCAGCCGGGCGCGTCCGGCCGGATCGTGGACTGGGCCCCGGTCATCGAGGCCGCCCACGAGCGCGGCGCGCTGGTCGCGGTGGGCGCGGACCTGCTCGCGCTGACCCTCATCACCCCGCCCGGCGAGCAGGGCGCGGACGCCTGCTTCGGCACCACCCAGCGCTTCGGCGTGCCGCTGGGCTTCGGCGGGCCGCATGCGGGCTACCTGGCCGTGCACACCGCGCACGCGCGGCAGCTGCCCGGCCGTCTGGTCGGCGTGTCCGTCGACGCCGACGGCAATCTGGCCTACCGGCTCGCGCTGCAGACCCGTGAGCAGCACATCCGCCGCGAGAAGGCGACCTCCAACATCTGCACCGCGCAGGTGCTGCTGGCCATCCTGGCCGGCATGTACGCCTCCTACCACGGCGCGGACGGGCTGCGGTCGATCGCGCGCCGCGTGCACGGGCACGCACAGTGGCTGGCTGCCGGCCTCGGCGACGCGGTCGTGCACCAGACCTACTTCGACACCGTCCTGGTGAACGTGCCCGGCGGGGCGGAATCCATCGTGGCCAAGGCGAAGGGCGAGGGCATCAACCTGCGTCTCGTCGACGCCGACCATGTGGCCATCGCCTGCGACGAGGTCACTACCGACACCCACGTGGTCGCGGTGCTCGACTGCTTCGGCGCGGAGGTTCCGGTCGGCCCCGAGGGCGCGCTGTTCCACGGCAAGCAGCGCCCGCACATCGAGGTCCGCACCTCCGAGTACCTGACCGCGCCCGCGTTCACCAAGTACCGCACCGAGACCGCCATGCTGCGCTACCTGCGCGCGCTCTCGGACAAGGACATCGCGTTGGACCGCAGCATGATTCCGCTCGGCTCCTGCACCATGAAGCTCAACGCGGCCGCCGAGATGGAGGCCATCACCTGGCCCGGCTTCAACCGGGTGCACCCGTACGCGCCGGTCGAGGACGCGCCCGGCCTGATCAAGCTGATCGAGGACCTCGAGGGCTGGCTGTGCGCGGTCACCGGCTACGACCGGGTTTCCTTGCAGCCCAACGCCGGTAGCCAGGGCGAGTACGCGGGCCTGCTCGCGATCCGCCGCTACCACCTGGATCGTGGTGACTCCCACCGGGATACGTGCCTGATCCCGTCCAGCGCGCACGGCACCAACGCCGCCTCCGCGGCCATGGTCGGCATGCGGGTGGAGATCGTGAAGACCAGCCCCAACGGCGACATCGACCTCGACGACCTGCGCGCCAAGATCGCGGACCACGCCGAGCGCCTGGCCTGCATCATGATCACCTACCCGTCCACGCACGGCGTGTACGAGCACGAGGTGGCCGAGCTGTGCAACCTGGTGCACGAGGCGGGCGGTCAGGTGTACGTCGACGGCGCGAACCTCAACGCCCTGGTCGGCCTGGCCCGTCCGGGCAAATTCGGCGGCGACGTCAGCCACCTGAACCTGCACAAGACCTTCTGCATCCCGCACGGCGGCGGCGGTCCCGGTGTCGGCCCGGTCGCGGTGCGCGAGCACCTGGCCCAGTACCTGCCCGGCGACCCGCTGGTGAAGGGCTCGCACGCGGTGTCGGCGGCCATGTACGGTTCGGCGTCGATCCTCCCGATCACCTGGGCCTACATCCGCATGATGGGCGCCGACGGCCTGCGCCGCGCCACCCTCACCGCCATCGCCTCGGCCAATTACATTGCGCGCAAGCTGGACCCGCACTTCCCGGTCCTCTACACCGGCGACAACGGCATGGTCGCCCACGAGTGCATCCTCGACCTGCGCGAGATCACCAAGCGCACCGGCGTCACCGTCGACGACGTCGCCAAGCGCCTGGCCGACTACGGCTTCCACGCCCCCACCATGAGCTTCCCCGTCGCGGGCACCCTCATGGTGGAGCCCACCGAGAGCGAGAACCTCGAAGAGCTCGACGCTTTCATCGAGGCCATGATCGCCATCAAGGGCGAGATCGACCAGGTCGAAGCCGGTGTCTGGCCCGTCGAGGACAACCCGCTGCGCGGCGCCCCCCACACCGCCGAGTGCCTGGTCGGCGACTGGAACCACCCCTACACCCGCGAAACCGCCGTCTACCCGATGGGCGTCAAGCACACCCGCGCCAAGGTCTGGCCGTCCGTCCGCCGCATCGACGGCGCCTACGGCGACCGCAACCTGGTCTGCTCCTGCCCGCCGATGGATTCGTACATCGACGCGGAGTGATCCGTCCCAGCTGAACAGGTAAGCGCCCCATCGGTTTTCCGGAACCGGTGGGGCGCTTGTCGTTTCGGTACGATGGGGCTCGTGTCGCGTGACGACGCCAGGTGGACGGCGTTCGGCATGGAGGCACCGCAATTCCAGGAGGCAGCCATGGGTCCACTTCTCCCGCCCTGCTGATCTGCGGCTCGCGCCCGCTCGTGGCGCGGATTCGTTCCTCCACATCGACTTTGGGAGACCCCTGTGTCCACCGATCGCACTCGCGTGCGCGCCCTCGGGCGTGAACTCATCGACACTCACAACTGGCTGCGCGGCGAACTGAAGCGTGTCGCCGGCGAGCTCGACGAGCATCGAGAAGACAACCCTGTTCGTCCGCTTCGTGAGCTGCGCGGCCACTGCCTGGCGTTCTGTCGTGCGCTGACCAATCACCACACGAACGAGGACGAGACGGCATTTCCGGTGCTGGCCCAGCGCTTTCCGGAGCTGGCGCCGGTGCTCGCCGAGCTCGGTGCCGACCATCGGCTGGTCGCCGAGATCCTGACCAGGATGACCAGCCTGCTGACCGATGTCACCGTCGACAATCTGGTGGCGGTGCGGGGCGAGGTCGCGGGTTTGTCCGCGATTCTCGAATCCCATTTCCAGTGGGAGGAACGCCGTATCACGGCCGCTCTCGACGAGCTTTCCGCTGCCGATCACACCGGCAGGGAACTGTTCGGCACCGCGGCGCGGGACAGCTGAACGGGCAAGCGCCCCATCGGTTCACGGAACCGATGGGGCGCTCGTCGTTGTGGCGCAGGGTGAAAGGGGTCAGGCGGAGGCCGGCTTGTAGGTGGAGATCGCCCAGATCACCACGACGTCGAGGGCGATGATGAGCAGCGACCAGGCCGGGTAGTAGGGGATCCAGAGGAAGTTCTCCACGATGGACAGCGCCGCCAGCACGAGGGCGGCGGTGCGGCCCCAGGTGGAGCCCTTCAACAGGCCGATCGACACGATGATCTGGACGATGCCGACGCCGATGTGGATCCAGCCCCAGCCGGTGGTGTTCATCTTGTAGATGTAGTCGTAGCCGACGACCAGCAGGTCGTCCGAGGCCACCGCGGAAATGCCCTGCAGGACCGAGAGCACGCCGATGACGAGCAGCAGAATGCCGGCGGCGATGGTCGTTCCGGCGGCCAGGCCCTGCTTCAATGTGGGTTCGGGACCCGTACTGTGTGTCATCCGCCGAATATGCCACGAGTTTGCTGGCGGACCCGGACATTTCGGCCTTGTGTTGCCGTGCTGTTGCCCGGCCGGATCCGCCCGCTCGGTCAGGGAGTGGTCAGCGCCTGCGAGACGGCCGTGCCGAACGGCAGATCCGCGGTGGTGTTGACCTTGGTGTACGTGCCGCCGGTGCGCTGGGTGAGGGTTTGCAGGGTCTGGGTGCCCGCGCCGCCGACCACGATCACGTCGATGCGCACCGGATGCGCCGGATCGGTCGCGGCGGCGATATCGGCGAGCAGCTGGTCACCGGTGACGGGGGAGTCGTCCTCGGGGCCGTCGGTGATGAGCAGGATCGAATTGGTGCGGGCGGCGGCGTAGTTGGCGAGCACACTCTTGTAGGCCGCCTCCAGGGTGGGGTAGGTGCGGTCCTGCTTGGACTGGCTCGCGGTCACCGTGGTCAGGCCCTGAGCGAGGGCGGTGCGCTGGGCGTCGGTCAGCGGCGCGGTCGGGGTCAGCACCTTGTGCGCGTTCGCGCCGTCGAGGTTCTTGGAGTACTCCCACACGCCGAGCCCGAACTCCGGCGGCATCACGGTCATCGTGGACGACAACGCGGCCACGGCATTGCCGAGCCGGGTGCCGAAGCCCTCGGCGGTGGACATGGAGGAGGAGACGTCGAGCAGGACGGTCGCCTGCACGCCCAGCACCGGGTGGGCCAGGATCTGATTCACCTTGTCCAGGACGGCTTTCGACGGCGCCTTCGTGGCCGCGGGGGCGGCCGCGCCGAAACCGTTGTCGGTGAACAGTTTCGACTGGTCGGGCGCGCGCAGGAAGTCGGAGAACAGGCCCGCGATGAGGTTCTGGGTCTGGTCGACCCAGGGGCCGGTGAGCTGTGCGGCGGGGAAGTCGGCCACCGGGCCCGCATTGTCGGGACGGTAGGCGGTCAGTCCCGCGTGGGCGCGAATCTGCTGTTCGGTGGCGGGCACGGCGTGCACCGCCCCGGCGGCATCGGCCGCGCCGGCCAGATCGGCGAGCGCACTCGAAGCGTCCTTCACGGCGGGCGCGCTCGCGGCCAGACCGGAGATCGCGGAGACGACCTGTCCGGTGGCGACCGCCTTCTCGTCGAGCGGATCGGTACCGGAGACGCCCGACCCGACCGCGGCCGCGACGGCGACCGTCGGGTCACCGGCGGGCATGGCCAGACGCAGCTTGCCCCACGCGGGCAGCCCGGCATCGGCCAGCGAACCGGTCTGCAGCCTGGCCAGATCCGCCCAGTGCACCTTCGCGGTGTCGAGGGCGTTGCGCAGTTCCTCGGGCACGGCCAGCACCACCGGGCTCACCGCGACCGGGGCCGGCGTACCCGCGATCAAACCCGGCACCCGCATCTGCTCGATCGACCGCGAGGACTGCGGAATCCAGAGCGCGGGCTGCGGCCCCAAGGCCGGGTCCCACTTGTTCGCGACGAACGCCGCCACCATCGCCGCCGACGGCTGTGCGGTCACCGCCACCTGCGCGCAGTGATCGCGAACATGCGGCGCGGTGGCGTTGAACCGATCCGCGGCGGCCTTGACCGGCGTCAGAATGTCCGGATCGACGGTCACCGCCAGTGTGGCGGTCCCCTCCACGCACGACGACGCGGCCCGGCTGTCCTTCTCCTTCGACCGATTCGACAACCAGGCCCAGCCGACGACCGCCAGCGCTAAGACAATCACCGCGACGACTGCGATAACCGGTCCTTTGCTGACACCTCGTGACCCGCCCGCGGCGCGATGAGTACCCACGAGCGCCCATCCTATGTTGACGCCCAGCACCCCACCTGTTCCAGCCGGTAACGCCCATCCCGACCGGCACGAAAACGGGCGGCCACCCCGCTGTCCGAGGTGACCGCCCGTGCTACCTAGTCGCGGATCATCTTGCCGCGGTCGTACTCGTGCCCACCCCAGACGCCGGACTGGCCGGTGCGGGCCGCGAAGTCACCGCAGTCGCGGCGGATCGGGCAACCCGCGCAGATGCCGCGGGCGTAGTCGAAGTCCTGCGACGGGTACGGGAACCACGCCTCGTGGTTCGGGTCACCCTTGCAGGCCGCGCGCGCCCAGTAGTCCTTCGAGTCGGAGATGGGGAGCAGATCCGCCAGGGTCTGCTCCTGCAGTGCAGTGTTCGTCATCGGATCTCGCTCCTTTCATGTCCGATCACGCGTGATGGCCGTCTGTCGTTCCTCGAGTCAGGAAGCCGCCAGTTCCTTCCAGATCTGGCGCTGGGCCCGCTCTCTGTCATTGGGGGCCTTGGGCTCCCACAGCAGGCGCATGCCGGCCTCCGCGGGAGTCCGGTCCGCCTTGTACGTATTGCAGGGACCGCACGCGGCGATGAGGTTGGCCCAGGTATTGGGCCCGCCCCTCGACCGCGGGCGGATGTGGTCCACGGTGCGGGCCCAGCCGGAGCAGTACCCGCAGCGGTACCGGTCGCGGCGCAGCACCGCCGGGAGGGTGGCGCGGCTGTCGTCGTCGTGCGTCAGGATCCGGTGCTCGAGGTAGATGTAGCGGGTGAGCCGGATGGTCTCCGGCAGCGCCACCTCCACGTGCCGCGAGCGGATGGGGAAGTGCGGCTGCCGTTCGGCGACGGTCTCGGCGGCCCCGCCGAGCAGCAGCACCACCGCGCGCTCGGCGCGGATCGTGGTCAGCGCCTCGTAGGAGGCGTTGAGCAGCAGCACTCCGGCGTGTATCCAATTGTCGGTGGTTATCTCCGGGTCTTCGGCATGACGGAACAGCATGGGGGTCACCATGTTTCGTGAAAGGGATCGAACAGGAAAAGGGGGTCGGCCGGTTATGAATGGGCCCGGAGACGGCCGAAGCCCCGGTACTGTTCGTCGATACTCGGATTCAAAGCCGTCTCCCCCTTCCTGCTGGTCACGACCGTATCGGTCGGCTGATCTTCGATGAATCACATGGTGGCACAACGACGCTGCGTTGTCGGCTGATTTTTTCCGCCCCTGGTGCATGGAGAACGATCCGCGACGGCCGTTTGTTCCCCACACTGGAAACGTGACGATCGACGCTTGGGCTCAACATCCGACGGAGCGTTTTCTCGCGCGTGACATCTTCGATTCGCTGCGGCGGTGGACCGGGGGAGTGATTCCCACCGGTGAGATCCCGTTGAAGGCGACGCTGGCGGCCATGGACGCGGGCGGCGTCGACCGGGCGCTCATCTCGGCGTGGTGCGCGCCGGAGGGCGCGCTCATCTCCAATGACGAGGTCGCCGCGTGGGTGGCCGAGGCCCCGGACCGCCTGACCGCCGTGGCCTCGGTGGACCTGCGCAAGCCCATGGAATCGGTGCGCGAGCTGCGGCATCGCGTGCGCGACGAGGGCTTCGCGGCGGTCCGCGTGCTGCCGTGGCTGTGGGAGGTGCCGCCGACCGACGCCCGCTTCTACCCGCTCTACGCCGCCTGCGTGGACCTCGGGATCCCGTTCTGCACGCAGGTCGGGCACACCGGTCCGTTGCGGCCCTCGGAGCCGGGCCGCCCGATTCCCTATATCGACCGCGTCGCCCTGGACTTCCCGGAGCTGACCATCGTGTGTGGTCACGTCGGCTATCCGTGGACCGAGGAGATGATCGCGGTGGCGCGCAAACACGAGAACGTGGTGATCGACACCTCGGCCTACACCACGAAAAGGCTGCCGCCCGAACTCGTCTCGTATCTGAAGTCCGCGAGCGGGCGGCGCAAGGTGCTGTTCGGCACCAACTATCCGATGATCCTGCCCCAGCACGCTCTCGACGGTCTGGACGCGCTGGGCCTGGACGACGAGACCCGCGAGCTGTACCTGGACGGCAACGCGCGCCGCGTCTTCGGGCTCTGACGCGGCGCGCGGGGGTCGTGCACTATCAGGCGGCGGGTGCCGGACCGGCCACCGAGCCGTGGGTCCCGGTGTGCTGGGGCAGCTCCTCGTCGAGTGGAATCCAGTCCTCGTGCCGCTGCGAGATCCGCCCGCCGGAGACGGCGATGGCCGTGGCGGCGAGGTCGACGGCCAGGGTGGCGTCGTCCTCGTCCATGGCCAGGATCGACAGGCTCAGCGGTTGCGCGGTCAGGCTCGGTCCCGGCGTCGGAGCCAGCGGGTCGGTGGTCGCGGCCGCCGGGCAGCCGGTGGACAGCATGATCGCGGCGGCCAGGAATTCGACCGGGGTGGCCGCGGCCAGCCGCGCGCCCTGGGCCGCCGCGCTGATCAGGCTGTGCGGCGTCGGAAGTCCCTGCGGCAACGGCAGAGCGGGGACCGCGCCCCAGCGGTGCAGCGGCGGGAACATGTCGAAGTCGGAGCGGCCCAGCCAGCGGCGGTGGCACAGGAGGGCGAGCCGCTCGGCGGTATCGCGCAATCGGGTCTGCTCGGCTTGGAAGCTGAGCGTGATCCGCCGGCAGGGCAGCAGCGCGATCGGACGGGGAACGGAAGGAACAACGACTACGTTCATGAGGCAGCTCGTTCTCTTCGCGGCGGGATCAACCCTGCACGTCGGCCGGCATCGGGGTCGTGCGGCTGCGGCGCCAGGCCGCGCCGAGGGACAGCGCCGAGACGGCGAACATCGCCGTCAGGATCAGCGTCGTGAAGAACAGCGTCACGCTGGCCTCGAGACTGCGGTTGCTGCGGTACCAGATCGCGATGGCCGCCAGAACGGGACCGCTGGTCAGGAGTGCCGGTATCAAAGACAGCAAACCAATAGCAATTAATACCGATTGTGGTGGGGCTTGCTTGACCGCGTCGAGCCACGCGGCGAAGCGCGGGCTTTCTTTCAGCGGCGTTGCTGTCCCGACCATTCTTGCGACACCTCCACATCGTCCGAAAATGCGGTCCCACCAGTACGGCCTGAGTGACGTTAGCGCATCGAACGGTTTCGGAAGGTGAAGTTTTATCGAAAGGTGACCACTCGGTTTGTTCTGTCGCGAATGGACCGCGACGTTTTCTCGCCCGGCCTCGTCATTCGCCACTCATTAGCTATGGACGACCGACCAGTTTTGTGACGCTCGTCGCTTCGGCGATGGGCGAGTCGCGCGGAAATCCCCGATCCGCGCGGCCGCCTATGGACGCCTTCAGAGCTGGACGGGAAGCTCCTTCAGCCCGTGCATGAGCGTGCTCGGATGCCATTCCAGCTCCTGTGCCGGACGCGCCAGACGCAGATCCGGGAATCGGGAGAGCAAGGCCGAGAAGGCGACTCGCGCTTCCAGGCGGGCCAGGGGAGCGCCGACGCAGAAATGGATGCCGTGGCCGAAGGCCAGATGGCCGCCGGTGTCACGGGTCGGGTCCAAGGCGTCGGGTTCCCCGTAGCGCTCGGGGTCGCGGTTGGCGGCGGGGAGCGCGACGAAGACGAATTCCCCTGCGGGGATGTCGGTTCCGGCGATGGTGACCGGTTCGGCCGTGTGGCGGACGGTGCTCATGTTCACCGGTCCGTCGAAGCGCAGGAACTCCTCGATGGCGGCCGGAATCGCCTCCGGATCGGTCTGCAAGGCGCGCAACTGTTCCGGGTTGCGCAGCAGCGCGAGGGTGCCGTTGGCGATCAGGTTCACGGTGGTGTCGTGGCCCGCGATCAACAGCAGCGTGGCCATTCCGACCAGTTCGGTCTCGGTCAGGGTGTCCCCGTCGTCGGCCGGAAGCGCCAGCGCCGACAGCAGATCCGATTCGGGCCGTTCCCGTTTCGCCCGCACCAGCCCGGTCAGGTAGTCCGCCATGGCCGCCGCGGCCCCGGCCCGATTCTCCTCCAGCCCCGCCACCGCGACGAGCGCCCGGGTCCACTCCTGGAAATCGTCGCGATCCCCGAGCGGCACCCCCAGCAACTCGCAGATCACCGTGATCGGCAGCGGTTCCGCGAACTCGTGCAGCAGATCCACTTCGTCCCGGCCCGCCAGCGCGTCCAGCAGCCCGTCGGTGATCTCCTCGATCCGAGGCGCCAACTCGGCGACCCGTCGCGGCGTGAACGCCCGGGTCACCAGCTTCCGCAACCGGGTGTGCCCCGGCGGATCGGTGCTCAGCATGTGGGTCAGCACCGCCAGCTGCTTCGGATCCGACGGCGGCACACCGCGTTTCCGGCTGAGCAGCTCGTCGTTGACCGCCGCCGCCTTGTGCAACCGCGGATCGTTCAACGCGGCCCGCCCCGCCGCGTAGTCCAGCACGACCCACCGCACGATCCCGTCCGGGAATCGCACCTGCCGCACCGGACCGTCCTCGCGCCAGCGACGGTAGTGGGTGTGCGGGTCGGCGAAGAATTCCGGACCGAGCGATTCGATACGGTCCAGGGCTTCGAGATCGGCCATGGTCCCGACAGTAGCCGATGGAATCGATTGCGGCGAAGGTGATTTCGACGTCAATGTAAAGAAAACTATACATTGTGTCGTGATTTCTTTACACTGATCGCGTGCCCTATGAGGAGAAGCGAACCTGGATCCTGGGTGTCGTGGCCGTCGTCTCGTACGCGATCTACCTGATCGTCATGCTGGTGCGGGCGCGGCACACGGCGCTGGTCGAGGTCGCCTATGTCGCGCCGATGCTGTGGGCGATCGGGGGTTCCATCGCGGCCTCGATCGTGGCTGCCATCGCCGTCGCCATCGGATCCCGCGATCGCGACCGGCGCGATCAGCGCGACCGTGAAATCGACCTGCGCGGGACGCATGTCGGCCAAGCATTCGTCGTTCTCGGCGCCATCGCGGCGCTGGTGCTGGCCCTGGTCGACAGTGACACCTTCTGGATCGCCAATGTCATCTACCTCGGATTCACGCTGTCCGCGGTCGTCGGCGCGGCCGCCAAGCTGGAGGCCTATCGGCGGGGGATGCGGCCATGGTGAAACCCACGAAGGTCACCAACAACATTCGCGCCCTGCGGTTCTCCCACGGCGAGATGACCCAGGCCGAGCTGGCCGACCGGCTCGGCGTGACCCGCCAGACCGTCAACGCCATCGAACAAGGCAAGTACTCGCCATCGCTGGAGACGGCGTTCCAGATCGCCCGGGTATTCCGCGCACCGCTGGACGAGGTCTTCGAATATCCGGAAGAGGATGAGTCGTGAAAGCCATCACCCAGGACGTCTACGGCACCGTCGATGTGTTGTCCTACACCGACATTCCCACCCCGCAGATCAGGCCGGGCGGGGTACTCGTCCGGGTCCGTGCCGCGGGTGTGGACCCCAGTGTCTGGCACATGATGACCGGCGAACCGCTGGTCGCCCGGCTGGCGCTGGGCCCCGGCAAACCCCGGGAGCGGGTACGCGGCTGGGACGTCGCGGGCATCGTGGAAGCGGTCGGCCCGCAGGTCACCGCATTCGAGCCCGGTGACGAGGTATTCGGGACGGTCCCCGGTTCGTTCGCCGAATTCGCCGCCGCTCCCGCGGCCAAGCTCCAACCCAAGCCCGCCGACCTGAGCTTCGAACAGGCTGCGGCGCTGCCGATCTCGGGTACGACCGCGCTCACCGGTTTGCGCGACGCGGGCCGCATCGAGGCGGGTCAGCGCGTGCTGATCATCGGCGCCTCCGGCGGTGTCGGTCATCTGGCGGTCCAGCTGGCCAAGCACGACGGCGCCGAGGTGACCGGTGTCTGCTCGGGCGCGTCCGCCGCCTTCGTCACCGGGCTCGGCGCGGATCATGTCATCGACTACCGGACCGAAAAGCTCAGCGGCCGTTACGATCTCATCCTCGATATGGCCGGTAACCGCCCGCTGGCGGTGCTGCGCGACCTGCTCACCGAGACCGGCACCCTGGTCCTCGGCGGCGGTGAGGGCGGCGGCCGCTTCTTCGGCGGCCTCGGTCGTTCGGTGCGCGCTGAGCTGCTCTCGCCCTTCGTGCGCCAGCGCCTGCGCGCCCTGCTGGCCCTGCCCAAACCCGAAGCCATGGTCACGCTCGCCGAACTCGCGACCGCGGGCGCGGTCGTCCCGCACATCGACCGCACCTACGCCCTGTCCGAAGCGCCCGCCGCCATCACCCACCTGGCCGCCGGCCACTCACGCGGCAAATCGGTCATCGTGGTGAGCTGACTCGGAAACGCCTGATCGGCGCGGGCATCTAGCAGCCGAGTCAGTCCAGGCGGCCGTAGATCAGGCGCAGAATCGCTTCGGTGAGGTCGTCCAGGCCGCGGGTCACCTGGTCCGGGGGCGCCGCGGACAACTGCGACAGCCGGCCGTCGCGCATCAGGGTGACGAGAGTCGCCAGCGTTGCCGAGTCGATGCCCCCGGGCGCGAGGCCTGCCGCGCGGTCGCGCTCGATCTTGGCGGCCAACGCGCTGGTGAATCGGTTCTGGATGGTGGCGATGAATTCCGTCAGCGGCGGGTAGTTGTTGTCGTAACCCTCCAGTGAACAGACCAGGATCGTGCTGTTGTCGTGCCAGATCGCGGCCGTCCCCGCGAGTTGGGTGCGCAGCAGTTCGCGCTGCGGGCCGGTGGACGGCAGCCAGACGTGGGTCTTGGCGTAGCCGTCGCTCACGTCCTCCATCAGACGCGCGAGAACCGCGTGTTTGGACGGGAAGTAGAAGTAGAAGCTGGTGCGCGAAATGCCTGTCGCGGTGGTGATGTCGTCGACGGTCAGGTTGGCCATCGGCTTCGTGGTCAGTAGCCGGCGGGTCGCGTCGAGGATCTCGGCCTCGCGCTGATCGCCCTTCGACACGGCGCCGCGGCGGCGCAGACCCTCGGTCGTGACTCGGGTCTGGTTCACCTTGCGTCCGCCCTGCTGCACCATGCGTACACCCTATTCGAGCTCCATTCCTGCAATGGACGTGGCGTCTATCATAATCGACACTGTGTCGATTACGTCGTAGGGTTTCACGAATGACCTCCCCGCTCGAGCATCGGCGTTCCGCCTCGCCGACCGCGATCGTGCTGACCATGGCCAGCACCGTGTTTCTGCTGGCCATGGCCCAGACCCTGCCCGTGCCCGCGCTGCCGCAGATCGGCCTGCAGCTCGGTGTCTCGGCGACCACCGTCGGATGGGTCACGACCGCGACCATGCTGGCCGCCTCGGCGCTGACGCCACTGCTCGGGCGATTGGGTGATGTCTACGGACACAAGCCGGTCATCCTGGCGACGCTGGTGGTGACGCTGGCCGGCAGCCTGATCGCGGCCTCGGCGCACAGCATCGATCTGCTCATCGCCGGAAGGGCCTTGCAGGGAGCCAGTTTCGGTCTGTTCCCGCTGGCCATCAGCGTGCTGCGCCATGAACTTCCCGCCGAGCGCCTGACCGGGGCACTGGCCGTCACCGCCTCGACGCTGGGCGTGGGTAGCGGTGTCGCGCTGGTGGCCACGGGTCTGCTGACGCAGGGCGGCGCGGACTACCGCCGCATCTTCTGGCTGTGTGTCGTGCTGACGGTGGCGGTGCTGGCGTTGGCGTTCTTCACCTTGCCGCGGCGCGCGGGCCAGGGCGGCCGCGTCGATTACGTGGGCGCCGCTGTCCTCGGTGTCGGTCTGGTCTGCCTGTTGCTGCCGATTTCCCAAGGTCACGAATGGGGTTGGGGCAGTGCCCGCGTGATCGGACTGTTCATCGCGTCGGTGGTCGTGCTGGCCGGGTTCCTGCTGCTCCAGTCCAAGCTGCGTTCACCGCTGGTGGCGACCACGTTGCTGGCGTACCGCCCGGTCGCGGTCACCAATATGGCCAGCTTCTGCGTCGGTTTCGCGATGTTCAGCGTGTTCCTCGGGGCGACCTACTTCGTGGCCACGCCTCGCGCGCTGGCCGGCTTCGGTTTCGACGCCTCCGTGCTGCGCACCAGCGTGGCCTTCATGCTGCCGGGTGCGGTGGTCTCGGTGGTGATGGGCCCGATCGCCGGCCGCCTGGTCGGGCGGATCGGCGCACGCTACGTCCTGCTGCTCGCCAGCGTCATCGGCCTGTTCGCGCTCACCGCACTGGCGGCGCTGCACACGAACAGCGCGGAAGTCGTTGTCGCGCTGATCGTCGCGAACGCGGCCATCGCGATCGCCTACGCCGCCATGCCCGCACTCCTGGTCGCCAATGTGGCACCGCACGAGACCGGCATCGCCAACTCGATCAACTCGATCATGCGCACCGTCGGTGGTGCGATCGGCAGCGCCCTGGTCGTCACCATCCTCACCAGCGACACCCTCGGCCACGCCCTGCCCAACGGCGCGGTGATCGCGCTCCCGGTCGAAGGCGCCTACCGCATCGCCTTCCTGACGGGCGCGGCCTTCTTCGCGGTGGCGGCGCTGCTGGCCGGATTCGGCCTCGGCCGCACCGGCCGCCGCCTGACCCCGCACGAGGTCGAGGAGGACGTCGCCTTGGCTTCCGCCGGCGAATTCGCCACCGCTTCCGCCACCCTCTGACCCGAAAACGCCCGAACCCCTCCGCCGTTCGTACGGTGGAGGGGTTCGCGCTGTTGTCGTCCGCGCGGTCTTACAGCGGGATCGGGCCCGCCGAGCCCGAGGTGAACCACGACACGGTCGCGTTGACGTGGGTCAGGATGACATTGACGATCTCGAGTACAGCAGAACCCATCGGTGAATCCTCATGGTCGGGGTGTTGGACGCTGCGCAGCGTATCCGACCGGGTCCGAAACGAGGAATCCCCGGCCGATGGTGATCGACCGGGGATTCCCTTGCGGCTCAACCTGAGTCGGAGCCCGAAGCGGCTGAGTCCTACACGCTCTTGTTGAACGCCTTGGCCTCGCGGCGGCGGCGGTGCAGGATCGGCTCGGTGTAGCCGTTGGGCTGGGTGGTGCCCTCGAGGACCAGTTCCTTCGCCGCCTGGAAGGCGATGGAGGCGTTGAAGTCCGGAGCCATGGCGAAGTACGACGAGTCGCCGGCGTTCTGGCGGTCGACGACCGGAGCCATGCGCTCGAGCGAGGCGATGACGTCCTTCTCGGTGACGATGCCGTGGCGCAGCCAGTTGGCCATCAGCTGGCTGGAGATGCGCAGGGTGGCGCGGTCCTCCATGAGGCCGATGTCCTTGATGTCGGGCACCTTCGAGCAGCCGACGCCCTGGTCGATCCAGCGCACCACGTAGCCGAGGATGCCCTGCGAGTTGTTGTCCAGCTCCTGCTGGATCTCCTCGGCGGACCAGTCGGTGTTCGGGGCGAGCGGGATCTCGAGGATCTCGTCGACGGTGGCGCGGGGGCCGCCCTTGGCGATCTCGGCCTGCCGCTTGAACACGTCCACCAGGTGGTAGTGGGTGGCGTGCAGGGTGGCGGCGGTGGGCGAGGGCACCCAGGCGGTGTTGGCGCCCGACTTCGGGTGGCCGATCTTCTGGACGAGCATCTCGGCCATCAGATCGGGCATGGCCCACATGCCCTTACCGATCTGCGCCTTGCCGGGCAGGCCGGTGGCCAGGCCGGTGTCGACGTTCCAGTCCTCGTAGGACTTGATCCACTGCTGGCCCTTCATCTCGGCCTTGCGGACCATCGGCCCGGCCTCCATGGAGGTGTGGATCTCGTCGCCGGTGCGGTCCAGGAAGCCGGTGTTGATGAACACCACGCGGTCCTTGGCGGCGTGGATGGACGCCTTCAGGTTCACCGTGGTGCGGCGCTCCTCGTCCATGATGCCGACCTTGAGGGTGTTGACCGGCAGGCCCACGACCTCTTCGATGCGGCCGAACAGCTCGTCGGTGAAGGCCACCTCGTCCGGGCCGTGCATCTTCGGCTTCACGATGTAGATCGAGCCGGTGCGGGTGTTGCGCTTGGCGGACTCGTCACCCGCGGCGTTGAGCGCGTGCTTGGCGATCAGGACGGTGATCAGGCCGTCCATGATGCCCTCGGGGATCTCGTTGCCCTTGGCGTCGATGATCGCGTCGGAGGTCATGAGGTGACCCACGTTGCGCACGAACAGCAGCGAACGGCCGTGCAGCACGAGCTCGCCGCCGTCGATCGCGGTGTACACGCGGTCCGGGTTCATGGTGCGGGTGAAGGTCTTGCCGACCTTGGTGACGGTCTCGGCCAGGTCGCCCTTCATCAGGCCCAGCCAGTTGTGGTAGCAGAGGACCTTGTCCTCGGCGTCCACGGCCGCGACCGAGTCCTCGAAGTCCATGATCGTGGTGACCGCGGACTCCAGAACCAGGTCCTTGACACCGGCGGTGTCGGTGGAGCCGATGGGGGAGGACGGGTCGATCTGGATCTCGATGTGCAGCCCGTTGTGCTTGAGCAGCACCGAAGTCGGGTTGGCCGGATCGCCCAGGTAGCCGACGAGGGTGTCGTTGTCGGCCAGGCCGATCTCGGTGCCGTCCTCGAGGCCGACCACGAGCTCGCCGTCCTCGATCGAGTACTTGGTGGAGCCGACGTGCGAGCCGGTGATCAGCGGCACCGCGTCGTCGAGGAAGTTGCGGGCCCACTCGATGACCTTGTCACCGCGGACCTTGTTGTAGCCCGAGCCCTTCTCCGCGCCGTTGGCCTCGGAGATGGCGTCGGTGCCGTACAGGGCGTCGTAGAGCGAGCCCCAGCGCGCGTTCGCGGCATTGATGGCGAAGCGGGCGTTCATCACCGGCACGACCAGCTGCGGTCCTGCCTGGGTGGCGATTTCGGCGTCCACGTTCTCGGTACCGATCTGGAAGTCGGCCGGTTCGGGACGGAGATAGCCGATCTCGGTGAGGAACTGCTTGTAGGCAGCCTTGTCGTAGCCTGCGCCCGGGTTCGCGCGGTGCCACTCGTCGATCTTGGCTTGGATGTCGTCGCGTTCCGCCAGCAGGGCGCGGTTGCGGGGGGCGAGGTCATTGATGACGGCCTCGGCACCCGACCAGAACGCGGCGGAATCAACTCCGGTGCCGGGGAGGGCCTCGTTCTCCACGAAATCGTGGAGCACCTTGGCAACCTGCAGCCCGCCGACCTGAATCCGCTCTGTCATCTACTGCCTCATTTCGAGAAGCCGGGTGGAAAAAGTACGCCCGTCATATTACTCGCGGTTACTGGGCGGTATTCCCCGGCCTCGCAGTGGGGGCCTCGGACGATGGGGGTTGTTTGTATCGATCGGTACATTTAATGTACTGGGTGGAACATTTTCCGGGGGCGCGACGCGAAGGTGCGATTCATGGGAAAAGCCTTGTCGGGCAAGGTCTCTGTGGTAACAGGCGGCAGCCGCGGGCTCGGACGGGAGATGGTGCGGGCGTTCGCGGCCGCCGGATCCGACGTCGTGATCGCCAGCCGCAAGCTCGACGCGTGTGAGGAACTGGCGCGGGAAGTGCGCGACGCCACAGGGCAGCGCGCCCTGGCCGTGGCCTGCAATGTGGGCGATTGGGGGCAGTGCGAGACGCTCGCGGAAGCGGCCTACGCGGAGTTCGGGCGTGTCGACGTGTTGGTCAACAACGCCGGGATGTCGCTGCTCTATCCCAGCTTGGACCAGGTTTCCGAGGCCATGTTCGACAAGGTGATCGCCACCAATCTGAAGGGGCCGTTCCGGCTTTCGGCGCTCATCGGTGCGCGCATGGCCGAGGCGGGCGGGGGATCGATCGTGAATATATCTTCGATCGAAGCGGCCCATCCCGAACCGATGGCCGTGCCGTACGCGGCCGCCAAGGCCGGTCTCGAGACGCTGACCGGCGGTTTCGCGCACAGCTACGCACCCACGGTGCGGGTCAACACCATTCGCTGCGGACCGTTCGACACCGATATCGCCAAGGCGTGGCCGCCGGAGATGCGCACGGAACTGGCTCGCCACACCTCACTCGGCCGTCTCGGCGTGCCCGCCGACATCGTCGGGGCCGCGCTCTTCTTCGCCTCCGACGCCTCGGCCTACTGCACCGGCGCGACTCTCGCCCTGGACGGTGGATTCCGATGACCGCCGCCGTCCCGGCCCGCCGCCGCGGCCGCCCGCCCGCCTCCGAGGCCGGGCCGGGGGAGACCCGGGAGCGGATCGTGGCCGCCGCGCTGGAGTTGTTCGCGGAGAAGGGCTTCCACGGCACCGGTGTCGCCGAGATCGGGGATCGGGCCGGGGTGCAGCGCGGAGCGCTGTACTACCACATCGGGTCCAAGGAGGAGCTGCTGTGGCAGATCCTCGGCGACTACACCCGGCTCATGCTGGGCGAGGCCGAGCAGATCGCGCACGGCCCCGACCATCCGGTCACCAAGCTGCGCAGACTGATCCACTCGCATGTGGTCATGATCATCGCGAACCGCGCCGCCGTCGCCATCCAGCTGCGCGACGTGTCCGCGCTCAACGGTGACCGGGCGCGCGAACTCCAGGACCTGCGCGACCGCATCCAGAACCTGTGGCAGCAGGTCATCGACGCGGGCACCGCGGCGGGTGTGCTGCGCACCGCCGACCACGTGGTCACCAATGGCGTGCTCGGCATGCTCAATTCGGTGACCTTCTGGTACCGGCCCGGCGGGCAGCACACGCCCGACGAGATCGCCGGCATCCTCTGCACCACCGTCCTGGACGGACTCATCCAACCGCGCACGACCACGAAAGGCTGACCATGGCTTGGGATTTCGGCACCGATCCGGAGTATCAGAAGAAACTGGACTGGGTCGCGGAGTTCGTCCGGACCGAGGTGGAACCCCTCGACCTGATCTACCCGAACCCGTACGACCGCACCAACCCGGAGATCCGGGCGCTCATGAAGCCGCTGCAGGAGAAGGTGAAGGAGCAGCAGCTGTGGGCCTGCCACCTGGGGCCCGAACTCGGCGGCCCCGGCTACGGGCAGTTGAAGCTGGCGCTGCTCAACGAGGTGCTCGGGACCTCGCAGTGGGCGCCGCTGGTGTTCGGCTGTCAGGCGCCGGATTCCGGGAACGCCGAGATCCTCGCGCACTTCGGCACGCCCGAGCAGAAGGCGAAGTACCTGCAGCCGTTGCTCGACGGCGAGATCGGGTCCTGCTATGTCATGACCGAGCCGACCGGCGGGTCGGATCCGACGGCGTTCCGGACCCGCGCGGTGCGTGAGGGCGACGAGTGGGTCATCAACGGCGAGAAGTGGTTCAACTCCGCCGCCGAATTCGCCACCTTCCACATCGTCATGGCGGTGACCGATCCGGACGCGGCCCCGCATCAGCGGCTGTCGATGTTCATCGTGCCCGCCGACACCCCCGGCCTCGAGATCGTGCGCAACTTCACCGTGCCCGGGTTCAGCGAACACGAAGGCCACCTGCGTTTCACCGATGTCCGCGTCCCCGCCGACGCGCTGCTGGGCGCGGAGGGCCTCGGCTTCATCGTCGCCCAGACCCGCCTCGGCGGCGGGCGTGTCCACCACGCCATGCGCACGGTCGCGTTGGTGCGCAAGGCCTTCGACATGATGTGCGAGCGCGCGGTGTCCCGCCCGATGGGCCGGGGCAATCTCGGCGGCAAGCAGATGACGCAGGAGAAGATCGCCGAATCCTGGATCGAGATGGAACAGTTCCGGCTGCTGGTGCTGCGCACCGCCTGGCGCATCGACCAGGAGCAGGACTACCGCAAGGTGCGCCACGACATCGCCGCCATCAAGGTCGCCATGCCGAAGGTCATGCACGACATCGCCCAGCGGGCCATGCACCTGCACGGCGCCATCGGCGTCAGCACCGACCTGCCCTTCACCGACATGATGACCTACGCCCAGATCATGGCCATCGCGGACGGGCCGACCGAAGTCCACAAGATCACCCTCGCCAAGGAGGTCCTGAAGGGCTACGAGCCCGCAGACCCGGTGTACCCCAGCGGCTTCCGTCCGGCCCTGCGCGAGAAGGCGCGGGAACTGGTCGCCGAACGCCTCGAACACACCATCGCCAACCTCTGACCGGTCGGCGGATCAGGGTTGGCGGGGCTCGATCCAGAGGGCCTCGGACAAGGCGCACAGGTCGCCGTCGGCGGTCGAGAGAGCCACGCCGACAGTGTGTTTGCGGCCGTCCCGCGCGACCACCCAGGCGTGGGAGATGTAGTCGGCCCCGGCGTACATGGGCTGGAGCTGGGTGGCGGAGAGGGCCGCGGTGAACGCGCCGAGGCCCATCTTCGAGAAGGCGAAGGCGGCCCGCCCGCCGGGGCAGTCCAGCGCGGACCAGACCACTTCGGGCGGGAGTTCGCCGGTCTCGTCGCCGAGTCCGGCATCCGGAGTCCAGGCGGCGGCCATCATCCGCTCGCCGGGCAGCTCGGAGGGGAACAGGCGCAGTCCCATGCCGGGCGCGCAGGCCAGACCGCAGCCGTAGCAGTCGGTGACGGCCCGCTTGCCCGACAAACCGATCTCGACAGCCGATTTCGCCGCCGCCCACGGCGGCGTGGGCCGCGGGTCGAGGGTGAGAGTCGTCGGCGCGGCCTCGACCAGCAGGGTGTCGTCGGTGGCGGAGAGAGCGGCGCGGCCGTCGTCGGGGTGCGACAGCAGGATCGGGGTGCTGACCGGAACGGCGCGGCGGAAGTCGACGCGCACGGTGTCCGCACCGGAATGCGCCGCCAGCAGGCCCGCGAGGTACCCGCCGAACGCCACCTCCGGATATCCGTGGATGTGCGCCGGAATACTGAGCGCCTCGGCCCGAGTCATGCTGATGGTCAACCTCTCCCGGCCGTGCGGCCGATCATCCACCTCGACCATACCCAGGGCCGGTCCGGTCGCCGCCGGTGAGATTTCGCACTCCCCGCGCCGGCGACACCGTCGGGCACGGGCGATGACGCCGTCAGGCCAGGGCGATGACCAGGTCGAGCACTCGGTCGGGGTCGTTGAGGTCCTCGCCGAGGAGTTCGCGGATGCGGTCCATGCGGTAGCGGACGGTCTGGGGGTGCAGGACCAGGGAGCGGGCGACGTCCTCGCGGCGGCCCTGGTGCAGCAGCCAGGCCCGCAGGGTCTCCTCGTAGCGGGCGCGGGTGTCGGGGCGCAGGTGGTCGAACACCGCGAGGGCGGCGGTGCGCTGGCGGGCGCGGGTCGGGGGGTCGGCGTGGATCACCAACGCCGACAAGGATTCCTCGGTGTCGATGGGGCCGGCGCCGTGCGGACAGCAGGTCCAGGCGCGGGCGGCGAGGACCGCCGAGTAGCGGACTTCGAGCCAGGGCTGCTCGGGGCCGACAGCGGCCGGAACTGCGGCCAGCCGGCGCAGCAGTACGGCGCGCGAGAGTTCGGCGGTGGTGGGCGCGAGCAGGATGGTGAGGTCGGGTTGGGGGCCGCCGGGCATGAGGTCGCCGCCCGCGTGCAGGGTGCGGTGGTCGAGCAGCGGGACCGCGTTGCGGGTTTCGGCGCGGGGGAGCACGATCGCCAGCATCGATTCCGGCGGCTGCCAGGCGGCGATCAGGGCGGTGGCCGGGATCTCGTCGCGGGGTGCGCCGGACAGGAGTTGTTCGGCGAGCTGTTCGCGGCGGCGCTGCCGTTGCTGGCCCGCCGCGGTCATCTCGTCGGCGTGGCCGCTGACGCTGGCCGCGGCGAGATTGTCGATGTAGACGAAGTTGAGTTCGGCGAATCGCGAGATGTCGGCGGTGCCCATGCCGTGGGCCTGTGCGGTGGCGCTCCAGTGCCGCCAGGCGATGCGCGCGCCGAGGCGGAAGGCGGCGTTGAGCGCGTCGATCGACCGCCCGGACTGGGCTTCGAACCGGCCGAGATCGAAGGCCGCCTGTTCCACCGCGGCGTGATCGAAACTCGGTCCGCCGGGCCGCGGACCGCACGCCGACATCAGGAACCCGTTGATCATCACCTTGATGGCCGCCGCCGCCAGCTCGCTGAGCTCGCCGACGAGCAGATCGGCGAAGACCGGAAGGTCTCGCGACACGGTGTCGATGACGTCCGTGGCCGCCGCGTGGCGCTCGGCGTAGAGCGCCCGGGCGATGTCCGCGGGAACCATCGGCTCGGCGTTCCAGTCGTAGTTCACACCCTGAGTATGAATCATCGCCGAGATTCACTCCGTTAGGCCAAGCGTTCACCTGCCGGGAGCAGCAAAGCTGGTAACCGCGATATCCCCGGAGGAGGAATCATGAGAATCGCGACCAGACTGCCCGGCGAGCGTTCCCTGGCCGCCGGCGACGCGGACAGGATCGCCCACATTCGCGGGGCGCTGATCGAGATCGGCAACGAGTGGCGGGCCCGGCACCCGTGGCTGGCCTCGCATCAGGATCAGATCGGCCTGGGATTCTTCATCGTCTCGATCGTCGGCGTGCTCGGCGACGGCGTCCTGTACGGCCTGGGCGTACTGCCCTGGTGGGCAACGATTCTGGTGACGGCGTTCTGGCTGTCGGTCCTGCACGAGCTCGAGCACGACCTCATTCACTCGATGTACTACCGGACCAACCGGATCGTGCACAACACGATGATGTTCGGCGTCTGGTTCTTCCGCCCGAGCACCATCAACCCGTGGGTCCGCCGCCGCCTGCACCTGCACCACCACGAGGTGTCCGGCACCGACTCCGACATGGAGGAGCGGGCCATCACCAATGGTGAGGGCTGGGGCCCGCACCGCACGGTCAGCCTGATGGACTCGTTCCTGGGCATGTACACCAAGCCGCTGCGCATGCGCCGCATCGTGGAGTCCTACATCGAGCACGAGGCCCGCACCCCCGCCGAGGCCCGGCAGCTGGCGGCCAGCAACGCGCTGTCCTACTTCCCGCTCGGCCTGTTCCACTACACCCTGTGGCACCTGTTCCTCGGGGTCAGCGTGTACGAGTTCTTCGCGGGCCCGGCCGCGATCCCCGGCCGCGAGGTGCTGACCTTCCTGGCGGTCACCATCCTGGCCCCCAACGCGGTGCGGACCTTCTGCCTGCACTTCGTCAGCTCCAACATGCACTACTTCGGCGATGTGCAGGCGCACAACGTGCTGCAACAGACCCAGGTGTGGACGGCGCTGTGGCTCAAGCCGTTCCACGCGCTGTGCTTCAACTTCGGTGAGACGCACGCGATCCACCACTTCCTGGTGCGCGACCCGTTCTATCTGCGCGAGGCCATCAAGGGCGACTGCCAGCGGGTGCTGCGCGAGAACGGCGTGCGGTTCAACGACTTCGGCACCTTCCGGCGCGCCAACCGGTTCACCCTGGCCGCCCCCGCGCCGATCGAGCCCTGAGCCCGGTCCGCGCTCCCATCGACCCCTCGAAAGAACAGTCATGACAACCACCACGACCGACCAGCTGTGGGTCTGTGTCCGCTGCGGCATGATCTACGACCCCGCCGACGGCGACCCGGACGGCGGCATCGCCCCCGGGACCGCGTTCGAGGACATCCCCGAGGACTGGGTCTGCCCGGTCTGCGGCGCCCGCAAGTCCGACTTCATCCCCTACGAGGACTGAACCGTGACCGGCACCCCCGAGGACGGCGAGTACGTCGACATCCTGCTGATCGGCGGCGGCGTGGCCGCCGCCGGCGCGGCGGAGGAGCTGCGGCGGCAGGGCTTCGACGGCAGCATCGCCCTGGCGACCCGGGAGAGCGACCCGCCGTATCACCGGTTCCCGCTCACCAAGGATTACCTGCGCGGCCGCTACGCCGTCGACGACCTGGCGGTGCACTCGCCGGAATGGTGGCCGGCCCACGACATTCGACTGTGGCTGCGCGCGCCGGTGATGGATCTCGATCCCGACGCGGGCACCGCCCGCATCGGCCGCCGCACGGTGCGCTGGGGCCGGGCGCTGCTGGCCACCGGCGCCAGCGTCCGGCTGCTCGACTGCCCGGGCGCGGCGCTGCGCGGGGTGCACTACCTGCGCACCACCTGGAATGCCGACGATCTGCGCAAGGACCTGCTGACAGCGCGCGATGTGGTGGTGATCGGCGGCTCGTTCGTGGCCGCGGAGACCGCCGCCTCCATCGCCGCGCTCGGCCACCGCACCTCCATGGTCTTCCCGGAGCCGGTGCCGATGGCCCGCGCGCTGGGCCTGCGCATCGGCCACATCGTGCAGGGCGAACTGTTCCGATTGGGCGTCGACCTGCACGGCGGCCGCACGGTGGAGGCGCTCTACGGCGACGAGCGGGTGACCTCGGTCGCGCTCGACGGCGGCGAGCAGCTGCCCGCCGACATCGTGGTGGCCGGAATCGGCGCCCGGCCCGAGGTCACCCTGGCCAAGCGGGTCGGCTTGACGCTGGGCCGCTCCGGCGGCGTCCGCTGCGACGCGACCCTGCGGACCGGTCACGAGAAGGTATGGGCCGCAGGCGATGTCTGCGAGTTCGACAGCATCCGCCACGGCCGCCGCGTCCGGATCGAACACGACCGGGTGGCCGCGGCCCAGGGCCGCCACGCCGCGCGCGCCATGCTCGGCGCGACCGATCCCTTCGACAGCTACCCGTATTTCTGGACCAGCATCGGCGAGGACCTGCACATCGACGTGCTGGCGCTGGACGCGCCCGGCCGCGAGGTGACGCCGGTCGATCAAGCGTCCCTGCGCAATCTGGTGGCCTGGCAGCGCGTACTCGGCGGCGGTCCGGGACCCCGGCCCGCGGCCTTCCGGTTCGAGGCCGACGGCCGGACCACCGGCTACGCCTCGATCAACGGCGCGCTGTCGGTGCCCGCGGTGCGACGCGAACTGACCGGAGGTCCCGCGGCCCCGTGGGAAAGGAGCGCGTGCATCACCGAACCCGCGGTGCTGCCGTGTCCCCGGCCGCCGTTCCCGCGGCCCGGCACGGGGCTGTGATCGATGCCGCGGCGGTGGCGCACGCTGGGTCGGCGCGAACTCACCCGACTGCGGGATTCAGCGGAATTCCAGTTGTACGACGGGTTTCCGCTGGGCCGGGAGCTGCCGATCCGGTCGGCGGACGGCACCGAGATCCACGCCGAGGTCTTCGGGCCCGAGGACGGCTATCCGGTGGTGCTGACCCACGGCTTCTGCTCGCGGATCGACTTCTGGACCCATCAGATCACCGCGTTGTCGGCCGAGTGCCGGGTGATCGCGTTCGATCATCGCGGGCACGGCCGCAGCGGGCGGCCGCCGCGCGGCGGCTGGACCATCGAGCACCTGGGCGATGATCTCGCGACGGTGCTGCGCACCGCGCTGCGCCCGGGTGAGCGGGCGCTGGTCGCCGGTCATTCCATGGGCGGCATCACGATTCAGTCCTGGGTGCAGCGTCATCCCGGCGAGGTGGAACGCTTCGCGGACGCCATCGCCTTGATCAACACCAGTCCCGGTGGCATCGGCACCACGCTGGCCGCCACGCTGTCCGGCGGCGGGCTGAGCGCCCCGATGTCCGCCGTCCTGGACCGGGTCGCCCCGGCGGCGGCGAAGGCCTTGGGCGGGATGCCGGTGCCCCGGCGACTGCCCCGGCGCGGTGCGCTGATGTCGCCGGTCGTGATCGGCGCGACGGCGCGCCCGGCCGCGCGCGCGTTGATGCAGGAGCAGGTGCTGACCACCCCCGCCGCGACCCGCGCGGGCCTGACGCGCGCACTGCTGCGCCTGCGCGACGGCCAGTTCGGCATCTCGTGGCTGACCGCGCCGACGCTGGTGATCGGCAGCACCGACGATCAGCTGCTGGGTTTCGCCGCCTCGCAGCGACTGGTGCGCCGATTCCCCAATTCCGCGGGCCTGATGGAACTTCCGGGCGGGCACAGCGCACCGGTGGAGCACCCGGACGCCGTGACGGCCGAGCTCCGGAGACTGATCGGCCTGCCCGTGCCGATCTGACCGCCCACCCTCACCACCCCGATCCGACGGTAAGGCATGCCAATGACGACATACTTCATCGACCACGGCGCACGCCGCGACCCGCACGGCGCCGGAGGTGCCGCGCGGTGACCGGCTCGCGTGCGGCGATCCGGACCGAGCCGCCGACACCGCCGGAACCCACGCTGTCGACGCGGGTGGAACCCGGTGCGGCGCAGGTTCTTCGCGCGAACTTCGCCGACACCGTGGTGTCCGCGGTGCGCACCCTGGGCCGTCTGGTGGACCTGTCCGGGCAGGCGATCGGCGGCGCCGTCGTGGACATCGTGCGCCTGCGCTTCAGCTGGCCCGAGGCCTTGCGGCAGAGCTGGTTCTTCGTCACCGCCACCGCGATTCCGGCGGTGCTCATGGCGATTCCGTTCGGCGTGATCGTGTCGGTGCAGGTCGGCACCTTGATCCATCAGCTGGGCGCGGACTCGCTGCTCGGCGCGACCGGCGGGCTCGGCGTGATCAAACAGGGCGCGCCGACCGCGACCGGGCTGCTGCTGGGCGGTGCGGCGGCCTCGGCCATCGCCGCCGATCTCGGGGCGCGCACCATTCGCGACGAGATCGACGCATTGCGCGTGATGGGCGTGGATCCGGTGCGCCGCCTGGTGATTCCGCGGCTGGTGGCCATGGTGTTCGTGGCCCCGCTGGTCAACATCCTGATCATGTTCGTGGGCATCGCCGCCGGGTACCTGGTCGCGGTGACCGCGCAGGGCGTCACCTCCGGCAGCTACTGGCTGACCTTCGGTTCGTTCACGGTGCTCGGGGATGTGCTGGTGTCGCTGGGCAAGTCGGTGCTGTTCGGGCTGATCGTGGTGCTGGTTGCCTGCCAGCGCGGACTCGAGGCCAAGGGCGGCCCGCGCGGGGTAGCCGACGGCGTGAACGCGGCGGTGGTGCTGTCGGTGCTGGGGATCGTGCTGCTCAATGTTGCGCTCACCCAGCTGACCACCATGTTCCTGCCGGTGAGGTTGGCGTGATGGTGGCGAGCGAGTATTCCCCGAAACTGCTGCGCGGCGTGTTCCGCGCGTTCCGTTCCCGCGAGCGGGCGTGGGTGCCGCTGGAGAACGCCGGCTTCGTGCTCGGGTTCGTGTGGCAGGTGATCGCCTCGATCCCGTTCACCCTGCGCCACTACCGATCCCAGACCATGCGGGTCATCACCGATATGACCTGGGGCCGCGATTCGGTGATCGTCGGCGGCGGCACGGTGCCGATGCTGGCGGTGCTGGGCCTGGCCATGGGGGTCGGCGTGGGCATCGAATCCTTCGCCACCCTGGACATGCTGGGCATGGGCCCGCTGACCGGGATCGTGTCCTCCTTCGCCAATACCCGTGAGCTCGCGCCGATCGCGGCGGGCATCGGATTCGCCGCGCAGGCCGGGTGCCGGATGACCGCCGAGATCGGTTCCATGCGCATCGCCGAGGAGATCGACGCCATCGAATCGCTCGGGTTGCGGTCGCTGCCGCTGGTGGTGACCACGCGGGTGATCGCGGGCGCGGTGGCGATCGTGCCGACCTTCCTGGTCGCGCTGATCCTGGCGTACCTGTCGTGCCGCACGGTCGTGGTGGTGCTGCACGGGCAGGCGGCCGGGGTCTACGACCACTACTTCTTCCAGTTCGTGTCCGGCTGGGACATGCTCGCGGCCGTGCTGAAGGTGGTCGTGTTCACCGTCGCGGTCATCCTGATCCATTGCTATCAGGGCTTTTTCGCGACCGGCGGCCCCGAGGGGGTGGGCATCGCGTCCGGGCGGGCGGTCCGGGCGAGCTTCGTGGCCATCATCGCCCTGGACATGGTGCTGTCGGTCGCGCTGTGGGGGTTCCACTCGGCCATCGAGTTCACGGGATGAGGGGTATGGCACTGTACGGATTGCCCGGTGTGGCAATGAATTCGCGGTCCTCGCGCCGCACCGGCGTGGTCGCCGCCGCGGTCGTGGCGACCGCGCTGGCGGCGGGCGTCTGCACGCAGGCGCTGCGCGGCGATGACGCGCTGCGCGTGCAGGTGGTCGCCGAGCAACTCGGCGACGGCATCGTCACCGGTTCGGATGTGCGCCTGGACGGCGTGCTGGTGGGGTCGGTCGAGTCCATCGAGGGCGCGGGTTCCGGCCGGGTGCGCATGATGCTGGCGCTCGACGAATCCCGGCTGCCCGGTGTCACCGATTCCCTGTCGCTGCTGGCCGCGCCGGGCAACCTGTTCGGCATCAGCGAACTCGACCTGCAGCGCGGGACCGGTGGCGCTCCGCTGCGGTCGGGCGCCGTGATCGAGCTGACCGGCGCTGCGGCGCAGCGGCTTTCGGATGCGACCACCGGCGCGCTGCTGCGACAGCTGGGCCGCTCGGTCAACCAGGTGCTGACCCCGGAGCTGGCCGAGGTGCTGCGGCAGGTGAGCACCGACTCCAAGGCGTTCACCCCGCTGTTCGAGGCGCTGGTGACCACCGCCCGCACCCTGGCCGACACCCAGCGCTACGCGCCGTCCTATCTGATCGGGCAGTACGCGTCGCTGCTGCTCGGGCTGCCGCCGTTCCTGACCGGCACCATCGAACTGCTCGACAATCTCGACCGCATGGAGGCGCTGCGCACCGATCGCGTTCGCTTCGACAAGACGGTCGCCGCGATCGCCGACGACCTGCTGCCCGGCGCGACAAACACTCTCACGACCGCGCGTGACTATCTCGGCGACTACGCGGGCCCGCTGACCCCGCTGCTACTGGCTCTCGGCGGCGCGGTCTCCACCCCGTTCCGCTCGAGCGCGGAGCTGCACGAATTGCTGACCCGGCTGCGCGCGGCCATGCCCGACGGGCCCGACGGGCCGGCCGTGAACCTGCGCGTCACGCTCAGCGGAATCCCGGTGCTCTCGGCGGCCCTGCCCGGCCCGGCCGCGGAGGCGGGCCGATGAGGAGTCTGAGCGGAATCGCCTGGCGGATGGCGGCTTTCACCCTCGCCATGGCCGTATTGCTGGTCGTCGTCGTGCGTGCCATCGAGCGTCCGGTCGCGGACGCGGGCACGACGTACACGGCGGTGTTCAGCGATGCCAACGGCCTCAAGACCGGTGACGACGTCCGCATGTTCGGGGTGGCGGTCGGCAAGGTGAGCGCCATCGCGCTGGACCCCGACTTCCGGGCGCGGGTGCGGTTCACCGTCCAGCCGGGCCATCCGGTGTACACCGCGAGCACCGTCGCCATCCGCTTCCAGACCCTGGTCGGTCAGCGGTACCTGGATGTGCGGCAACCCGATTCGTCGGGACCGGTGCAGCCGGCGGGCAGCGTCATCGACCTGCGCCGCACCCTGGGGTCCTTCGACATCACCGCGCTGTTCAACGGTTTGCAGCCGGTGCTGGCCGAGTTGTCGCCCGCGGCGGTCAACCACTTCACCGAGACCATGCTGGCTGTGCTGGACGGCGACGGCACCGGGATCGGCCCGGCGCTGGCCGCCATCGAGAAGGTGTCGTCGTATGTCCGCGACCGGCAGTCGGTGCTGGCGGTGCTGCTCGCGAACCTGCGGCAGATCGCCGTCCGGCTCGACGGGCGCTCGCTCAACGCGATGACGCTGCTCAACGGGATCGCCGACGTGTTCAACGCGTTGGAGGACAAGATGACCGGCCTGATCGACTTCGTGGTGACCGCCCCGTCGGTGCTGACGCCGATCGACGCCCTCGCGGCCACCCTCGGCTTGACCCCCGAGCGAAACCCCGACCTGGAACAGGCGGTGCGCACGGCGTTCCCGGACCCGCACGCCGCCGCCGACGCGCTCGGCAAGCTCCCCGGGCTGCTGCAAACCCTCGACAGCGTCGTCCCCCGCACCGGACAGGAGGTGAACCGGACATGCTCGAACGGCAAGGCCGACGTCCCCGCCGCGCTGGCGATTCTGATCGACGGCCGGCGGGTGTCGGTGTGCAAGCGATGAATCCGCGACGGCGCGAAGTCCGGCTCGGCCTGCTCGGCCTGGGACTGGTCGTGGTGGTGGCGGCCGGGTCGGCGGTGGTCTACGAACTGCCGCTGGGCAAGCACACCTATCACGCGGACCTGTCCGAGGCGGGGTCGATCAAAGTGGGTGACAGCGTGCGGGTGGCGGGCATCCCGGTCGGCTCGGTGCGCGGGCTGGAATTGCTGGCCGATCGGGTGCGCATGACCTTCACCGTCGACGGCGACGTCTTCCTCGGCGATGCCACCACCCTCGACGTCCGCATGCTGACCGCCATCGGCGGCCACTATCTGGCGGTGCTGCCCGCGGGGCAGAAGCCATTGGGAGACACGGTTATCGCGCAGGATCGGGTCCGGCTGCCCTACAGCCTGATGCAGGTGTTCCAGGACGCCGCACGACCGGTCGGCGAGATCGACGGCACCACCGTGCGGAAGAACTTCGCGGCGCTGTCCTCGGCCATCGCGGCCGGACCCGACAGCGTGCGCCGGCTGGGACAGGCCGTGGACACGCTGGTGGACATCATGAATACCCAGCGCGACGACATCTCGCGGGTACTGGCCGTCGCCGACGAATACGTCACCGCCGTCGACCAGCACAAGGATCGGCTGTTCGGGCTGATCAGCGCGCTGCGGCGGGTCGAGGATGCCATCTTCGTCCGCGAGCACGAGATCGTGGCGGGGCTCACGGTCACCAATCGGCTGCTGGCCCGGCTGACCGCGTTGCGCCCGGCGTGGGACGAATCGCTGAAACCGTTGGTGGACAAGGTCGCCGAGCTCATCCCGGAGCTGACCGAACTGGGCACGAACACCAGCGCGGCGCTGGCGAGCGTGCAGGACACGCTGCAGCGGCTGCAACAGCTGATCAGCCCGCAGGGCGGGATCACCGTCGACCAGTCGGACCGGACCCTCGACGGGATCTGTATCCCGCTGCCCGGAGCGGGGTGCTGACCATGAAGCGAATACTCGGATCCCGCGGATTCATGTCCATCGCCGGAGTCCTGGTGCTGGCGGCGCTCGCCACGGCGGCCTACCTCGTGGTGCTGTCGCCGCCCAAGGCGATGCGCGCCTACTGCGCGACGCTTCCCGACGCGATCGGGCTGTACGTCGGCAGTCACGTCACCGTGCGCGGCATCCCCGTGGGCACGGTGACCGCACTCGCGCCCGGGGAGCGGAGCGTACGCGTCGAATTCGACGTGGACGCCGATCATCCACTGCGCGGCGAGGTCTCGGCCGCCACCATCGCTACGACACTGGTCGCCGACCGCGAACTGGCCGTCCTGTTCGACGGGAACGCGCCCGCGACCTGGGACCCGCACCGGTGCGTCACCCGCACGCTCACCGCCAAGAGCATCACCGAAACCCTCGACGCCGTCTCGAAACTCGCGACCGAGCTGGGCGGCGGCGCGGACCCGGCGCAGGCGAACCAGCTCCACGACGGCGTCGACGCGCTGCGGCGGGCGACCTCCGGCACCGGGCCCGCACTCAATTCCCTGATCAATGAACTCGGGACGGCGCTGCGGTCCCCGGACGCCGCCACCGGGCACCTCGGTGAGCTGATCGACGCGCTCTCGGCGCTGTCGCAGACCCTCGACATCCACTGGGACGACGTGAAAGCGGCCATCAGCCGGCTGGCGCCCGCGTTCGACTACATCAACAACACCATCTTCGCGCAGGCCATCCCGATCATCGACCGCGTCGGCGCCCTGCTGGCCTGGGCCAACTCCGTGATCCGGCCGCTCGGCGGACCGCTGCTCGACGGCCTCCAGGCCACCGTGCCCTACCTGCGCATGCTGGCCGCGAATGTCGGTTCCATCAAGGAGATCCTCACCATGATTCCGCCCGTCGCCGCCGCCCTGGGCCGCGTCGCCGATCCGGGCGCGGGGGACCCGGCACTGGCGTGGAACACGCCGAAAGTCGCACTGGCGCAGCCCGATGCCGAGCGAGTGTGCGCGGCGCTGAACGCGCTGTCGCCGGGGCACTGCGTGGGCGACCACCCGGGCATCATCGGGCTCTCGCAGCTCGTGCTGGCGGCGGCGGGTGCGCGATGAACCGGGATCGGGAGCGAAAGCCGGTGCCGGACTGCCGACTCCGGTGGGGGAGCCGGGTCGCGCCGCTGCTGCTGACCGTGACCCTGGCGGCCGGCTGCGGATTCGACCCCGCCACCGTGCCGGTGCCCGGCGCGACGGTCGCCGGCGACACCTACCGGGTGCGCATCCAGTTCGCGAACGCGCTGAACCTGCCCGCCCGGGCCAAGGTGATGTCCTCGGGCGTGCGGATCGGCAGCCTGGTCTCGGTGCGGGTGCTGAACCCGACCGCCGACGCGCCCGGCATGGCGGTGGCCGAGGTCGACATCGAGCGGTCGGCGCGGCTGAGCACCGCGACCACCGCGCAGCTGCGCCAGAACACGATCCTCGGCGACGTCTACATCGAATTGACCACGCCCGCGGGCGCATCCGGCGCGGACCTCGGGCCCGAGGGCGTGATCGGGCTGGCGCAGAGCAAACCCGCGCTGCAGGTCGAGGACATCATGTCCGGGATGGCCACCTTCATCGGCACCGGTGCGGTGGGCCAGTTCCAGGACGTCGTGAACCGGGTCAACGCCACCATGCCCGGCGATCCCCGGGACACCGCACGCATCGCGGGCGTGGTCGGCGCGGATCTCACCGATATCGGCGAGCACCTCGACGCGGTCAGCGCGCTGGGCCACGGCATCGAGGACGACCTGCGGGTGCTGGAGGAGAACGGGTCCCGGCTGAGCAACCTGCTCACCCCCGCCGAGGCGGCGCAGGTCACCGCGTCGGCGGCCTCGGTGGTGCAGCTGCTCGGAGTGATCGGCGCGCTGGGCGGCGTCGCGCACGGCATGGAGTGGCTGGCCCCGGTGGCCGCCGCCGGTGACAGCGCGGCCAAGGCGTTCGTGCCGCTGGCGTTCACCAGCCGCCCGTTCGACCTGAGCGCGCCGTCGAACCTGAACGCGCTGGTGTCGCTCGTGCGCGACAAGATCATTCCCTGGGCCGAGCACGGACCGAAGGTGAACGTGACCGGCATCGACGTCGAGGCCGCGCCGATGCCGCACGACGAGCAGGTCACCCGGATCATCGACACGCTGCGCATGATCGGTGTGGTCCGGTGAAACGCGAGTCCGTCGTCTCCCTGGGTGCGATCGCGGCGGTGTTCGCGCTCGGCGCGGGCTACCTCACCGTCGACGTGGTGCGCGTCGACTGGGTGCACGACTACACCCGGATCAGCATGGCGCTGCCGAATTCCGGTGGGCTGCTCCCGAAGTCGCCGGTGCTGTACCGCGGCGTGCGGGTCGGCGACGTGACCGCGGTGCACACCGCCGCGCGCGGCGTGGTGGTGAACCTGCGCATCGAACACGGCTACCGGCTGCCCGCGTCGAGCGCGGTGGTGATCGAGAAGCTGTCGGCGCTCGGCGAGCCCTACCTGGACTTCCGGCCCGGAACCGACGCGGGCGCACCGTATCTGAGCGACGGGCAGCGCATCGCCGCCGAGCAGGTCCGCCTGCCCGCGTCCATCCCGGAGGTGGCGGACTCGCTGACCCGGGTGCTCGAGCAGGTCGACCCGCAGGCGCTGGGCGAACTGGTCTCGACCCTGAGCCAGGGGTTGTCCGGCACCGAGCAGGTCATCCCCGAACTCGGGCGCTCCACCGGCCTGCTCGCCGCCACCCTGCTGGCGCGCTCGGAGAAACTGCGGGCCCTGCTCGAACAGTTCCAGCGGGCGGGCGGCGATCTCGACTGGGCCGGACCGGGTTTCGCCGAGAGCGGACCGTTCTGGGGTCAGTACGGCGGCAAACTGCGCGAGATCGTCGACGTGGTCGAGACCATGGTCCGCAATCCCGAGGGCGGCACCATGCCCGAGGACTACGTCGGCGGGGACGGGCTGCTGCCGTTCCTGAACCGGCTCATCGCGTTCCTGCGGGACAACGGGCCCGAGCTACGGCAGCTCGCGCCCGCCCTGCGCCCCCTCATCGACTCCGCCACCGCCTCGGCGGGGCAGCTCGATCTGAGCGGGCTGATCAGCCAGGCGCTGCACGGCACCGCCGACGACGGCGCGCTGCACCTGCGGATCAGCGTCAAGTAGCACCACCACTCACCGAGGAGACACCATGGCAGCATCCGACGAATCGACCGCGACCGGCGGCGAGACACCCGAACCGGCCCCGGCTTCCGGGCCCCGCCCGCTCGCGCGGCGCAGTGTCCGGGTATCGGTGGCCACCCTGGTCACCGCCGGGGCCGGCGCGCTGCTGGTGGCCGCGACCGCCACCTTCGGCGTGCTGTGGGGCATCACCAGCGGCCATCTCGCCGACCGCGATGCCGCGGCCGCCGACGAACGGCAGGCCGAACGAGTCGCCACCGACTACGCCCTGGGCGCCTCCACCATCGACTACCGCGACCTCAACGCCTGGGTCGGCAAGCTCAAGGGCAACACCAGCGGCGAACTGGCCGCCAAATTCGACACCACCGCGCCGAAACTACGCGAGGTCCTCACCCCCCTGCGCTGGACGTCCTCCGCGACTCCCGTCGCCGCCAAGGTCATGTCCGACGAGAACGGGGTCTACAGCGTGAACGTCTTCCTCAATGTCACCTCCACCAGCGCCCAGGCCCCCGACGGCGGACTGACCACCGTGGTCTACAAGGTCACCGTGAACAAGGGCGCGGGCTGGAAGATCACCGAGGTGGGCAGCGACGCCAGTCCGGCCGCCCAGAACACCGCACGCGGGGGTACGCCGAAATGACCGCCTACCCAGACAATCCGGGCGATATCGCCGCTGGGCCGGCCTCAGGGGCTGACACCCGATGAGAACGGCACCCGGATGGCAGGCTCGCGGGCCGGTCGAGCACAGTGCGAGCTCCGCGGCCACCGATGCCCGAGGACTGGCGCAGGCGATCGGCCCGAATATCGTTGTGGAAGAGACTCGATCGCGGGACCACCTGCGGCGAGCGCTCGGCGCGGCGCTGCATCACGACGCGAGCATCGTGGCTGTCGAACTGGTCGAGCTGGTACGGGATCGGTCCTATGCCGCCGCGGTCACGGCGGCTGCTTCAGGGCTCGACGCTCTGTTCGTGCTGGCTTCGGTCTGGACCGACCGACCTCGGAACCAGCCACCGCGCAAGCAGATGCACACGCGGTGACCCATCGGTCGGGTCCGCTAGCGCCGCTTGCGCTCCCGGACCACGTGCGACCGCAGTCGCGGGATGCCCTTGACCCGGACGCTGCGCAGATGCCGCAGGGCCAGGGCGTCGTCACCGTCGAGTTCGGCGGCCGCGCCGTCGTCGACCAGCACCGTGCCCGGGCGGGCCACGCCCGTGAGCCGGGCGGCGACATTGACCACGGTGCCGTAGAGGTCGCCGAAGCGGGTCAGCACCGGGCCGTAGGCCAGGCCCACCCGGATCTGCGGCATCTCCGAAATCGTCTGAGCCACACGGGCGATCGCGGTGTGCATCTCCAGGGCGATGCGGGCGCCGTCGCGGGGCTTCTCGGCGGCGAACATGACCTCGTCGCCGACATTCTTGATCACCCAGCCGCCGTGCGCGGTGATCACCTCGGTGGTGGTGGTCTCGAAGGCTTCCAGCAGCTCGGTCAGCTCGTCGGGGTCCAGGTGCCGCGACAGCCGGGTGTAGCCGACCATGTCGGCGAAGCCCACCAGCAAATGCCTTGTCGCGCCGTCGGATTCGTGGGTGCGGCTCAGGGCGGCCGCCATGTGCCGCTGCCAGGCGTAGTCCTGCAGTTCGGACAGCACCGTGACGGCCCGGGTGGTGGCCTCGCGGCGCAGCTCCGGCGTCACGGCCTGCCCGGCCGCGGCCAGCTGTTCCTCGATCTCGCGGTTGATCAGATCGGCCTGCCACTCGGCCAGCCGCGCCATCGCCTGGCCGACGGTGCGGGCCGCGGCGATCTGGCTCTGCTCGCTGGTCACCGTCGCCGGGTTGAGTTCCGCGAAGGCGCGCACGGCGGCGACGTCATTGTCGGTGAACGCCACCTCGTCGTCGGTGGCCGCGGCCGGAAAGCCCAGGGCCACCCACAGTTTGCGGGCCCGTTCCAGCGGCACGCCGGACATCTCGGCCACCTGGGTGCGGGTGTAGCGGCGGGGGCCGCCGAGCAGGGAGTGTTCGACCACGGGGTCGACCGTCGCGGCCGGCTCACCAGATTCGATCATGGGCTCAGTACAGCACATCCGCGGCCGCGCGCAGGGGTGTCCCGCCTCTCACGACAGGGGCTGCGCATTGCGCTGCGCGAGCATGATCGTCATCAGCCCCGACTCCTGGGACTGGGCGGTGACCATGCCGCGCGCGGCCTCCTTCACCGGCCCCGAAGCGACCAGCTCGTCGGCGGCCTTGGCCATGGCCACGCCGCCGCGATGATGGCGCAACATGAGCTGCAGGAACAGGACTTCGGCGTCCTTGCCGCGCGCGGCGGCGAGCGCGTCGAGTTCGGCCTGCGTGGCCATGCCCGGCATGGACGTGCCGTTCGTGCCGGGCATGGCGGTCATCGAATGATCGTGCGCGGCAGTCGATGTCATCCACGCCATGGGGTGGCGGGAATCGGGCGAGGCGTTGGCCAGGCGCAGCCAGCCGAGCAGGGTGCCGATCTCCATCCGCTGGGCGTCGGCGATCTGCTGGGCCAGCTGCCGCACGGTCGGATCGACGCCGGAATCCAAGCGCTGCACCATGATCAGGGCCTGCTCGTGGTGCGCTGTCATGTCCTGGCTGAACCCGATCTCGACCGCGTCGAGCACCGGTGGCGCGGCATGGGTGTCGGGGATCAGCAGCGGGCGCAGCAGCATTCCGGCGGCGAGCAGCGCGACGGCCAGCGCGGCGACCGCCAACCGGCGACGCGACCGATCCCACAGGCGGGCACGGCGTTCCGTCATGAACCGACCACGGACTGCTGGTCGGCGGGCGGGGTGTACACGTCCTCGGCGAGCTGCAACACCATGAACCCGTTGTCATTGCAGGTGGCCCAGAGCTGGCTGCCGTGCCACTCCGGCGGCGAGAAGCACCAATCGGTGGACAGGTCGCCGAACGCCACCATCCCGGTGCGTGAGGACAGCGCCTGGTTGGGGTCGAACTTGCCCTCCAACATGGCCCGCGCCGCCGACGGGAACTCCATCAGCGGGAAACCGATCAGCGAGGCCAGCGCGTGCGGCGAGTTCCACAGTTCCAGATTGCGGCCCTTGCGCGCGGGCGGGTTGAAGTACGCGATCTCCTTGGCGTGGAACGGATCCCGCACGTCGAAGACCCGGATGCCGGACTCCTCCCAGCCGCAGGCCAGCGCGGTCGGGTCGTTCGGCCGATCGGCGGCGCAGTAGTGGGCGTCGTAGGAGAACACCGAGCCGCCCATGGCCGAGGCCATCGCCGAATCCTGATTCTCGGGCAGGTTGATCTCCAGCTTGAGCTTGGCCGCCACCTGCGGGTTGGCGTCGTCGGAGACGTCGATGAGCTTCACCCCGCCCGCGCCGCCCTCGTCCACGGTGAACAGATACGGCTTGCCGTCGTAGGTGACCGGGATGCTGTGCTGGGTGGCCCAGCCGTCGGTCCAGAACACCCGTCCCAGATGGGCGACCTGCGGATTCGGGTCACGCCGCTGCACCGCGCTGATATCCATGACGGTGAATCCGCCCAGCGCCGAGAGGTACATGCGATTGCCGTCCGGGCTGATGCCGAAACCGTGCGCCTCGATGCCGGTCAGGCCCTGCCAGATCACGTGCGGATTCGTCGGATCGGTCAGGTCGACGGCGCTGACGAAGCCGGGGGCGATGCCCGAGGCCCAATAGGTGCGGCCGTCGGGGGAGAAGCCGCCCTCGTGGGTCGTGATCGGCAGCGGCATCAGCAGATTCGTGCCCGCGCCCGGGTTCAGCAGCCGGGGATGCGCGCAGTCGGAGATGTCGTACACCGACAGGAATCCCGCGCCGGTGCCGACCGGAACACCGGTGCCCACCAGGAGTTTTCGTTCGGCATTGACCTTGAGCGACTCCCAGGTGCCCGCGAGCATGGCGGGCTCGGTGAGACTGCCGGTCTCCACCGGGTTCGCCGGATCCGACACGTCCAGCACCTGCACGCCCTGCGCGGGGCCCAGAATGTTGCCCGGGAACAGTGATCCCGTGTACGAGCAGTGGTCGTAGGTCGTCGAGGTGATGCCCGCGCCCTTGCCGACGTACCCGCCCACGAACGACAGATTGCAGCGGTAGCCCAGCGTGCTGCGGCCGCTGTTGCGATCGTCGGCCGGAACATCGCCCTGCAGGCCCTTTTCCGGCAGCGCGTCGGCCCCGCAGTCGGCGCGCGGCACCGAGGTCCGGCCCACGTCGAAGAACTGCTGCACCTGAGTTTGGATGTCGGACTGCAGGTCCGCGGACGCGCCCTGCATCGGCAGCACCGCTGCTCCCATCAGCGTCACCGCCAGCACCGCCGCGGGCTTGGACCGCCGCATACCCGTGAACCGCCTCATCGCGGTACCCCCGTCTTCTGTCGAGCCCTGGAATCGGCCGTGACCGGTGGCACAGTCCTCGTGCGATGTGGTCACGGTTACATGTCGAACGCTAACTCATGAACTGACCGCTCGGTAGATGTGGGGGCAAAATTGTCTGTGACAGTCGTTGCCAGTGGGCGCTCGGTCCGTCGCACGGGTCTGAAATCTGTTGTCGCGGCGGTTAACAGGGCCGGTCGCCCAGTCGATCTTGAAAGGCTGCGATGATTCGACGACGGAGGTGGGCGATGCGCTCTACGGGATTCACGATGCTGTTGGCCTGCACGGTGATCGCGGGCGTCACCGGCTGCTCGGACGGGGCCGCTCCGACCACGACGCCGCGCTCGGCGATCCCAGCCGTCTCACCCAGCGCCGGTAGCCCGAGTGCCGGAAACCCCGGCGCGGCCCCCACCGGCAATCCCGCGCCCGCCACCACGCCCGCGGACACCCCGATCGCCGCCTGCGCCCCCGGCCAGGTCGATATCACCGCCACCGGCCTGGGCGCGGCCATGAGCCACCACGGCATCACCCTCACCTTCTCCATCGCCAACCCCGCCCAGGCCTGCACCCTGAAGGGCTACCCCGGGCTCGACCTCACCACCTCCACCGGTGAGGTCGTCCACGCCGAACGCACCACCTCCGGCTATATGAGCCCGCAACCCACCGGCGACCCCGAACCGACCGTTGTCGTCAAGTCCGGTCACCCCGCCAAGGCCATCGCCGAATCGGTGGCCTGCGGCGTCTACGGCAAATCCGACCCCAAGGTCGTCAAAACCCAAGTCACTCCGCCCAACTCGACCGACACCCGCGTGGTCGACGAGGCCCTCGACACCTGCAATCTGAAGATCCACCCGGTCACGGCGTAGGCGGTACGGCCGGTGGCGTCGTCGCCGGCGACGACACCGGCGATGATGGTCCGCAAATTTCGGGCACACGGCGGGCGCGATCGGGCGCATACTCGAACGATGCACACCGTTCTGATCCTGGGCGCGGGATTCGGTGGGCTCGAACTCGCCGCGGGTCTGTCCGGGTCCGTGCCGGACGAGGTCCGGGTGACCCTGCTGGACTGTGCCGAAGGGTTCGTCTTCGGTTTCGCCAAGCTGGACGTGCTGTTCCGGGGGCGCACCGTCGACGAGGTCCGGATACCGTACGACACCATCGACCTTCCGGCCGTGGAGTTCCGGCGCGAGACGGTCACCGCGATCGATCCCGGCCACCGGTCGGTCACCACCGATCGAGGCGAGTACACACCGGATACGCTCGTCGTCGCGCTGGGCGCCGAGTACGACTGCGCCGCCACTCCCGGATTCCTCGACGACGGTCACGAGTACTACTCCCTCGTGGGCGTCCACCGGCTGCGGCGACGCCTCGACGCCTTCGCCGGCGGGACCATCCTGATGTCGATCCTGAGCGTCCCGTTCAAGTGCCCGCCGGCGCCGTACGAAGGCGCGCTGCTGCTCCACGAGGAGCTCGTGCGCCGCGATCTGCGCGAGGCGACCCGCATGCGGCTGATCACCCCGATGGATTCACCCATTCCGGTGTCGCCGAGCTCCGACACCGCGATCCTCGGCGCGCTCGCCGACCGTGGCATCGAGTACACGCCCGGAACGCGGGTGGGGGCACTGGACCCGGCGACCCACACCGCGTCGACGCGAGGCGGGGACCTGCCCTACGACCTGTTCATCGGCATTCCCCGGCACCGGGTTCCGGAGGTCGTGCAGGTGTCCGGGCTGACCGCCGGGGGAGTGGACGGCTGGATTCATGTCGACGCGGCCACCTTGGCGACCCCCTACCCCGGGGTGTACGCCCTGGGCGACTGCGCCGATGCGCCCGTGCCCCGCGCGGGCGTATTCGCCGAGACCGCGGCCCGAACCGTCGCGGCCGACATCATCGCCCGCCTGCACGACAGCCCCCACGACGGTCGGTATCTGGGACAGGGCACGTGCCACATCGAGTTCGGCGGGGGCCTCGTCGGGAAAGTCGAAGCGGACTTCCTCTCCGGCCCATCGCCCGTCGCCCCGTTCCTCGGGCCATCCGCCGAATTCGCCGCGGAGAAAGCCGAATTCGCGGCCGCTCGACGGCGGCGCTGGTTCGGGTCCTGAATCGCCGGTGCGGCGGGCATGGTCCCCGCCGGACCCGTCCGGTCCGGAAACTCGGAAAAGCGGTGTGACCGCGTCTTTTTCGATGGTTCTGAATAAATGCGTGGTGGATCGGGGGCATCGGGTTCTACCTTCGTGATCGGCGGTGGGAGAGACCGCCGATCAGTACTGGGGGAGAACTTCATGACCGACACCTTGTTCGCTGACGTGTCCACTTTTCAGGCGCCCGTCGACGACGACTATCCGTACGAAGTCCTGTCGTTTCGCAGCAATGACGGCACATTCCGCGACGACCACTTCGCACACAACTATCGATGGGCCACCGCCGCAGCCGATTCCGGGCGGCTGGCGTGCTTCATCGTCTATTTCTACTGGCGTCCGAACTGGCAGGAGACGGTGCGGACCTGCATCGACATGGTCACCGAGGCGGGGGGACCGCACCCGCGGATGATCGTGATGCTCGATGTCGAACAGGGCGGCAATCCGTCCGGCGACCAATCCGACGGGATCAATCGCGCCTATTGGGCGGCCGCCGACTGGCTCGGTGATCCGCGCCGGGTCATCGGGTACGCCAATGCCTCCGACTTCGCGTCGATGTGGCCCACCCGGCCCGAGGGACTGCGTGTGGTGGCGGCGGGCTACGGCAACGATCCGCAACTGCCGGGACAGGTCGCGCATCAATACACCGATGGACAGGGATGGGGTGGCGGACTGCCCGAGGGCTGCGCCCCGTTCGGACCCTGCGACATGAACAGTGCCGACGGGTTGTCGCCCGACGAATTCTCCGCCGCCTGCGGAATCGTCACCGCGCGAACCGGAGTGCGGTCATGATCGACGTCCTCATGGTGCCCGGCACATTCTGCCCGCACGGCGGTGACAACATCAGCGAGGAGTTCCTGCACGACCTGGACCCCGCGGAATTCACCACCCGCATCGTCGACTATCCCGCCGAGTACGGCAGTCCCGGTACCTACGCCGACAGTCGCGCGGCGGGGCGCGAGGCGCTGCTCGGCGCTATCGGTGCGAGCCCGAATCCCGTTGTGCTCGGCGGGTATTCGCAGGGCGCGCAGATCGCGGGCGATGTCGCGGCCGAGATTTCGGCCGGACAGCATCCGGAACTGGATGTGCGCGGGGTGGCGTTGATCGCCGATCCGTCTCGTCCCCGCGGCCGGTGTGTCGGCATCGATCCGGGCGGGTGGGGGATCTCCGGCGAACGGGACACCGGTCTGCCGACCTGGTGGGTCGCCGCCGCCGGCGACCCGATCACGTCGCTCCCGGCGGGAAACCCCCTGCGCAGCGTGGCCGATATGACCGAGTTCTATTCCCTGAGTTCGCCCGAAGCCGCCACGCGCTGGGCTCAGCACATGCTCGACACCGCGACGAACCGCAGCATGCAGCCGTGGTGGAACATCGATCGATGGCAGGACTGGGGCGGCGCGCTGGCCTGGATGAAGGGCTACCTCACCGACGGCCGCCACACCACCGCCTACCTCGCCGAGGGCCACTGCAAAGCGCTCGCCGGCGCCCTGAACCAGGAGCTGGCCCGATGACCGACCGCACCGAATCGTGGCGAGGAGGATTCGATGCCGTTCCTCGGTGAACAAGCCGTGGTCGTCGAGGAGGTCGACGCGGTCCGGTGGCGGTTGCAGGCGCCGCTGACCTACCGCGCGGCCACCGACACCTTCAGCGTGCCGGTCGGTTTCGTCACCGACTTCGCTTCTGTCCCCAGGCCCCTGATCTGGCTGATCCCCCGCTACGGCGCCTACACCCGCGCGGCGATCCTGCACGACTACCTGTGCGAGGTCGCACCCGTCGGCCGCTCCGACGCCGACGGGATCTTCCGCCGCATGCTCCGCGAATGCGGCGTCTCCACACCGCAGCGCTGGATGATGTGGGCCGCCGTGCGTTTCGGCGGCCGTATGGCGGGCGCCGGAGTCCGCGAATGGCTGCGCTTCCTGCTGATCGCGGTCCCCGCGGTGGCATTCCTGGCAGTCCCGTTCCTCATCGACTGCCTGTTCCTGCTGCTGTTCCGGCTCTGCACGGTCACCGCGACGGAAGCGCCTCGGATCACCGTGGCCCGAACCGGTTTCGCCACGCTTGCAGGGCCGCCGGAGACAGGTGATCCGCTGTTCGCGCGAACAGCTGATACAGAGAAGCTCCGTGTATAGCCGCGAGTTCGGTGTTGTGCACCATGACATCGAACTCGTTGGCGGCGGTGATCTCCAGGAACGCGTGTAGCGCGTCGTCGTCCACGTCGTGTTCCCGGCCGGTGAACCGGTCGGTGAACACGGTGGGCGTCGCGCCCAACCGCGGATACACCGCCGACCGGTCACAACTGCCGTACAGGTAGACCAGTTCCTCTGCCCGCGAACCGATCAGGGCGGCCAGCTTCGCCCGCTCCGACACCTCGAGCAGCGACCGATCGAATCCGTCGGTGCCGTACATCGCGTGACAGAGCCCCGCGTACTGGACATCGGTATCCGCGCCCCACCGGGCCAGCAGGTCGGCGACCCGCGCGAGATGCGTCATCAGTGTGCCCCCGGGGTGCGGAATCTGTTCCGCGCCCAGATCGCGGAGGAAAAGCTCGACCCGTTCCCGTTCAACCGCCACCGCTCCAACCTACCCGGGGCCGGTCGCGATGATCAGTGGCAATTATGAGGGTTCGGACTGAAAGCGCCCCCTCGACTTGTTCCGGGAGCTTCTCCCAGTCATCTTGTGTGACGGAAGTATTCGGAATGTGTGAAGGATGTGTAGTGAAGCTCCGTCAGAGTGGACGTCTCGCCGTGGTGGCGTTGGCTGTCGTGACCGTGCTCGGTCTGTCGGCATGCGGCAGTGGTGAGAAGCACCCGGGCCACACGCCCGCCAAGTCCTCGACGTCGAAAACGGCCTCCGGACAGGCATACCCGCCCGCCCCGTCCGCCACGGAGCTGAACACCGCCATGCAGAAGGTCCTCGACCCCGCCGTCCCCGACGCCGAGAAGCTCGACCTCATGCAGGGCATGCAGGCCGACCCGAGCCTCCCGACCCGAATCATCGAGGCCTACAAGCAGAACAACGCCTCCATCACCGTCACCAACGTCGTCGACCTCGGCAACGGCACCCTCACCGCCGACGCCCAGGCCGCCATCGGCGGCGGCGCCCCCCAACAGGCCGTCGTCCCCTTCGTCGCCGAAGACGGCAAATGGAAAGTCCAGAAGGACTGGATCTGCAATCTGTTGTCCCTGGCCAACCAAACCTCGCCGGCCTGCGGCTGAACCCCGGCTTGCTGAGCGCCCGGGCCGGGCACCACGCCCGGCCCGGTCTCACGCCTGGGCGTCGAAATCCGCGAGGGCGCGGGCCAAGTGCAGGTTGTCGACGTCTCGCAACGGGGTGAGGTCGGGCATGTGCTGACGCCCGCCGCGGCAGGCGTCGAGAAGCCGGGTGTGCACCGCCCAGGTCACCAAAGGTGGTTCGGAAAGCAGGGGGAGTAGCGGTTCGATCCGGTCGCCGAGTTGGGAGACCGCCTCGGCGCGAATGTTCTCGCGGAGGTCGGTGCGGGCCAGATCGATCAGGCGGTCGTCGAGGCCGCGGGCTCCGGAGGCCCGAGCAGGTCGGCCACGGGAGCGATCCACTCACGGATCGCCGATTGCTCGTCCTGGAACTCGCCCAACAGGTCGACTTCGGAAGCCCGTGCTGTGCCGGCCCTTTCGCTGTCACCCCGGCCGATCTCGTGGAGCAGCCGCAGCGTGGCCCTGCTGTGGTAATAGCGCAACGTATCGATCGCGGCACACGCGGCAGCGGTGTCGCTGTCGCCGGCGACCCGATGCAAGGCGGGCTCAGCGGCCACCGGCTCGTCCCAGCACAGGACGTCGGCGGCGGTCTTCCGCACCCGCGAGTCAGGGTGGTCGAGGCCCTGGATCTTGTACTGCTGCCACCGCGGTTCCTCGAACGAGAACTCGAGGCCGATCAGCGCGTGCCTGTGCAGCGGATGACGCGGATCGCATGCGACCGGTTCGAGTAGATCGGCCTCGGTGCGTTGGGCCTGCCGTAATACGCAGGCACGCACCACGTCATCGCCCCCGGCCCACCACATCCGCAACGCGGCGCCCTCCGGACACATGCCGGTGCTCTCCAGCACCCGCAATGCCGCCAGCCGCACCGCCCGCGGACGATCCCGATCCAACCCGATCTCGGCCAGCGGCGCCACGGCCCGCGGATCAGCCGACCGCTGGAGCGCATAGGCGACTTCCTCCCGCTCCACTCCACCGACTCCCGGCTCGGCCAACTGCCGGATCAGCCCGAATGTCGCAGACCGATCCGCCTGCTCCCCGATCCGCCCCAAGCCCTCACCCACCGCCACCGCAAGAGCCTCGGGCTCAGTCGCGCACTGGAGCGGGGAAGACGGCGTAGGTGCCCAGGGCCTTGGCGACCAGGCGGCCTGCGTTTCGGATTTCCGATTCCAGGGCGATGACGCGTCGGCCTCGGTTGATCACGCGGGATTCGCATTCGACGACGCCGTCGCGGACGGCGGCGAGGTAGACGATTTTGATCTCGATGGTGGCGCAGGATTCGCCCTCGGCGAGCACGCAATACACGGCCGCACCCATGCCCTGGTCGGCCATCGAATACATCGCCCCGCCGTGCAGCACGCCGTGCGGGTTGAGGTGCTGGTCGGCGACGGTGATCCGGCAGACACTGCGTGCGCCGGGCTGATCGAATTCGACCATATCCAAACCGATGAGCGCGCCGAAGCCGCCGTCGAGATTCACGGGTTTCGTCATATCGTCGGGAGCTTACGCCCCGGACCGCACGGGCTGAGTCGGCATAGCAGCGTTGGGTGCTGAGTGAATCGCTCGATCGGGTGGCGTTGTTTCATCCGACAATCACGGGATCGTTTGTAAGCAAACGTAATTCGTGAGTACCGAAACAATGAGACCGGTCGGCACACGGCCTGGTGCTCGGTGGCGAGGAGCTCGCGGCAGGCGTCGAGCAGGCGGGTGCGGAGGAGGTCGGCGCCGGACTGCCATCGCCGGGAACACGGTCAGGGCTTCAGGAACGCGGTCAAGGCCTCGGCGACGGCGGCCGGGTTCTCCACCTGGGGGTAGTGACCCGTCGCCGGGGGTTCGTCGAGGACGACCAGGTGCGCGCCGGGCAGGCGCTCCTGGAGGCGAGGCACGACATGCGCTCCGCTGACGGGATCGGCTGGGCCCCAGACGAACAGCTTCGGGCCGGGATAGCTCTCCAACGCCGACCGCCAGCGGTCCGCGTGGATCTGCCGATCGTCGATATAGCGCAGTAGCCGGTGTTGAATCCGCTTGCCGTCGTTCATCGATGACGCCAGCCACATGTCGTGCAGCTCGTCCTCGGCCACCTCGCGACCGAGGACTTGCCGCAGCGAGCGCCGATAAGCCGGCTCGCTCGCGAGATGCTGCAGCACGACACCGGCGCGGCTGTGCAGAAGCCGCTGGATCCGGGTCGGCCGGTGCAGGTCCGGATACAACCCGCCGTTGAGGAACCCGGCGGCGGTGATCCGGGACGGGTTGCGGTGCAGCAGTTCCTGCGCCACCGACACCCCGTAGTCGTGGGCGATCAGCGCCGTGGCCTCGATTCCCAGGTACTCCCACAACTGCTCGACGATCGAGGCCTGCTCGGTGATCCGATAGTCGTGCCGCGCGGGCTTCGCACTGGCCCCGAACCCGACCAGGTCCAGTGTGGTGACCCGGCACCCGGCGTCGACCAGCGCGGGCAGCACCGGCGCCCAATCATGCGAGGAGGTGGGGAACCCGTGTACCAGCGTCACCGGCCGACCGTCGACCGGACCGTCCTGACGATGAAAGATCCGGTGACCGCACAGCTGCACGTACCGGCCGCCGGCAATCCATTCGTCGAGACGCGTTCGCACCACGTTGTCCTCACCATCCTGCTCGAGTCGAGTTCCGCCGCAGAGCCAGGCCCGCTCGATCGTACGGGCATCGACGACCGGATCGTGTTCCGACAGGGTTCCAGTAATCGCGGCGGCGATGGTGGCGGGAGCCCGCCATCTATCTCGTCAATCCCAGCAGTGCCGCCATGAGACCGAAGTCGGGTCCGAAGTCCTCCATCTTGCCGGTCCGGCAGCCGTCGGAGCGCATCTGGACGCGCTCACAGAACAGGCTGACGATCTCGCCGGAGAGCCCGGTCCCGAGAAGGGCATGGGTGCGGATGAATCCTTCCTGCCGGTTGACCGAGCGGTCCAGGTTCTGCATGAGCAGCGGCGTCACGTCGACCACCTCGGTCACCCCGGCCGCGTTGTCGCGCAGCTTGTCACCGCCGGTGTAGCGGGGGGTGAGCTCGATGTGCCGGTCGGTCACGATGGACGGCGAAACCAGCGCGGCCTGAACGTTCTTCGGGATGTCGACGCCCTTGTCCACGGTCATGTGGACCTCGACGTACCGGCTGCGGGTGACGACCCGGTCGACCTTCCCGACCTCGAGACCGAGCACCGTGATCGGGTTGCCCTCGAAGACGCCCGCGACGCTGAGGAAGTCGGCGGTGAAGTGCTGGGCGCCGCCCAGCGGGTCCGGCGCCGAGGCGCAGCCGCCGACGACCATGACGGCGGTGGTGACCGAGGCGGTGATGACGCGGGCGCTGACCCCCACCCGTTTCGCCAGTTTCAGCAACGACCTCATTGTTGGCCTCTCGCTCGACCGCGCTATTGCGGAATGTTCTGCTTTAGCGAGAGTAGGCAGAGCCGTTGTTCAGAAGCAATAGATTCTGCTTTAGTTGCGACGCGGGAGAACCTCCGCCTGCAATTCGCTTCCCTCCGGGCACATCCCGGTGCTCTCCGACACGGACAGTGCCGCGCGCCGGACCTCGATCGGACCGCTCGGGTCCAGGCCGATCCGGGACAGCGGCTCGACGCTCCTCGGATCACCGAGCCGCAGCCGCCCGTGTGCGTCAGGGTGTTTTGGTCGCCTTTCCGATCTCGGCGAGACCGTCGACAAGGGTGTGGCCGCCCAACTGCTCCCAGCCATTGCCGGTGATGCCCATGAACTGGATCTCGAGGTCTCTGACCTGGTCGGCGATCCGGGCGGGGAAGGAGATCTGGGGTGGGCCGGGAGGGGCTGCGAAGCCGTCGATGGCCAGCTTCTGGCCGATGGCGGCGACGCCGTCGACCAGTGTCCGCCCGCCCAGCTGCGGCCAGCCGGTGCCGCCCATACCCATCAGCTGGATCCACACGTCGGGGATCTGGCCCGCGGCACCGGTCGGGAAGGGCACGTTGGTCGCACCGGTGGGAGCCCCGAAGCCGCTGATCTTCAGCTTCTGGCCGATGGCGGCGACGCCGTCGACGAGGGTGTGCCCACCGAGCTGCGGCCATCCCGTTCCCGGGGTGAAGTCGTCACCGTCGCCGAAGAATTGGATCCACACGTCACGAACCTGACCGTCGACGCCGACCGGGAACGGCACGTCGACCGCGGTGGTGGGTGCCGCGAAGCCGCTGATCTTCAACTTCTGACCGATCGCGGCGAATTCGTCGACGACGGTTCGCCCGCCCAGCTGGGGCCAACCCGTGCCGGGTGTGTTGTTGCCGCCGTCGCCGAAGAGTTGGATCCACACGTCGCCGATCGGCAAGGTGGGCATGGGTGCCGCGGTAGCCGAGGTATAGCCCTTCGGCGGGATCAGTGTCGCGAGCTGATCGAAGCCGATCCAATATCCGTACGGGCTGAATCCGCTGTCGGCGACCCACACTGCGCGCGGGAACGCGCTGTCATAGCCCATCAACGCGATGTAGTGGAAGACCTCACCGCCGCCGTAGACGGGCGATACCGAACCCTTGACGCCTTGCGGGTAATTGTTCGGCGGGGCATCGATATTCGCGACCACACCGAAGCCGGCGTCGATCGAATTGACGATGTCCTTCCACAGCCGATCCTTCTGGGCGCCGGTCGGCGGGTCGTCGTGCAGATAGGTGTCTACATACTTCGCGGCGGGCAGAATCCTGTTCAGCACCGGAGTGATCAATCCGACGTAATCGGTCCCGTTCTCGGTGGTTCCGATCTCGGTGGCCAAGTATTGCTCGGAGAGATTCACCCCGCACGAATTGCAGACGATCTGGGTCGCCGCGGGACCGCACCAGAAGAACCTCTCCTGCGGGACGATCGACCTGTCGTAGGGGAGTTCCTTCTCCGTCGGTTCCCCACCCGGCGATACCGAAGCCAGCCGGTCATAGATGTCCTGGGCTTCGGACATGCGTTCGTCGTACCGATCGGGGAACGCCGACCGCTGCACTTCCTGCGCATACGAACCGGGTGAATCCGGACCGTTGTAGTCCAGCCTCGCGAGCCGCTCGTAGAACAGCCCTGCCGACGTGGTCGGATTCATACACGTCGCGCAATCCGCCCACCAGTACTCGCCGTTGTCGCCCTGCCGGATCTGTTGCTGGAACACGCCCACCGAGAAGCCGTCGGTCCCCACGGCATCGTGTTCGATCTGCATGGACTCCGGCACCGCCGGATTCGCGTAGATCGTCAAGTTGGACTCGACCAGCCCGGTCGCCAGTGCGATCACGATGCCGCGCTGACTGATTCCACGTCGCTGCCCCTCCGCGATAATCGCTTGAGCGACTTGATCCCGTGTCATAGCTATGCGCCTCCTATGTCGAAAGCAGATGCGCACCCTTCGAGAATTCGCGTGATCGCGAAAAGATTCGGTCGCGTGCGTCGCCGAACGAGCATTCTGAATAAACGGCATGTCGCATATTCCGTTTATCGGGCCGCATTCGAGGTGGGGCAGCACCTCGGAGCCCCCGGCAATCCCCCCCGTCGTTCGTGAACGAGGCCAGTTGGTCTTCTAATTGGGCGCGGACACGCGCGGGCGACAGCAGGAACTGTCGAAGATGACGACGAGTGTGGCCGATCCGCCGACCAGGGACGGATACGTGGCACTATTCCTGTCAGATGCGCCGACCAGGTGCCCTATCCAACCCTGCCCCCCAAATTCCTTAGCCGTCCGAACCTGTAGTCGAATGTGCCAATCGGCCAGTGTGCGGTCGAGATTCTCTGATATTAGTGCACGTCAGCGCCATTCGGAAGCGGGATTAATCCGTCACACCGGTCACGAATATCATTTGTTTGCAAACGCATCGAATCCGGGATGTGATTCGCCCGATCTGGTCAGCAGGTGTCTGGTGGCGTCGAGCAGGCGGGTGCGCAGGAGTTCCGACCGGGCCGCGATATCGGCCTGGCCGCGGACGTATTCGGCTCTGCCGGACGGTGTTTCGATGCGAATGGGCTCGTAGCCGTAGTCCAGCAGGTCGTAGGGGCTGGCCTTCATGTCGAGCTCGCGGGCGGCGCACGCCAGTTCGAAGGCGTCGAACAGCAGGTCCGAGCTGATCAAGGGGGTCAGTTTGAAGCCCCACTTGTAGATGTCCATATTGGCGTGGAGGCAGCCGGGTTGCTCGCGGGCGATCTGGGAGTCGCGGGTGAGGGGTTCGATGTTGAGGGGGACCGCGGCGGGGGTGAAGAAGCGGAAGGCGTCGAAGTGGGTGCAGCGGATCTGCATGGATTCGACGACGGCGTCGGTGCCGGAGGAGCCCAGACGGAGCGGGACCTGCTGGTGGCGGACGTCGTCGGTGCGGTAGACCATGGCCCACTCGTGCAGGCCGAAGCAGGACAGCTGGGCCGGGCGCGACGCGGTCGCGGACAACAGGGAGGCCACGAATTCGATGGTGTCGCGGCGCTTTTCGAGGAAGACGGGGTCGGCGGTCCAGCCGGTGACGGGCGGGCCGTCAGGGGAGTCCACCGAGATCTGGTGGTAGCCGCGGGACCCCGTGTACTCCTCGGCATCGGTCAGCGTGACACCGAAACCCGGATGCCAGCGTTTCAGCTGCGCGGGTTTGTTGCCGTAATAGGTGAACAGGAAGTCGATCACCGGGTGTTTGGTGCCCGCCGCGCGCCGGTCGAGGTACGGGCCGAGCAGCGCGTCGACGCGGGCGCGGTGGGCGGCCGCCCGGTCCCGCCAAGCGGGACCGGACAGCACGGGGGAATCGATGCGGGCGTTCATCATTCGGCGAGACGGTGGGTGGCGTCGCGGACGGTGCCCACGAACTCCTCCACCAGATCCTCCAGCGCCACGATGCCGACGGTATTGCCGCGGCTGTCCACCGCACGACCCAGATGGGAGTTGGTTCGGCGCAGGCGGGCCAGCGCCTCGAACAAGGTGGTGCCCATGCTGACCGTGGGCAGCGGACGGATATCGGTGCGCGGGATCGGGGTGCCCGGCCCCGCGTCCTCGTCGGCGGTCAGGTCGAGCACATCCTTGACGTGGAGGTAGCCGACCAGCGAACCGTCGTCCGCCCGAACCGGGTACCGCGAGAAACCGGTCTCGGCGACAGCGGATTCGATGTCGCCGAGGGTGGTCCCGTCGCCGCGCAACGGCACCGAGCGGGCCTTGGCCAGCGGCACCATCACATCGGCGACGATCCGGTCGCTCGAGCCCAGCGCCTGCGTGAGGCGACGATGCTCCTCCTCGTCCAGCAGACCCTCGGAGCGCGATTCACCGAACATCTCGGCCAGCTCGTCCGACGACACCGTCGAATCCAGCTCGTCCTTCGGCTCGATCCGCAACGCCCGCAGCGAGATATTGGCCGCGAAGTTGTAGACCGCGATCAACGGCTTGGCCAGCCGCAGCCACATCAGGTGCAGCGGAACCAGCAGCAGCGCCATGCGCTCCGGACCGGCGAGCGCGATGTTCTTCGGGATCATCTCGCCGAGCAGGATGTGCAGGATCACCACGATCGTCAACGCCAGCGCGAACGAGATCGGATGCAACAGCGAATCCGGCACGCCCAGCAGATCGAACGGCTGCTCCAGCAGATGCGCCACCGCGGGCTCACCCACCCGGCCCAGCAGGATCGAGCAGATGGTGATGCCCAGCTGCGCCGCCGCCAGCATCATCGACAGGTTCTGGCCCGCCTCGATGACGGTGTTGGCGCTCCGCTTGCCCTGCGCCGCAAGCGCTTCGAGCCGGTCACGGCGTGCGGAGATCAAGGCGAACTCCGCGCCGACGAAGAACGCGTTGCCCAACAACAGCAGGAACGTCAACAGGACGGCGTACAGGTCACCCATGAGTCTGCTCCCAGATCGCGAGGGCCTCGGCGTCGATCGGCCGGATCAGGACGCGGTCGATACGCCGCCCGTCCATCCGCTCGACCGTGGCGATCCAGCCGCCCCGGGTGTGGGTGTGCTCGAGCTGGCTGTTGCCGGGTTCGGGCAGCAGCACCTCGTCGCCGGTTTCGGGGATCCGGCCCAGACGGGTCAGGACCAGGCCGCCCAGGGTTTCGTACTCGCCCTCGGGCGGGTCGTATCCGGTGGTGCGGGACACCTCGTCGATGCGCATCAGACCCGAGCAGTTCCAGCCGTTGGCCGTGCGGCGCACATCGAGTTCCTCCTCGTCGTGCTCGTCGCGCACGTCGCCGAGGATCTCCTCGATCAGGTCCTCCATGGTGACGATGCCCGCGGTGCCGCCGTACTCGTCGACCACCAGCGCGACCTGCATGCCGTCGCGGCGCACCCGCTCGAGCACCTCGTCGCCGTCCAGGCTGGCCGGCACCACGGGCACCTGCTGCGCGATGGACTTCAAGGTGATCTGGCGGCGATCCTTCACCGGATGCACGAAGGTCTGCTTGATGTGCACGAACCCGAGCGTGTTGTCGAGATCGCCGTCCACGACCGGGAACCGCGAGTACCCGGTTTCGCGCGCGGCGTCGATCAGATCGGCGAGAGTGCAGTCCTGATCGAGGGTTTCGATGGTCATGCGCGGCGTCATCAACTCCTCCGCGGTGCGATCACCGAACTGCAGCGACCGATCCACCACCTGCGCGGTGCGCTGATCGAGCGCCCCGTGCAGTGCGGAAGTCCGCACCAGCGAACCCAATTCCTGCGGAGAGCGCGCCGACCGGAGTTCCTCGGCCGGTTCGATCCCCATCCGGCGCACCGCCCAGTTGGCGGCCCCGTTCAGGAAATTGATCATCCACTTGAAGACGGAGGAGAAGGCGATCATCGGGCCCGCGGTCCAGCGCGCGGTCTCCAGCGGCGAGGCGATGGCGATGTTCTTGGGCACCAGCTCGCCGTAGATCATCGACAGCGAGGTCGCGATGATCAGCGCCAGCGCCAGGGAGATGCCCTTCACGGTCCCGACGCCCAGCCCGAACGCGCTCACCATCGGTTCCAGCAGCCGGGCCAGCACGGGCTCGGCGATGTAACCGGTGATCAGGGTGGTGATGGTGATGCCCAGCTGAGCGCCCGACAACTGGAACGAGAGAGTGCGATGCGCCTGGTGCACCTGCCGGGCCCGGCGGTCGCCGTCACGGGCGTGGGCCTCCACGGTGGAGCGTTCCAGAGCGGTGAGCGAGAATTCCGCGGCCACGAACAAGGCCGTGCCGGCGGTCAGAGCGATGAATCCGAGCAGACTGAGAATGGTGAGCAGAACCGACACGGTCAGCACCACCCGGCCGTTTCCGAAGCCGGTATTGCGGGGAAGCCGGGTTTGTCACCCGGCTCGGTAGAGGAGCCCTCCTGTGAAGCGCCCTTGGACGCGGGTGACAACTGGTTCCTTTCGCAGGGGTTGCTGGCGGAGTACGCCACGGATACCCAGTGCCTGGGTCCGGTCAGGCCATGCTACCGGGCGGCTTCGCCGGTTTCCGCACAGCGGGGCCGGATCACAATGGACGGTCGCCGGGAATCGTTCGACGCCGGACCGGCGATGACACGCCGAAGGGGTCCGCACACACGAAACCCGGCGGATCCGAGCGGACCCGCCGGGTTCGAGTTGTGCAGTACTAGCGGGAGACGATCACCAGCCCGAGGGCAGCGGACGGCCCTCGGCGAAGCCGGCGGCCGACTGGATGCCCAGCGTGGCGCGCTCGTGGAACTCGCCGATGGTGCGCGCGCCCGCGTAGGTGCAGGAGCTGCGCACACCGGAGGTGATGTGGTCGATCAGGTCCTCGACGCCGGGACGCTCGGGATCCAGACGCATGCGCGAGGACGAGATGCCCTCCTCGAACAGCGCCTTGCGGGCCCGGTCGAACGCCGAGTCGGTGGCGGTGCGGGCGGCCACGGCCCGCTTGGACGCCATGCCGAAGGACTCCTTGTAGCGGTTGCCGTCGCGGTCGACGCGCAGGTCGCCGGGCGACTCGTAGGTGCCCGCGAACCAGGAGCCGATCATCACGTTCGAGGCGCCGGCGGCCAGCGCCAGGGCCACGTCGCGCGGGTGACGGACGCCGCCGTCGGCCCACACGTGCTTGCCGAATTCCTTGGCGGCTTCGGCGCATTCGGCGACCGCGGAGAACTGCGGGCGGCCGACGCCGGTCATCATGCGGGTGGTGCACATGGCGCCGGGGCCGACACCGACCTTGATGATGTCCGCGCCCGCCTCGATCAGATCGCGCACGCCTTCGGCGGCGACGACATTGCCCGCGACCAGCGGCACACCCAGGCCCAGGTTCGCCACCGAACGCAGCGCCTCGATCATCTTGGTCTGGTGTCCGTGCGCGGTGTCCATCACCAGCACGTCCGCACCCGCGTCGACCAAGGCCTTGGCCTTGCCCGGGATGTCGCCGTTGATGCCGACCGCGGCCGCGATGCGCAGCTTGCCGTTCGCGTCGACCGCGGGGGTGTAGATGCCGGCACGGATGGTGCCGGTGCGGGTCATCACGCCCGCGAGAGTGCCGTCCGAGTGGACCAGCACGGCCAGGTGCGCGTGCCCGGCCTCGAGCATGTCGAAGACGTCACGCGGCGACGTGTCGGCCGGGACGGTGACGAAGCTGGTGTCGACGACGGTGCTCAGCCGCGCGAAGCGGTCCACGTCGGCGCAGGCCGCCTCGGTGACGACGCCGACCGGCTTGCCGTTCTCGACCACGACGACCGCGCCGTGGGCGCGCTTGTGGATGAGGGCCAGCGCGTCGGAGACCGACTGCTCGGGATCCAGCACGACGGGGGTGTCGGCGGTGAGCGAGCGGCTCTTGACGAAGGCGATGGTGTCCGCGGCCGCCGGGATCGGGAGATCCTGCGGCAGCACCACGATGCCGCCGCGGCGGGCCACGGTCTCGGCCATGCGACGGCCGGCGACGGCGGTCATGTTCGCGACCACGAGGGGGATGGTGGTGCCGGTCCCGTCCGAGGTGGACAGGTCGACATCGAAACGGGACGCCACATCCGTCCGGCGGGGGACGAGGAAGACGTCGTCGTAGGTCAGGTCATAGGGCGGGGTCTGCCCGGGAAGAAACTGCACGTTGGACCATGGTAGCTGAATGCTGTGCGTTCGCCAGCGACTTGCCAAGAAATTCCGATTGCCGCGGGCAACCCAGCTCATCGAGATCACCGGCGACAGCGCGCCGGCGCACGCCGACGCCATCGCCGTGCACGTGAAGGCCGACGCCACCGGCGGCACCACCGGTGGTTCGTCGGCAGCTATGTGCTGGGGTTGCAGCGACTGAAAAGGGCTGGCGCATCGGCCGTTTCGATTGCCTGCTGAAGGTCGTCGACGGCACCGCCGACTTGATCTGATTCCGTCGGTTCAGGACGGGGTGGGGATGAACAGCGCCTCGAACGGTGGTGCCCCGACCGCGACGGTCGTATGACCGAGGCCGTCGGTGTCAGCGGCCAGCACCAGATCTCCGGGTGCGAACCGCCGGCGTTCGCCGTCGGTGGTGGTCACCTCGATCGCGCCCCGCAACATGACCACCCATTGCCTGGTCGGGGCCGGATGCGGCGCACTGTCGAAGCCGCCGCTGCGGAGATAGGACACGGCTGGGATCGATGGCATCGCGCCCACCGCCATGGCGGGCACGCCGGCGGCGAGAGTCCGATCGGCCAGCGGGATTTCGGCATCGGTGAAGGCCGATCCGCCGTCCGGGGTGGAGGTGATCACGGTGTAGCGCAGGATGTTTCGCTCGGGCATGGTCCCGATGCTCGCCGTTCGCCGCCTGGTGCGCGATTCCCCGCAGGGAATGGAGAGGGTGATTCTTGTGGCACGCCACAGGCCACATTGACGTTTGCTACAAATTTGCTGGGCCTGCTTTCCGGCTCCGAGTTAGCTCAATCTCGTCGGATTTGCCGGAAAGGTCGCGCTCTTCGTGCCCGCGTGTCGTAGGAACCTACAAACGTGTCGCCCTCATCGGGACGAACGACGGGCCGCGCCCGGCTTGCGCTTCTTGTTGTGCACGCGGCTCTCGCCCTGCGGCCGCTGCTGCCGGAACCGCGGCTGCTCCTTGTCGGCCTTCCCCTCGGGGGCGGGCGGGGCCGACGGATCGGCGATCGGACGGCCGCTCGGGCGGCGGGCTCCCGTGATCTCGACGAGCCGGCGATCGCCCGGGCGCACCTCGACGTCGGTGAGGGTCACCGAGGCGCGCTCCGCGAGCCGGGCCGCCTCCTCGCGATCGTCGGGGGTGACGATGGTGACGACCGTGCCCGACGCGCCCGCTCGGGCGGTGCGGCCGGTGCGATGCAGGTAGTCCTTGGGATCCGCGGGCGGGTCGACGTGCACGACCAGCGAGATGTCGTCGATGTGCAGCCCCCGGGCGGCCACATCGGTGGCGACCAGCACCGGCGCGGTTCCGTCGGCGAAGGCCGCGAGCATGCGAGTGCGCTGGTTCTGCGCCTTGCCGCCGTGCAGGGCGACCGCGCCGATACCGATCTCGCGGAGCTTGCGCGCCAGCTTGTCGGCTCCGTGCTGGGTGCGCACGAACAGCAGCGTCCGGCCTTGCCGCGCGGCGATCTCACTGACCACCGCGCGCTTGTCGGGCCGTCGGACGTGCAGGGCGTAATGCGCGATCGTCGGTCCCGCGGCGACTCGCCCGAGGTCTCCCGTGACCGTGCCGACCGGCGAGTCCACGCCGACCGCGGCCGACCCGGTGCCCGTCGTGCCCGAGGTGGCCGACCCGGTGCCCGGCGCTGCCGAATACGTGCCCGACACGGAATCCACCGCGAGTGCGTCTGAATCCGGGCCTGCCGCAGCCGTATTCGGCACGTGCGCCGTGCTCGCGCCGATCGCGTGGGTGGCGGGATCGTGGAGATACTTCTGCACCAGCCCGTCGACGGTCTCGTCCAGCGTCGCCGAGAACAACAGCTGTTGCGCGTCGTCGGGCACCTTGTTCAGCAGCGCGGTGAGCTGGGGGAGGAAGCCCAGTTCGGCCATATGGTCGGCCTCGTCCACGGTGACCACGCGAATGTCGTTCAGCTGCACCGCTTTCCGTCCGAGTAGGTCGGTCAACCGGCCCGGCGTCGCGATGACCACGTCCACGCCGCGCGCCAGCCGCTCCTCCTGCTTCTTGATCGGGAGCCCGCCGACGGCGGTGGCCAGGCGCAGGCCCAGCGACAGCGCGGGTTCGTCCAGCGCCGCCTCGATCTGGATCGCCAGCTCCCGGGTGGGCGCGAGGATCAGACCGCGCGGCCGCTTGAGGGCGCTCGGCGCACCGAACAGCCGCACCAGCATCGGCAACCCGAACGCCAGCGTTTTGCCCGACCCCGTCGCGGCCCGGCCCAGCACGTCGCGGCCCGCGAGAATATCGGGAACGACCGCGGCCTGAATCGGGAACGCCGTATCCATCCCGCCCCGCCGCAGCGCCTGCACCAGCACCGGTGGCAGACCGAGATCCGCGAATCGGGTCGGCGCCGCCGCGGTGGATGTCGGTGCGGGTGTCGGATCGGTGTGGATGGTGGCCTCCGGATCGGGATTCGGTGTCGCCGCGGGACCGCGGCGGGTGGATGTCGGGTTGGGGGTGTTGCCGGAGCGTTCGGCGGGCACGGCGGAACCGTCCGCGCCCGAGTCGGATTCGCGGGCGGGCGGAGCGGGTTCAGGCACGGCTGACCAGGCGGCTGACCTCGACCAGCCAGGGGATCGCGACGGCGAGGGTCGGCACCACGAGGATGGCGGCGGCGGCCAGGTAGGCGGCGACGGCGATGCGCAGGTCACCGATGGGACCGGCGAGGCGCTGGATGCGGATCAAGGTGCTGGGTCCGCCCGCGGCCATCGCGCCCTGCGGGGCGGGCGAATTCGAGCAGGCCACCAGGGCGCGGGCCAGCGGGGTGGGGCCGGTGACCTTGACCGCGGAGTCGTCGGCGAGCAGTTCGATGAGCAGTTTCACCGAGTCCAGCGCGGACTTGGAGCGGACCACGCGGGGGAAGGCCTCGTGCGCGGCGGTGAAGGCTTCCAGCACCAGGTCGTGGCGGGCGCGCAGATGCGAGCGCTCGTGACTGACGATGGCGGTGAGTTCCTCGTCGGTCAGATTGGTGACCGTGCCCTGGCTGAGCACCACGCGGCGGCGCAGCCCGGGCAGGCAGTAGGCGATCGGCTCGGTGGCCGCGAGCACCCGGATGTCGGCCGATTTGCGTTGCACGCTGGACTGATCGAGCAGGTCGACCAGCATGCGGTGGCGGGCGCGGCGGCGACGGGTGTGGATCCCGACCCGGATCACCGACCAGATCAGCCGTGCCCCGACGAGCAGTGTGAGCGCGAACACCAGCACCAGGCCCAGCCACAGCGGCAGGCCGAGGACATCGATTTCCTTGCTGGGGGTGGTGGTCGGCCGGCCGTCGGGGCCGGGGACCAGCAGGCGGGAGGCGATGGCGAGGCCGGAGCCGAAGGCGCTGAGCACCGCGGCCAGCGCGATGGCCTGCCAGAGCACCAGAGCGGCACGGGGACTGCGGAAGGGCCAGGTGGCCCGGGAGAGCAGCGCTGGCACCGGTCCCGCCAGTAACAAGGCGAGACCGGCGAATACCGGCGCTGTCCAGTCCATGTCCTCAGCTCACTGCGTTGTGGGGCTCGGGCCGAGGGTACAGCTATGTGGACTCGGGTTTGTCCTTGCGCGCCACCTCGGTGGCTTCGAGCTTAGCGAGTGCGGCCCGCAATGCGTCAGCCTCGTCGGCGCCGACCTGCTCGACGAAGTGCACGAGCGCGGCGCGGCGGCTGCCCACCTCGTCGGCCTGCTGCAGCGCGTCGAACATGAGGCTGGCGACGAGTTCGTCGCGGGTGTGCACGGGCGCGTAGCGGTGTGCGCGGTCGTCGCGCTGCTGGACCACCAGGTTCTTCTTCGCCAAGCGCTGCAGAACGGTCATCACCGTGGTGTACGCGAGTTCACGACGCTCAGCGAGGGCTTCATGGACCTGCCGGACCGTTTGCGGTTCGTCGGCCGACCACAACTGGTCCATGACCGCTTTCTCGAGTTCACCAAGACCTGCCATCCCACCAGCTTACGGAGGCAACGACAGCAATGCGTACTACAGGTCGTCGTAACCGGCGGGTTGCTGGTGTGGGATTCCTCATACGATGACGTGGCGGTTGCCGATCGGCACGATCATGGGCCGCCCGGACACCGGATCCTCGAGCACCTCGGCCCGCAGATTGAACACATTCAGCAGCAGTTCGGCACTGATGATGTCCGCGGGCGCGCCCTGCGCCTCGATGCGGCCGTCGCGCATGACGATCAGGCGGTCGCTGTAGCGGATCGCCAGGTTCAGGTCGTGCAGCACCATGACCACGGTCCGGCCCAGGTCGTCGTGCAGGCGGTCGACCAGGTCCAGCACCTCGAGGGCGTGGGTGAGGTCGAGGTAGGTGGTCGGTTCGTCGAGCAGCAGGATGTCGGTGCCCTGGGCCAGGGCCATGGAGATCCACGCGCGCTGGCGCTGGCCGCCGGAGAGCTCGTCGAGGGTGCGCCCGGCCAGGTCCGCGATGCCGGTCTGTTCGAGCGCGGCCAGCACTTCGGTCTCGTCGTCGGCGGACCACTGCCGCAGCCACGACTGGTGCGGGTGTCGGCCGCGGGCGACCAGGTCGGCGACGGTGAGGCCCTCGGGCGCGACCGGCGTCTGCGGCAGCATGCCGACCACGCGGGCGATGTCCTTGGTCTTCATGGTGGCGATGGCCTTGCCGTCCAACAGGACCCGGCCCGCCTTGGGGCGCAGCAGCCGGCCCAGGGAGCGCAGCAGGGTGGATTTGCCGCAGCCGTTGGGGCCGATGACGGTGGTGATGAGCCCGGGCTCGATGTCGACCGACAGGCCGTCGACGATGATCCGCTCGCCGTAGCCGAGAGTGAGGGATTCCGCAGCGAGAGTCACAGTGCCACCTTAGAAGTCGCGGGAGCCGACGTCGAAGTCACAGCGTCGCCTTCCGGTTGGTGCGAACGAGCAGATACAGCAGGAACGGTCCGCCGACGGCCGCGGTGACCACACCGACGGGCAGCGACACCGGAAACGCGGTGCGGGCGAGCAGGTCCGCGCCGACCACGGCGATGGCCCCGACCAGCGCCGACGCGATGACCGGTTCGCCGGGCGTGCGCAGCAGCCGACGCGCGATCTGCGGCGCCGCCAGCCCCACGAAGCCGAGCGGGCCGACCGCGGCGGTCGCCAGCGCGGTGCAGCCGACCGCGGCGGCGATGAGGATCGCCTGCTGGGTCTGGATGCGGACGCCCAGAATGCGGGTGGTGTCGGTGCCGAAGCGCAGCGCGGCCAGCGTGCGCGCCGACCCGGCGGTGACCAGCAGCGCCAGCCCCAAGCCGATCGAGGCGGGGATCAGGCTCGACCAGTCGGCCATGTTCAGCGACCCGGTCAGCCATTGTTGGGCGTGCGCGGCGTCGGTGAGCGTCGCCCGGGTCAGCAGCCAGCTCACCACCGACAGCAGCGCCGCGTTGACGCCGATCCCGATGAGCACCAATCGGAATCCCATCACCCCGGCGTCCCCGGACGCGGTGCGACCCCAGGCCAGCAGGTAGATGAGCACCGCGGTCAGCAGCCCGCCCGCCAGCGCCGCCCCCGAAACCCCGAGTGCCGCCGCCGTCCCCGTCCCGGCCCCGCCGAGTCCGACCAGTACCGCGACCGCGCCGACGCTCGCGCCCGAGGTGATTCCGAGCAGATCCGGGCTGGCCAGCGGGTTGTGCAGAATCGACTGCGTCACCGCGCCCGCCAGCCCCAGCGCCGCCCCGACCACCACGGCGGTCAGCGCCCGCGGCAGCCGCGAATCCATGATCACGAACCGCTGCGCCCGAGTTCCTCCGCCGCCCAGCACATCCAGCACGCGCCCGAGCGGAATCCGGAACTCGCCCACCGCGATATCCAGCGCGAACAATCCGAACAGCAAGGCCGCGAGCGAGATCACGGTGATCAGCGCCAGAGGACGCAGCACAGAGGAGAATCCGCCCGCCCGCACCGCCGGTCGGACGGCCCGCAATCCGGCGGCCGCGCCGTGGCGGATTTCGTGCGAGAGCGCGGTGGATTCCGGCTGTTCACTACCCGCCGAGGGGTTTGCGGGCGAGTCGCCCGAGCTCACAGCGTCGGAGGTGGCGTTGGGAGGTGTCGGGAGTGTCACAGGCTCACCAGCTTTCGGCGGCGGACGAGCAGGAGGAAGAAGGGTGCGCCGAGGGCCGCGAGGGTGACACCGGCCTGGAGTTCGCCGGGTCGGGCGATCAATCGGCCCGCGGTGTCGGCCAGGAGCAGGACGATCGCGCCGAGCAACGCCGAGTAGGGGAGCAGCCAGCGATAGTCGGGGCCGGTGAACGCCCGGGCCAGGTGGGGGACGATCAGGCCGAGGAAGGCGATGGGTCCGACGGCGGCGGTGGCGGCGCCCGCGAGCAGGACGACCGCGACCAGGCCGAGGGCGCGGCTGCGGGTGATGTCGACGCCGAGACCGCGGGCCACGTCGTCGCCGAGGCCGAGCAGGTTCAGGGTCGGGGCGCAGGTCAGGGCCAGGATCGCACCGACCACGAGGAACGGCAGGACCTGCCGGAAGACGGTGGCGTCGTGCCCGGCCACGTCGCCGACCACCCAGTAGCGGTAGGTGTTGAGAGCCGTCCCGTCGAGCAGGACAACGATATTGGTCATGGCCTGCAGGAACGCCGTCACGGCCGCGCCCGCGAGGACCAGGCTCAGTGGGCTGGCCTTACCGCCGCCGAGCGCGGAGATGCCGAACACGACCGCGCCCGCGAGCAGCGCGCCCGCGAACGCGAACCAGATGTACTGGGCCGGGCTGGTGAGCGCGAGCAGGTGGATGCTGAGTGCGGCGAGGAACGCCGCGCCCGCGTTGATGCCGAGTAATCCGGCGTCGGCGAGGGGGTTTCGGGTGTAGCCCTGGATGAGCGCCCCGGCCATGCCGAGCGCGAGCCCGGTGATGAGGGCCAGTCCGGTTCGGGGGAGCCGCAATTCGCGCACGATCTGGGCGGCGGTGTCGGTGGCCGGGCACGAAAGCGGCAGTCCACCAGGGCAGGTGAGGGCGTCGTAGACGGTTCCGAGCCCCAGATTGCGGGTACCCAGGGCGATGCTGGCGGCCAGTGCGCCGAGCAGGAGCACGGCGAGAACGAGAAGTCCGGACAGACGTCGCCGTCTGGTGGTGACTACGGCGGGCACGGTGACGAACTACTCCTGACACGTTCTTGGTCGATAAGTATGGTAACCCTAACCTATCTTCTCGTACACGTTGTCCATGCTCCACGCCTTTGGTCCCCACATTGGCCGAATAGTCGATGAATGAGGAGGTTCGATGCTCGAACCCGTAACCGTGTGCCCGCCGCGCGATTCCAGGCTCGCCTTCGGGACGGCCTGTCACCGCCTGCGCGCCCTGCAACCCGACCACCCGCGTGTCTACGCCGTCGCCGCCATGGTCGACCAGGGTAAACGCAGATGGTGGCGACTCGCCGACGGCATTCGTGAGGGCCGCATCGAGCTGATGTACCGGCGCCACGCCGCGGAGATGAGCAATGCCGACATCGCCGCCGAGGTGGTGGCCACCGCGCTGATCCACGCGGTGGTGGGCCGGGTGATGGCCATGGTGGTGTCGGAGGGCCGCGCCTGGGATCCGGGCCTGGAGAACCTGTGGATTCACACCGACAACGACGGCGGCATCGACTGGGCCGGTCTGTCCGACACCACCATTCGCGTCCTGGACGGCGACCCGCTCGTCGGTGAGGACGGTGTGGTGGCGCTGCCGTGCGAGCCGGCGCTCTACGTCTGGCTCGCGCACCGCTGCCTGCCCGCGCTGACGCTCATCCAGGGGGCGATGACGCACTGCTCCGGGCTGAGCGTGCGGCGCTTCTGGGGGCTGGTCGCGGAATCGGTGGTGGGTGCGGCGACCTACGTTCCGGCCCTGGCCAATACGTCCTCCTCGGAGGGGGCGCGTCGCGGCCAGGCCATGCTGGCGGCCTTCGAGGACCGTGGTCTACCGGTGCGCCGGGTGTGCGTCAGGTAGACCTGTCGGTCCGTCCGAACGTCATGCCACCGGTTTGCTGTAGCCGTCGATTCGGTCATGTACCGCGCCCGCCGGAGTCTCGCAAGTAGACTGTGCGGCAAACGATCTTGATGCATTGACGGTGCAATTCCTGCGCCGTGGCGGAGGGCGGCCGGGCTATCTGCACGATGGTGTGCTGCCCACTTGCTGCTGCTACTGTTCCGACCGCGGTGCGGGTATCCCGAGGGGTGCCCGCACCGCGTCGTCGGATCGAACTGGTGGAGGCGTGGATGGCGGTCGTGTTCGATACCGCGGCATTGGCCCGGCACGAACGGGCGGACGCGGTGTCCGCCGCGGCGTCGGAAACCCTTGCCGCCGCTGAGGTTCGACTCACCGCGGACCGGACGGCCGAGGCCCGGGTGGAGGCGTGGACTTTCGGGCCGGCGGAGTTGCTGCGCTTCGCGACCTCGGGGCTCGAGCTGGTCAGGACGCCTCAGCATGTCCGGGCCAGTCCGGCCGGGCGGTTCTCGGTGACCAGGCAGATCGGCGGGACCCGGATTCATGAGCATTTCGGCGTGCGGGAACTGCTGCTGCCGGGGGATTGCGGCGCCGTGGACTACGACAGCCCGTTCATATCGGTGACGCGAGAAGCGTCGATCAGCGTCAGCCTGCGTATGTCGGTGGAGGAGCTGGGGCTGCCGGCCGACATCCTTCGGTCCGCCGCGCTGAGCCTGCGCGGCAGCCCGCTCTATCCCATGATCGGCTCGTTCATCGCGGAGCTGCTCGATCGCGCCGATTCGATCGAATCCGATCCGGGCGCTGCCGAGCTGGGGCGCGCCGCGGTGGATCTGGTCCGCGCCCTGGTGTTGTCCGCGGCCGGAGCCGAGTCGGCCGATGCCGGCGCGGGCCTGCCCGCGCCGCTGTTGTTGCGTCAGATCGAGACCTACCTGCGGGCGAACCTTCGGCGCGGTGATCTCAGCGCCGAGGAAGTCGCTGCGGCGCACCATATCTCGGTGCGCCGGTTGTACCGGCTGTGGTCGGATCACGGGCTGTCGTTGCGGCAGTGGATCATCGGCGAGCGGCTGGAGCTGGCCCGTCGCATGCTCGCGGACCCCCGGCACGCCGAGCGCACCATCGGCTGGATCGCGCGGGCCTGCGGATTCCGTGACGCCAGCCACTTCACCCGCCGCTTCCGCGCCGCCTACGGCGTCGGCCCGAGCGAATGGCGGGCCGAGGCGCGAGGTGTCGGCGGGTCCGGGAGCTAACGCTCAGGCGGTCGCGGCGGCGTAGCGCCAGTCGCGCGGGGTCATCCCGTACGCCGCCCGGAACCGGCGGGTGAAATGCGTGGCGTCGCGGAAGCCGACGGTGTGCGCGATGGCGCTGATGGTGCGTCCGCCGTGCGCCGGATCCACCAGCAGGGCGCGGGCAGCGGCGAGGCGTTCGCCGATGATCCACTGCTCCAAGCGGATTCCCGCGTTGGCGCACAGCCGGTACAGGTAGCGGGCCGACATATTGTGGGCCGCCGCGATCTGCTCGACCCGCAGGTCCGGATCGTTGAGGTGGCGGCGCACGTAGTTCTGCACCTCACGAACCACGGCCTGCTGATGCGCGGGCGTCTCGTCGCCGGTGGCGGGTCCCGACGCCGAGAGCAGCAGCGCCCGCACCATTTCCACGCAGCACTGGCCGACCATGACCGCGGCGGGATCGCGTTCGAGGGCTTCGGCGCCCTCGATGAGCTCGGTGATCTGCCCGGCGGCCATATCGTGCAGGGGGCTGTGCCGCAGCCGTCCGGTGGCGGCGGCCAGGGTTTCGGCGGACAGTCCCAGCCGATCCCGCGGCACCGCGATGCACCAGGATTCGCCGATGCCGTCCCAGCCCACCTCGAAGGGGGTGGCGAAGTCCCACAGGGCGCATTCGCCCGGGGCGGTCACGGTGTGGCGGCCGTTCTGGTAGTGATGCCGGACCGCCTGCTTCTGCAGGACGACCGCGACCGCGGACGACGGTGTCCGATGGACATGCGCGGGTGTGCGCCGCACGCGGACCGCGGAGATCTGGATCCGGTGCAGGGTGGCCACGCCCAGCCGCCACTTCTCGTGACGGGTGATGACGTGTTCGGGTGGATCGAGCAGTTCGGCGTCGACCTGGAGAGCGACCGACTTCGCGAGGTCGGTGACCAGGCCGCGCCGATTCTCGATCGGGTACGACTGCGCGTCCAGAAGGACAGCCATCTCAACTCCCCTCGGAACCCGCCCCTACCCGAGTCCCAGTTTCGTGCTGAACAATTGCGAACCGCCTGATTTTAGAAAGTTCACGGCAAACTCCATGCATGTGTGAGACGGGCATTACGAGGACCGCAGTGCTGAAAAGTCGCGCAAAAGGGACCTGTCGGTCAATCGACCAGTGAATTCGCGCCCGAGAATCGACTCTCAGTGCCACGCGCGCGGCACGCAGAGGCGACAATCGTGCGCCCACAGCAAAACTGCGGGCCGCCTCCGACGTGTCGGTTAATGCCTCAGCTACCGGTTGGCGAGCGTTCGTTTCGGGTGCGCGGTAAGTCGATTCGGCGGCAGGCAGAGCAAGCCTCGCCCTGGCCCGGGCAGGTGATCGCAGGGCACGCGGCGGCCCCTGTTCCGGATGACGACGGAACAGGGGCCGGGGGTCGGGCGTTGGATGCTCCGGGTGTGCGGCCCGACAGCGTCTCGTGGGATCCGCCCAAGGATCAGGTGATCCTCGCGAACCGGGCTGTGCTGGTAAGGAATTCGATCGGTCCGAGGTCAGGCGGGTTCTCCGATCGAAGTCGCCAGGCGCGGGAACACGTCGAAGCCGTCGCCGACGATCACCGGAGTGGACTTCGCCGCGCGCCGAGTGCGCACCGGACCGCCGGTCCCGGCTGCGCCCAGGACCGCGGCCGCGATGGCGACATCGCCACCGTGCGGGCCGTGCCCGCACGCGGTGACCTGCCAGCCCACTCCATGCGGGGTTCTTCTCGCGGCCGGCCGGGTGATCGACCCCTGCAGGTGGGTCGACACCGACGGCCGGCCGGGTGGAACCGGGCGGGGGAGGCGGCTCACTGCGTCGCCCGCCCGGAATCGACCCTAGGGTTTGCGGCCACGGGTGCCCATGACCGTCAGTGCACAGAATTCGACTCAGAGTGACTGCGCGCCATTCGTTTCCCCAGCCGTGCCCGGCGGCAAACCGTTCTGGCGGTGTCAGCCGATTGGCTGGCACGTTCAGCACCCTTTGCGGCCCGGTCATCCACATACCGTGGATTCGTGGTCGGGGTCACAGTCATGGCCGAGAGAAGCGGGAGAGACATGGCGAACATGCAAGGCGTGGCGACGATTTCGTGCGAGGACCCGGGCCTGCGGGGTGCGGGACGCCGGTCCTCCGAGGTCGACGGCGCGGCCGTGCAACCGCCGAGCTTCGGTGCGGTGCTGCGGCTGCTGCGCGACGAGCGCAGGGTGTCACGGGAGCGACTGGGCATGGCGGCCGGCGTGAGCGCCAGCTACATCACCCACCTGGAACTCGGCCGTCGCGGCCGCCCCACCCAAGCGGTGGTCGAGGCCCTCTACGGCTGCCTGCACCGCGTCCGACCGGTCTCGCACCGGTCGCGCCGCTACCTGTTCGATCTGGCGGGCCTGCCCGACCCGGCCGCCCCCGAACTGGGCGAACTGCTGGACGCCATCACCCCCGCGAAGCTGCGCCGCCTCGAACGCCTCGGCCCCGACCCCGCCGGATACTTCGATTCCCGCTGGAACGTGCTGGCCCTCAACGACGCCGCCCGGCTGTCCTTCCCCGGCCTGACCGAGGGCGGCAACTGGCTGTCCTGGCTGCTCGAGGACCCGCGCGCCGCCACCGCCCTGATCGACCGCGACATCGCCCTCCGCGGCTCGGTCGGCGTCCTGCGCGCCCGCATGGCGGCCTTCGACGTCCCCGAGTGGTCCGGCGAATTCCTCCGAAGACTCGGCCGCAACCCGGAATTCCGCCGCCTGTGGTCCCAGGCCGAAAACCTCGGCGACACCGGCGAATGCGCCGTCCGCATCCGTGATTTCCGCACCGGCACAGCCATTCCCGTAGATGTCCAACTCTACGACGTCGAAAGCGCCCGCTACCCCGGCTGGATCCGCATGCTCTGGGGCATGACCGACCTCGAGGCGGAGTAACCCGACCCCCGCGTCCTCGCGGCGTCCGGCCTCGATCTGCTCGTACTCACGGTCACGATGCCGGATCGGCGCGCCCCGGGAAGTAGGGGCAACCCGATTCATTGAAATTAGAACATTTCACTTCCTGTGGGCGATAGCTTTCGTCGGCCTCGTAGTTCGAGGCCGACGAACAGGAGGCGCAGATGAGTGCACGTATCAGGGTGGATCGCCGGATCGGCTGGGGCATTCGGGTTTTGGTCGCGGTTTCGGCCCCGGTGTTGCTGTTCGCCGCTCCGGCCGCGGCCGAAACCACCATGGGTCACGTCGCTATGAAGCAGTCGAATCCACAGGTTGGATGTGCCTACGAGGTGAACAGCGGTGACTTGTACCGGTTGAGCGCCGGTGACCTGACGGGGGATAGCTACGCGGCGAGCGGCTTGGCGGTCACCTTTTTCGACAATGGCGCCACCATCGGCACCGGCCAGGTGAGCGACAGCCCCACCGGAGGTCCGGCGAAGGTGTCGTGGACTCCGAAAACCGCTGGTCAGCACCTTCTTACCGCGACGGTGGAGACCGGCGTCGGCCCGATCCCCCTGGAGTCGTTGACCGTGCAGGTCCGCGCGGCTACGAGCACGGGCAGCTTCGGCTGCGCGCCCAGCATATTCGGCTAGCGCGAAAGCGGCGCTCGCCGTCCGCGCCGCCCCGCAATACAGAGGTGGTGGGCTCTGTCGACCGATCACTCTCGACAGAACCCACCACCGGCAGCGGATCGGGGGCCACCGCAGCCCTCGGGGCCTCCCACGATCCTGACGCCGATTCCGAGTGTAGGTCAGGCTTACCTAAGTTGCAAGCCTTGTGGTCGTGCGGGTCCAGCGTCAGGTGTCAGCGGGACCGTGTGGCGAGTGCCCGGAGAATCAGGTTCCTGGCCTCGTCGCCAGTGACGGACTGGCTTGCCAGGGCATCGAACGCGCGTCCGTACTGCGCTATCTCCCTGGGTTGGGTGACCGTGAGTTCGGCGGTGACGGTTTCGACCATCACCCGGGTGTTGTCGAAGATGGTGAAGTTCGTCATCGATACCCGGTAGGGCTCTTCGGCGGGAACGATGCCGAGCACCACCCGCGGCAAACCGGCGACGGCCAGCAGCCGGTCCAACTGCCCGACCATGGTCTTATCGGTTCCAACGGTGGTTCTCAACGCCTGCTCGGCGATGACGAAGTGGAACTTGTGATTCCGCCGGTACAGAATCTGTTGCCGCTCCAGGCGTTTCGACACCCCTTCGTCGATGTCGTTCGGCACCTGCTGGAACTCGATCACCTGCCGCAAGACGCCCTCGGCGTATTCGGCTGTCTGGAGCAGTCCGGGGACGAGGAACGGGTGGTACACCCGCATGATCTCGGTCTCGGCTTCCAGCTTGATCGACGCCTGCTGCCTGCGTTTGGTGCCGGTACCGAGAACTCGCCGCCATTCCAGCCACGCGGCTTCGATGTTCCGCAAGGTCGCGATCAGATCGGATACCTGGCTCTCGGAGTCGGTATGTGAGCACCAGGCGCGGATGTCGGCATCCGTGGGCTTGGTCTTCCCGTATTCGATCTTCGGGACTTTGGTCTGATGCCAGCCTGCCCGCCGGGCGAGTTCGCTACCGGAGATACCCGCATCCAAGCGAAGCTCCCGGAGCCGCGCTCCGAGAGCCTCCTTGGCCTGATCGAGCGAACCTGTCATGGTTCGCTGTACTCCGACAACGGAACTGCCAGGGGCCACACTCGTGCCTTGACGGTTCGGGTGTGTTCGACGATGTGCGGATCGGTGGTCACGGCGCCACCGAGCCAACGCCCGTTCTCGCCCGGTTCGAACACCGTGAAGGCCACCACCGAGTCGTCGAACAGCCAGAAGTCATCGGTGGTCAGTTCATCGGGCGCTATCAAGTGCCGGGACAGGTATCGCACGTCTTCACCGGCCTCCGCGTTGAGGCGGGCAACATGCTTCGCGTATCGCGTGTAATCGTTGTGCGGCAAGGTGACTACCCGTGCCCGGTTGACCGCGACACCCCGCTCGGTGGTCTCCCGAACCAGGTCCAGCCACGGTTGGAACCACCCGTAGTCCTCGGGTTCGCCAGCGAGGAACCGAACCAGGGGCGGGTAGTCCGGTGGGTAGTAGTCGTCTCTGACCTCGAGGTGGAACGCCTCGCGCTCGGCCTCGCGAAACAGGTTGTCGAAGGCCTCACCCTGCACTAGCAGCATTGCCGTAGTACGTCCTCTCCTGCCTGGGCACCTCGATGGCGGTCTCATTGGGGCGAATGTCCATCTGCGCCAGCGTCTCACCATCGGTCACCGGCGTACCGGAGAGGGCGAAAGTCCCTCTGCCCGTGTCGGTCAGGTGCGTTCCGATGTACGTATCCGGCTGGATGAAACCGAGCAGCCTTTGCGGGATCTCGACGGTTCCGGTCGTGTCCGTTTTCCACCCTTGGACGACGTAGGTCTCTCGTTCTGTGTAGTACATGCTCGGGCAGCCTCCGCCTTCGGAGTCGCCCTTGCCCAGGAAATGTATCCGCATGATCAGCCTCCAAATCAGAAGTAATGCGCGAGCATGCTCACGCATTCCCAATGATCCTCCGCCACTGGCCATATCGAACTGGAAGACTGGCAGTCGAGCATCTTCGAGCATAGATGTGGTCGAAGTCGGTGTCCTGTTCGTAGCTTTATGGCACAGAGTTCGGGGCCGGTGCGCGAGGACCGGCCCCGTCGAATCACCGACCCGAGGGGGCCTAGTGGCCGATCGACCGGACAAGGCAGTGATCTACATATTCCGGCCGCTGCTCACGACCAGAGCCGACCTGGATTGGGCGGAGTTCTATGCCCGCCAAAGAGCGCTGCAGCTGGGGTTGCGTGTGTGTTCGGTTCTGTTGCAGGACAACTCGCACCCGGATCGCATCGGGACCTTGTACCGGCTGTTGCGGGAGATCGACTGCGCGGTCGTGATCACCCCTACATTGGCGCATGTCGGTGGAAACCCCAGGCGGATAACCGCGTTCGCTGAACTGCAGACGGTGCATCCCGCCGAGTGTCATCCGTGGCGGACCAGGCTGGGCGCCTGCGAATTGACCAAGGCGCTGGTGTGGGAGTGCGACGATCATTCCGGTGCTCGGGAAGCGAGGCCTTAGGCGGATGGGTGCGGCGGGGTCCCGGCGGTGAGGTGGCCCGGCCTATGTGCAACTGTGTTCATATGAGCGATGACTTCTCCTCGATCAAGTCCCTGGCTGATGTGACGCCTGAGCTGATGAACAAGCTGAGTGAGGGGACGTTCACGGACCTCATCGGGTTGAAGTTCACCGAGTTGAGCGGGGACGGGGTCGCGGCGGAGTGGGTGGTGACGCCGCAGTTGTACCAGCCTGCGGGGATCGTGAACGGGGGCGTGTACTGCACGGTCATCGAGACTCTCGCGAGTGTGGCGGGCGGGGCCTGGCTGGGGGACCGGGGGACTGTCGTCGGGGTGAACAACAACACCGACTTCCTGCGGGCGGTTCGGGAGGGGAAGTTGACCGGGGTGGCGACGCCTGTTCATCGGGGGCGGTCGCAGCAGTTGTGGCAGGTCGTCATCACCGATGAGCAGGAGCGGACAGTGGCGCGGGGACAGGTGCGGTTGCAGAACCTCAGCGCGTAGCGGGGGACGGGCGGGGCGGATTCGCGGGGCGCGGAAAATCGTATATCTCTGAAACATGCTGGTAACGCGGGTCGTGCCAGAATGACCGACGATCCGTCCCCGTGATTGCCGAGGAGCCCGTATGCGACTGACGCCGCACGAGCAGGAACGCCTGCTGTTGAGTTACGCGGCCGAGTTGGCGCGGCGGCGGCAGGCGCGGGGGCTGAAGCTCAATCATCCCGAGGCGATCGCGATCATCACCGATCACGTGCTCGAGGGGGCGCGGGACGGGCGCACGGTGGCCGAGTTGATGGCCTCCGGGCGCACCGTGCTGACCCGCGACGACGTCATGGACGGCATTCCGGAGATGATCCACGACGTGCAGGTGGAGGCCACGTTCCCGGACGGCACCAAGCTCGTCACCGTCCACCACCCGATCGGATGACGCGATGATTCCCGGTGAATACCTCTGTGCCGACGGCACGATCGAATTGAACGCCGGCGCCGACCGCGTCGAACTGGATGTGCTCAATACGGGGGACCGGCCGGTGCAGGTCGGGTCGCACGTGCATTTCCCGCAGGCCAACTCCGCGCTCGCGTTCGACCGCGACGCCGCGCACGGCCACCGCCTCGACATTCCGGCCGGTACCGCGGTGCGGTTCGAACCCGGTCTGGGGCAACGGGTTTCGCTGGTCCCGCTGGGCGGCGACCGCGAAGTGCACGGAATCAGCCTCACCCCTCCCGGAAAGCTGGATGCCTGATGGCCGAACTCTCTCGCGCCCGATACGCCGAACTGTTCGGGCCCACCGTCGGCGACCGCATCCGGCTCGCCGACACCGACCTGCTCATCGAGATCACCGAGGACCGCAGCGGCGGACCGGGACTCGCCGGTGACGAGGCCGTGTTCGGCGGCGGCAAGGTGCTGCGCGAATCCATGGGCCAGGCCCGCGCCACCCGCGCCGAGGGCACCCCGGATACCGTCATCACCGGCGTGGTGATCGTCGATTACTGGGGAATCATCAAGGCCGACATCGGTATTCGTGACGGCCGCATCGTCGCCATCGGCAAGGCCGGGAACCCGGACACCATGAGCGGTGTGCACCCGGACCTGGTGGTCGGTCCGTCGACGGAGATCATTGCCGGCAATGGCCGCATCGTCACCGCGGGCGCCATCGACTGCCACGTGCACTTCATCTGCCCGCAGATCCTGGACGAGGCCATGGCGGGCGGCATCACCACCCTGGTCGGCGGCGGCACCGGCCCGGCCGAGGGCTCCAAGGCCACCACCGTCACCCCGGGCGCCTGGCATCTGGCCCGCATGCTGGAGTCCACCGACTCCTGGCCGGTCAACATCCTGCTGCTGGGCAAGGGCAATACGGTGCGTGAGGACGCGCTGTGGGAGCAATTGCGCGGCGGCGCGGGCGGTTTCAAACTGCACGAGGACTGGGGCACCACCCCGGCCGCCATCGACCGCTGCCTCACCGTCGCGGACGCCTCGGGCGTACAGGTGGCCCTGCATTCGGACACGTTGAACGAGGCCGGTTTCGTCGAGGACACCCTGGCCGCGATCCGCGGCCGGGTCATCCACTCGTATCACACCGAGGGCGCGGGCGGCGGCCACGCACCCGACATCATCACCGTCGCTTCGCATCTCAACGTGCTGCCCAGTTCCACCAACCCGACCCGGCCGCACACCATCAACACTCTCGACGAGCACCTGGACATGCTGATGGTGTGCCACCACCTGAGCCCGTCCATCCCCGAGGACCTGGCTTTCGCGGAGTCCCGCATCCGCCCCTCGACCATCGCCGCCGAGGACCTCCTACACGACCTGGGCGCGATCTCCATGATCGGCTCCGACGCCCAGGCCATGGGCCGGATCGGCGAGGTCGTCATGCGTACCTGGCAGACCGCGCACGTCATGAAGCGCCGTCGCGGCTCCCTGCCCGGCGACGGCGCCGCCGACAACAACCGCGTCCAGCGCTACGTCGCGAAATACACCATCTGCCCGGCGGTGACGCACGGCCTGGACGCCGAGATCGGTTCGGTCGAGGTCGGCAAACTGGCCGACCTGGTGTTGTGGGAGCCCGCCTTCTTCGGCGTCCGCCCGCACGCCGTCATCAAGGGCGGCGCGATCGCCTGGGCCGCCATGGGCGACGCCAACGCCTCCATCCCGACCCCGCAACCGGTCCTCCCGCGCCCCATGTTCGGCGCCGCCCCGAGCGTGACGGCCTCGACCTCCCTGCACTTCGTCTCCGAACAGGCCATCGAGGACGGCCTCGCCGACCGCCTGCGCGTCAACCGGAAACTGGTCCCGGTGGCCAATGTCCGCCGCCGCACCAAGGCCGACCTCCCCAACAACGAGGCCATGCCCCGCATCGAGGTCGAACCCGACACCTTCACCGTCCGCATCGACGGCGAGGTCTGGAGCGAGCAACCCGCCACCGAACTCCCGATGGCCCAGCGCTACTTCCTGTTCTGAGTCACGGTCCTCCCCGGTCCCGGGGAGGGCGAATACCGCATCGAACGCCAATGCCCGATGGGCATTGGCGTTCTTTCGTCTGCGGACACCCGCCCCACAGTTCTGATGATTTCATCATTTTCTTCTTGACAGAGGAAACCGTCGTAACTGATGATTTCATCAACAACGGGTACGGAGGTGGCGATGACGAGCATCGATAGCCAGCTGATCGAACGGACGGTCCGGGTCGGCGGCCGCGAGATCCATGTCGGAGAGACCGGATCGGGACCGGCGGTCGTGCTGCTGCACGGCGGTGGCCCGGGCGCGACCGGGACCGCGAACTACTCGCGCAATATCGGCGAGCTGGCCCGCCGGTTCCGCGTGATCGTGCCGGACCTGCCCGGATACGGGCGATCCGAGAAGTGGATCGACCAGACGGATCCGTTCGGCTACCTCGGACGGTCGATCGGAGGGCTTCTCGACGAGCTCGGCATCGATTCCGCGCATCTGGTCGGTAATTCCTACGGTGGCGCTGCCGCCCTGCGCCTGGCGCTGGATCGGCCCGAGAGGGTCGGCCGCATGGTGCTCATGGGCCCGGGCGGCGTCGGCACCACCCGGACCCTGCCGACCGCCGGGCTGAACGCGCTGCTGGGGTACTACCAGGGTGAAGGTCCCAGTCGCGACAAGCTGCGCCGATTCATCCGGGAGTACCTGGTATTCGATGGCGGCACCGTGCCCGAGGAACTGATCGAACAGCGCTACGCGGCCAGCATCGACCCCGAGATCGTCGCCAACCCGCCCCTGCGCCGCCCGTCGGGCCCGCTGGCGCTGCGGACCTTGTGGCGCATGGATTTCACCCGCGACTCGCGGCTGCGCGCGCTCGCCCATCCCACCCTGGTGATCTGGGGTGCGAACGACAAGGTCAATCGTCCCGACGGCGGGCGAATGCTGGCCGAGACCATGCCGAACTGCGACCTGTACCTGGCGGCGAACACCGGCCACTGGGTGCAGTGGGAGCGCGCCGAACTGTTCAACACCCTCGCGGCCGCGTTCCTCGAGGACTGATCATGAGCGAGTTCCTCCGACCCACCGCCGACGGATCGGTATTCGGCGCCGTCCACCTGGGCTACATCGCGGTCCGATCGAATCGGCTGCCGCAGTGGCGGCGCTTCGGCGCGGACGCCATCGGCCTGCACGTCGACGAGATCGACCCTGGCACACTGCGTTTCCGCCTCGACGACCGCGAATGCCGGTTCCTGATCGAGCGCGGCCCCGCCGAGGACGTCACCGCCCTCGGCTGGCAGATCGACGATCACCAGACCTTCGACCGGATCCTGGCCAGGGTCGCCGACCGGGGCGTGCCGATCACCGAGGGCAGCGCGGACCAGGCCGCCCTGCGCGGGGTGGAACGCCTGTGGCGCTTCGCCGGGCCGAAAGGCCTTGCGCAGGAGATCTTCACGACGTCGACCACCACCGCGGCTCCGCTGCGGATGCTGAGTTCGGGCTGGGTCACCGGGGAGGCCGGTCTCGGGCACGTGGCCATGGTGTCGAGGGAACCGGAGACCGTGCGAGCCTACTACCGAACCGTCTTCGATTCCCGCCTGACCGATTTCATCGACGAGAACGTGTCGGGCCTGAAGATGAAGATCCGGTTCCTGCGGGTCAACGAACGCCACCACTCGATCGCCATCGCCAACCTCCGCGGTCTGAAGCTCGATCCGCTGCGAACCCGGGTGCAGCACATCAATATCCAGTCCGCGACCCTCGACGACATGCTCGCCGCGTTCCGGCGGGTCACCGAACTGGGCTTCCGCATGCAGTGGTCGATCGGCCAGCACACCAATGACCGCGAGCTGTCGTTCTACTGCGTGACCCCCTCCGGCTTCGAACTCGAGGTCGGCTGGAATCCGGTGGTCATCGGTCCCGAACTCGAATCCACCTGGGAGCCCACGACTTACCGGGGGATCAGCAGTTGGGGTCACACCCCGGTGGGGGAGACCGTGCTCGACAAGTTCACCCAGTTCCGGCAGGCATTGCGGACCGCCGCCACACCCGAGATCACCGTCCCACAGCTGACCGGAGGACCCCGATGACAGACACCGGCTACGACGTGGTGATCGTCGGTCTCGGACCCACCGGCCTCACCCTGGCGAACCTGCTCGGCAGACGCGGAACCAGCGTGCTCGTCCTGGAACGCGAACCCGAGTTCTACGGCATGGCGCGCGCCGTGTACACCGATGACGAAGGCTTGCGGATCTTCCAGACCGCCGGGGCCGCTGACGAACTGGCCGCCGACATGAACGCCGACTCGGTCGTGCAGTGGGTGCGCGGTGACGGGCGAATCCTGGCCCAGTTCCAGCGCACCGACCGACCGCTCGGCTGGCCGATCGTGAACTTCCTCTACCAGCCGTACCTGGAGAATACCCTCGAACGGACGCTGGACCGATACCCGCATGTCACGGTGCTCCGCGGCCGCGAAGTCCTCGGCTTCGAGCAGGACGCGGAAGGAGTCACCGTCGAGCACGCCCGCTGCCGCGGCACCGGCTACGGCAAGAACCCGCCCGACACCGACCGGCAGACCGCCGAGAGCGTCCGCGCGCGATTCCTGATCGGCTGCGACGGCGGCCGCAGCGTCGTGCGCACCACGCTCGGAATCGACATGAGCGGCACCAGCTTTCCCGAACGCTGGCTGGTCGTGGACCTGAAGGCCCGCGACGGCGCGAACCCGTTCGCGCACCTGCCCTACTTCGACTTCGTCTGCGACCCCGCCCTGCCGATCGTGTCCTGCCCGCAGCCGGGCGGCCACCACCGCTTCGAATTCATGCTCACCGACAGCCAGACCACAGAGGAGATGGAGAGCCCGGACACGGTGCGCCGCCACATCTCCCGCTTCGTCGACCCCGACCGGGTCGAGGTCGTGCGCAAACTCGTCTACACCTTCAATGCCGTGGTCGCCGATCGCTGGCGCGACGGGCGCGTCCTCGTCGCGGGCGACGCCGCCCACATGACGCCGCAGTTCATCGGCCAGGGCATGAACTCCGGCGTCCGCGACGCCGACAACCTCGCCTGGAAGCTCACCGCCATCCTCGAACACGGTGCGGACCAACGGATCCTGGACACCTACGAGACCGAACGCCGCCCGCACGCCAAGGCGATGATCGATCTGTCGGTCCTCAACAAGGAACTGGTCTCCCTCGCCCACCCGGCTCTGGCCCAGGTGCGCGATCTGGCTCTGATGACCGCGACCCGGGTGCCGGGCCTCGGCGGCTGGATCCGGGCCGCCAAGATGAAGCCCTCGCCACGCTACCGGCGCGGCGCGTATCTGGGGATGCCCCGGCACCGGATACGCGGTATCGAAGGCACTCTCGCGCCGCAGCCGCCGGTGCGGACCGTCGACGGCCGCCACCTGCGCCTCGATGACGCACTCGGCCTGGGCTTCTCGCTGCTCGGCATCGGGATCGACCCGCGCACGGCGCTGGCCGGTGACGATCTCACGACGGCGCGGGCGTTGGGCATCCGGTTCGTCACCGTTCATGCCGCCGGCGGCCGACCGCAGGGGCGCCCTGTCGACACGGCCGCCGACATCGCCGACATCGAGGACCACACCGGCGCCTTGGCGTCCTGGCTGGCCAAAGGCGGCGCCCGGCACGGCGGCCTGATCCTGCTGCGCCCCGACCGATTCGTCTTCGGCGTCGTCCCGCGCGGACGAGCCGCGGAACTGATCGCCGAACTGCGCCGGCAGCTCGCGATTCCCGGCACCGAACCCGGTGCGGCGCTGCCGTATCCGACGGCAACGACAGTGGAGGCTCGATGAGAACGGACGTGATCGACGCGCCCGAGGTGCGCGCGGCGGCAGCGCGGCTGGCCCGAGCCAGGCACGGCGGCGAACCCGTCACCCCGGTCCGCGATCTCATCGGACCCGACGATGTGGCCCTCGCGTACGCGGTGCAACGCATCGGGGTCCGGGAACGGACCGCGGCGGGAGCCCGGCGGGTCGGCCGCAAGATCGGGCTCACCTCGCCCGCGGTGCAGCGGCAACTCGGAGTGGACAGGCCCGATTTCGGTGTCCTGTTCGACGACATGGATGCCGGTGTGACGCCGCGGCCGCGGCGGCCGGTGCTGCTGCAACCCAAGGTCGAGGCCGAGCTGGCCTTCGTGCTCGGGGCCGACCTCGACGGCGAGAGCCTCGACGCCGACAGCGTGCGCGCGGCCGTCGACCACGCGGTCGCCGCGCTCGAGATCGTGGACAGCCGAATCGCGGACTGGGACATCAGCTTCGCCGACACCGTCGCCGACAACGCCTCCGGCGGCTGGTTCGCGCTCGGCTCGGAACGCCTCTCGCCCACCGGTTTCGAGCCGCGGGCGATCACCATGCGCATGACTGTCGACGGCGAGATCGCGTCCACCGGAACCGGCGCCGACTGCCTCGGCGACCCCCTCGAGGCCCTGGCCTGGCTGGCCCGCACCGCCCGCGATATCGGCGACCCGCTGCGCGCGGGGGAGATCGTGCTGTCCGGAGCGTTGGGGCCGATGGCCCCGCTGCGGTCCGGAGCCCGCGTGCGCTCCGAATTGTTCACCGGCGCGGATGTACTCGGCGCCGTCGACTTCACCCTGGAGGAACGATGAACCGCACGAAGGTCGCGGTGATCGGATCGGGCAATATCGGCACCGATCTGATGATCAAAGTGTTGCGCCTGTCGGACTCACTGGAGATGGCCGCGCTGGTGGGCATCGATCCGGCCTCCGACGGGCTGGCCCGCGCGGCGCGACTCGGCGTGCCGACCACCGCGGACGGCGTCGCGGGCCTGATCGCCATGCCGCACTTCGACGAGATCGACATCGTCTTCGACGCCACCTCCGCCGGTGCGCACCACGCCAATTCGGCCGCGCTCGCACCGCACGGCAAACGGCTGATCGACCTGACCCCCGCCGCGCTCGGGCCGTTCGTGGTCCCGGCGGTCAACCTCGGCGCGCACCTCGACGCGGCGAACGTGAACATGGTGACCTGCGGCGGACAGGCCACCATCCCGATCGTCGCCGCCATCGCCCGGGTCACCGCGGTGCCCTACGCCGAGATCGTGGCCTCGATCGCCTCCAAGTCCGCGGGGCCCGGCACGCGCGCCAATATCGACGAGTTCACCGAAACCACCTCCCGCGCCATCGAAGACGTCGGCGGCGCGGCGGCCGGCCGGGCCATCATCGTCCTCAATCCCGCCGAACCCCCGCTCATCATGCGCGACACCGTTCTGGCGCTCATCGACGATCCCGACTCCGAACGTGAGGCGGCCCTGCGGGAATCGATCACCGCCATGGTCGCCGAGGTCGCGGCCTACGTGCCCGGCTACCGGCTCAAACAGGACATCCAGATCACGCCGCTGGCCCCGGACACCGCGCGCCACACGCTGACCGGGAACACGCCCGTCACCCACCAGGTGTCGGTCTTCCTCGAGGTGGAGGGCGCGGCCCACTACCTGCCCGCCTACGCCGGCAATCTCGACATCATGACCTCGGCCGCGCTGCGGGTCGCCGAACGCCTGGCCGCGACCGCGCCGACCCCGGAGCCCGCCCGATGACCGGCCTGTACCTGCAGGACGTGACCCTGCGCGACGGCATGCACGCGCTCCGGCATCGCATCAGCCCGCGCGACGTCGCCGCCATCGCCGCCGCCCTCGATGCCGCCGGAGTCGATGCGGTGGAGGTGGCCCACGGCGACGGCCTGCGCGGCGGCAGCCTCACCTACGGCCCCGGCAGCCACACCGATTGGGACTGGCTCGAAGCCGCCGCGGGCGCACTCACCCGAGCCCGGCTCACCACGCTGCTGCTGCCCGGCATCGGCACCGTCGCGGACCTGCGCCGCGCCCACGACCTGGGGGTGCGGTCGGTCCGGGTGGCCACCCACTGCACCGAGGCCGATATCGCCGCCCAGCACATCGCGTGCGCCCGCGAACTCGGGATGGACGTCGCCGGATTCCTGATGATGAGCCATCTCAACAGCCCCGAAGGTCTGGCTCGGCAGGCGAAATCGATGGAATCCTTTGGCGCGCACTGCGTCTACGTCACCGACTCCGGGGGCCGTCTCACCATGGACGGTGTGCGCGACCGGGTCCGCGCGTACCGCGATGTCCTCGACGACACCACCGAGATCGGTATCCACGCCCACCAGAACCTGTCGCTCGCGGTGGCCAACAGCGTCGTCGCGGTGGAACAGGGCGCCATCCGGGTCGACGCCTCCCTCGCGGGTCTCGGTGCGGGCGCGGGCAATACGCCGCTGGAAGCGTTCGTCGCGGTGGCCGACCTGTCCGGGTGGGAGCACCGCGCCGACCTGGACGCGCTCACCGATGCCGCCGACGACCTGATCCGCCCGCTGCTCGAACGTCCGGTCCAGGTCGATCGCGAGACCCTCACCCTCGGCTTCGCGGGCGTGTACTCGAGCTTCCTGCGGCACGCCGAGCAGGCTTCGGGCACCTACGGCGTCGACGTGCGGACACTTCTGGTGGAGGCCGGACGTCGCCGTCTCGTGGGCGGGCAGGAGGACATGCTCGCCGATATCGCCCTCGACCTGAGCGCGCGGCGATGAACTCAGAGTTGCGGCTGCGGGGGCAGTTCGGCGGTGGTGAGCTTCTCCGCCGCGCGTTTGGTCATGCCGAACATGCGCAGCACGTGGAAGGTCATCTCGTCGGTGAGTGCGCCCGCGTCGGCGTCGGGTCGGGCGTCGAGCATCTGGAGCAGACCCAGCAGCGCGCCGCCCGCGGCCATGACCGCCATATCGGGATCCATCGGCTCGAAGCGGCCCGCCTCCTGGGCGGCCACGATGTCGTGCCGGGCCCGCGGGGCCAGACCCTCGTCGCGCAGCAGGATGGAGGTGCCGGAGTTCAGGAGCACCCGGACCCCTTCGGGCAGTTGCCGTTGCAGCCGCCCGGTCATGCGGAAGCTGACCGCGAACACTTCGGCGGGGTCGGTGTAGAGCGCCACGATGTCGTCGCGCAGCCCGCTGTAGATGTTCAGCACCGCGCGGACGGCCTCGTCGAAAAGCTCGTCCTTGGAACTGAAGTGGTTGTAGAAGGAGCCGAACCCCACATCGGCGGCCTCGGTGATCTCCTGGATGCTCACCGCGGAACGCCCCTCCGACAGGAACTTCTGCGCCGCGCCCAGCAGGGCGGCGCGGGTGCGTTCACGCCGCCGATCGGTGCGGGTCCGCGCCTCCGGTGCTGCGGCCATGCGCTCCCTCGTTCCCCTCGGCACTGTTACCCGAATCGTATCTGACGAAAATATCAGAAGCGATTTCGATCATGATCGAAAGGCGAACCCCGTGACGAACACTCGACCCGCAATCGGACCCGACCTCACCCGGCGAGCCGCACTCGGCGGCGGTCTGGCCGGACTCACCGCCGCGGCCCTGCCCGCGGGTCTCGGCAGCCCGGCGCGCGCCCAGCAGCCCGCACCGGCCGGGACCTACCGCATCGACCTGCACGCGCACTTCCTGCCGCCGGACTACCGGGCCGCGCTGCTCGAGCACGGGCATCTCACCATCGGCGGCTACCCGACCCCGGACTGGTCGCCCGAGCAGGCCATCGGATTCATGGACTACTACGGCATTCAGGCACAGGCGCTTTCGGTGTCCGACCCGGGCGTGTCGTTCCTGAGCGGCCGGGAAGCCATCGACATGGCCCGGTACTGCAACACCTACGCCGCCGGGCTGTTCACCGCCCACCCCACCCGGTTCGGCGCGTTCGCGGTCCTGCCGATGCCCGACATCGCCGCCTCGATCGCGGAGGCCGTCCACGCCCTCGACGAACTGCGTCTCGACGGGGTGATCCTGCTGTCCGCCTACAACGGCGTCTACCTCGGCGATCCACGCTTCGAACCCCTGATGGCCGCCCTGAACCAGCGCAACGCCTACGTCTTCGTGCACCCGGCGGCGATCCCCGACAACGCCAAACCCGCACTGCCGCTGCCGGACTTCCTCGAGGAGTTCACCTTCGACACCACCCGCGCGGCCACCATGATGATGGTCACCGGCATGACCCAGCGCTATCCCGGTATCCGCTTCCAGCTCGCGCACGCCGGTGGCACCGTGCCGTTCCTGTCCCATCGCATCAGCGTCGCCTCCCAGTCGGTGCTGGGCCGGCTGTGGCCCGAGGACCTGCCGAAACCCTCCATCCTCGACACGCAGAACCAGATCTCGCGCTTCTACTACGACACCGCGCTGAGCGGCTCGGCCGCGGCCATGGCGAGCGTGCTCGCGGTCACCGGCCGCGACCACATCGTCTTCGGATCCGACTGGCCCTTCAGCGCGCTCACCCTGCCCCAGACCGGATCCCACGATCCGGCGCCGGGACTGTCCGCGATCTTCGACGCCGACCAGCGCATGGAGATCGAACACCACAATCCGCTACGGCAACTCCCGAGGCTCGCGGACGCGGTCAAGTCCTGAGCGCGAAACTGTCAGCGTGAGCGCAATGCTGGGCGGGTGCCGCAACCCCTGGCAGACTTCGAGGTATGACGACTGCCGATTGGGCCGGAGTGGATCGCTACCTCGTCGAAACCCTGGTGGGGGACGAGGATTCGGGGACGTTGCGGGCGAACGCGGCGGCGGGGTTGCCTGCCATCGACGTGTCGCCGCCGCAGGGGAAGTTCCTGTATCTGCTCGGGAAGTCGGTGCGGGCGCGGCGGGTGCTGGAGATCGGGACGCTCGGCGGGTACAGCACGACGTGGCTGGCGCGGGCCGTGGGGAAGTCCGGGCGGGTGGTGACGCTCGAATTCGAGCCGCTGCACGCGGAAGTCGCGCGGGAGAATCTGGATCGGGCGGGGGTGGGGGATCGGGTGGAGATTCGGGTCGGCGCGGCACTGGACTCGCTGCCCGAGCTCGAGGCCGAGCGGCCCGAGCCGTTCGATCTGGTGTTCATCGACGCCGACAAGGTCAACAACACCAACTATGTGCGGTGGGCGTTGCGGCTGACCCGGCCCGGGTCGGTGATCGTCGTCGACAATGTGGTGCGCAACGGCGGGATCGCGGACGCGGATTCGGGGGACGCGGCGGTGCGGGCCAGCCGGGAGGTCATCGAATTCATCGCGGCCGAGCCGCGATTGGACGGGACCGTGGTGCAGACCGTCGGCGGCAAGGGGTGGGACGGGTTCGCGTACGCGGTCGTGGTCGGCGACGACGACTGACCGGTCACGGCCGCGGATCGGGGTTCGCGGCCAATTCCTCCCAATAGTCCACGTACGCCTGCTCGTGCATGATGCCCAGGCGCAGGATGCGAGCCCGCGAGGTGGCGCGGACGTTGTCGGCGGCGTCGATCTCGTCGTAGAGCGTCCGGTAGGTGTCCAGCCAATGCCGGTGCTCGGCAACCTGATTGCGGGCCAGGGCCACCACGTCGCCGGGCTCGCCCAGATCGGCGAAGAACAGTTTCAGCTGGGCGGGGTCGCGGGTCTCGGGCTGGGGTGCGGTGGGATCGCCCAGCCAGCGGGTCAATTCGGCGCGCCCGGCGTCGGTGAGGTGGAAGATGCGCCGGCGGCGGCCGGACTCCTCGGCCTCCTCGCGGAGCAGGCCCTGATCGGCCAGGCGCGGGGGGACGCGGTAGAGCTGCGCGTGGGGGATGGGCCAGAACTTGTCGACGCTCTCCTCCAGACGCGCCTTGATGTCGTAGGGGGTCAGCGGTCCGTGGCGGGCGATGAGCCCCAGCACGATGTGGTCCTGCGGGCCTAGCTCGGCCATTCCGAATCCCTTTCGTTTGACACCGTATCGCTGAGACTATACCTTGGTGTCAGTCATACGATATCAATGAGACTATTGGAGTGGAAATGCGCGACTACGCCATCGAACTGTTCGACCGCTGGACCCAGATGTGGAACGGCGACCTCGCGTTGGCCGACGAGATCATGGCCCCCGCATTCACCCTGCGCTACGCCCAGCCGGGCGCGGACGCCTACGACAGCGTGCAGGACCGCGCGGCCTTCGCCGCCGCCATCGACACCTTCCGGGCCGAGCGGCCGGGCCTGGAGTTCTCCACCCAGGGCATCCCGGTCGTCGAGATGGACGACACCCGAACCGGAATCATCGCCCGCCCCTACGGCGCCCGGATCACCGCACCGGACGGGACGATCGTGCGCGAACTCAGCGGCACCGACATCCTGCGCGCCGAGAACGGGCAGATCGTGGAGGTGTGGTCGGTGTCCGGCGGGGCCGAGGGACGCAGCTTCTACGCTTGAGCCCATGTCGAAGCGCCGCGAGAACCGTCCCGCGCCCGAGGCCTGCCCGTGCGGGCTGCCCGCCGCCTACGCCGATTGCTGCGGGCGGCTGCACCGTGGCGAGCGGGCCGCCACCACCGCCGAACAATTGATGCGGTCGCGGTTCAGCGCCTTCGCGGTCCAGGACGAGGCGTATCTGCTGCGCAGCTGGGACCCCGAAACCCGGCCCGCCGAGGTCGATTTCGATCCGGGCATGCGCTGGGATCGGCTCGAGATCCTCGGCGCGACCGGCGGGGGACCGTTCCACACCGAGGGGACCGTGGAATTCCGGGCGCACTACCGCGTCCACGGATCGGCGGGAGAACTGCACGAGAACAGCCGATTTCGCCGGGACGAGGGGAACTGGGTGTACCTCGACGGCGACATCGAGCGCTAATACCTTGCCTCCCCTGCGTATTCGCACACCGCGTGACTGTGCATGATCGGCAATCGTGCACAGCGTGCCACGACGGCTGCGCTCGGGGCGGCGACCAGCGGAAAGTTCCGACGGGAACACCGCCGCCCCGAGCGCGCGGCTCAGTCGCGTGAGAACGCGGCGGCCGCAGCCATTTCCAGATCCTGGTACGGCTTTCCGGTCACGTCCTCGATGACCTGGTGCATGGTTCCGCCGGTGAACGGGAACGGCGAGTGGTACCGGGCCGACACTGACTGCCCGGTGTCCCGGCCGACCCGCACACCCTCCCCGACACCGGAGAACACGGTCGGCTGGATCCGCATGTCATCGAGTGAACCCACCGGGTTCTCATCGATATAGAGGACGGCCTCACCGGTGGGCGTGTAATGGTCGGGCCGGGTGCCGTGCCGTTCGTAGCGCACCCCGAGGATGTGATCGCCGAGCGGTATCCGGCAATCGGAGACGATGGCCTGCTCCTCCTCGCCGAGGAAGTTGTAGACGTAGCAGAGGTGGCCGTCCTGGACGAACAGGGCGTGCCCGCCGAGCCGCCCGCCATGGGCGAACAGCACGCCCTCCGCGTCCGGGCTGACGATCGTCGTCTCGGCCAGCAGCGCGAACGAGCGGCCCAGGATCTCGAGCGCCGCGCCCGGTCCGACCTCCGCACTGTCCGGGTAATAGACGGCACGGTCCAGGCCCCTGGCGTACGTCGGCCGGAAGCGCACCAGCGCGGAGACGATGTCGAGATCATTGAGCGGCATCCCGTTGTACTTCTCCGCCTCGGAGAACCACAACGCCTCGAGTTCCTCCAGTTTCTCGGGATGTTCCGCGGCCAGGTCGTGCATCTGGCTGCGGTCCTGATCGATGTGGAACAGCTCCCAGCGGTCCTGATCGAAGTGTCCCCAGCCGGACGGGCAGGCCGCGTGCACGGTGTCGGCGAACCAGCCGCGATGCCAGATGCCGCGCGTGCCCAGCATCGAATAGAACTGGGTGTGCTTGCCGACATCGGCGTCGGCGTCCTCGAACAGGGCCCGGAAGCTGACCCCCTCGAGGGGGCGTTGCGGCACGTTCTTCACCGTGTCCGGCGGCGTGATGCCCAGCAGTTCGTAGACGGTGGGGGTGACGTCGCAGACATTGAGGTACTGGTGGCGGATCTCGCCGCGCGCCGGAATGCCCGCCGGCCAGGCCATCAGACAGGGATCGGCGATGCCGCCCTCGTGCGAGGCGTACCGCTTGTACAGCTTGTACGGGGTGTTGAAGGCCATCGCCCACCCGATGCTGTAGTGGTTGTAGGTGGTCGGCAGACCCAGCTCGTCGAGCTTGGCCAGGCTGTCCTCGATCGTGTCGATGTAGCCGTTGAAGAACTTCATCTCGTTGACCGAGCCGTTCGGGCCGCCCTCGCCGCTGGCCCCATTGTCGGAGAAGGCGACGATGATGGTGTTGTCCAGCTGACCGGTCTCCTCGAGGTAGTCCAGCACCCGGCCGATCTGGGCGTCGGTGTAGGACAGGAATCCGGCGAACACCTCCGCCTGGCGGGCGAAGAGCCGTTTCTCGTTCTCCGACAGCGAATCCCAGGCGCGCACCGTGTCCTGCGCCGGCCACGGCTTGCCGTCGGCGCTGGTGACATCGCTGTACGGGTTCATGGGCGACAGCTCGGTGTTCTCCGGGATCAGGCCCATGCGCTTCTGGTTGTCGAGCACGATCTCGCGGTACTTCTCGTAGCCCATGTCGAACTTGCCGCGGTATCGATCCGCCCATTCCTGAGCGACATGGTGCGGGGCGTGCCCGCAACCCGGGCACAGGTACATGAACCACGGTTTGTCGGAGGCGATCACCTTGGCGTCGCGAATGAACTCGATCGACTTGTCGGCCAGGTCCTTCGACAGGTGATAGCCGTCCTCCGGCGAATACGGCTGCGCGATCGGGTGATTGTCGTAGACGAGATTCGGATACCACTGGTCGGCCTCGCCGCCCAGGAAACCGTAGAACCGTTCGAATCCGCGCCCCAGCGGCCAGTGCCGCTTCGACGCCGCGAGATTCTCCTCCTCCAACGGCGTCATATGCCATTTGCCGACGGCGTAGGTGTTCCACCCGCGTTCGCCGAGCACCTCCGAGCACAAGGCGGTGTCGGCGGGGATGCGCCCCGACAGGCTCGGGAATCCGTCACTGAATTCCTCGATGGTCGCCATGCCGACCGATGACGCGTTTCGCCCGGTCAGCAGGGAGGCGCGGGTGGGTGAACACAGTGCGGTGGTGTGGAATTGCGTGAACTGCACGCCACTGTCGGCGATCCGCTTCATATTCGGCATCTCGACCAGGCCGCCGTAGCAGTCCCAGGTGGCGATGCCGATGTCGTCCCACACCAGATACAGCACATTGGGCGCGCCCGGCGGGGCGGTCGGTTCCGCGTACGGTCCCCAGTCGGCGACCGAATCACGAATGTCGAGGGCGATATGTCCTTCGAACTTCCTAGCCATCATTCACCTCGGAAAAGGAGAATCGTTGGTAGTGAGACCCAGCTCCGGCGTGACCGCTGGGAGTTCATCGACGCGTCGGTGACCACGCGGTTCCGGGATTCGGCGTCCGGAACCCGTGCGGATCACCCACCTTTCGCACCTCTCAAAGAGTACCGACCGGAATGTACTTGCGGCGGGGGTTGAACGAGCCCGATACCGAACGGTTTTCGAGCGGACAACGGTCAGGTCAGAGCGCGGCGCGGGCCTCGAAACCGTCGCAGAGCGCGGTGAGGCCGGTATCGAGCAGGTGCTCGGGATTCAGCAGGGCGGTGTCGCCCGAGCCGACCAGACCCGTCAGCGAGGGCGGGGTGGGCCAGCGCGGGTCACCGTCGAGCAGAGCGGTGAGCCCGGAGCGCTCGTCGGCGCTGCTGTCACGGCCCTGCAGCAGCCGGGCGCTGACCTCCTGCAGGGCGACCCCGGCGATATAGCTCCACACCGACAGCGACATGCGGGTCGCCTCGCGGGCGTCGACACCGAGTTCGGCGAAGCCCTCCACCAGCCAGCTCAGCACCGTGAGGCTGTGCTCACCGAAGTTGTAGCGCGGCACCGCGAAGGTGAACAGCACCCAGGGGTGCTGCTGATAGAGCCGCCAATCCACTTCGGCGGCGATGCGCACCCGGTCACGCCAGGTCCAGTCCTGCCCCTCGGCCGGGGGGTAGGGGTTGCGGCGGGCGACCTCGTCGGTCATGGCGGCGAGCAGGGTGTCCTTGTTGGGGACGTGCCGGTAGAGCGACATGGCCCCGGCGTTCATCCGTTCGGCGATGCGGCGCATGGACAGCGCGTCGAGTCCGGACTCGTCGGCGAGGGCGATGGCGGTGTCGACGATGGCGGCCCGGGTGAGCTTGGCCTCGGTCATCGGACGAATTGTTCCCTTCCGGCGCGGGGTGTGCGTACACTGTACCCGCGCTCGAGCGTACGTTGTACGCCCGGGCGCATTCCATGGACAGGGCCCGGTGGGCCCCGAGCAGCCCGAAGGATAGGTCATGACGAGTACCCTCGCGCGCCCCGGCGCGAAGACGCCCCGCCGTGCCTGGGCGGGTCTGGCCGTTCTGCTGCTCCCGGTATTGCTGGTCTCGATGGACATGTCGGTGCTCTACCTGGCCATGCCCACCCTGACCCAGAGCCTGGATCCGTCCGCCACCCAACAGCTCTGGATCCTCGACATCTACGGCTTCATGATCGCCGGCCTGCTCATCACCATGGGCAATCTCGGTGACCGCATCGGGCGACGCAATATCCTGCTGGCCGGGGCCACCGTCTTCGGAATCGCTTCGGCGCTGGCCGCTTTCGCCCCCAGCGCGGGCGTGCTCATCGCGGCGCGGGCACTGATGGGACTCGGCGGCGCGACACTGCTGCCCTCCTCGCTGGCGCTGATCTCCACCCTGTTCCCCGAGGACCGCTCCCGCGCCACCGCCATCGGTGTGTGGACGGCGTTCTTCGCGGGCGGCTCGGCGGTCGGGCCGATCATCGGCGGCGTCCTGCTGCACCACTTCTGGTGGGGCTCGGTGTTCCTCATCAATGCTCCGGTCCTGGTGGTACTGCTGGTCTTCGGGCCGCTGCTGCTCCCCGAACACCGCGCCGCCGCGCGCGGACCCCTCGACTGGGTGAGCGTGCTGCTGTCGATCGGCGGCATCCTGCCGATCGTGTACGCCATCAAGCGCCTGGCCGCCGAGGGCTTCGACCTGCCCGCGGTGGGCATCGGCATCGTCGGCGCGCTGCTGCTGACCGCGTTCGTCCGCCGCCAGCGCCACCTCGACGAACCGCTCCTCGATCTGAGCCTGTTCCGTCGCGGACTGTTCTCCGTGGCCATCGGTTCCAGCACGGTCTGCATGCTCGCCCTGGCCGGGATGAGCTACCTGACCAGCATGTATCTGCAATCGGTGACCGGCCGCGACCCGTTGGCCGCGGCGCTGCTCGGGATTCCCGGCGCGGTCGTGGTGTTCGTGTTCTCCATGGGCGGCGCGCGGATCGGGCGCGCGTTCGGCACCAAGACCACCTTCGTGCTCGCGCTCGGCATGGCCGCGCTCGGCAATCTCATGCTGCTCGGGGTCGGCGTGGACGGCGGAATCGGCTGGTATGTGGCCGGATCCGTGGTTGCGGGCGCGGGCTTCGGCATCGCCTTCACCCTGGTGTCGGAGGTGGCGGTGTCCTCGGTGCCGCCCGAACGCGCCGGATCGGCGGTCGGCATCTCCGAGACCAGCTTCGAACTGGGCAACGGTCTGGGCCTGGCGCTGCTGGGTTCGCTGGCCGCGCTGGTGTTCCGGTCCGGCGGGGATTTCGGATCCACGCTGGGGGAGACCGTCGCCGAGGCCGGGGGCGACACCGCCCTGATCGATTCGGCGCGCGAGTCGTTCGTGACCGGCATGCACGTCGCGACCACCACCGGCGCGGTGCTGCTGGCCGCCATGGCCGCGGTCGCGTTCTTCGCCAAGACCGGGACTCCCGCGAAAGACGCTGCGGTGAAAGCCGGTTCCGCGCACTAGCCGAACAGTGCGGACCACGTCTCGGCGATCCGGGTGCGCCAGGGCATGATCGCCCGCTGATACAGCCGACGCACCGGATCGGCGAGCGCCCGCCACGCCCGGCCGATGGCCGCGAACAGCGGGCGCACGACCGTGCGATGCAGCCAGCGGCAGGGGGCCACCACCGTCACCGCGACGACGGCGGTGGCCGCCCGCCAGCCGAACACGATCACCGCGACGATCGCGTACGCGATCGGCCGCAGCAGCCAACGCCACAGCTGCCGCGCGGGCCACACGATCAGCCATTCGACCAGCGGCTCGACGACGACGGTCAACAGCCAATGGCCGCCGGGGCGCAGCACGAACCGCCACAACGTCGTCAGCGGGACCACGACCAGCCATTCCCACAACTTCGTCACGGTCCAGACGATCGCTTCAACAAAGGGTTTCACGATTGCGCGCAACACCCACGCGATGCCGGGCTTCAGCACCCGCCGCCACAACCATTCCTCGATGGCGCGCTGGATCGGGCGCAGGACGTACGCCAGCAGGAACGCGCCGATCGGCGTGAGCACCATGCCGAACAACAACTGCTGGATCAGCAGATGCCACAGGTAATTGCGCACGAAATCGCGCAGCGGCCGGAACACCCAGTCCCGGAACAGGATCGCGAGCGGCTTCGCGAGATGGTCGGCGAACAGCCGGAACGCGGCCGCGATCAGCCGCGGGACGCGCTTGATCCCCTCCCACAGCAGTCGCGGCGGCACGAACACCACCAGCACCACCGCGCGGGCGCACCGGTCCCAGAACGTCACCTGTTCCGGCGTGGGCCGGTCGGGTGCTCGGGTTGTCATCATCGGTTCCTTCCCCCGGAATGTCGTTCCCATCCTGGTGCAGGAATCCGTGTCGCGGCCAGGGTATTTCCACTCAATCGCGATCACATACCGGTCCGGCGGTTAGGCTCGGAAACGTGGCTGAGCACGACGCCCCGAACCAGCCGAACGGCCGACCGCTGGCCGAACGCGTGGCGACGAGGATCTTCTATCCGACCTCGCGGCCCCGCGAGAAAGCCCTGCGCGAGGCGGTGTCGGGCACTGTGATCCTGGTGACCGGCGCTTCGCACGGCATCGGCAAGGCCGCGGCCCGGAAGCTGGCCGCCGCGGGCGCGACGGTCCTGCTGGTCGCGCGATCGCGCGAGGACCTCGAGGAGGTGGCCGCCGAGATCACCGCCGCGGGCGGAGTCGCGCACGTCTACCCGTCCGACATCACCGAATTCGACGCCGTCGCCGAGCTGGGCCGCCGGGTGCTGGCCGAACACGGCCGCGTGGATGTGGTGATCAACAACGCGGGCCGCTCGATCCGCCGCCCGATCGACGAATCCTATGACCGCTTCCACGATTTCACCCGCACCATGGACGTCAACTATCTGGGCCCGGTGCGGCTGCTGCTGACCCTGCTGCCCGGCATGCGCGAACGCGGCCGCGGGCACATCGTGAACATCTCCACCTGGGGGCTGCGCATGCCGCCCGCGCCGCGCTGGTCGGCGTACGGCGCGTCGAAGGGCGCGTTCGACATCTGGCTGCGGACGGTGGCCACCGAGATCGCCGCCGACGGCGTCACCACCACCTCGGTGTACATGCCGCTGGTGCACACCCGCATGAGCGCGCCCACCGACTTCTCCGGCGTGCCCGGGCTGACCGCCGACGAGGCGGCCAACCTGGTCTGTCACGCCGTGGTCGCCCGGCCCCTCGAGATCTCGCCCTGGTGGACCGGCCCGGTGCAGGCCTGGACGGACCTGCGACGCGGGGCCGCGCAACGGTTCATGGAACGCAGCCTCGGGCGCAGGTCAGGGGAGTAGCACCACTTTGCCGGTGGTCGCCCGGGTCTCCAGGGCGTGGTGCGCGGCCGCCGCCTCGGCGAGCGGGAAGGACTGCACCGCCGGGCGCAACCGGCCCGCCGCGGCCTCGGCCAGGGCGCGAGTCTCCAAGGCGCGCAAGCCGCCCCCGCGCTGCAGCAGCGGCGGACCGAGCACCACCTGCGAGGTGATGCCGCGCGCGGCCAGGGCCTGCTCGTCGAGGTCGGCCTGCCCGCCGGACCAGCCGAACACCAGGCGGACGCCGCCGTCGGCGAGCAGGTCGACCGCGGTGCGCGCGACGTCTCCGCCGATCCCGTCGAACAGCAGGGTCGCGGGCCGCTCCCCGTACTTGGCGCGCACGGCCTCGGGCCAGGACGGATCGAGATAGTCCAGGGCGAGATCCGCGCCGTTCTCGTACACCTGATCGGTCTTCGCGGGACCGCCGGCGAGCCCGATGACGGTCGCGCGCGCCGCGACCAGATACTGCACCAGCAGGGTGCCGATGCCGCCCGCCGCGGCCGGAACCAGGGCCACCGTCTCCGGGCCCACCTCCGCGAAATTCAGAATGCCCAGGGTGGTCCGGCCGGTGCCGATCATCGCCACCGCCGAACCCGCGTCGAGGCCGTCCGGAATCGCGTGCAGCCGTTCGGCTTCGGTGACCACGAGCTCGGCGTACCCGCCCGGCGCCTGCCCGATGTGCGCGACAACCGCTCGCCCGAGCCAGCTTTCGTCGACGCCGGGCCCGACCCGGTCCACGGTCCCGGCGATCTCTCGGCCCGGAATCGTGGGCAGCTCGGGCAAGGGCAGCGGGCCGCCCGCCACGCCCTGCCGAATCGAGGTGTCCAGCAGGTGCACTCCCGCCGCGCGGACGGCGATCCGGACCTGCCCGGCCCCGGGTTCGGGGTCCGCGACGGTCTCGTACCGCAGGTTCTCGGCGGGCCCGAACTCGTGAAGACGGATGGCGTGCACGGCGACTCCTCTACCTCGTTGACGTTCTGCCCGCCCAGTCTGCAACCTCAACTATTGTTAAGGTCAAATCGCGCATTTTGAAACAAACACCGTTCACACCTGTGGAGCGTGGGTTAGTCTCGCTGCGATCACATCCTGTGAGGATGCTGTGTGAGAAAGGGATATTCATGAAAAGCGTTGCACTGAAAGCCTTTGCCGTCGCCGCCATCGCCTCCGGCATCGGCGCCGCCCCGGCCATGGCCGCCCCGGTGGAGCTGGCGCCCGTCACCGACACCGGCGCCGCACCGGTCGCCGGACTGGTGCCCATGACCGGCTCGGCCGGGCTGTCCAACTCCATCACCTGTGCGCTGCAGAGCATCTCGGCGGCCATGCCCTGCCTGCTCACCTAGTCGACACCGCCGCGCCGGGTGTCGCTTAGGATCGACCCATGCGACACCCGGACGTGCGGCGATGAGCCTGGCCACCCTGCTGACCCTCGCCGACTCCCGGCTGCCGATCGGCGGGCACGTGCACTCCGGCGGCGTCGAGGAGGCCATCACCTCCGGGCTGCTGCGCGACGTGCCCAGCGTGGAACTGTTCCTGCGCCGGCGCATCCGCACCTCGGGACTGGTGGCGGCCTCACTGGCCGCGGCCGTCTGCGCCGGCACCCTCGACCCGCAGCGCGCCGAACTCGAGGCCGACGCGCGGACCCCGTCCCCGGCCGCCCGCACCGCCTCCCGCGCCCAGGGTCGAGGCCTGCTGCGGCTGGCCAAACAGGTCTGGCCGCACGCCGAGTGGCGCGCGCTCGGCGCCCGCCCCCATCTGTCCACCGTGTTCGGCGTGGTGGGCACGGTGTGCGAGGCCACCCCCGCCGATATCGCCGCCGTGACCGTCTACACCACCATGACCGGGGCGGCCACCGCCGCGCAGCGCCTGCTCGCCCTCGATCCGGCCGCCGTGGCCGCCTGCACCATCCGCCTCGCCCCGGTGTGCGACGCCACCGCCCGCGCCGCCACCGCATCACTGGCCGCGCTCTCCGATCCGCTGCAGGACGTGCTCGCCGAACGGCACCCCCGCCGGGACATGCCGCTGTTCGCGTCGTAGCCGGTCACGGGCCAGGTAACACCCGGTTTACGTGACTGGGTCAGGATGGGGGTGAAAGGAGCGCACATGCCACCTCACCTCATCGACGGGGAACCGCACGATCACAGTCACGACCGCCCCAAGCGGGAGCGGACGCCCGGGGAACCGGTGCGGATCGGGATCGGCGGTCCGGTCGGATCGGGCAAGACCGCACTGACCGCGGCCCTGTGCCGGCAGCTGCGCGACGAGCTGTCGCTGGCCGTGCTGACCAACGACATCTACACCACCGAGGACGCCGACTTCCTGCGGCGCAACGCGGTGCTGCCCGACGAGCGCATCACCGCCGTGCAGACCGGCGGCTGCCCGCACACCGCCATCCGCGACGACATCACCGCCAACCTGGATGCCATCGACGACCTGATCGAGGCCAACCCGCCGCTGGATCTGATCCTGGTGGAATCCGGTGGCGACAACCTGACCGCCACCTTCTCCTCGGGTCTGATCGACGCGCAGATCTTCGTGGTGGACGTGGCCGGCGGCGACAAGGTGCCGCGCAAGGGCGGCCCGGGGGTCACCTGGTCGGATCTGCTGGTCATCAACAAGACCGATCTGGCCCCGATGGTCGGCGCGGATCTGTCGGTCATGGAACGCGATTCGACGACCGTGCGCGAGGGCCGGCCGTTCGTGTTCACCTCCCTCACCCAGGACCCGGCCGCGACGCCGGTGCTGGCCTGGGTGCGCGAGCAGCTGCGGCTGGCCGCCGAACAGGATGCGGGCGTTGCCCATTCGCACTGAGCTCCGCATCACCGCGTCCGCCGGGACGCTGCCGCGCATCCACGCGGTCGGCGGCCTGGCGGCGCGGCACACGGGCCCGGACACGGTGCACCTGATCGGCACCGCCGCCACACCGCTGGGCGGTGACGTCCTGGACATCACGATCGTGGTGGGCGCGGGCGCGCGGCTGCGGGTGCGGTCGGTGGCCGCGACCATCGCGCTGCCGGGTCGCGAGACCCGGAAGTCGGTGGCGCACTGGCGTTTCGAGGTGGCCGCGGGCGGGGAACTGGACTTCGATCCGGAACCGACCGTGGTCGCGGGCGGCGCGGAACACGACACGTTCACCACGGTGCGCCTGGAAGACGGTGCGCGGCTGCGACTTCGGGAACGGGTGCAGATCGGCCGCACGGGGGAGGATCACGGTCACTGGACCGGGGAATTGATCGCCGACGTCGGTGCGATTCCGCTGCTGCGGCACCGTCTGGAACTGGGTTCCGAGGCGATCACCGACGACGCGCTGTCGGGGCCGCGGGCACTGGAGAGCGTGCTCACCTATCCCGACGATCGCCCTGCCGATACGGCCGGCCTGGATCAGGCGCTGCTGCCGCTGGCCGCGGGCGGCACGCTGTTCACGCGGACCGGTCGACTGCTGACGGCCTGACCTGCGCATCGGAAACGGCTGTCGCGCAAGAACTTCGATCCGTGCGCACAGCCTTCGGCACACGGCGGGTCGCGTTCGCGGCGGGAACCCACCTCACCGCCGGTTCCCACCGCGTGCGCACATCTACCTGGTCGAGCGGCCTCGTCGGGGAGGGATCAGTCGCCGACGACGCGGGGCGGTGCGTTGAATCCGTTGAACGCGCCGACGGCGGCGCCGATCGCGGCACCGGCGACAGCGGCCGGGATGGCGACCATGGCCGCGCCCGCGGCCGCGCCGAGGACGGGACCGGCCACCAGGCCGACCGGGAACAAAGTGGCGCCGACGACCAGGCCCGTCACACCGCCGACCGCGGCGGAGCTGAGCTCGATCGGAACCGCGGCGACGGCTCCGGCGACGGCGCCCATCGCGGCGGTGCCGATGGTCTGCCCGGCGATCCGGTCGGAGCGGCTGCGCTCCATGCCGATCGAGTCGAGGAAGGTGGCGAGATTCGCCTCGACCTGCGCGGCATTGTCATTGATCTGGATCGCCTGTTCCCTGTCGATCCAGTCGGGCGCCGGAACCGTCACGTCGCCGAACCGGAACATGCCCGGCGGGGGCGCGATCGGCGGCACGGCCTGAACCGGAACCGGCGGGTGGAGCACGCCCACGGGGGCGAGGTAGCTCTTGTCCGGGGCCTGACGCGACCACTGGAGCGAGCTCTTGGTGTCACTCGGAATGTGCATGCCCTCATAGGGATTCACATTCGGGGACGCCGCCGCCGGCCACTGGGCCTTGGGCGCGTCGTCGCGTTGTGCCACTCCCGGAGCGACCTCGGACGGGGCGGCGTTGGCGGCACCGGATCCGACGATCGCCAGGACTAGCGGGACGGCACCCGCCGCCACCACGTTGCCGACCTTGTTCCGGTGCGGGTTCAGTGCGCGGTGCTTACCTGCGGCCATACATGACCTTTCTGGGCAGGGGGAACATCGGGACGACCGACATTCGAACCCACCGACCACCTGGATTGGTGAGCGAAATGGACGACCGAGAATCCGTGAGTTAACCGAAAAGTAGCCATTCAAGCGGGTTTTGAATAGCGAAGAGGCCGGAATCCTGGTGATGGATTCCGGCCTCGTTAGCTCGGCGATCACTCCTGAACGGACGCCTCATCGACGCTCGGCGCGTCCGCCATCGTGGTGTCGTCGATACCGGTCGCACGGTCCACGGCGTCCGGGGTGGCCGGAGCCAGGTACCCGTTGACCGCGCCGACGGCGCCGCCGATGACGGCCCCGACGGTCGCCGCCGGCACCGCGATCAGGCTCACGGCGGCGGTCGCGCCCGCGGCCGGGCCGAAGACCCAGCCCGCCGGCGCGAACGGCGTGCCCGCCATCGCGCCGATGACACCGCCCATGACCGCACCGGCGACCTCGAGCGGGGCGGCCACGCCCACGCCGACCGCCGCGCCCACGGCGGCCGAGCCGACCGTCGCGGCGGCCATGCGGTCCGACCGGCTCGGCTCGAAGCCGGCCGAGTCGTAGGTGCGGGCCAATTCGGCCTCGGCGCCCGCGGCGAGCGCGTTCACCTGGGCGGCCTGGTCCGCGTCGAGCCAGACCGGGATGTCGAGCTGGGTGTCGCCCAGGCGCAGCTTGCCCTCGGGTGCTGCGATCGGCGCCACCTCGGGGACGTCCAGCGGGTCGCCCAAGCGCAGCTTGCCGTTGTCGACGGGGGTCAGCGGCGCGTTGGGGATGTCACGCAAGCCGGTGGAGGCGTTGCGGCCGACCCGCACGGGGAGGACGACCTCGGCGGCGGGCTCGATCAGCTCGTCCGGGCCGACCTCGGCCGCGGTGGCGGCCAGGTAGGCGTGCGCGCCGTCGGCCATGGCCTGCGGCACCGGCACGGCCAGCTTGCCGAACGGGGTGTCGACGACCACGCCCGGCTGGGTGTCGGCGCCGCCCGGCAGCATGGTGCCGGGCTGGTTGTCGACCACCGCCGGTTGGGTATCGTCGGACGAAACCGGTTCCGCCGCACTGGTTCCGGCGGCGGCGAGGGCGGCGACCAGCGGCAGCGCGCCCGCGACCGCCAGTGTGCCCAGGCGCCGTCGCCGCGGCGAAACAGTATCGACCGGTTGGCGTTTGCCCATGAATGACCTTTCTTCCGAATATCGACAGACGTCGAACATTCGGATCCGGCCGGTGTGCCGGATTGGTCTGGACACGCCGCCCGGTCAGACCCTCATTCGAAGGGACGGCCGGGCCGAGCCGTCAGCCCGCGCGCTGTTCGGTGGATTTCGCCGATTCGGAATTCGCCACGGATTTGCCGTTGCCGGAAGCGTTTTCCGCCGCGCCGATCTGCTTGGCCAGTTCCAGCGCCTCGGCGGGATCGTCGAGCGCCTCGAGCGCGAGCCGCGCGAACACCCACTGCTCGGTGGCCGCCATCTGACCGCGGTGGCGGCCCAGGAACGACACGAACCACTCCAGCACCGTGACGAAGCGGCTGCGGAAGCCGACCAGGTACCACAGGTGCAGACCCAGCCAGGCCAGCCACGCGAAGAACCCGCTGAACTCCAGCTTGCCCACCTGGCACACCGCGCTGAACCGCGACACCGTGGCCATCGAGCCCTTGTCGAAGTACTTGAAGGGCTTGCGGTCCTCGACCTTCTGCTTGCCCTCGTTCTCGGCCTTGATGGCCTTGGCGGCGTAGGTGCCGCCCTGGATCGCGCCCTGGGCCTGCCCGGGCACGCCCGGCACCGACATCAGGTCGCCGACCACGAACACGTTCGGGTAGCCCTTGATGGTGAGGTCCGGTTCGACGATGACGCGTCCGGCCCGGTCCACCTCGGTGCCCTTGGACTTGTCGGCCAGGATCTTGCCCAGGCCGCTGGCCTGCACGCCCGCCGACCACACCTTGCAGGCGGATTCGATGCGGCGCTCGGAGCCGTCCTTGTCCTTGACGGTGACCCCGCGCGCGTCGACATTGGTGACGATGGCGTTGAGCTGGATCTCCACGCCCATCTTCTCGAGCCGCTTGTGCGCCTTGGCGCCCAGCTTGGGGCCCATCGGGGCGAGCACCGCGCCCGCGCCCTCGACCAGGATGACGCGCGCGTCGCGGGTGTCGATATTGCGGAAGGTGCCGTCCAGGGTGCGGTCGGCGAGTTCGGCGATCTGCCCGGCCAGCTCGACGCCGGTGGGGCCGGCGCCGACCACGACGAAGGTCATGAACCGGTCGCGGGTCTCCTGGTCGGTGGCCAGCTCGGCCTCCTCGAAGGAGCCCAGGATGCGCGCGCGCAGTTCGAGGGCGTCGTCGATGGTCTTCATGCCGGGCGCGTAGGTGGCGAAGTGATCGTTGCCGAAGTACGACTGCTGCGCGCCCGCGGCCACGATGAGGCTGTCGAACGGGGTGACGTAGTCCCGGTTGAGCAGGCGCGAGGTGACGGTGCCGCCCTCGAGGTCGACATCGGTGACCTCGCCCATGATCACCTGCGTGTTCTGCTGCTTGCGCAGCACGATGCGGGTGGCCGGGGCGATCTCGCCGACGGACAGGATGCCGGTCGCGACCTGGTACAGCAGCGGCTGGAACAGGTGCGTGGACGTCTTGGAGATGAGTGTGATGTCGACGTCGGCCTTGCGCAGGTGCTTGCAGGCGAACAGTCCACCGAAACCGGACCCGATCACCACCACCCGATGGCGCTGTGCGACGGAATTCTCGGCGTTCATCTAGTTCCTGCTCCTCGCCAGATGGTGAAACTACGACAACTCACGCACAACGGTAATGCAGTGTGAGTAGCGCAGCCCAATCAGGACCGACCGAAAACAGACCTTCCAGACAGCTCACCCGAAAATACAATATGGGCGGTCGTTCAGTGCGGATTGGCGCGAGCCCCGTGGCGGGCGGCCGGGACGGCCGCCCGCGCTCGAGCTTCGGGGAGGCGGCTCAGCGACCCTGGAACAGCAATTGCGCCACGCGCGTGGTGGTTTCGGAGCCTTCGAGGTATCCGCCCTGGTTGCCCTGCTCGGTCATGATCGCCAGGGTGTAGCGCTCGCCGGGTCCGGCGAAGCCGACCGAGTTGACCACCCAGCCGCCCTGCTCGTCGGACCAGCCGTTCTTCAGGCCCGGGTTCATGGCCGCGCCCGCGCCCCACACGCCCCAGTGCTGGTTGGTGTCGACGCGGCGCATGCGGTCGAGCAGGTACGCGCGGTCGTCGGGGTGCATGCGGGTGAGGATGTTGTCCATCAGCCGGTCCAGGTCGGCGGGCGAGCACTGCTGGAAGCCCCAGTCCGGAAACAGCTTGATCTGCTCGATGGAGGTGGTCGGCGGCAGCGGGATCAGCCCGACCATGCCGTTGGCCCGGAAGGCGTTGTTGAAGGCCATGCGGTCGAAGCCCGCGAACTTGTTCCACAGGATGTCGGCGGCATTGTCGTTGGAGGTTGCCAGCATCGACTCCATGAGCGCGCGGTCGTCGGGACCGAGCACGATGGCGCCGACCCGGGCGCGATTCAGCAGATCCTCCGCGATCGCCAGCTTGATGGTGGACGCGGTCCAGAAGTTGGTGTCCGCGTTGCCATTCCGGTAAATGCCGCCGGTGACGCGGTCGCGCATCACGTAACCGGTGACGCCGGGGCGGGTGGCCAGATAGTCGTCGACCGCGGCAATGCGTCTGCTCATATCCGCGTCGAATCCCGCGATCGGGCCCTGCGTGTGCGCGGGGACCGCGCCGGCGACGGGAATGAGGACGGGCGCGGCCGGAATCAGGGCAGCGGCCGCGAGGACACAAGCGGAGGAGGCCACGCGCCGGGCCTTGGGGGAACGCACGAGGGAACACAATAGAGGGGACAATGCCCGATTCGCACGTCTTGCAGGTGATCGGGTTGTCTGTTATCGAATCGACACTGTCACACGGATTTTCGTGTGAGGGTTGCGAGTTTCGTCCGAATCAGCGGAAAGCCGCGCGTAGCTCTTCGATTCCGCGGCCGTTGAGCCGATAGCAGTGCTCGAACGCCTCGGTGTGGCGGTCGCGCGGCCAGGACTGCAGCACCACGCCGCGTCCGTAATGTCGGGAGTTGACCAGCTCCCAGCGCTCTCCCACCCGTCGCACCGTGAACCCGGTTCTGGGCACCAGGGGAATCACCGACGCAGACATGTACGCGGACCAGCCTTTCAGCGAGAAACGAGAACCACCCCGAAAGGCACTGTCGCATACCACACTCGAAATTCGCAGTGACGCGCCCTAGCAAATATCCGGCGTGTGTCCGGTGTCACCCGGCGAGCCGCACAGCCCGGTGTTTGCATGTCGTTCGCCGACTGTATAAACACAGGTCGTGCACATTCACCGGGCGGAACGAGCGGACACGCTCGCCGACGCGCTCGCCGGGCTGCTGATCGAACCGCTCGGCGATCCGTTCACCCCGGAAGTCGTCGCGGTTCCCGCCAAGGGGATCGAGCGCTGGCTCACCCAGCGGCTGGCCACGGTACTCGGCGCGGGGGGTGGCACCGGTCGCGGTGCGGCCGGGGGGCTCGGTACCGACGGGATCTCGGCCAATATCGACTTCGCGGATCCGGCCGCGCTGGTGTCGGCGGTCCTCGCCGAGGCGACCGGTGTGGATCCGGAGCAGGATCCGTGGTCGCCGGAGCGACTGGTCTGGACCCTGCTGCCGGTCCTCGACGACGTGCTGTCCGAACCGTGGAGCGCGGTGCTCGCCCGCCACCTCGGCCACGGCGATGCGGGCGGGCACCGGGTGGGGCGGCGGTACGCGACGGCGGCGCGGATCGCGGCCCTGTTCGACAGCTACGGCACCCAGCGCCCGGCCATGATCACCGAGTGGGCCGCGGGCGGCGACACCGACGGCGCGGGGCACGACCTCCCCGCGGATCTGGTGTGGCAGGCGATGCTGTGGCGGCGGGTGCGCGGCGTGGTCGGGGTGCCCAGTCCCGCCGAGCGGCTGGCGGCGGCGTGCGCGCGGCTGCGGGCCGAGCCGTCGATCGTGTCGGTGCCGGAACGGATTTCGCTGTTCGGGGTGACGCGGCTGACCACCGATCAGCTGGAGGTGCTGTCGGCGCTGTCGACCGGGCGGCAGGTGCACCTGTGGCTGGTGCATCCCAGCCCGGCGCTGTGGACCAAGTTCGCCGACGCCGAGGTTATCCCGAATTCCGGTGTGCGCGTGCGGCATCCACTGCTGGCGGCGCTGGGCCGCGATGTGCGGGAGCTGCAGGAGCGCCTGTCGGGCTATGACCACATCGACACCTATCACCCCGGGCCGGACGAGTTCGGACCGCGCACGCTGCTGTCGGAGCTGCAGGCCGCCGTGCGTCAGGACCGCTGGTCGCTGCTGCCCGACCCGGGCCTGGCCGACGGGACGGTCACCGTGCACTCCTGCCACGGGCCGTCGCGGCAGGTGGAGGTGTTGCGTGACGCGCTGCTGAGCGTGTTCGCCGCCGATCCGACGCTGGAACCGCGCGACGTCATCGTGCTGTGCCCCGACGTGGAGAGTTACGCGCCGCTGGTGCGGGCGGCGTTCGGGCAGTGGTCCCTCGACGGGGCCGAGCCCGGGCATCCCGCGCACGGGCTGCGGGTGCGGTTGGCCGATCGCGCACAGCGCGCGGTCAATCCAGTGCTGGACGTGGTGGGCACGCTGCTGGAGCTGGCCGACGGCCGCGTCACCGTGACCGAGGCGCTGGATCTGTGTGCGGCCGAACCGGTTCGGGTGCGCTGCGGGTTCGACGACGACGACATCGAGCGGCTGCGGGAGTGGGCGGCCGAGACCGGGGCACGCTGGGGGATCGGGCAGCGGCAGCGGCAGGCGTTCGGGCTGGGCGACTTCCCGCAGAACACGCTCAATGCCGCGGTGGACCGGATCCTGCTCGGGGTCGCGGCGGGTGAATCCAGTGAGGACTGGCTGGATCTGGTGCTGCCGCTGGACGACGTGGACAGCAATGACATCGATCTGGGCGGCCGGTTCGCCGAATTCGTGGACCGGCTCGCGGTGTGCCTGCGCGACCTGCGCGGCTCCACCCTGGACGAGCCCGCGGGCAGCGCACGGCCCGCGTCGGAATGGGCCGCGGTGCTGGGGCGCGCCCTGGACCTGCTGACCGAGGTGCCGTCCGGTCAGGGCTGGATGGCGGTGCAGGCGCGTCGCGAACTGGCGACGGCGCTGGAACCGGCGGGATCTATTCCCTTGCGGCTCAGCGATATCGGCGCACTGCTCACGGCCCGGCTGGCCGGGCGGCCCTCGCGCGCCAACTTCCGCACCGGGGAGCTGACGGTGTGCACCATGGTGCCGATGCGGTCGGTGCCGCACCGGGTGGTGGTGTTGCTGGGTCTCGACGACGAGGTGTTCCCGCGCGCGGGCGGCGTGGACGGGGACGATGTGCTGGCCCGGCACCGGTGCCCCGGGGATCGGGATCCGCGCAGCGAGGACCGGCAGCTGCTGCTGGACGCCATCATGGCGGCGGGGGAGCGGCTGGTGTTGCTGCACACCGGATCCGATCCGGTCTCGGGCGCGCACCGACCGCCCGCGATCCCGCTGGCCGAACTGCTCGACACCGTGCGCGCGCACATCGGCGCGGCGGCGATGGACCAGGTGGTGACGCGGCATCCGTTGCAGCCCTTCGATCGCCGCAACTTCCGGCCGGAGAATCCGTTCAGTTTCGACACCGTGGCGCTGGCGGGTGCGGTGGCGGCGGGCCGTGCGCCGGAGCCACGGCCGCTGTTCCTGCCGGCCACGCTGCCGGGCCGCGAGCTCGGGGATGTGGAGCTGGCCGATCTGGTGTCCTTCGCCGAGCATCCGGTGCGGGCGTTCCTGTGGCAGCGCTTGGGAATTCGGGTGCCCGAGGACGAGGAGGAGATCGCCGACCGGCTCCCCATCGAACTCGACGGGCTGACCAAGTGGAATATGGGTGAGCGCATGCTGTCGGCGCGGCTCACCGGCGTGGATCCGAATGTGCTGCGGGCCGCGGAGTGGCGGCGTGGGACGCTGCCGCCGTTCGGGATGGGCGCTGCCGTGCTCGACGAGGTCGAGGGGACCGTCGACCAGCTGGTGCGGGTGGCGCGGCCGTTGCACGAGATCCCGTCGCGCACCATCGATATCGCGGTGGATCTGGGTGACGGGCGTCGGCTGACCGGCACCGTGCCCGATGTCCACGACGACGCGCTGCTGCGCACGACGTTCTCGCGGCTGGCCCCGAAGCATCGGATGGCGGCGTGGATTCGCTTGCTGGCGCTGGCCGCCACCGGGACCCATCAGTCGTGGCGCGCCATCACCATCGGGCGCGGCAAGCACCATCGTCCGGCCTGGCAGTCGACGCTCACCGCGCCGCCCGCGCCCCTGGCCCGGGGACTGCTGCGGGAGCTGACGTTGTTGCGCGACGAGGGCCTCACCGAACCGCTGCCGATCGCGCCGTCGGCGTCGGCCACCTATGCCGAGCGGCGGCTCGCGGGCGCGTCGCCCGAGGACGCGCTGCACGCGGCGAGCCAGGACTTCGACGATCGCTTCGGCGAACACACCGACCGATACTTCCGCCACATTCTGGGCCAGTCGCCGCGCTTCGATCAGCTGACCGAGGCCGCGGCTGCCGCGGTGCCGGGTGTCGAATCCGAACCGACGCGTTTCGGTGAGCTGGCGCGTCGCCTCTGGAATCCCCTGTTGACCAACGAGAATCAGGGTCAGCCATGACCACCCCGAGGAGGACTCTCCTGCCCGTGACCGCCCCCGGGAGCCCCGCATGACCGACGACCTGTTCTCGTTCACCGATCCCGACCTGGCCCCGCGGCCCGCGCCGCGCAGGCTGCTGCGGGCGGAACCGGCACCGCCGGGTGGGCCGAGCTCGGGTGCCGACGCGCGCGAAACGGTCGCGGAGCAGGCCGATTCCGGCGGGCCGCAGGGGCTGTGGGCCGCCGCTCCCGAGGCGACCGGCCGGCAGGAATCGCGCCTCGCTGATCCGTCGGAGCCGCACCGTGATTCGGATACCGCCGGCACGAGCGTCTCTCCGCGCTCGGGTGATGAACCCGCGGGACAAGGGCTGTGGGATGACGGCTCGGCGGCACCGCGATCGGATGCCGGTGCCGCGACCGCGGGCGCTACGTTCGGAACCGCCGACGCACCAGGGACTTTCGCGGATTCGGTGAACCGGTTCGAGCTGACCGGGCCGCTGCCGACGGGGACGACCGTCCTCGAGGCCAGCGCGGGCACCGGAAAGACGTACGCCATCGTCGGATTGGCGGTGCGGTTCGTCGCCGAGCTGGGCGTGGACGTCTCGGAGCTGCTGCTGGTGACGTTCAGCCGGGCCGCGACACAGGAATTGCGGGAGCGCACCCGGGACCGATTCGTCGGGGTGGCGGCCGCGCTGGCCGAGCCGGAGCGGGCGCTCGCGTCGAGCGACGAGCTGATCCGGCATCTGGCACAGGGCAACCCGGGCGAGATCGCGACCAGGCGGGAGCGGCTGCTGACGGCGCTCTCGGACTTCGATGCCGGAACCATCGCCACGACGCACAGCTTCTGCCAGCGCATGCTCGACGAGCTGGGGCTGTCGGGAGAGCAGGACCCGGGGGTGCGGCTGGTCGAGAGCGTCGCCGATGTGGTGTCCACGGTCGCCGACGACCTGTATCTGAGCCGGTACGCGCGCAGCGGATCGGTGTTCGGTCCCGCCGACGCGCAGCGACTGGCCGCGGCGGCGGTCGGCGACCCGCACGCACTGCTGATGCCGGAGGCCGAGAGCGACGACGATCCGGCCGCCGAGCGAGTCGCGTTCGCGTCGGCGGCTCGGGTGGAAACCGCTCGGCGCAAACGGCTTTCGGGCTTGCGGGACTTCGACGACCTGCTGGTGCTGCTGCACGAGGTGCTCGCCGACCCCGAGCACGGCCCGCGCGCCTGCGGGCGGATCCGGGACCGGTATCGGGTGGCGCTGGTCGACGAATTCCAGGACACCGACCCGTTGCAGTGGGACATCCTGCGCCGCGCCTTCCACGGGCACGCCACCCTCGTTCTGGTCGGCGACCCGAAGCAGGCCATCTACGCCTTCCGCGGCGCGGAGGTGCTCAGCTACCTGGACGCGGTGGCGCACGCCGACAGCAAGCGGGAACTGACCACCAACCGGCGCAGCGACGCGGGGCTGCTGGCCGCGCTCGAGCACGTGCACGGCGGTGCGGCCCTGGGGCACAAGGAGATCACCGTGCACCGGGTGGCGGCGACCCGGCCGTTCTCGAGGCTGTCGGGTGCGCCCGAGCGGGTGACGCCGCTGCGGCTGCGATGCCTGCCGCGCAGTGGGGCGGGACCGCTCAACAAGTCCGGGTATCCGACGGTGGGCCGGCAGCGGGAGCGGGTGGCCGTCGACGTGGCCGCCGATATCGTCGGGCTGCTCGGGTCCGGGGTGCTCATCGATGCCGGGACGCCCCGCGAACGGGCCATCGGGCCCGGCGATATCGCGGTGCTGGTACGCAATCGCGCGCAACTGGAGATGGTGCGGACCGAGCTGGAGGCGGCCGGGGTGGCCTCGGTGCTGGCCGGCGGCGCGAGCGTGTTCGGGACGCCCGCGGCCACCGAATGGCTGTGGGTGCTGCGGGCGGTGGAGCAGCCGCATCGCGGAGACCGGGTGCGGCTGGCGGCCGGGACGGCGCTGCTCGGGGCGAGTGCCGCGGACATCGACGCCGGGGGACCCGATCTGGTGGGCCGGCTCAGCGCGGATCTGCGCGACGCGGCCCGGCTGTTCGCCCGCGCCGGGTTCGCGGCGGTCGCCGAGAAGCTCAGTGCCGAAACCCGATTGGCGCCGCGTCTGCTGGCCCTCGAAGGCGGGGAACGGCAGCTCACCGATCTGCGGCAGATCGCGCAGCTGCTCGACGACGCGGCCCTGCGCGAGGGTCTGGGCCTGTCCGCGCTCACCCGCTGGCTGGCCGACCGCGTACGCGACCCGGCCTCCGGAAGCGTCGCCGATCGCAGCCGTCGGCTGGACCGCGACGCGGCGGCCGTGCAGGTGGCGACCGTGCACGCCAGCAAAGGGCTCGAATTCCCGGTCGTGTACCTGCCTTTCGCGTGGGACGCGGCCAAGCTGCGCAATCCGCCGACGCTGCTGTTCCACGACGAGCAGGGCCGCCGCGTCCTCGATGTCGGCGGCTCCGACGCGCCGGGCTACAACTCCCGGCGGCTGCGCGCCGAAACCGAGGAGCAGGCCGAGGAACTGCGGCTGCTGTACGTGGCGTTGACGCGGGCCGGCGCGCAGGTGGTGGCGTGGTGGGCGCCGGCCTACGACACCCAGACCGCGCCCCTGCACCGCATGCTGCTGGGACGCGAACCGGGCAGCCCCGCCGTGGCGGACAAGGTGCCGGTGCCCGCGGATTCGGTAGTGCTGGAACGGATCCGGGAGTGGGCGTCGACCGCCGAGCCCGGCGTCATCGCCGTCGAGCCGGTGCGGGAGATCGCGCGCGCCCGACTGCCGCACGACGACACGACCACGGCGTCGGAGCCGTTGGCCGCTGCCCGCTTCGACCGGGTGCTCGATCAGGCGTGGCGACGCACCTCCTATTCGGCGTTGACCGCGGGCGCGCACGACGCCCTGCCCGCGGCCGATCTGCCCGAGGGCGGCGGCGTCTCCGACGAACCGGCCGACCCCGCGATGCTCGCCGACGATCTGAGCGCGTTCGCGGGAGCCGCGCCCTCGCTGATGAATTCGCTGCCCTACGGCGCGGAGTTCGGCACCCTGGTGCACGAGGTGCTGGAGTACGTCGACACCGACGCCGCCGACCTGGCCGCCGAGATCCGGGCCCGCTGCCTGCACGCGGTGAACGAGCAGATGTTCGACGCGGACCCCGACGTGCTCTCGGGGGCGCTGCTGGCGGTCATGCACACCCCGATCGGGGACGGGACGCTCGCCGGGTTCTCGGCGCGGGATCGGTTGAGCGAGCTCGATTTCGAACTGCCGCTCGCCGGGGGCGACGATCCGGTCGCCGCGCGGGTCACGGTGCCGCGCATCGCCGATCTGCTGCGGCGGCACCTGCCCGCCGACGACGTGTTCGCGCCCTACGCCGACCAGCTCGCGCACCTGGACGACACTCCGTTGCGCGGGTACCTGACCGGCAGTATCGACGCGGTGTTGCGCACGGACGGGCCGCGATTCCTGGTCGTCGACTACAAGACCAACCGGCTCGGCGTCGGTGATCTGACGGTGGCGCACTACACCCGCGAGCGCATGGCGGCGGAGATGATGCGCTCGCACTATCCCTTGCAGGCCATCCTGTATTCGGTTGCGCTGCACCGGTATCTGCGGTGGCGGCTGCCCGGCTACGATCCGGCGCGGCATCTGGGCGGCATCCGGTACCTGTTCGTGCGCGGCATGGTCGGGCCCGACACCCCGGACGGCTGCGGTGTTTTCGACTGGCATCCGCCCGCCGCCCTGGTCGAGGACCTGTCGGCGCTGCTCGCCGGTGACACGGGAGTGGTGCGATGACCTCGATCCAGTTGGCGCAGCGCGGCACCGGGCTGCTGCAGGTGTTCAATGCCGCCGGGGTGCTGTCGGCGGCGGACGTGCACGTGGCGCTGCGGCTGGCGCGGCTCGGCGGGGAACGCTCCGAGGCGGTCGTGTTCGCGACCGCGCTGGCGGTGCGCGCGGTGCGGTCCGGGTCGGTGTGCCTGGAAGTGCGGCGCATGCACGAGATCGGCGTGGACGCCGAGGGGACCGAGGAATCGGCCATCGATCCGGCGACGCTGCCGTGGCCCGACGTCGAGTCGGTGATCGCGGCGCTGCGGGTGAGTCCGCTGGTGACGGGTAGTCCGGCGGGGCCGTTGCGGCCGCTGCGGCTCATCGACGCGCCGGGGGATGCCGGGCCGCTGCTCTACCTCGACCGGTATTTCCGGCAGGAGGAGACCATCCGGCGGGTGCTCACCGAGCGGGCCGCCTCGCATCCGATGGTGGACGCGGAACTGGTGCGGCGCGAACTGGATCGGTTGTTCCCGGATCACAGCGGGCCCGGCGAGCCGCCGGATCGCCAGCGGCTGGCGGCGGCGCTGGCCACCACGCAGTGGACGACCGTGGTCGCGGGTGGGCCCGGTACGGGTAAGACCCACACCATCGCGCGGGTGCTGGCGCTGCTGGTGGCGCATCAGCAGGCCGTGCCCGGTGCGCCCGCCCTGCGGATCGCGCTGGCCGCGCCGACCGGCAAGGCGGCGGCGCGCATGCAGGAAGCGGTGCGCGAGCAGGCCGGGGAGATCGGGTTGCCCGAGCTCACGGCCGCGACGCTGCACCGGCTGCTGGGCTGGCAGCGCGGCGGCGCGGGCCGGTTCAAGCACAACGAGTTCAATCGGCTGCCGTACGACGTGATCGTGGTGGACGAGACCTCCATGGTGTCGCTGACCATGATGAGCAGGCTGCTGCCCGCGGTCCGGCCGGACGCGCGGCTCGTCCTGGTCGGCGACCCCGACCAGCTGGCATCGGTCGACGCGGGCGCGGTGCTCGCCGACCTGGTGGCCGGACCTGTTCCGGGACAGGCGAATCCGGCGCTCGACAGCATTCTCGGCGGGGACTTGCGGGCGACGGCCGCGCATCCGGACGCGCTGTCCGGGCGCGAACGGGAACGGCTGCGCGGCGGCATCGTCCGATTGACACGCGGACGCCGCTTCGGCGGACGGATCGCGGAGCTGGCGGTCGCCATTCGCGCGGGTGACGCCGACGGCGCGCTCGCCCTGCTCGCCGACGGCGGTGACGAACTGTCGCTGCACGCGCCCGACGACATCGCCGGCGTGCGCGCGGATGTGCTGCGGGCCGCCCACGAAGCCACCGACGCGGCGCTGGAGGGGGACGCGACCGCCGCGCTCACCGCCCTCGAATCGCATCGTCTGCTGTGCGCGCACCGGCAGGGTCCGGCCGGTGTCGAACGCTGGGACCGGCTGGCCGCGGGCTGGGTGATCGGGGCGGGGATCAGCGCCGATCCCGGTGCCGGGCACTGGTATCCGGGGCAGCCGCTGCTGGTCACCGCCAACGACCACGAGGCGCGGATCTACAACGGCGACACCGGTGTCATCGTGCGCGCGCCCGACGGGACGCTGCGCGCGGCGCTGCAGCGCGGCACCGAGCCGTATCTGGTGCATCCCACCCAATTCCCCGGGGTGACCACCGTGTACGCCATGACGATTCACCGCAGCCAGGGCAGTCAGTACGACACCGTGTCGACGGTGCTGCCCGGGCCCGAATCCACGCTGCTCACCCGAGAGCTGCTGTACACGGCCGTGACCCGGGCTCGGAAGCACGTGCGGATCCTCGGGACCGAGGAATCCATCCGGTCGGGCATCGCGCGCCGCGTCCTGCGGGCGAGCGGCCTGCGTAATCGGGAGTGATCCGGGGCCGGGACACGCTGCGGGGGTGCGGAGTTCTGTCGGGCGTGGGCGTGGCGGCCGGGGCGGCGTAGCGTGAGCGGTGCTCGATGCCGCTGTCGCCGCGGCCTTTCTGAGCCGGGCGGCCCGACCAGGGGAGGGCTTGTCATGGTCGATTTCGACGCTGATCCGAGCGTGGACTCCGTGGTGTCCGAGGACGGGACCCGGATCACGTACCTGAGCAGGGGCAGCGGGCCCGCCGTGATCGTGATTCCGGGAGTGCTGGCCCTGGCGAGCGGATACGAGCGGTTCGCGACGGCCCTGGCCGGCGCGTTCACCGTGCACACCATCGAGCGGCGGGGGCACGGGGAGAGCGGACCGCAGCGCCCCGGCCACGGTGTCGAGGACGACTGCGCGGATGTGCGCGCACTCCAGGACAAGACGGGCGCGGCATTTCTGGTCGGGCACAGCTACGGGGGATTCGTGGCGCTCGAGGCGGCGCGGAAGAACACGGGGATCGCGAAGGTCGCGGTGTACGAGCCGGGACTGTCGGTGAACGGGTCCATGCCGTTGGGATGGATGGATGCCTACGAGAAATACCTCGACCGAGGCAAACCCCTGGAGGCTTTCATCGAGTTCCTGCGGGCGATCGGGCCGGACGCCGTCCGGAAGACGCCGCGGTGGATGTTCCGGCGCATGATGCCGATCATGATGAAAGCGCCCGAGAAGGACGAGGTCATCGCGCAGCTCCCGCAGAATCTGGTCGAGCATCGGCAGTACGCGCGGTTCGACAGCACGTACCGGAATTACGCCGAGATCAGCGCAGAGGTGCTACTCGTCTACGGGGACAGGGACCGGCGGGCATGGACCGCCTCCGACGAGGAGCTACTCGCCTCGGTGATCCCGCACAACGAGCGCGTCACCGTGCCCGGCCTGGACCACTTCGGTATCGACAAGGGGGCGCCGGACCGGGTGGCGGGCGTGATCGGAGAATTCTTGTCCCGTTCGTAGCGGCATCGGGCACTGCGCTCGCGGCGCGAAGAATACGCTGGGGGAATGGCCACCATGCCGGAGCACGTCGACGTGCTCATAGTCGGGGCCGGACTGTCCGGCATCGATGCCGCCTATCATGTGCAGCGCGCCTTTCCCGGACGCTCCTACGCCGTTCTGGAGGCGCGGGAGGCCAGCGGCGGCACCTGGGACCTGTTCCGTTATCCGGGCATTCGCTCCGACTCCGACATGTTCACCCTCGGCTATCGATTCCGTCCGTGGCTGGGGGAGAAGGCCATCGCCGACGGCGACGACATCCTGGCGTATCTGCGTGACACCGCCGCCGAGAACGACATCGACCGCCACATCCGATACCGGCATCGGGTGGTGCGGGCCGAATGGTCCTCGCCGCGCAACCGCTGGACTGTGACCGCCGACCACGACGGGGAACCGGTCACCCTGACCGCGGACTTCCTGTTCAGCTGCTCGGGCTACTACCGCTACGACGAGGGCTACACCCCGGACTTCCCGGGCACGGAACGCTTTTCGGGCCCGATCATCCATCCGCAGCACTGGCCGGAGTCGGTCGATGTGGCAGGCAAACGGGTCGTCCTCATCGGCTCGGGCGCCACCGCGATCACCCTCGGTCCCGCGCTGGTCGAGCAGGGCGCCCACGTGACCATGCTGCAACGCTCCCCGTCCTACATCATCTCCATGCCCGCCCGTGACGACCTGGCGGTCCGTCTCCGCAAGATCCTGCCCACCCGCGCCGCGTACGCGGCGGCTCGCGCCAAGAATGTCGCCATCAGCACCGCGATGTACCAACTGTCGCAACGCTATCCGACGCGCATGCGCGGCTGGATCCGCCGCTGGCAGCAACGCTGGCTGCCCCAGGGTTTCGATATCGACACCCACTTCAACCCCAGCTACAAGCCGTGGGACCAGCGGCTGTGCCTCACCCCCAACGGCGACTTCTTCCGCGCCATCCGCCAGGACAAGCTGGACCTGGTCACCGACCGCATCACCACCTTCACCGAGACCGGTCTGCGCCTGGAATCCGGCCGCGACCTCGACGCCGATATGGTCATCACCGCCACCGGGCTCAACCTGATCCCGTTCGGCGGCGTCGCCCTCGCCGTGGACGGCCACGACATCAACCTCCCCGACACCATGGCCTACAAGGCGATGATGCTCTCGGGCATCCCCAATTTCGCCTTCATCATCGGCTACACCAACGCCTCCTGGACCCTGAAGGCGGACCTGGTGTGCGAATACGTGGTCCGGCTGCTGCGCCACATGGACGCCGAGGGCTACACCAAGGCCACCCCGGTTCGCGACCCCGCGGTCGGCCCGGCTCCCTTCCTCGATTTCGAGCCCGGCTATGTTCTGCGCTCCCTGGACATCCTGCCCAAGCAGGGCACCCGCACCCCCTGGAAGCTCCACATGAACTACCTCCGAGACCTGCCCGCCCTGCGCTACGGCAAGATCACCGACCCCGCCATCCACTTCGAACGCGTCCAGCCGCACGACGTCACGCAGGTTTGACCATCGCCGCGATCTCGGTGAACCCGCGACGCACCGCATGGTCATACGCCGTGCGGCCCTTGGCATCACGAATCGCGACGTTTGCGCCCTCGTCCACCAGCACCCGGACGATATCGCGGTACACGGCGCTGCCATTGCCGTAGTAGACGGCTTCGAGGAGCGCGGTCCAGCCGAGATCGTTCACGTGATCGATGTCGATATCGGTCTGCCGCAACACCTCTCGCACATAGTCGAGATGGCCCTTCTCCGCCGCCGGGATCAGCGCGTTGCCGCCGAACCGATTCCGCAAGGTCAGATCCGGCTGCGCGGGCAGCAGCAATTCCATCATGGCGACGCTGCCGGTGACCCCGGTATTCACCCAGGGGCTCTCCCCGCGATCATCTTTCGCGTCCGGATCCGCCTCGAATTCCATCAGCACCTTGGCCACCGGCACATTGTCATCCAGCACGGCGATCATCAACGGAGTCCGCCCCGACCCATCCCGGGTCTCCACCTGCGCCTTGTGATTCAACGCGGCCCGAACCCCGTCCGCGTCCCCGTCCGCGGCCGCCCTGAGCAACGCCTTGTTCGCCTGCTCCACCGGCACGTCGACCGGTCCCGAACCACTGGTGTCGGACATCATCATCGATCCGTTCTGTGTCTGCTGACTCGTCTCCGCGCGATCCCTCGCCTCCGGCTCGGCCGAACACGCGGTCACGAGCACCGCCCCGGCCAGCGCCGCCACGCCGACCTGGACTCCCCGAGCACGCCACCACGAGGTCCCCATCACCGCTGCTCCATCCGTCGACCGAATTGCCTTCCCCTCCATGCTCTGCACGCCCGCCCACCCCCGAATCGGTGCACCGGCTCCTTCTCCCAGCCCATCCGTCCGACACCCGCGTCAACCGATCGGCTGACCCGCCTACGCTTCTGTTGTGACCAGCTCTACTTTCGCCTGCACCTGCTGCGATGAACTCCACGACGGCCCGCCGCTCAGCTTCGCCTTTCCCGCGCCGGCCTACTGGAACGACGAAGTAGCCGAAGCGCCCGGCAGTGTTCTGGGTGAAGAGCAGTGCGTCATCGCCGGCGAACATTTCTTCGTCCGCGCACGCATCGTCCTGCCCATCCTGGACAGCGACGACGAATTCGTCTGGGGCGTCTGGATTTCGCTCAGTGAACCGAACTTCCACCGCATGTCCGAGCTGTGGGACGACCCCGCCCGAGTCGACGAACCGCCCTATTTCGGCTGGCTCTCCACCCAAATCCCCATCTACGCCCCGACAACGATCAACCTGAAAACCAAACTCCACACCCAGCCGCTCGGAACCCGCCCCCTCCTCGAACTCGAGCCCACCGACCACCCGCTCGCCATCGAGCACCGATCCGGTATCACGCGCGCCCGAGTCCAGTCGATCGCCGAACAACTCCGCCACTGACTCCGCCGACTGCACCGCTGTCGCGCCGATCACCAGGCCGGTCGCGGTGAGCCCGGATGGGTCGGTTCGGCGGGCACCGTACTCACCGACGAGAAAGTAGTTGTCTACCGACCGGCTGGCGGATGCTGAATGAATTTGCGGTGCAAGGAGATTCACCTGCTCGTGGCATTCGACCGCGAGTACCGGGCGCGTAAGCCGGAGTCCGTGTGAGCGTGTCCGCCGGTGAGGTCAGTCGTCCGGGGGTGAGTGCAGTTCGTGGCGCCGGATTTTGCCTGTGACGGTTTTCGGAAGCTCCTGCACGATGTGGATGTCGCGAGGCCGTTTGTAGGCGGCCAGTCGTTCGGCGACGAACGCCATCAACGTGGCCGTGCTCGTGGATGCCTGGGGGACGAGGGACACGAACGCGACCACCTTCTCGCCGCGATATGCGTCCGCAGCGCCGATCACCGCGGCCTCGAGTACTGCGGGGTGCTCGTACAGGACGTCTTCTACCTCGCGTGGCCACACTTTGAACCCCGAGACGTTGATCTGGTCCTTGATCCGATCGACCAGGTAGATCCAGCCCGTCTCGTCTTGGATCGCGGCGTCGCCGGTACGTAACCAGCCATCGGACAGCGCATGCGCGGTCTCGTCGGGTTTGCCCAGATAGCCCGGGGTAATCTGCGGGCCCCGCACTTGTAGCTCACCGGCGAGACCGGCACTCAGGACGTGCCCTGCGGGGTCGACGATTCGCGTGTCGATCCCGGTCATCGGGATCCCGATCGCCAATGTCGCACCGGCGGGTTCGATGGGCGCGGTGGCTCCCGGCGGGACGGCGATCACAGCGGAGGCGGTCTCGGTCAGGCCGTAGATGTTGTGGATATAGATCCCGAACCGGCGCCGGAACGCCTCGATGGTGGCCGGCGGTATCGGTGCTCCACCGGAGTAGACCAGCCGCAGATGCCGCATGTCCTCCGCGCGTGCGTGCGGCAGCGTCAGCAGGGCATTGAACACGGTGATGGAGCCGATCGTGGTCGTGGCCCGGTGACGGCGCATCGCGTCCAGAACCAGTTCCGGTCGGGTTCTGTTGATGAGGATCAGCGGGACCCGGTGCAGCAGCGCGGTGGCGGCGCTCGCGACGGCTCCGGTGATATGGAACAGCGGTGCGACTGCGAGATGCCGGTCGTTGTCGTGCCGGCCTTGCCACAGGGCGAAGTTGCGAGCAGCAGCCAGGATGTTGCGGTGGGTGCCCATCGCTCCTTTGGGCGGGCCGGTGGTGCCGGAGGTGTAGCACAGCAGAGCGACGTCGTCCGGGCCGACTGACTCCGGCGCGAGGGTGGGTGCTGTTGTGGCAGTGATGATGTCGGCGAGACTGCTGTCACCGACAGCGCTACCGGTGTCCTCGGCCGTGACCGCTTCGGGATCGTCTTCTGTCTGGAAGTCACGGTCGGAGGCGGTGAGGATCCATCGCACGCCGCTGCCCGAGACCGTGGTGCGGGTTTCGTCGTGGTCGCGGTCGAGGCACACGATGCCGATGGCTCCGGAGTCGTCGATGATTCGCCGCAATTCGGCACGCCGGTACATCGGATTGAGAAGCAGGGCCGTCGCCCCGAGTTTCCACGCCGCGAGCAAGCTGATCACGAACGCGGGAATGTTCTGCAAGTAGATCCCGACTACCGTGCCCGGGCCGAGGCCGCGGGTGCGGAACGCTGCCGCGAGCGCGCTCGCGTGGGACTCCAGTTCCGAGACCGTGAGGATGGCATCGAAATAGATCAGGGCCGTCGCATAGGGTTCCTCGCGCACACGCGCGTCCCAGGCGCGGCTCAGGGTGGCGGGCAACTCCTGATGTTCGGTGGTCACTCCAGTGGGATACAGGTGCCGCCAGGCGAACTCGTGTCCTGAGTTCGCCGGATCTCGGCGCGGGTGGGGCCGGTCGATAGTCATCACAGCGTCCTTGTCGAGCGGTAGACGGATTGTGGTGAAGGGGTCCGGCCACGGTGCGGCGCGTTTGCGCGTTGTGGTGACCGGGCCCCGGGAGGTGATGCCCTCAGCCGTGGCGGGGACGGCCGAAGCAGTCGATGGGCATCTGGTGAGCGGGGTCCAGAGCGTTCAGAACGTATTGCGCGACAACGGGATCACCGGAAGCGCCGACGTGTTCGAAGATCTCCAGAGGGCACTGGTCCTGCACGACGATGTTGGTGACGTTCGGTATTGCGGGACCGAAGCCGCTGGTGAACGGCAGCACGATCTCGTCGAAGCGGGTCATGATGAACGTGTAGTCGATCGTCGCGGGGTAGGCGTCGACGGAATTAACCTCCTCGAGAAACGTCGAACCGGCGGTCAGTTGCACGAAGGCGCCGATCCCGAGGTTCGTTAGAGCCTCCTGGGTTTGGTCCCACAGACCGACTCGTCGCAGCGCCGCGGCCAGCAGGGCGCCCCCGTTGGCGTGAGTTCCCTCGTTGAGCGGGGTCAAGTTCACCGATTTGGCGACCTTGTTCGCGCCACCGAGGAACTTGATGTACCAGCGGGGCATCAGCGTGCCCAGCGAGTGCCCGACGAAATCGACGTGTTCGGCGCCGGTGGCCGCCAGTACCCGATCCACAAAGGGCGCCAGTTCCGTGGTGGCCGAGTCGATCATCGATTTCATGCCGGTCACCGTGTTCAACGGTGCTGGGAGCCGGGAATCTATGCCGTAGTTCAGGGAGAACACGCAGTATCCGTTGTTGGCCAGCAGCGGTGCGATCGTGATCCAGTCCGCAGCCTGGGTGGCGGTCAGACCGTGCAGCAGGATCACCGGCTCGGGGTGTTCGGAGGTAGTTCGGCAGTTCCAGTCATTGGCTCCTGGTGGGGAGGACTGGTCGGTGAAATGGGGTAGACCGGCGGTGAGTCCGTAGGGCACCGGGTAGTCCGGGGCCGCGCGGGCCGGTGATGCGAGGGCGACTGTGGCTGTGCAGACCGTGCAGGCGGCCGTCAGGACAGACAGCACAGTGCGGTTCGGGGTGGCTCTCATAGGAATTCCTGCAGCGTCGTTGCTGAAAACTGTTGCCCCGACGGGGCAGAGGTAGAACTCGTACGCTGGGGTCAGCGTGGCAGGGGAACGCCGAGCAGACCGTGGCTGCCGTACCAGACCGGGCCGACGTTGAGCCGGTCGGGATAGCGGGCGATCATCTGATCGAAGAATTCCTGGGGGGTCGGTCTCTGTTCGAGCAGTTCGCGCGCGTCGATGAGGTACCGGCGGGTCTGCTCGATGATGCCTGGATCGTCCGGCAGGGCACGGTTCTTGTGGCCCGCGACCACCGCGCGCGGGGCCAGAGCTTGCACTTGGTCCAGCGCGGCGAGCCAGGCGTCGAAGCCGTGCCCGTCGTCGCCGGTTTCCAGCAGCATCTGGTGCACGCCGTTGTAGACGACGTCTCCGCCCACGACCAGGTCAATCGAGGGCACGTGCAGCACCGTGGTGGCGTCGGTGTCGGAGTGGCCGACTTCGACGGCGATGAGTTTGTGTCCTTCCAGGTCGATCCCTTCCTCGGGAATCGGCTGGTACACCAGGGGTGCGTCCGGGATCAGCCCGGGAAAGTCGGAGTCCCAGACGAATTCGCGAAACTTGGCATTTCCGGCCATCACTTCGATGGTGCCCTCGGTGGCGTACGGGATCGCACTGAGGAAACGTTTGAGCAGTTCCGCGGTGCCGAACCAGTGGTCACCGTGTCCGTGGGTGGCATAGATATAGGTGAGGTTCTTGCCGAACCCGTCGACCCAGTCCCCGACCTGTTCGATCTGGTCGTGAGTGAACGGCGGGTCGACCAGGACGGCGTCGTGCTCGCCGATGATCAAGGTCGTGGCCAGGGGCGAGGAGGTGATGACGCCGCCGTCGGGCAGGCGTTCGGGTCGTGAGCGGGGAACGCCGTCGCTGACGAACACCTCGTAGCGCAGTGTGGTCATGATCGGTGAATCCTTTCCGCGCGCGGTATGCGCGCCGGTCGTGTCAGTAGGGGTTCAGGTCTGTCAGGAACAGTTCGATGTGCGCGGTCACCTCCTCGGCGGCCTCGCGGGGCGCGAGATGCCCGGCGTGAGGCAACACGATCAGCCGGGCTCCGGGTATGCACCTGCCCAGGTCTCGGGAGTGATGGCGGGCGAATTGGCGGTCCTCCGCCCCATCGAGTACCAGAGTGGGTGCGCGGATCGTGTGCAGCGCGGCGGAGATGTCACTGCGGTCGGCCAGGACCGAGCGCATCGCCCGCGATAGCCCTGTGCGGTCGAGGCGATCCACACCCACCGCGATGTTCGCGGCCAGCTCAGGATTGCGGAGTTGAGTGGTCTCACCGAGCATGCCGGAGGCCACCATCGTGCCCAGGCCGGTCGGGACACCGGCCCGAACCAGCTTTGCCAGCACACGATCTCGCTGCCGCACCGCCCACGGCATGGCTCGGGCGCTGGTGTTGGACAGCACGAGTGCGGCCACCCGGTCCGGACGCGAGAGCGCTATGCGCAGCGCGACGAAACCACCCCAGGACAAGCCCAGGATCGCGGCGCGGTCCACGCCGGCGGCATCGAGTACCTGCAGCGCCGCGTCGGCGCACTCCTCCATGGTGAAATGTCTTGCCGCGGCAGTGCTTTCACCGGTGCCATAGGGGTCCACCAGTAACGTGCGTCCTTTGAGGGCGTGCAGGGCGGGAAGCTGCGCGCCCCAGCTGGTGTGCCCGTCGGTGAACAGGCTCGGCCACAGCAACGCGGTGGGCCCGCCGATAGTGCCGGCGTCGTGCACGTGCAGCTCTCCCAGCGCCGTCGCTACACGCAGGCCTCGAGCCGAGAACGATGTCATAGGTGCTGCTCGAACCAGTCGCGCGCGGTGCGGCTGCCGAACTCGTAGCCGTCGAAATAGATGCCGTAGTGGGTGATCCCGGCGATGACGTGATACTCCACGGGCACTCCGTGGGACTTGATCGTCTCGGCGGCGAGTTGCCCGTTGTCGACGGTGGGATACAGCTCCTCCTCGCCGGCGTCGATGATGACCGTCGGTATCCGCAGCCGGTCGACCTGTGGCAGCGGATCGAAGCGTGCCAGCGCCGCCAGGTAGGGAGTTCCGTCCGAGCCCGGTAGCTGGTCCACGCCTTGGGGGATGGCGGGGAAGTCTCCACGGGCGGTGGCGATCGCACGCTGGCGAGCCAACCCCCACATCGGGGTGCGTCGTAGCGCCACGGCGGGCACCTGTACCGCCAGCACTTTGATCCGAGGATCATCGGCGGCGGCATGAATGGCGACGCCACCGCCGAAGCTGGTGCCCCACAATCCGATCCGGTCCGGATCGACGTGCGGTTCACCTTCGAGGTAGTCCAGCACCGCGCGCACATTCTGAGTCCACGCCCACGGATCGAGTAGATCCCGGATGAATCGCACTCGCACAGTCGCCTCGTTGTGCTCGTCGAGTTCGGGAGCCTTGCCGATCAGTTGCGAAGGTGAGCCGGAGCCGAACCAACTGCTGTGGGTGAACGAGATGGTGATCATGCCCGACGAGGCGATCAGAGCGGCATAGCGTTCGGTGGTGGCCTTACTGCCTCCTGCTCCGTGGCTCAGTACGACACCGGGCAGAAGAGCTTCCGATGCAATGGGTGCGGGCCGGTAGATGTCCGCGTCGAGCGCGATCCCATTGCTCCAAATCGTCACCGTCTCGCGTTCGACGCCCTCGGGCATGATCAACGCCGGATAGGTCGACTCAGCCATGGCTCACGATCTCCTCCAGCGATTGCTGCGGCCAGATCTCGGCGAGGGAGTCGCTTGTGGTGTCGGTGGCTTGGACTCCGACCACGCGCCATCCAGAATCGGACTTGGCGATCTCGAAATGCACGGCCAAGCGCTGCACTTCGCTCTCGTCGGCGCGTCGGCGTGACCAGATGACTTCCACCGCCGCGCCTGCGGCGTGGTACACCGTCACTCGTCGATCGGGCACCACGGTGTGGGTGTAACCAGAGTCGCGCAGCGGCGCGTGATTGATTTCCAGGAACTCCAGCACTGCCGCGTTGTCCAAGCACCAGAATGAATGCCCCGCCGCGGCTACGTGCATCGGGGTGCCCCAGTAATCGTGAATGAACTCGGGCCCATCGGCCGACAGGCCGGCAGCGACGGCGACCCATCGGGGCAGATAGTCCTCGAAGAACCAGCCGTGCACTTCGGCGCGAGCGGTCGCCAAGGGATCTTCAACCATGTTCGGAGGTCCTCCTACCCAGCCGGTCGTCGGGCCGGCTGGTTTGAAATTCGGATGCGAATCCAGCAGCAGCGAGACCCCTCGCGGGCGGATTCGGGCTGTCATGTACCGGTGACTGCCCTGCTCGTGTCGCCTGGATCTATATTATTGGAACCGCTGGGTTCCTTTCTAGTATAGGAACTCCTAGGTTCCATTTGTCAAGGATTGTTCGGCTGCGAAGGATGCGTTGGTTGCGAAGGGTGCGATATGGGAGGGTCGGGAGATGACCACAGGAACGAGCGCCACCTCGGAGCGGCCTCGCCCGCGGCCGGTGAGCCCGGGCCGGCCGCCGAACTCCGCGCTGGTTACACGTTGGCGCCATATCCTCGACGTCGCCGCAGCGGAGTTCGCCGAGCACGGGTACGGCCAAGCCAATGTCGCACGGATCGCCCGCCAGGCAGGGGTGTCGAAGAAGACGATCTACGCGCGCTGCCCGAGCAAGGACGACCTGCTGATCGCCGTGGTCGATGATCTGGCCACGCGCGCCCACACGGCAACCACCATCGCAATGGCTGAATGCGGACACGAGCCCCAGGTGGTGCTGACCCAGTTCGGTGAACAAGTCGCCCGAAACTGGGTCGCGCCCGAGCATCTGGGCTTCTACCGGCTGATCATCGCCGAGGTCCCGCGCTTTCCTCAGTTGGCGGCGGTGTATCGCGAGGTGATGGACCGGTTCGGGACAACCCTGGCCGACTATGTGCGCCAGCAGTGCGCGCTGGGCACCCTGTCGGTGCCCGATCCCGACGCGGCGGCCCGACAGTTCGGGATGCTGGTGTACGGCGAGCTGCGCGAACGAGCGCTGCTCGGCGAGGTCATCACCGAGCAGCAGGTCAGCGAGGTTGTTCAGCGGGCGGTGCGGATGTTCCTGGTCGGCTACTCGGCATGAGCGCCTCTGATCCCTCGCTCCGCCCCAACTGGGCGGCGGGGGTGAGCGCGGACCAATCGATCGCCCGTTCGAGGACGGCCCGGCCGTGTCGGTGAGGATCAGCAATCGCCGTGTGTCGATCCCGGCGACCGCGACCGCGGCGATCTGCTCGGCGTCGAGTACGGCCTTGTCGATCAACACGTCGCGCCACCGATGCCATCTGCGAATCGTCATCGCGTAGGGAGGAGGACAGTCCGGTCCGGAAGTACGGCGGGCAGACCACCGACACATCGATCCCGTGCGGAGCCAATTCGTCGTGCAGGCTTTCGCTCAATGCCACCGCGGCGGCTTTGGCGGAGGTGTAGGCGGCTGGCCGCGGAAGGTTTCCAGGTTGAGGTGGCCCAGCAGGGCCGCGCTCATGCGGATCGCTGTCCTTTCCGTGATGGCCACGGCTGGATTGTGGACTCGGCGCCGCGAGCTCGGCCAGTGGATTTCCAGGGGGTGCTCGTCGTCCGCGGATACCCCCGCCAGGGGTACCGGCTGCGGGTGGTGGACGGGCCGGTGGTGGCGGGTTCCGGATGCACGCCTGACTGGGGCGTTCGATCAGTTGCCAAGTGGCAGTGCGCATTCGATATTCGAGGGGTGACATCGATCGGGTCTCGTCGGGTAGGAGTTGACGCGTGAGCAAGCTGGTTATTGCGGCGATGGGGACCCGGGGGGACGTGGCGCCACTGCTGGATGTGGCGTTGCGGTTGGGGGATGCCGGGCACGAGGTGGTGGTTGCCGCGCATTGCTTGTTCCGCGAGTTGATTACCGAGGCGGGGCTCGAATTTCGGCTGATGGGGGCCGATGTCAAGGTCGACGAGTCGGATCCGTTCAATGTCGATCTGAGCGGCCACGAGGATCTGGTGGTGCCGGAGAAGCTGGCCTGGCCGGAGGGGCAGCGGTTTCTGGGGAACGGATTGATCGAGGCGCTCGTCGACGAGCCGATGGATGCGCTGCTGCTCAGTCCGATCACCGAGTTCTCGGGGTTCCAGCTCGCCGAGGCGAAGGGGATTCCGGCGATCGGATTGCGGCTGTTTCCTTTGTCGGCGACCACGCAGCATCCGCCGAGTCTGGTCGGGGACAAGGACTTCGGCGGGTTCCGGAACCGGCTGACGGCCGATGTCGGGGCATGGTTGTTCGACACCGTGTATCGCGGACCGGTCGCCGAATTCCGGCGGGACCTGGGGCTGCCGAAGGTGTCCGCCCGCACGCTGCGGCGGCGGCGCACCGCGTCGGAATGGCCGGTGCTGCACGGCTATTCGCCCAGTGTGTCGCCGCGGCCCGTGGACTGGCGCCCGGGGCTGGAGGTCACCGGCTATTGGTGGCCGCCGCGGCCCCTCGACTGGGAGCCGCCCACCGAACTCGTGGACTTCCTCGAAGCCGGCCCGCCCCCGGTGTTCGTCGGATTCGGCAGCACCACCGAAGGCCGCGACCGTCGCGCCGAATTCTCGGAGCTGCTGAACGAGACGCTGCGGCGGTTCGGTGGCCGCGCACTCGTGCAGACGGGCTGGATGAACCTCGATATCAGCGGTGACGACGTCATGACCATCGGCAGCGTGCCCTACGACTGGCTGTTCCCGCAGGTCGCCGCCGCGATTCACCACGGTGGCGCCGGAACCACCTCGGCCAGCCTGCGCGCGGGCATGCCGTTCGCCGCCGTCCCCGGCCAGGCCGACCAGGGCTTCTGGGCGCGGCGGATGCGCGAACTCGGCGTCAGCCCGGCGACCATCGCGCAGCGGGAACTCTCGGTCGACGGCCTGGTCTCCGCGCTGCACGCGATGACCACCGACAGCTTCTACCGCGACAACGCCACCCGGCTCGCGGAACGGATCGCCCAGGAAGACGGCGCGGGCACCGCGGTCAAGGCCATCGAAGCCCACCTCGACGCCTACTGAACCCGCCTCGAAGCGGTTCAGGGCGTATGTCGTTCGACCGCCCGCCCGGGTCCACCGGCGAGGTGGCGCGGATCAGACGGATTCGAACAATCCCGGAACGGTGAGCGCGTACTCCACGTCCTGGCGGGTGCCGAGCATGGTGAGTACGCCGCGAATCATGGTCAATCGGGCGGCGTCGATGGTGGCCTGGTCGGGCTCGCCGTTCGGGGCGGCCGCGGAGATGCGGAAGACGACGTATTCGCAGGTGTGCAGCGCGGTGTCGAGTTCGAGGTCGGTGGGGGCGGGCCGACCCAATCCGGTGATCTTGTTGCGCACCAGGATCCGGATGTCGTCGACCACCCGATTCCGGTACTCCGACACCGGTGAACTCGGATCGTGCAGTTCGGCGAACAGCGGCGCCAGCATCGAGCCGTGCCCGCCCGCCCAGTGCAGATACGCCTCGATCATGTTGATGCCGAGCTCGACTGGCTCCTCGGTGCGTTCCAGGGCCGAGCGGATGCCCCCGACGAGGTCGTCGTTGGAGACGGTGAGCACCGCGTGCAGCGGCTCGGTGGCATTGGCGAAATACCGGTAGAAGGTCGGCCGGGCCAGTCCGGCCTGCTCGATGATGCGGGCCACGCTCAGCCCGCGGGACCCGTGCGCGGCGAACACCTCGGCGGTCGCCAGCACGATGCGGGCGCGCACCTGGTCGGCCTGTTGCTCCGTCTGCGGGGGGCGGCCGCGGCGGGCGGGGGTGGTCTTGTCCGCCGAAGGGCTTGACATCGCATGCGTCACGTCTATTAATCTAACACTGGTGTTCATGTAACACTGGTGTTCAGTTAATAGTGAGCTCCACCGGATCCGACTCTTCGAGAGGGCGACCAATGACGACTGCCCCGCAGCTCGCCACCGCCGATGCGCTGCCTTTTGACCTGGTCCAGCGCCTGCTCGGCCATGCCGTCGCGGGTGGTGCGCCCTCGGTCGAGGTGTTCGCGCCCGCTACCGGCGCCAAGATTGCCGACCTGCCGCAATCCTCGGTCACCGATATCGAGGCCGCCTTCGCCACCGCGCGCGCCGCGCAGGCCGAATGGGCGAAGGTCCCGGTCGGGGAACGGGCCGCCCTGCTGCGCCGCATCCACGATCTGGTGCTGGCCGAGCAGGACACCATCCTCGACATCGTCCAGCTCGAGACCGGCAAGTCCCGGGTGCACGCCTTCGACGAGGTGTCCGACGTCGCGGTGAACTCCCGCTACTACGCCGCCGAGGGCAAATCGATTCTGGCGCACCGCAAGCCGCGCGGCGTCATGCCGGTGCTCACCCAGGTGGAGGTGCGCAACCGGCCCAAGGGCGTGGTCGCGGTCATCTCGCCGTGGAACTACCCCCTGGCCTTGGGCGCCTCCGACGCGCTGCCCGCGCTGCTCGCCGGTAACGCCGTCATCGGGCGGCCGGACAATCAGACCGCGCTGACCCTGCTGTGGGCCATCGACATCGCCGAGCGGGCAGGCCTGCCCAAGGGTCTGTGGCAGGCCGTGCTCGGGCGTGGCGCGGTCGTCGGCACCGAGGTCATCGCGCGCGCCGACTACGTCGACTACACCGGGTCCAGCGCCACCGGCCGCACCATCGCCCAGCAGGCGGGCGAGCGGCTGATCGGCTACTCGCTCGAATTGGGCGGCAAGAACCCGCTGCTGGTGCTCGAGGACGCCGACGTCTCCGCCGCCGCCAAGATCGCGGTGCGCGCCTGCTTCGCCTCCGCCGGGCAGCTGTGCGAGTCGATCGAGCGAATCTACGTGCACGACAAGGTGTACGCCCAGTTCGTGCGCGAATTCGTGGGGCACACCAAGGAGTTGACGCTCGGCAAGACCCTCGACTTCGGCTACGAGATCGGGTCGCTGACCTTCCCGCGCCAGATCGACAATGTCTCCGCCCATGTCGATGACGCCGTGGCCAAGGGCGCGACCGTCCTCGCCGGCGGTAAGGCGCGCCCGGACCTGGGCCCGTACTTCTACGAGCCCACCATCCTCGAGGGCGTACGCGAAGGCATGACCGTCTACCGCGAGGAAACCTTCGGACCGGTCGTGTCGCTGTACCGCGTGCACAGCGACGACGAGGCCGTCGCGCAGGCGAACGACACCGCCTACGGCCTCAATGCCAGCGTGTGGAGCCGCGACACCGCCCGCGGCCGCGAGGTGGCCGCCCGCGTCAACGCCGGATCGGTGAACGTGAACGAGGGCTTCATCGCCGCCTGGGGTTCGGTCGCCGCGCCGTCGGGCGGACTCGGCATCTCCGGCACGGGTCGCCGCCACGGACCCGAGGGCCTGCTGAAATACATCGACACCCAGACCATCGCGGTGCAGCGGGTGCTGCCCATCGCGCCGCTGCCGGGCATGTCGGAGCAACTGTGGGCCAAGACCATGACGCTCTACCTGAACGTCATGAAGACACTGCGGCAGAAGTGATTCCGCCGACCATTCGACAGGGGAACAAGGGGTTATGAAGACCGTTGCCGGTAAGCGGGTCCTGATCACGGGCGCCGCCATGGGTCTGGGCAAGTCGTTCGCGCAGCGGGCGGTGGCCGAGCAGGCCGCCGACGTCGTGCTGTGGGACATCAACGAGGTGACGCTGAAGGAGACCGCGAAAGAGCTCGCGGCCCTCGGCGGCAGCCGCATCCACCATTACGTGGTCGACGTGTCCGACCGCGACGCCATCGCCGAGGCGGGCGCGGCCGTGCGCGCCGAGGTCGGCGGCATCGACGTGCTGGTCAACAATGCCGGCATCGTGCGCGGCAACGGTTACTTCTGGGAAACCGACAACCGCGCCGACATCGACAAGACCATGGCGATCAACTCCCTCGCCCCCATGTACATCACCCTCGAGTTCCTGCCCGCCATGGTCGCCAACACCGGCGTCGAGGCGCGCGTGCTCAATATCGCCTCCTCCGCGGGCCTGGTCTCCAACCCGCGCATGAGCGTCTACGCCGCCTCCAAGTGGGCGGCGCTGGGCTGGTCGGACTCGGTCCGCCTGGAACTCGAGCAGTCCGGCACCGAGCACGTGCGGTTCACGACCGTCTGCCCGACCTACATCAACACCGGAATGTTCGACGGCGCCAAGGGCTTCTGGTTCACCCCGATCCTGGAGCAGGAGGAAGTGGTCGACACCTCCTGGTCGGAGATGAAGAAGGGCTCCGCCCTGGTGGTCCTGCCCTGGACCTCCCGCCTCAACCGCGCCATCTCCGGTCTGCTGCCGCTGAAGCTACGCGACTTCTACCTCAACACGGTGGGCGTCTACCACTCGATGGACGAATTCACCGGGCGCAAGTAGGGATTCGCGCCGAACGACGAATGCGCTCCGGCGCGACGCCCCGACACCACCCGGCCACCTGGTCGGGTGGTGTTCGCCATCTGACTTGCCGGAACATTGCTGATTGTCAGAACTGGCGGCTGTGCGGGGAATGCGACGGAGAGATCGGGCTGACCCGCCGGTTGTTATCGGCTGCATCTTCGTGGTGAAACAGGACGTAGTGGAACCTGCACCGGATCGCGCGGCATCTGGCGTCGGTAGGTGTCCAGTCGGTTGCCGGAGCTTCGCTATGGGCGCAGAATCGACGGGGTGGTTATCGGTCCGTGGCTCCGCCCGGGCCGGCTCGGACGACCTCCGACACCGATGGGGTGACCTTGATGCGAACCGACGGGGACAGCTGGGACATAGTGACGAGCGTGGGCCTGACCGCCTTGGGCGTGGCCACGTTCCGCGCGCTCGAGACGATCGATCCCGAGCCGATGATCCGCGACGACTACGCGGCCTGGTTCGTCGAAGCGGCCGGTGAACCGCACTTCATGGGCATCCTGGCCGACCCGGAGTCGGTGGGCGATGTCAGGCGGTTCGGGCGGTTCATGGGTGTCCGGACCAGGTACTTCGACGAGTTCTTCGCCGCCGCGTTCCAGGAAGGTGTGCGGCAGGCGGTGATCCTGGCGTCCGGTCTGGACGCGCGGGCGTACCGGCTGGATTGGCCCGCGGGCGCGGTCGTCTTCGAGATCGATCAGCCTCGGGTGCTGGAGTTCAAGGACCGGGTCCTCGCCGAGCACGGTGCGCGGGCCAAGGCCGATCGCCGCGTGGTCGCGATCGATCTGCGCGAGGATTGGCCCGCAGCGCTCACCGCCGCCGGATTCGATCCGGGTCAGCCGACGGCGTGGTCGGCCGAGGGGCTGTTGCCGTTCCTGCCGGGTCCCGCGCACGACGCGTTGTTCGAACGCATCGACGCGCTGTCCGCACCCGGCAGCAGCGTGGCCACCGACGACTTCGCCCGCACCGTGGACCCGCAGAACTTCGCCGATACGGAGGAGAAGTTCTTCGGCAGCAACCCCTTCGGCAGCCTGGACGTCAGCGACCTCTTGTACGACGACGCCCGCGCCGATCCGGGCGACTGGCTGGCTCGGCACGGCTGGACGGTCCACATGACCACACCGGTCGACCTCGCCGCCGCCTACGCCCACCCGATCACCGACATGCCCGCCGAATTGCTCGACCTCATGCGCCAGGCGCACTACGCGCGCGCCGAAAAGCGGTGAACCACAAAGGTTTCGGGGCTACGCGGGGCGATCCTCGAGGCGGGCGTGGAGCCGGTCGCGGATCTCGTCGGGCGTGTAGGCGCGGCGTTTGCGTTCGGAGCGCACGATCACCACTCCGGTCGCGGCGACTCCCGCGGCTCCGGCCAAGCCGAGCACCTTCCACCATCGCATGCGCCTAGGCTAGCGGTTGTGTCACGCGAAGCGGTGTCGAGTATCGGTTTGGACGAAGCGGCGGAACTCACCAGGACCGGCGATCTGTGGTTGTTCCGTGGGCATTCCGGTGCGGACCGCGCGATCCGCGGACTGACCAACAGCCCGGTCAACCACGTCGGCATGGCGGTGGTCATCGACGACCTGCCGGCGCTGATCTGGCACGCCGAGCTCGGCCGGTCGCTGCCCGACGTCTGGTCCGGGAACCACCACCGCGGCGCGCAGCTGCACGACCTGCGGGCCGCGGTCATGCGCTGGGGCAACGAGTATGAGCAGCAGGCCTGGACGCGGCAGTTGGATCGCCCGGTCACCCGCGAGATGGAAGACGCCGCGCTGCGCACGGTGGCCCGGCTCGACGGCATGCCGTTTCCCTCCACGACCGCGCTCGCCGGCCGGTGGCTGCGCGGCCGAGTGCCCCGGCCGAAACGATCCAGCACGCCCGAAACCACTGCGGGACTGGAGAACGCGTACTGCGCGGAAATCGTCGCCATGACCTACCAGGCCATGGGCCTGCTGCCGCAGAAGCGCCCGAACTGGTACGACCCGGGCAGGTTCTGGAGCGGAGACAACCTCCGTCTCGCCGACGGCTACCACCTCGGCGGCGAAATCGAGGTGAAGGTACCCACCCCCTGATCGCGCCCGCGCCACGAACGGGTCGCTGCCGCACGGCGTTCCGGCCGTTGCGGGTTGGTTCGGGAATGACGGCGGCCCGCTCGATCGGAATCGGGCGGGCCGTCGGAGGTGCGGCAGTCGGGGTTACGGCCAGCACCAGTCCAGGGTGGCGGAGCCGGGGGTCGGGATGTGGAGGCAGATGGTGATCGAGATGTAGGGGGCGTCGATGTTCTGCAGCGCCGCGGGCTGGGCGGGGGCCGGGGCAGCGGGCTCGGCCGCGGAGGCGGACGGGGCTGCGAGGGTCAGCAGCGGGACGGCTACCGCGGCTACTGCTGCCGAGCGGGCGATGGATGCCAGCATCTGGGTTCTACTCCTCCAGGTCGCGACTATGGCGGCGCGCCAGATAGTTGCTGTCAGTGGTGCCTGACAGGTCATCGGGGCCGTGAGCGCAACGTTAACACCGGAAATCTTGGTTGCTGGGAAGTTTCTGTATCTCTTGTCCGTGTCGACACTCGCCAGTGTCCACACCGCGACCAATCGCGATCGAGAGACCATCCGAGGGGTTGTCCGGCGAGGTGCTCGATCCGGATCGGCCGCGTCCGCGCCGACGCGCGGGCGCCGGTGGGCGACCAGGGTGGGAAAGGGTGTGGGGCACAGGGTCGTACGGGATCATTAACGCTGCCCGTGGTTCGCTCGATAGCCACGTGACGGTGACTGGCGCGTCGCCGTCCTGTGCCATACTCGGCCGGGGCGGAGGGTCGCGCCCGAGGGAGGAAAGAGAACTCGATGGGTCTGTTCGACATGATTCGCGGCGAATTCGTCGACATCATCGAATGGTTGGATGACAGCCGCACCACGCTGGCGTGGCGGTTTCCGCGGTACGAGAACGAGATCAAGAACGGCGCGGAGCTGATCGTCCGGGAGGGGCAGCAGGCCGTCTTCGTGTATCGGGGTCAGCTCGCCGACAAGTACGGTCCCGGGCATTACACGCTGACCACCGAGAACATGCCGATCATGTCCACCCTGCAGGGGTGGCGGCACGGGTTCAACTCGCCGTTCCGGTCCGAGGTGTACTACGTCAATACCCGCGCGGTCACCGATATGCGGTGGGGCACACCGCAGCCCGTCACCGTGCGCGACCCCGACTTCCGGATGGTGCAGATCCGCGCCAACGGCACCGCGAACGTGCGGGTCACCGATATCGAGGTGTTCCTGCGGCAGATGATCGGCACCAATGCCGAGGTCGACGCCGAGGCGCTCAGCGAGCAGCTGCGGGCCAATGTCGCGCTGGCGTTCTCCGACATGGTGCTGGCCAGCGGGCTGGGAGCCATCGACCTGCAGGGCCGCCAGGTCGAATTGTCCGACAAGCTGCGTGAATTCGTGGGCCAGCGACTGTCCGGCTTCGGTGTCGGGGTCGAGGGCGTCACCATGAGCATCTCGCTGCCCGAGGAGATCCAGCAGGCCATGACCCGCGGCGTCGCGCGCGGCGTCGAGGCCGGCGGGTTCATGAACAATGTCGACCTCAACCGGTACCAGCAGATGCAGGCCGCCGACGCCATGCTCGCCGCCGCCCAGAACCCCGGCGGGGGAATGGGAGCCGCCATGCAGGCCGGCATGGGTGTCGTGCTCGGCGGGCAGATGGCGGGCGCCATGCAGGGCAGCATGCAGCCGCAACCCGGCTACGGCCAGCCCCAGCAGGGCGGCTACGCCCAGCCCGCGCCGCAGCAGGCCCCGCCGCCGCTGCCGGGCCAGCAACAGTTCCACTTCGACAATGGCGGCCAGGCCGCGGGCCCGTTCCCGATCGACCAGCTACGCCAGTACGTTTCGGGCGGCCAGCTGACCCGCGACACCAATGTGTGGACGGAGGGCATGCCGGGCTGGGTCCCGGCCGCCACCGTCCCGGCGCTGCAGTCCCTCTTCGCGACCCCGCCGCCGCTGCCCGGCACCCCGCCCCCGCTGCCCCCGCAGTAACGGCGACCACCGCAACCGGACCCGCCCGGACCACCCGTCGGCCCATGACCGCCGACGGGTCGGTTCGCCGTACCCGAATCCGGTCACCCGCCCGATCGAACGCCCGACGACTCGGTGCGTCCCGAAACACCTTCCACCGCAATGGCGTGACCGTCGAGTCCGCCGCACCGAGTGAGCGCACATGAACGACCACCAGCCCCCACAGCGCCCCGCGGGCCCGCCCCCGCTCCCCGGCGGCGACGCGGCCCCGCACACCGCCGAACCCCGCCAGTGGACCCCTCCCGTCCCGGCCCACCCCGGCGGCGACGCGGCGACCCCCTCCGCGCCTCCGCCGCTCCCGGGCGCCGCACAGCCCGGACGGACGACGCCACCGCCGCTGCCCGTCGCGGGAAACCCTGTGCCGCCCCCGCTTCCGCCGCACGGCGCGACCGGTGCCCCGCCCATGCCTCAGGGTGCTGCGATGCCGCCGCGCGGCGCTGTCGCCCCTCCGCCGTTGCCGGGGACAGCGGGATCCCCTGTGCCACCGCCGCTTCCGAGTTCGGGAGCCGGCCACGGTGGAGTTCCGCCGATGGCCCAGGGGGGAGCGGTGCCGCCGCCGCTGCCGGGTGGATTCGCGCCCCATGCGCCGATGCGGGCTCCGATGGGGGCGATGCCGCAGCCGATGGTTGTGGCTCCGGTATTCATTCCGGGGGCGAGCGAGCCCGAGCACGGGGTGGGAGCTCCTGGGCCGCAGGCGCAGCCGGTGGCGCCGGATCGAGCCATGTTGCACGGCACCGAGATGACTCGGACCTATCCGTGTTCGGCGTGTGGTGCGCAGTTGGTGTTCGATCCGGCGGGGCAGGATCTGTTGTGCCCCAGCTGCGGGAATCGGTCGCCGGTGACCGCGCCGAACGTGCCGGTGCAGGCTCGGGAATTGGCGCCCGCGATGGCGGCGCTGCGCGAGTTGCAGGGGCAGGCGTCGGGGCCGCAGGTGACCGGCGAGTGGGAGGTGAAGTGCCAGAACTGCGGTGGGACCACGGGATTCAACGGGAGTCTGACCGCCACTCGATGCCCCTACTGCGCCACCCCGATTCAGCGCGATGACGTGCACAACGCGCCCGCTCGGCTGCCGGTGGACGGTGTCGTGCCGTTCCTGGTGGGGGAGAAGCAGGCTCGGGAACTGGTCGAGAAGTGGGTGTCGAAGCGGTGGTTCGCGCCGTCGAACTTCCGGAAGTACCGGCGGATCGGGGCCTTCTCGAGTCTGTACACCGCGTACTTCACCTATGACGCGGATACCGCGAGCTGGTATCAGGGTGAGCGCGGCGACGACTATCAGGTGCGGGTCGGGACCGACGAGGACGGCGATCCGATCTACGAGACCCACACGCGATGGCATCCGGTGGCCGGTGAGGTCGGCAACGAGTTCGCCGACCTGCCGGTGCTGGCCAACGAGAATCTGAACCGGGACCGGATCCGGTCGCTGGAGCCGTGGCCGGTGGAGCAGGCGCGCGCCTACTCGCCGGAGTTCGTGGCCGGGCACCTGTGCCGCACCTACGACAAGGACGCCGAGGAGTCGTTCCCGGAGGCGCAGCAGCGGATCGAGTCGGCCATCGAGTCGAGCGTGCGCTCCGACATCGGCGGCGACCACCAGCGCATCCACGAGCTGAACACCAACTGGAACTGGCTGGCGTACAAGCATGTGCTGCTGCCGATCTGGCTGCTCACGGTCGTCTACATGGACAAGACCTATCAGGTGTACATCAACGGCCTGACCGGGCAGGTGTCCGGTGACCGGCCGTGGAGCAAGGCGAAGATCATCGCCGCGATCCTGGCCGTGCTGGCGGTGATCGTCGCGGTGGTGGTGGCGTTCGCCGTGGCGCGTGGACATCACACGCCCACCCGTCATCCGAACGGGCCGAGCCACTCCACCGTCGTGCCCACGCGCCCCACCACCCATCGATGACTCACCGAGCAGAGCGGAACCGACCGTGTTGATCTTCCTAGCCATCGCGCTGATCCTGATCGCCGCCGTGGCCGGTGGCATCGTCCTGGTGTCGCGCGGTCAGCGGGCCTCGACCGCCATCGCCAACCAGGTGGTGCCGGGCACGCCGACCCGGGCCCCGGCCTCGTGGGCGGGCTCGCACGACCCGGAGCCGCGCCTGCACCGTCGCCTGCGCGACGCCATCCGGGCCCTGCACACCGCCGACACCCTCGACGACGCCACCACCATCGTGCTGCGCGCCGAACTCGAGCAGGCCGCACTCGCTTGGGACGACCGTCTGGTCGCCATGGCGGCCCTGCCCGCCGCCGCCCTGACCGAGCAGCGGGCGACCGCCACCCAGGCCGTCGAATCCATCGAAGCCGCGGTGGCGCAATATGTTTCGGCCGCCACCCAGCGCACCGCCGCCGAGGTCTCCGCGGGGCTGACGGCGGCGCGGGCGCAACTCGAGATCCAGGCCGAGATCCGCAAATCCCTCGAGGCGGGCTGAAACCGAGGACACACCGGGTTTCCCAGTTGACCGCGCTGTCACAGGACCGCCCGGTGTGCCTCGCGCGTTTGCTTCCGATTCGTCTCTAGCCTGCAGTAATGCAGCCGAGTGATGAGGATCAGAACCCAGAGGTCCGATCTGGCCGCGAGACCGAGGCTCCGGGCGCCAAAGTGTCCAGGCGCGGGATGCTGCGGGGTATCGCGGCGGCCGGGGCGGGCGCCGCGGTCGCAGGCCCGCTGCTCGCCGCCTGCGGCAACTCGAACAGCGACGGGCCACCCGGATACGGGACCGGGATCAACGACGGCTTCGACGGCAAGATCGAACTCGACGTCCGCGACTCCACACCGGACTGGAAGCCGTTCGAGCTGAAGAAGGCTCCGGATGGCGCGCCCAACATCCTGGTGATCCTGTTCGACGACACCGGTCTGGCGTCCTGGTCGCCGTACGGCGGGCGGATCAACATGCCGACCCTGCAGAAGCTGGCCGACAACGGCCTGACCTACACCCAGTGGCACACCACCGCCCTGTGCTCGCCCACTCGGTCCTGCTTCCTCACCGGCCGCAACCATCACGTCAACCGTTTCGCGTCGATCACCGAGGGCTCCACCGGATTCCCCGGCTCGGCCGCGCGGCTGCCGGCCCAATGCGCCACGATCGGGCAGGTCCTGCAGGACAACGGCTACAGCACCTTCTGGCTCGGCAAGGAACACAACGTGCCGATAGAAGACGTCTCCAGCGGTGGCAGCAAATCGGAATGGCCGCTGCAGAAAGGGTACGACCGGTTCTACGGTTTCCTCGGCGGCGAAACCAACCAGTGGTACCCGGACCTGGTCGAGGACAACCGGTTCATCGACCAGCCCTACAGCCCCGAGCAGGGCTATCACCTGTCGAAGGACCTCGCCGACAACGCGCTCCGCATGCTGCGCGACCAGCGGTCGACCAATCCGTCGAAGCCCTGGTACATGTGGTTCTGCCCGGGCGCGAATCATGCGCCGCACCAGGTTCCGACCGAATGGGCCGACAAATACAAGGGCAAGTTCGACGACGGCTACGAGGCCTACCGCGACTGGGTGCTGGCCCGGATGATCGACAAGGGCATCATGCCCAAGGGCACGGCGATGACCCCGATCAACCCGTTACCCGAGGACGTGGCGGTTCCCGCGGACGCGATGCGGCCGTGGAACACCCTCAATGCCGACGAGAAGCGTCTGTTCTCCCGCATGGCCGAAGTGTTCGCCGGATTCTCCGAATACACCGACATGCAGATCGGGCGCATCATCGACTATCTGGAGCGGACCGGCCAGATGGACAACACCATCATCTTCTACTGTGCGGACAACGGCGCTTCCGGCGAGGGATCCCCGAACGGCTCGGTGAACGAGAACAAATTCTTCAACGGCTATCCCGACGATCTCGCCGAGAACATGGCGCTGCTCGACCAGCTGGGCACCCCGGCCACCTACAACCACTACCCGACCGGCTGGGCGGTGGCGTTCTCCACCCCTTTCAAGATGTTCAAGCGCTATTCGGAGTACTCCGGCGGCACCTGCGACCCGCTGATCATCCACTGGCCCAAAGGAATCAAGGCCAAGGGGCAGATCCGGCACCAATATCATCACGCGATCGACATCACGCCCACGATCCTGGATGTCATCGGGCTGGAGATGCCGAAGGAAAACCGCGGTGTCAAGCAGTACCCGATCAACGGTGTCTCGATGCGGTACACCTTCGACAACGCCGACGCACCCACCACCCGAAAACGCCAGTACTACGAGATGCTGGGCACCCGCGGTATCTGGGAGAACGGCTGGCGGGCCTCGGCGCTGCACGCGCCGATCAGCGACAAGGGGCACTTCGACCAGGACAAGTGGGAGCTGTACCACGTCGACGAGGACCGCTCGGAATCGAAGAACCTCGCCGATCAGCACCCGGACAAGCTGAAGGAGCTGATCGCGGCCTGGGACGAGGAGGCCAGGGACAACTTCGTCCTGCCCCTCGACGATCGCACCGCGACCGAACTCCTGGCCGTCGAGCGGCCGAATCCGGAGCCGCCCCGCGACACCTATATCTACTACCCCGATGCCGCGCCCATTCCCGAGGCCATCGCGGTGAATATCCGCGGCAAGTCCTACAAGATCGTCGCCGATGTCGATCTCACCCCGCAGTCCGAAGGGGTGATCTTCGCGCACGGTTCTCGGTTCGGTGGGCATGTGCTGTTCGTCAAGGACGGTGTGCTGCACTACGTCTACAACTTCCTCGGCATCCCGCCCGAGCAGGATTTCGTCTCACCACCGCTGCCGACGGGCAAACACACCGTGGGCATGGAATTCGTGCGGGACAAGGCCGGCCAGTACGGCGAATCCTTGGGCACCACAACGCTCTACGTCGACGACAAGCCGGTCGCGACCGGACCGATGCGGGCCCAGATCGGCACCTTCACCCTGACCGGCGACGGGCTCTGCGTCGGTTACGACAGCGGGGACAACGTCTCCCAGCAGTACCGGCACCCGGGGACGTTCACCGACGGCACCGTTTACGGAGTCATCGTGAGCGTCGGCAAGGAGTCCTACAGCGACCTGCAGCGGGACGCGGCCAGAGCATTCGAGACCGACTGAGCGACGAACGGATCCGGGCCGAACCACACCACCGGCTAGCGTCTCATGGCCGGATCGGTTGCCGAACGCGGTGCCCGGGTGCCGATCACCACGGTGGCGCCCATGTCTTCGCACTCCGCGATTCGAGCGGTGAGGCCATGCTCTCGCATGATCACCGCGGCGGCCGGAGCCTGCTCCTCGCTCTCCTCGACCAGTAGATGGCCGCCGGGAGCGAGCCAGTCGCGCGCGACGGTCGCGATGCGTCGCAGGACATCCAGCCCGTCCTCGCCGCCGTCCAGGGCCCGGCGAGGTTCGTGATCCCGGGCTTCCGGCGGCATCCCGGCGATGTGCTCGGAGGGCACGTAGGGCGTGTTCGCGAGCAGGATGTGGACGCGCCCACGAAGATCCGAGGGGACCGCGTTGAAGAGGTCGCCTTCGACCACGCGTGCGCCGACCGTCGCGAGGTTCTCCCGCGCGCAGTCCACGGCCGCCGGTTCGATATCGGATGCGGTGAGGTCGACCCGAATCCCTTGCTCCGCGAGCTCTCTCAGGAAGGACATGCCGAGCGCCCCACAGCCGCAACACATATCGAGCGCGATCAGCGGCTCGTCGGCAGCGGCGCCGGCTCGGTCGGATCGGATGACGGTGCGGCCCAGGGCTACTGCCTGTTCGACCAGGAAGCCGGTGCGCTGACGGGGCACGAAGACACCCGGGGCGACGGCTACGTGGAGGCCGCGGAACTCGGCCCAGCCGAGGAGGTGTTCGAGGGGGAATCCCGCGATGCGTTGGGTGACAAGCGCTTCCAGGTGGTCGGCGTCGGTCGCCGCGTCGAGCAGGAGGGCCGCTTCGTCCTCGGCGAAGACGCAACCGGCCGCACGCAGGCGTGCGACCAGGGTGTCGGTGTCGGAAGCGGGCACCGCGTCATTGTGCACGTCCGGACCCGCGGTGCGCGAGCGGGTCCGGACGGGAAGGTCAGCGTTCGGTGGGGATGCGCAGGGTCCGGGTGGTGTCGAGGTAGATGCCGCGCTGGCCGCTGCGGGCGGGCGGGGGCAGCTGGGAGACGAGCTGCTCGAGGGAGGTGGTGGCGCCGACGACCGGCATGCCCGCGACGATGAAGTCGGCGACCGCGCGGCGGATGTGGTTGGGGGAGGTGACCACGATGGCGCTGGTCGCGCCCGCGTCGCGCAGCATCTGCACGCCGAACAGCGCGTTCTGGACCGTGGAGCCGGCGCGGTGGTCGGTGAGGATGCGGTTGGCGGGGATGCCGTGGCCGATCAGCCAGCCCTGCATGGCCGCCGCCTCGGTGATGCCGTTCTGCGGATTGCCGCCGGTCACCAGGATGGGGGAGAAGGGGGAGGCGAGGGCCTGCAGCCAGGCGGCCTGGAGGCGGTTCACCAGCTCGGGGCGCATGGCCCCGTCGGGGAGCAGGCCGTAGCCGAGCACCGCGATGCCGGTCTGCGGGCCCGCGATGGCCGGGATCGGGTTGGGCAGGGTGCCGACGGCGGCGCCGATGGCGCGGAACAGGTTCCGGGTGCCGTCGGCGAGTCGCCCGTCGACGCCGTTGAGGCGGTTCATCGCCAGCTCGCGGGTGATGATGTCGCCGCTGTAGTCCGACCAGATCGCCTGCAGGGCCAGCGCCTGCGCGTCATCCGGTGATTCACTGAGCAATTGGCGCAGGTCGGACAGACCGGCCGCCTCGTTGCCGCTGGTGAAGTTGTCCTGTGCGGAGTTGAACAGCGCCGCGGGATCCGCGTGCGCGGTGCCGGTGCCGAGGATGGCGATGGTCGCGGCCGCTGCCGCGAGCAGGGTGGGAAAGCGCCTGGCGATCTGCACTGCTGTCGACCTTTCGGAGGGTGTCACGCATGCGTTTGCTGGCAAATCCATGGAGTAGCTAGTTATTGGCCCAGTGCTGGATGGAGACACGATACGACTGAACACGGCGGTTGTCGGGTATTTGCCCATATGAAGTCGCGAGTTCGGTTCCGTCGCGGGGCCGGGACGCGCCGGCCGCGCTCCGGACAATGCGGACGCAGCGGACCGGACAGGCCGACGTTCCGGACGGACATTGCGGACACGCGGGACGGGGCCGGTCCCGACGCGGGATAAGCTGTGCACCCGTGGATACGACTTCGCTCATCGGCAAGGAACTCGCCGCCGCCATCAACGCCGACACCAAGCAGCGCGCCGCCGCCCTCGCCGAGCAGGGCGCCGCACCGCGCCTGGCGCTCGTGATCCCGAACGACGACCCGGCCAGCGCCTGGTACGTGAAGTCGCTCAACCGCGCCGCCGAGCGCAATGGAATCGCCTGCGAGAACATCGATCTCGGCGTCGACGCCACCGCGGAGGAGATCCGCGCCAAGCTCACCGAGCTGTCCGGGGACACCTCGGTCGACGCGATCATGCTGCAGACCCCGCTGCCCAAGGGCGTCGGCCTCGACGACGTCAGCTCCGCCATCGCCGCGGGCAAGGACGTCGACGGCGTGAGCCCGCTGTCGCTGGGCCTGCTCGCCGCGGGTCTGCCGGGCTTCCCGCCCGCCACCTCCGAGGCGGTCGTGGAACTGGCCAAGTTCCATCAGGTGCCGCTGGAAGGCCGGCACGTCGCGGTGGTCGGGCGCTCGAACGTGGTCGGCAAGCCGCTGCTGCAGCTGCTGCTGGCCGAGAACGCGACCGTCACCATCGCGCACTCCCGCACCACCGACCTGCCGGCCGTCACCTCGGCCGCGGATGTCGTGGTCGCCGCGGTCGGCCGCGCGGGCCTGATCACCGCCGACCACGTTCGCGAGGGCGCGGTCGTCATCGACGTCGGCACCAACGAGGACGACAACGGCAATATCACCGGCGACGTGAACGCCGAGTCGGTCACCGGCAAGGCCGCGGCCCTGAGCCCGGTCCCCGGCGGCGTCGGCCCGGTCACCACCGCGCTGCTCATGCGCCACGTGGTCCAGGCCGCCGAATCCGGTCGCTGATCCCGGACCGCGCAGACAGAAATAAGGGAGCGCTCAGCGCGGGAATCGGGCCGATTCCACGCGCCGAGCGCTCCCTGAACTCGTTTCTAGAGGTGGCGCCTCACCAGTGGGTGGTGACGGGGTCGCCGATGGAGACGTTGTCGTAGTACCACTCGGCGTCGGCGGGTGCGAGGTTGATGCAGCCGTGGCTGACGTTCGAGTTGCCCTGCGAGTCCACCGACCAGGGGGCGGAGTGGACGTACACGCCGCCGGAGGTCAGCCGTTCGGCGAACTCACCGGTGATCAGATAGCCCTCGGGATCGTTGAGCGGGATGCCGATGGTCCGCGAGTCGAAGGTGACCGAGCGCTCGCGCGACATCACCGGGAAGGTGCCGACCGGGGTCTCACGGCCCGGCTTGCCCATGGAGGCGGGCATCGTGCGGGCCACGCCGTTGACCCACACCGTGAACGTGTGCGCCGACATGTCGGCGTCCGCGGTGGTGCCGCCATTGGTCTGGAACTTGATCTGATCGCGACCCGCCGAGACCGTGATCGGCGAGGACACGGGGAGATATCGCGTGGGGGTCCACACCAGTTGCCGGTCGTCGAGCCAGGAGAACTGTCCCGCGAGGGAATTCTCGGCCTTCACGTCGACCGAGCGTTCGGCCTTGGCGCGGTCGGTGACGGCGTCCGCGAACTGGACGGTCACGGGAGCCGCGATACCGACCACCTGGCCGGGGCCCGGCGAGATCGCCTGGACCGCTGGGAGATTGGATGCCGGTAGGGCCGCGCCGGCGGCTCCGGAACCGAACGCGGCCGCCGCGGCGACAAGGCTTGCGACGAACAGAGAGCGAATCGCTTTCCGCATTCTTCCGTCCCTTCGAGAGGGTGTGGGGCTTGGTTACTCAGATTAGAACTTGATCTTGAGTTCCATCCGGAAATGTTTCCGGTTCGTGACAATTGTACCGGCGTGGGTATTTTGTCGTTTTCGGGTAGGCGGGTAGTGGGAGGCTCGGGAGCAACCGCGCAGGTGGCGCAACGAAACGGTGCCCCGTTCCGATTCGGAACGGGGCACCGCGAGGCGGAATCGCGTGATCAGCGGGTGATGGCCGCCACAACGTCGTCGTGCAGCGCATCGGCGCGCGCGATGACTTCCTCGATCTGCTTCAACACCGGAGCGAACTCCGCGCCCGCGCCCGCGTCCAGCGAAGCCACATTGATCGCGATGTTCAGCTGCGAGCTGGCGGCCGCCGAGCGGGCGCAGTCGGCCGCCGCGCCGATATCGGTCACCACATTGGGGTTGCCGATGGGCAGCAGTTCCGTTGCGAGGGAGACGATCTCGTCGGCCTCGGCGACCACGGCGGCCGGCACCCGGGCGGCCTGCAGCAGCGCGGCGGTGATCGCCTCGCCGCGGGCGGCCTGCTCGGCCTCGGACTCCTTGGGCAGCTTGTAGGCCGCGCCGACCGCGGTGAAGGCGGCCGCGTCGGCGTCGGCCAGCGCCAGCGAGCGCTCCCTTGCGATGTCGGCCGCGGCGATGATCCGGTCGATGACCGGGCGATTGTCGGCGTCCTTGGCGCGGGTGGTGTAGCGCGCCACCATGGCCACCAGGGCCGCGCCCTGGGCCGCGTGCAGTGCCGCGACCGCGCCGCCGCCGGGCGCGGGCACCTTGGCGGCCAGCTGGTCCAGGTACCCCCGCAGTGTCGAGTCACCGAACGTGGTGGTGTCCTGAGTCATGCGGGGTGGCCTCCCTTGGCAGTCCTGCTGGTATTACCCGGAATTCGGGTGATTTCGCCGCCTACGCTACCGGCCGCCGCGCCGCCGCCGGCAACCCGCCCGCTGTCACTTCGCCAATACGGCGACCCGCCCGCAGTAGGTATGCAAATAGTTGGGTATTGTCCGGATCATGCGTATCGGACTGTCGATCAATTACACCGACGGCTTCAAGGAGATCGCCGCCGAGGTCGCCGACCTCGAACGGGCGGGCCTGGACATCGTGTTCGTGCCCGAGGCGTATTCGTTCGACGCGGTGAGCGCGCTGGGCTACCTGGCCGCGAAGACCGAGCGGGTGCAGCTGGCCTCGGGCATCCTGCAGCTCTACACCCGTACCCCCACGCTGACCGCCATGACCGCGGCCGGCCTGGACTACGTCTCCGACGGCCGCTACATCCTCGGCCTGGGCGCCTCGGGCCCGCAGGTGATCGAGGGCTTCCACGGCCTGCCCTACGACGCGCCGATCGGCCGCACCCGCGAGGTGCTCGAGATCTGCCGCAAGGTGTGGAAGCGCGAGCGCCTGGAATACAACGGCAAGTACTACAACATCCCGCTGCCCGAGGGCGAGGGCACCGGGCTGGGCAAGCCGCTCAAGCTGATCAATCACCCTGTGCGCGACAACATTCCGGTGTTGCTGGCCGCGCTCGGCCCGAAGAACGTCGAGCTGGCCGCGGAGATGGCCGAGGGCTGGCAGCCGATCTTCTTCCTGCCGGAGAAGGCCGACGCGGTCTGGGGCGACTCGGTGAAAGCCGGTCTGGCCAAGCGTGATCCGGCCCTGGGCGACCTCGACATCTACGCCGGTCCGGCCCTGGCCATCGGCGACAATGTGGACGGCTGGCGCGACGGCATCAAGCCGCACCTGGCCCTCTACATCGGCGGCATGGGCGCCAAGGGCAAGAACTTCTACCACGCGCTGGCCACCAAGTACGGCTACGGCGCCGAGGCGGACCGCATCCAGGAGCTGTACCTGGCGGGCCGCAAGGAAGAGGCCGCCAAGGTGGTGCCGGACGATCTGGTCCGCGACATCAACCTGATCGGCTCGGCCGGGTTCGTGAAGGAGCGGGTCGCCGCGTTCCGCGAGGCCGGTGTCACCGTCCTCAATGTGGTGCCGATGGCGGGCACCCCCGCCGAGCGCGTGAAGCTCATCGAGCAGCTGCGCGAGCTCCTCTGACAGCTCCGTGTGAACAATGAAGCCGAGTCCGGGTGATCCGGACTCGGCTTCGTCGTTTCGTCGGAGGGGTGCGCCCGCGCCACACACGCCGGGCGCACCGGCTCAGCGCAGCGAACCCAGCGCGTCGTCGAGGGTGGAATGCAGCGAGAACACCTGGTCCAGGCTGGTCATCTTCAGCTGACGGCTGGTGGCGGGCCCGTCTGCCACCACGACCAGGCGGGTACCGCCCGCCCGCTTGTGCACGCTGACCAGGGTCGCCATCCCCGCCGAGGCGAGGAAGCTGACGGCGGTCAGGTCGATCACGAGGGCGGCGGGCTCGGTGGCCAGGGCGGCGTCGAGGGCGCTCTCCAGAGCGGAGGCGGTCGCCAGGTCGACTTCGCCGGTCACGGTGAGGACGGTGGCCTCGTCGGTGCGGGTGACCGAGGTGGTCATCGTTTCGGCGAAGGGGTGGCCGTCTGCGGAATTAGTGGTCACGTTGTTCAAATCTGCCATGATCCGTCCGTTCGTGCTGCATCGTTTGCCACATCGGCACTGGCTCGCAGGTGGGCCGCCTGCCGAAGGCGTGACGGCAGGCCCTGATTCACATTCTCCCGGCCGCGGAGAAGGACGCGGCCACGAGTCTCACCGACATCCGGACCAGGGTGCCCGGGCCGGAATGGTCGATGTCGAGCTGATCGGTGAGCGCCCGCATCATGGCGATCCCGCGGCCGCGGTTGCCCGGATCCGCGGGCAGCGGCCGCCACACGCCGGTATCGGACACCTCGATGGTGAGGGTGTCCACCCCGCAGTCGGCGCTCAGCCGCACCCGGCCGGGCTCACCGCCCAGATACGCGTGCTCGATGCTGTTGCTGCACGCCTCGTTTGCCGCGGACACCAGATCCACGGCCAGATCGTGCGGCACGGCCGCGGCGGTCAGCCAGGACCGCAGCGCGCGCCGCAGATGCGACAGTTCCCGGGCGTCGGCGGGCACGTCCAGGCGCAGCGGGGCGGGCGGCTGCCGGTACACCACCATGGCGACATCGTCGTCGTAGCCCCCGGTGGGACGCAGGCGCGAGAGCACCGAATCGGCCACCTCGCGCGGCAATTGCGCTGCCACGCGCGACAATTCGTCTGCCAGTTCCACGAAGCGGTCGTCGATGTCGACGCCGCGCTGCTCCACCAGGCCGTCGGTGAACAGCACCAGCGTCGCGCCGGGCGCCATGGCGGTGGTGGCTTCCGGGCGACGCGGAATGTCGAAGGTGGCCAAGGGGAACGCGCGCCCGCCCTCCAGCAGCCGGCCCTGTTTGCCGGGCTCGGCCAGCACCGGCGGCATGTGCCCGGCATTGGAGTAGCGCACCAGCCCGCGCACCGGATCCAGGATGGCCGCGCACACCGTCGTGCACATGGCCCCCGGAATCCGGGCGGCCACGGTGTCGAGTTCGGCCAGCAGCTGCGCCGGGCCCGCGCCGCGCAGGAGCAGGGCTCGTGCGGCCGTGCGCAATTGGCCCATCACCACCGCCGCCGACAGACCGCGTCCGACGCAGTCGCCGACCACCACGCCGATCGCGCCGTCCTCCAGGCGCACCACGTCGTACCAGTCGCCGCCGATCTCGAGCGGCGGCAGCGCGGGCTCGTAGTGCACCGAGAACCGCGGCGGCAGTTCGATCGGGCCGAGCATGGCGCGTTGCAGGGTCAGCGAGGTGGAGCGGGCCTGGTCGAAGTTGCGAGCCCGCTGCACCGCCAGGCTCAGATGCCCGATCAGCAGCGAGAACAGCGCCCAGTCGCCGGGCGTGATCACCCGCGGCGCGGAGAAGCGCAGCCACAGTGCCGAATCCCCGCTCTCGCCCAGCGGCGCGACGATGCCCTCGGAGCTGGACACGTCCTCGGGAATCGCGAACATGCTGCGGCCGGGCTGCAATCGGGCGCGGTCGAGCAGGGCGCGGGCACGGGCGTCGAGCACGCGGCGCGACTCGGCGCCGCCGATCGGTTCGGCGTCGCCGCTGCCGCGCAGTCGGATGGGCTGGGTGATGTGCGGGGCCAGGCCTGTGGCGGTGTACTGATTGTCCTCGGACACATACAGTTCCGGCCCGGTGTGGTGATTGGGCCACACCGACACCACCGCGGCTTCCGCGCCGACCGCGCGGCGCAGCTCCTCGAGTCCGACGGTGAGCACCTCGACCACGCTGGTGGCCGCGCCGACCGCCGTGGCCAGCCGCGACACCGCCTGATCGCGGGCCTGGGCATCGTGCTCGGCGGTGACGTCACGCAGTGTGCCGACGAAAACCCGTTCCCCGTTCTCGGGTTTCACCAGGGAGGACGTCGACACCGCCAGCCACAGTTGCCGTCCGTCCCGATGCCGGATGGGCATCACGAACCGGGCGGCCTCGGTGCCCAGGTCCGGGTAGCGCGGTGACTCGGGGTCGGTCCAGGGGTGGGGGAGCGGGTACGGGATGCCGTCGGGGCCGTAGCCGGTGAGCGCGCCGAACGCCGAATTGACCTCGATCAGTGTGCCTTCGGCGTCGACGACGAAGAACCCGTCCTGCAGCGACTCCACCAGCGCGGTCCGGAAGGCGTCGCGGCCCGCGAGATCGTCGGCGCGCGACCGCTGTTGCTCGTAGCGGCGGGTGCCGTCGAGGAAGCCGCGGGTGGCCACGTCGAGCGCCGCCATGGTCTGGAGCAGGAACTCCAGGGCGGCCTCACCGCGATCGGTGCCGTCGGGCGCGGGACCCAGCCCCTCCTGTTCGAGCAGCCGGTAGTGGTGCTCGGTCAGATCGAGGATGCTCACCCCCTCCACCAGCGCGCGGCGGCCGAGCTCGTAGCCCTCGGCCAGGGTGTTCTGATCGGGGGCGCGCAGGTGCAGTCGCAGCGCGGCGGCGTACGCCTCGCGGAAAGCGGCCAGTACCGCGCTCACTACGGCCTCATGGCTTCACACTCGGAATGGGTTGGGAGGGATGGGATTGCCCGCGGTGGCGGGCCGCCAGCACCAGCGCGTCGTCGGTGTCCTTGGCGTGGCGGGCCAGGATCTCGGCGGTGATCTCCGAGGTCGGCTTGGACAGGTCGACGGCGTCGGCGAAGCTCGAGGTGATGCCGTCGGTCGACATCAGCAGCAGGTCGCCTGGACGCACCGGCACCGTCTGCGGTTGCAGGTTCGGCGGCAGCAGATAGCCGACGATGCCGCCCGAGAGCAGGACCGTCGCCCGGATGGCGGGCTTGCCGGGAGCCGCGGCCACGATGCGGGATTCGACATTGCCGACCCCGAGCCAGTGCACCCGGTCGCGAGAATCGAACAGCGCCAACGAGACCGCCGCGCCGCGGGTGTCGCTCATGGCCCGGTGGCACAGCAGCATCAGCACGTCCAAGGGCTCGGCGCGGTTCTCGGCGAGCACCTGCGCGGCTCGGTCCGAGGCGTCCGCCGCGGCCGCGCCGTGACCGAGACCGTCCAGCACGGCGAAGAGCACGGAACCGCCGCCCGCGTCCAGCACCACCGAGCGGTCGCCCGAAACCCGTTGCCCGGGAAGGGCGCGTCCGGCGACGGCCCATTCGACCGCGCCGACGTAACCGTCCTCACGCACCGTTGGGCACCCACTTCCACATCTCGACGAGGGTGCCCTGGCCGGGCTGGGAGTTGATGACCATGCCGTCCATCAGGCGTCGTGAGCCCGGAAGGCCCAGGCCCAGACCGCGTCCGGTGGAATAGCCGTCCTCCATGGCACGTGGAATGTCGGGAATGCCGGGACCATTGTCCTTGGCCTGCACCACCATCGAGCGCCGGCCGTCGCGATCCTGCACGGCCAGCCGGATCTCCCCGGTGCCGGCGTAGCTGGTGATATTGCGCGCCACTTCGGAAATGGCCGTCGCGATCATGGTGCGATCGGAGAGCGAGAAGCCGAGTTTGGCAGCCAACTCCAGCCCCGCTTGCCGAGCGGTCACGATGTCGTTGGACACGGTCACCGCGATCACCACGTCGTCAGCGGCCACGATCACGACCGTCTCGTTGGCCTCTGCCCTTGATCTTGTCGTTCAGCCAGAACAAGCCCTCTTCGAGGTCCAGTGCGGTGTGCATGCCCTCGAAGGTGAGTCCCAATTGCACCATGGCGAAAGCGACTTCGGGTTGCAGGCCGACGATGACCGTCTCCGCGCCGCGCAGCTTGGTCATGTGGGCGATGGTACGCAGCGATCTGGCGGCAAAGGAGTCCATTACGTCGATTGCGGTGACATCGACGATGATGCCCTGTGCGCGATATCTGCTGACGTAGGTCATCAGATCGTCTTGCAGGCGTTCTGTATCGGCATCGGTGAGCGCTGATTGCACCGACGCGATGAGATAGGTGCCCTGCTTAAGAATGGGTACCGGCATGTGCCCCGCCCTGGTTACCGTCCGTCGCGATCGGTGACGCGCGACACCTCGTAGCCGAGCAGCCGCTCCGCTTCTTCGATGCCACCCTGGAGGTCACCGACGGCATTCATCTTCGACAGATCCAGGCCGATGGTGACCAGGGTAAGCGCGATCTCCGACGACAGGCCGGTAATGATGACATTGGCGCCCATCAGGCCCGACGCGTCGACGGTCTGCACCAGGTGGTTGGCCACCGTGGAGTCGATCGCGGGCACACCGGTGATGTCGATGACGACGACCTTGGCGCGGTTGGCGCGAATGGCGCGCAGCAGCTGCTCGGTGAGCTGCCGGGCGCGCTGCGAGTCCAGCACACCGATGATGGGGAGGATGAGCAGCTGCTCACGCACCTGGAGCACCGGGGTGGACAGCTCGCGAATCGCCTCCTGCTGTTGGCGGATGACGCGTTCGCGCTCCTGCACGAAGGACACGGCCACGGTGTTGGCGATCCGGTTCGCGGCCGGTTCGTAGGCGTCGAGAACCAGCTTGAGCAGCTCGAAGTCGGACTGGTACTTCTCGAAGAGGCTGCGCGCCAGCACGTCTCGCAGCAGGAGCACGATGCCGACGACCTCGTCGGTCTCGACGCCTCGGGGGATGATGCGTTCGGACAGGTCGCGCGCGTAGGCCTGCAGCGCCTCGACGCTACCGGTCTCGAGCACCTCGACGTAGTTGTCGTAGACCGAGGTCGCTTCGGAGAAGATCTCCTCGGGGGTCATGGCGGTGAGCAGCTGGGCATCGGTGATGCGACGGGCCCACTCCTCGCGAAGTTCGGTGCGGTTCTGCCGCAGGTGCTCGACGAGCTGCGGGAGCAGATTGTCGACGGAACCCGCGGGCAGCGAATCCGCCGAGAGACCGATGGACACGTCGGACATGGAAACTCCTGCCCCTTTCGCTAAGGCCAGGTCGGGTGCTCACTTCCACGACCGTAGCCAGCCGTGTGCTCGGTGCCGACCCACATGGGAAGCCGGTGCCGAGCCTAGTCTTACCCACTACCCGATGGGTGCCAAACCAAACCGAGGTGGGCAGGCGATTTCGGGTCAGGTGTGCCGCTCACGGGTCTCGGCCCGGCCGAGTGAGGGTTCGGCGCCGCGATGATGGGCCAGCAAGGTGTCGTAAATGTCGGCCAGCGCGGCCAGCTGGCCACGATCGAGCACATCCACCATGTGGCGGCGAACACTGTCCACGTGCGCGGGCGCGGCCGAATCGAGCACATGCACACCCTTGTCGGTGAGCACCGCCGCGGTGCGGCGCGCGTCGTCGGGAATCGACTCCCGCGCCACCAGCCCGCGCTTCTCCATCCGGGTGATCTGATGCGACAACCGGCTCTGCGACCACTCCAGCACGGCCGCCAGCTCGGCGAAGGACCGGCGGTGATCCGGGGTGTCGGCCAGCCTGGCCAGCACGGTGTACTCCACGTAGGTCAGATTGGATTCGCGTAGGGAATCGCGCCCGACCGCGGCGGCGATCAGATCGCGGGTGAACACGAATCCGAGCCACGCGCGCATCTCGACATCATCGAGCCAACGGGTCTGCGCCACAGTTCCACTCCCGGGTTCCGCCACCATGCCAAGTCCTCCCCGCCGCCGACAAGCACATCATGGACAGGTAACACCTGCTCGGTTGAAGGTGCAACCTGTACCTGACGGTGGTGCGGCGCACACCTCCCGGCCGCGCAATCTATACCTGTCGGCGGGGGCTCGCCGGGTGCTGGATAGAGTCACTGTGCTTGAACCGTCGGCTGACCAGCCCCCAGCCCTGCTCGAGGAGTCCGATTCGTGACCGCGCCTGATTTCCTGTACTCGGATCTGCTGCCCATCGGTAAGGACGACACGCCGTACCGGCTGCTCACCACCGAGGGCGTGAGCACGTTCGAGGCGAACGGGCGCACCTTCCTGCAGGTCGAGCCCGAGGTGCTGCGGATGCTGACCGCGGAGGCGATGCACGACATCAGCCACTACCTGCGGCCCGCGCACCTCGCGCAGCTGCGCAAGATCATCGACGATCCCGAGTCCAGCGGCAACGACCGGTTCGTGGCGTTGGATCTGCTGAAGAACGTCAATATCTCCGCGGGCGGGATCCTGCCCATGTGCCAGGACACCGGCACCGCGATCGTGATGGGCAAGAAGTCCGAGGGCGTGCTCACCGGAGTCGATGACGCGGAATGGATTTCGCGCGGCGTGTTCGACGCGTACACCAAGCTGAACCTGCGCTACTCGCAGCTCGCGCCCATCAATATGTGGGACGAGAAGAACACCGGCAACAACCTGCCCGCGCAGATCGAGCTGTACTCCAACCAGGGTGATCCCGCGCAGCCGTCGTACAAGTTCCTGTACATGGCCAAGGGTGGTGGCTCGGCCAACAAGTCGTTCCTGTACCAGGAGACCAAGGCGATCCTGAACCCCGATCGCATGCTGGAGTTCCTGGACGAGAAGATCCGCTCGCTGGGCACCGCGGCCTGCCCGCCGTACCACCTGGCGGTCGTGATCGGCGGCACCTCGGCCGAATTCGCGCTGAAGACGGCCAAGTACGCCTCCGCGCACTACCTGGACAACATGCCGACCGAGGGTTCGATGGCCGCGCACGGCTTCCGCGACCTCGAGCTCGAGGAGCAGGTCTTCAAGCTGACCCAGTCCTTCGGCATCGGCGCGCAGTTCGGCGGCAAGTACTTCTGCCACGACGTGCGTGTCATCCGCCTGCCCCGCCACGGCGCGTCCTGCCCGGTCGCGATCGCCGTGTCCTGTTCGGCGGACCGTCAGGCGCTGGCCAAGATCACCCCCGAGGGCGTGTTCCTCGAGCAGCTGGAACGCGAACCGGCGCAGTACCTTCCGGAGCAGACCGACGCCATCCTCGGCGGCGACGTCGTCAAGATCGACCTGAACCGGCCGATGTCGGAGATCCGCGACGAGCTCTCCAAGTACCCGGTCAAGACCCGCCTGTCGCTGACCGGCCCGCTGGTCGTGGCCCGCGACATCGCGCACGCCAAGATCAAGGAGCGCCTGGACGCGGGCGAGCCCATGCCGCAGTACATGCGCGACATGGCCGTCTACTACGCCGGTCCGGCCAAGACCCCCGACGGCTACGCCTCCGGCTCGTTCGGCCCCACCACCGCGGGCCGCATGGACTCCTACGTCGACCAGTTCCAGGCCGCTGGCGGCTCGCACGTCATGCTGGCCAAGGGCAACCGCTCCGCGCAGGTCACCAAGGCGTGCAAGGAGCACGGCGGCTTCTACCTCGGCTCCATCGGCGGCCCCGCCGCGCGCCTGGCGCTGGACTGCATCAAGTCCGTCGAGGTCCTCGAATACCCTGAGCTCGGCATGGAAGCCGTGTGGAAGATCGAGGTCGAGGACTTCCCCGCCTTCATCGTCGTCGACGACAAGGGCAACGACTTCTTCGCCGAGACCTCGAAGCCGATCGCGCTGCGCGTGCGCGAGCGCTCCAAGGAGCGCGTCTGATCCCAGGAGGCAGGCGGATGCGGTATTCGGACAACCTTGCGCCCCGGCGGAACACCGCCGGGCGCACAGCCACCGCACCCGCCGCCCTCGGGCCCCGATCCATCCGGCGCGGGGCCACCCTGCTCGGGTGCGCCGCCGCACTGACGGTGGCGGTGCTGACCCCGGCGGTCGCCCGTGCCGCCCCTGACGACATGACCTCTCCCGCAGGCGTTGTCGCGTCGTCCACCGCGCCGGTCGCGGCGGAGACCGACGGTCTCGATCCGCTGCTCGCGTTCGCCTACCGGCTCGCCCAGGGCGAGGCCCAGGCGCAGGGCGTGCCGTTGTGGATCGTGTCGGGCTATCGGACGCCCGCCGAGCAGGAAGCGTTGTGGGAGGACGGAATTCGGACCTATGGGAGTCCGGACGCCGCGCGCCGGTGGGTGCTGCCGCCGAACGAGTCCACACACGTGAGCGGGCAGGCCATCGATGTCGGGCCGCGCGAGGGCGCGGCATGGCTGGAAGCCAACGGGAACCGCTGGGGCCTGTGCCGGATGTACGACAACGAGTGGTGGCATTTCGAGCTTGCCACGGTCCCCGGCTTCGGCTGCCCCGCCCGACTACCCGACGCGAGTCAACGCTGATCAGTGAAATCGGTTGGCGGGCACCGAAAACCGTGAACCGACCGGACCGGTTTCCGGTATACCCGATCCTGAACATCGAACCTGGAGGCGTGCGGATGCGACTGGCCGGTCCTGACCCTGTCCAGCGGCGGCGCCCCACCGGATCCCGCCGTGCGGCTGCCCTGGCCGTGCTCGCCGGCGCGGGACTGGTCGGCGGCTCGGTCACGGTGGTGACCGCCACCCGCGCTGCCGCCGAACAACTTCCGGACCAGGCTGCCCCCGAATCCATCCCGTCCGCCAAGGCCATCGCCTCAGGCACCGACGGCCTCGACCCCCACTTAGCCGCCGCCTACGCCGCCGCAGCCGCCGAAGCCAACGCCGAAGGCGTCACCCTCTGGATCACCTCCGGCTACCGCACTCCCGGCGAACAGGAAGCCCTCTGGGAGGACGGCTTACAGACCTACGGCAGCCCCGAGGCGGCCCGGCGCTGGGTGCTCCCCCCGAACGAATCCACCCACGTGAGCGGCCAGGCCATCGACGTAGGCCCGATCGAAGGCGCGCAATGGCTGGAGGCCAACGGCTCCCACTGGGGCCTGTGCCGCATGTACGACAACGAATGGTGGCACTTCGAACTCGCCACCACCCCCAACACCCCCTGCCCCGCCCGCCTCCCCGACGCCAGCGAACGCTGATTCGTCATAACGGGCATCGATGCGATGCACGGTCCACATGGCTGCGGTGCCAGCGGTCGATGGCATCGGCCACGAGCTGCGGGTTGTCGGCCATCGGAAAGTGCAGCCCCCAGGGCACGGTGACCCTGGTCAGGCCCGGGAACAGACGCCGCCAACGGCGAACGAAGAAGAAGTAGTCGCCGAGTCGGCCGAATACCGTCATCATCGGTCGGCCGGCCAGCGCGGTGACTGTGCTTTCTGCGCGTGTCGCGGTGGCGCGGTCGCGGGTCGCGTCGCGAAACATTCGGTGCAAGAACCGGCGACGGTCGCGGTCGTGCAGACCACGTCGCCACGCAGTCTTACGGGTGCGGTTCCATTGTCTGCCGACACCGAACCTTGTCCCACTCGCCCAGGCGAGCAACCCGAGCCATGCGTTGACCTCCCGCATCAGCTCCGAGCCGAAGAATCGCAGTGCGAGCCACAGCATGCCGCGGGGCCGCCAGCCGAAGGTGTTCATGGCGACCAGTGCGGCCACGCGGTCGACTCGATCGTGTACAGCGGCGAGTGTGGCCAGGCCCCCGAGGTCGTGTACGACCAGTGTCACGGCGTCGAGGTCGAGATGGTCGATGAATGATGTGATCGTGTGCGCGGCCGATGCCACTGTGGCCTCGCCGGGATCAGAGAGTCCCGTTCCAGGCAGATCGAGGGTCACGCACCGGTACCGGTCCTCGAGGTGGCTGATCAGATCGGCCCACAGCAGCGACCAGAGTCCGGCGTGGACCATGAGCAGGACCGGACGGTCACCGCCGGTATCGGTGTAGACGACGCGGCGCCCGTCGAGATCGAACGCGTACAGCGGGTGGGGCCAATCCTGCGTGGTAAGCCAGTCAGGCCGAGTGGGTTTGGTAGTAAGGGTCATATCTCTGAGGACGTGTCGGCGCGGTCGTGTGTGACGGTCACACTTCACCAGGCTCATTCGTCGGAGGTATGTATGAGCGACATCATCGAGCAGGCTTGGCACCTGCACCGGCGGCGGGTGCTCGACGTCTCCTACCGCATGCTCGGTACCCTCGTCGACGCCGAAGACGCCGTGCAGGAGACCTTCGCCAGACTCACCCGCCACGGCTGCGAGGGCATCGACGATGTCGAGGGCTGGCTGGTCACCGTCGCGGGCCGAGTCTGCCTCGACCGGCTGCGCGCCGACCGCACCCGGGCCCGCTACGTCGGGCCGTGGCTGCCCGAACCGCTCGTCGAGCCGGCCGGCACCGATCTCGACCCAGCGGATCAGGTCACCCTCGACGACAGCGTGCGCCTGGCGCTTGTGGCGGCGCTGCACGTCCTCAGCCCCGCCGAACGTGTCGCGTTCGTGCTCCACGATGTCTTCGGAGTGAGCTTCGAGGAGATCGCTGGGGTGGTCGGCCGCTCACCGGCCGCGGCCCGGAAGCTGGCCAGTCGTGCTCGAGCCGCGCTGCGCGACAACCCTGAGCCGCGGTTCGAGGTCTCACCGGTACAGGCGCGCGCCGTTGCCGAGAGATTTGCACACGCCTGCACCACCGGCGACCTGGCGGCACTGATGGAGGTACTCGCTCACGACGTGGTCGGCGAATTCGACTCCGGCGGGCGAGTCGCCGGCGCCCCCCTCGGACCACTGGTCGGCGCCGAGCTGGTCGGCGTCACGCTCGCCAGAACACTATTCGGAGCGGGCGCCGACTTCCGGGTCGTGTCGGTGAACGGCGAGCCAGGGGTGGTCGTGTCACTGGTGGGCCGAGTCATGGTCGTGATCGCGTTGGAGTCCCATGACAACCACGTGGTCGCGATCCGCGCCATCGGCAATCCCGACAAGCTCGCACGCCTCAATGCTCGCTGGAACGAGACATGAACGCTGCTGCCGCCGAAGCGATCGCAGCCGACTTCGTGCCGCCCGAACCGGGTATGTGGTATCTCCAGGTCACGCGGACCAACGCCGCGGGTAACGAACCGCTGGTGACGCTCTCTGAGCTGTTCAACGATGCATCGAGTTTCGGAAGATCCAGCGATTTCCGGATGGTCGCACAGGACTCGCTGGAGGATCCATCGATACCGAACTCACGCGGTTGGACGAGGAGCCGGTCCCCAGCATGGATGAACTCTCGAACGACCCGAGCCTCCAAGCTGTTCGGATACCTCCTGCGGCGTTCCAAACGGAGTGGCTGGTTGTCGGCGGTTGGTGACTGAACGCGAACATCGTCAACTGCTGAATGCTGCGCTGACCGGACTGTCCAGCGCGGGAAGCGTGGAAGATCAACGGGCAAGGGACATCTGAGTCTGCCGACTGCACGTCGTCAGCACCCGGTAGGTGTGACTTCAGGCGTCGGGCGGGCTACCGAGCTGGTCGAGCGCCACCTCGTATCGGCCGACACCTATGCAGAGGTCGATCGTGGCGACCTGGCGGTCTCGGTCGATGCTCACAAGGTCGCACGTGAGTTCCAAGGGGATCGGATACGCGGCGTCGCGAGTCAGTTGGTCGTACTCCAGGAATTCGGGCACCTTCGCGACGAAACCGGCGGTGCTTCCGTCCGCCTGCTGGAACTGAGCCTCGATCCACCCCGGAAAATGATCGTCTTCGTACCGAACTGCAACTGCCTTCAGGTATGTCATCGTGTGAAGGATCTTCTCACCATGCCGTCGCACCCGCGGGTCGGATTGGTGGCACATGGGCAAGGACGTCCTGACATACCGCTGATCGCTCGATTCAGGACGGCCACGGCGTCCGCCGGTAGTACAGGGAGTGTCTGTCGTTTCGAATCATCTTGAATCGAGTGAGATTAGCCTTGTAGCAATAGGAATGGTCGGCGCGAACAGGAGACATCCGGTGGCTTCGACGGGATTTGTACTCGTACGCGTCGGGCTGCCGACAGCGGCAGTGGCAGCGGTCGGCACAGGCACAGCGGTCGCTGTGAACATGGCCACTGATGGCGCGGCGAAATGGTGGTGGTGGCTGGTGGTCGTTGGGCTGACCGTGACCGGGTTCGCCGCGTCGCTATGGCAGCTTCGACGACAAGCCGACGGTCCGGTTTCGCCGGCCATCGCCGCGACAGGGGAGCGCAGTGTGGCCCTACGCGGGAACGCGACCGGTTCCATCAGCACAGGCAATACCGGTACTCCGCCGGTGACAGTGGCAACGAACAGCCCAGGGACGAACGGTAATTTGCCCACGCCCGGTTCGGTGACCGCGGCAGGTACGCGTTCGATCGTCGTCGAGGGCGACACGGGTGGCGACATATCGACGGGCGACCACTACAACTAGCGAATCTGACGTGTCGTGGTTTACAGGGAAACACCCGAACAACCAGCTATCACAACCTCCTTCGCTCGATCAGGAGGTGGGCGTACACGCTTCTGGTGCCCGGTCGGTCGCGATCGGCGCGGGATCTGCGGTTGGGCCTGTACAAACCGGTGACGGTGCTCGCGTGGTCAATCTGCCGCTCGAAGCCCTGCGACCGATCGCCGAGATCGACGCTCCACCGGGAATCGATAATCTGCCGGTGCAGCCAACACATTTCGTCGGCCGTGAGCGTGAACTCGAACGGCTGGATGCCGCGCTGTTGGTGTCGGGTCCAGTGCTGGTGCAGGCCGTGCACGGCTTGGGTGGGATCGGTAAGACAACGCTGGTGGCTCAGTGGGCAGCCACGCGCGATCATGGACACGCACCCCTGCGATGGATCACCGCCGACACCGCCGCCAGCGTCGAGCGCGGATTGGCAGAGTTCGCGACAGCGCTGCAGCCCGTGCTGGCGCAAGCGCTGACGGTGGCACAGCTTGCCGACCGCGCCCTGCAATGGCTGTCCACCCACCACGATTGGCTGGTGGTGCTCGACAACGTCGAGAACCACAGCGACATCGCCGATATTCTGGCCCGCGCTCACAGCGGCAGAATCCTCATCACCAGTCGCCGCGCGACCGGCTGGCAGACCGCGACCACGATCGTCAGGATCGATGTTCTGGACCCGGACGAATCGGTCGCCTTGCTCATCGACACGATGACTATCGACGGGCCTCGAAACTCCGATGGGGACTCCGAGCTGTGCGCGGCTTTGGGCCATCTGCCGTTGGCCATCGATCAGGCTGGCGCCTACCTTGCGCAAAACCCGCTGCTCACACCCCGCGACTATCTCACCATGCTGTCCCTGTATCCCGCCGAGATGTTCCAGCACGGCGCCGAAGTAACCGATCCTCAACGCACGATCGCCCGCATCTGGCAGGTGACCGTCGACAAAGTGACGACCGCTCACCCTGCCGCTATCGACGTCCTTCGAAGGCTGGCCTGGTTCGCCCCCGACGACATTCCCGTCAACCTGTTCGCCGGACTGGCCGCTCCACCCGCACTCCACGCCGCGATCGGTGCGCTCGCCGCCTACAACATGATCTCTGTCCATTCGGGCTCAGCCAGCGTGTCGATCCACCGGCTCGTGCAAGCAGTCGCCCGCACCCCGGACATCGACAATCTGCACGACTCGGAGGCTGCGCTCGAACGAGCGCATGCCGATGCGGCCGCTGTCTTGCTTCGCGCGCTACCCGGACACCCGCACCCGAGCACATGGGCTACCTGGCGACGCTTGCTGCCGCACGTCGACACACTCATCGCTCACCACGACCACCACAACAACGCGAACCTTCTGGCAACCACCACCGACATCCTGAACCTGACCGGGCAGTTTCTCGACGACCAGGGCTCACACAACCAAGCCATCGATTACATCCAACGCGCGCTCATCGATAGCGAGCGAGCAGTGGGCACCGACCACCCCCGCACCCTCACCACTCGAAACAACCTCGCCCTTGCCTATCGCTCTGTCGGGCGGTTCGCCGAAGCGATCCCGTTGTATGAACGCACGCTCGCCGACCGGGAGCGCGTCCTGGGCATCGACCATCTCGACACCCTCACCTCGCGCAACAATCTCGCCGATGCCTATCGCTCCGTCGGCAGGTTCGCCGAGGCGATTCCTCTCTACGAGCGGGCTCTTGCAGACAGCACCGAGGCCTTGGGCATAGAGCATCCCAGCATCGTCTCCTCGCGTAACAACCTCGCCGCGGCCTACGAGTCGACCGGACGCCTCACTGAAGCTATCGCGCTATTCGAGCTCACGATCGACGACAGCGAGCGGATTCTGGGCACCGACCACCCGACCATCCTCACCTCGCGTAACAACCTTGCTGCGGCTTACCAGTCCGCGGGCCGACTTGCCGAAGCCGTTCAACTGTTCGAGCTCACCTTGGATGCCCGAGAACGCATTCTGGGCGTCGACCATCCCGACACCCTCACCTCGCGCAACAACCTTGCTGCGGCTTACCAGTCCGCGGGCCGACTTGCCGAAGCCGTTCAACTGTTCGAGCTCACCTTGGATGCCCGAGAACGCATTCAGGGCATCGACCACCCCCACACTCTCACCGCCCGAAATAATCTCGCCACCGCCTACCAGTCCTCAGGCCGGCTCACCGAAGCCCTTTCCCTCCTGGAATTGGCCATGACCGAGTGCGAACAGTTGCTGGGCGCTGACCACCCTGACACCTTTGTCGCCCGCTGCGTCCTCGCCGAAGGCTATGAGCGCGCAAATCGTCTGTCCGACGCCGGTCAACTCTATGAACGCGCCCTGGCAGACATCGAACCGGCCTTCGGCCCTGATCACCCCAGCACACTGTTCATTCGCAGTATCCTGGCCCGACTACGTGGTCAGGGACACCTCGCTGACGGGTGATGCGCTCAGATTCCAGCCAACGTGGGGTAGCCGAAAGACTCCCAGCTTCAACTAGCTCGCGTGAGCTGTAATTCCGATGACGCGATGTTCGGACCATGCCCAACGACCTGTGGTCGTGCACAAGTCGTCTCGGGGCTCGGCCGTGCACCACGGCTACGCGTGAGCGATCTCCCTGGCACGCCGGTAGGCGTCGGAGGAATCGAGTAGGTGCTGCTCGAATTTCGGCGCTCGTGACTCTCGCTCACCGAGGTGCAGCTTCGCCCCCAGATGTGCATCCATGACCTGCACCGCGTCATCGGCGCGATGCAGCAGCAGCAACAGCAAGATGAGCCTTCGGACAAACTGTGGGTGACTATGGCTGTCCTCGGACACCACGCCATCGATCAGAGGCTGGATTTGCAGCCTTGCGGCCACCCAGGCCTCTACCGGTCCGTCCACGATTTCAACGAACTCCTCGACGGCCGGGCCGATGTCGTCGTCGGTCTCGATTAGAATCTCCTGTTCGGATCCTCCGAAACTGCCTCGACGCCCGAAGCTTTCGATCGCGATCTCAGTGGAGTAGGGCCGGCCGGTGTGCAGGTCGAAATTGCTGACCGCGGCCTCGGGTACCGCGTCCACAGCATCCTGCAAAGCAGGAACAGCCAGCGATGCCACACCGGTCAACCGCAGCTCGTCGTACGTCAGAACCAGGTCGGCGAGGATTTCCAGGATGGCCGAGAACTGCTCGCCCTCAACGGTTTTGCGGAAGAGGTAGCCGTCATCCTCCCGGTGCATCGTGAAACCGCGGTCGACGCACATCGCAGTCCTCAGTTCCCGGGCCAACTCCACACGGGTCGCACCAGTCGCCATCGCCCCTCCGAACACCATCGATCTCGGCAGGGCCGCGACGATTCACTGCGTCAACGATCCGCTCGCCACCGCCGTACGATACCCGTTCACCGCCAGCAGCTCGATCGGCATCGAACGTCCTGTCAGGCCGCATAGCGCGCTGGCCGCGAGGTAGATGACCTGTGCTGTAGGCCCGGCAGTCTTGGCGCTCAGGTGTAGACGTTGCGCCCGTATTCGCCGTGCGGCAGCGTGAAATCGTCTGGCCGTTCTGCTCTCAGACGGCGGTAACGCAGGTCGAACTCGTCGATAGCTTCGTGGAGGCTGCAGCCCATTTCAGTCTTGATGGCACGGAGGGCTTGGACCACCTTCTCCGCAACGATCATGTCGTCCAGCGAGGTTCCGTCATTCACGTGGGCAGTGTGTCGGGTGCGCTGCGGATCGGCAACAGGATTCCGGCACAGCCTCAGCACAGGAGGTTTCAGCCGATGCGGCAAACGTACTCATCTGCCGCATACCGCGCTGACCGAACCGGCCAGCGCCTGGCGCCGGCGTCCGGAAACCTGGTGCGGTGCAGAACGTCCGGTATTGCCTGTGGTCTCAATGGTGTAGCGCAACACTGGATATGTCCGGGTGGAGCGGGGATGTGATGCGTGATGGCCTCGACGAGACTGTTGTCGGAGAAGCGGATACCGTTGACCGAACCCGAGATCGAGGAAGTGTGGCGACGTTGGAGATCCGGGCAAGCGATCAAGGTCCTGGCCCGCGAGATGCGCCGGGATCCTTCGACGGTGCGGGAACTGCTCAAACGCTGCGGCGGTGTCCGGCCTGCGGCGCGTCACCGAAACTCGCTGCGGTTGAGTCTGGCTGAACGCGAAGAGATCTCACGCGGCCTCGCTGCCGGGGACTCCTTGCGAGCGATCGCGCGATGCTTAGGACGAGCCCCGTCAACGATCTCGCGGGAGGTCAGCGGCCATGGCGGTCGCTTCGCCTATCGAGCCCTGCCCGCAGACCGGGCGGCCTGGGCGCGAGTGGTGCGACCGAAACCGACCAAACTTTCCCAGGATCCGAAACTGGCGCAGATAGTGGCCGAGAAACTCACCGCCCGCTGGTCGCCGCAGCAGATCGCGGGCTGGCTGGCACGAAACCAGAAGTCCAGCATGGGATATGTGTCGCACGAAACGAGCTTCGAAAAGTTATGCCCGGCGCTCACTGCGACAGCGGTAACCACCGTTACGCCGATCAGACCTGACGGCCCATACCAGTGCAGCGCAGAGGCCGCCGAACATGATGCCTCCAGCCAGGAAGATTCCCACCCCGACAATGGCGGTAGCGAGCGCAGGAGTGCCGAAGCCGAAGTACACAGCGAACGGACTCGACAGCATTGCGCCGATGAAGCCCCCGATCAAGGCCACGACGAGAACGGGTCGGTCTTTCATGAATCCGACTTTAGCCTTCGAGCAGTCATCCACTCCGTCCAAGACACCCAGCAGCATCACAGACATCCGCTACTGCCGCATACCGCGCTGAGCGAAACGGTCAGCGCGGGTGCGGGCAGCCGTAACCTGGCGCGGTGCGGCATGACCGCCTGAACCCGCACCGAATAGCGTGCGGTTGACCGACCTCGGCGCCCGTGGCCAAGAACTGCAGGGTGTGCCCACTCATTTCGAATTGCCCCTGGCATCCCCATGCCATCCGGAATCGATGGCATGGGGAGTGAGACGTCAGCTACCTGGTCACGTCCTTCGCGGCGCTCGGTCCGGACCGAGGAACCGCAAATCCGTTCGGGGAACTTAGCGAATGCCCGCTCATCACCATTGACCAGTGGCACCGGGTAGCCTGCACCGGTCACGCTGACGAAGCACGCCGGGCGATCGGCCGCTGAGCGTCGATCGGTGCCGGGTAGCGTGTGGCCAATGATCGAGGCTGTCGTGTTCGATGTCGGGGAAACGCTCGTAGATGAGACGCGGGAGTACGGCACGTGGGCTGATTGGCTCGGGGTGCCGAGGCACACGTTCGTTTCCGTTTTCGGTGCGACGATCGCTCAGGGCAAGGATTATCGCGAGGCGTTTCAGGTGTTTCGGCCCGGCTTCGATCTGGCGGAAGAGCGCGAGGCGCGGGCGCGGGCAGGGCAGCCGGAAACGTATGGGGAAGAGGACCTCTACGTCGATGTCCGGCCCGCGTTGTCGAAACTGCGGGACTTGGGTGTGTGGGTCGGGATCGTCGGGAACCAGACTGTTCGATCAGGTTCGATCCTTCGAAGTCTGGACCTGCCAACCGATTTCATCGCCACATCGGACGATTGGGGTGTCCAGAAGCCCGCGGTCGAGTTCTTCGAGAAGGTGGTCGAGGTCGCACCCTGCGCGGCTGACCGGATCGTCTATGTCGGTGACCGCGTCGAGAACGACATCGCGCCCGCGAAGGCGGTGGGTATGCGGACCGCGTACATCCAGCGCGGGCCGTGGGGGTGGATTCAGCGAGACTTGCCGGAGGTCGCGGAACTGTCGGACTGGAGGATCCGCGACCTCCACGAACTACCGGAAATTGTTGCCGCAGAGAATGCTTAGGTGGCCAGCGATCTGATCATGGTGTGCCAGTTGTACAGCTGATCGTCGAGGTCGCGTACCGCGGGGAGCGAGTCCCATTCCCGGAGGGTCTGCCGGACGGTTCGCACGCGGTCCATCGCGGTCGCGTACCAGTGCTCGCCGAGCAGTTCCAGCGCCTTGCCGAGATGCGCGCACGCCTTCTCCGGATTCCGGTCGAGCGACTCAGCGGCAGCCAGGTCCGCGTAGAGCACCGCGCGCTGCTTGATCGCGTCGATGGGCAGGTCCGCTAGCGCCCGCTCGAGCGTGTCACGTGCGGCCGTGCCCTGGCCGGCGGCGATCTGGGTGTTGCCCTTGAAACCAGCGAGTCGTGCGGGCGAGAACCAGTCCAGCCATACCGGGCTCGGGGCCTCGTCCGGGTCGTGTTCGGCGTATGTCCGTTCGGCGTGATCGAGCAGTTCGAGTGCGCGATCGACACCGCCGATGCGAGTTTCGACCTCGGCCTCGACCGCGTCCAGCCACGCGATCATCTCCGCGCCTGCGTCCCCGCGTTCGGCGAACACGCGTGCACCGCGCAGACTTTCGCGTGCGGCTTCGAGCCGTTGGGGTCGAGGGTCATCGCTGTCGTTGGCGAACGCGGGTGCGAATGCCATGTGCGCCAGGGTCGCCGCACCCAGCAGCGCGTCGTCGGCACGGCCCGCCGCTCGCAGCGCGAGCCCGAAACTCGCCACCGCGAGTTGCGGCTGCTGCAGATCGAAGAACTCCAGCCGACCTGTCAAGAGACTGGTTTCGGCGACGGCGCGCGCCATCAACTTCTGGCCGGACCCCGGAACCTGTTCCAGCAGATCCCATCCCAGCGCGGAGTGTGTGGCCACCAGCTGCTGTAGACGGTCAGCGGGCACCGACCAATACATGCGGCGGTACGCGGCCGCCGCGGACATGAAGTCCGATGCCACCGACTGAGGCAGCGTCCCCGGTATCGCGCCCGCATGTCGGGATGCCCAGGTCTCGCGGTTTCCGATCGCCTGCGGGCGAGACGATTCGGAGCCGGATCTGCGGGATGAGGTGAAGCCCAGCTCGGCGATCGGCCGATTGAACAAGGCCTGCAGGGCCTGAGCGTGGTCGGCCTGCGGCCATGGCGGTGCGTCCGATTCCCATCGCCCGATGGTCTTCTTGGTCACCGCGATGCGGAGGCCGATGCTCCGAGCGGTTTCGTTGAGGGCCTTCGCCAGATCCTCCTGCGATCGGTAGCCAAGACTCAAGCGCGCCAGGCGAAGTGGGGATGTCATGCCGCACCATCTTACGCCCGAACTTGGGAGTCTTTGTCCTCTTGGAGACAGAAAATGTCTTTGCAATGTCCCCTCGAATGACGTGTTTTGGGACATTGACCAGTGACATTCTGGGAATCAGCTTCCGAACCCGGGAGCTACGCATCGAGGCTCGGGAGGGGACCTTCCGTGAACACGACAGAAGCCAGGGTGATGCGCGTGCTCGCAGCCGGCGGCCCGCTCACGATGGACCAGATCGCACGCTCCGCGGGCATATCCGTCCGCAGCGCTCAGACCGGCATCAGATCGCTGGCCGCCAAGGGCTTTACCGTCGGCACCATGGGCAAACGCGGCAACGCGTGGATGCTGACGTCCACAGGATCACGCTTCGCGATCGGCAGGCGCGGTCGCGCACTACTCGACACTCCGGAACCGGGCCAGAGGGCAACCGCCGCCCGGACTGGACCCGCCGCGAGCGAGGCTATGCCGTGACTATCGAGGACATCTTGGCGCTACTGCACGAGGGCGACCATGTCGGGTGGGTTTGCTACCAGGACGGGTCGTGGGCGCTGCTCGGTTCGGACGGATGGGCTGGGCCCGTGATCACGCCGAGCGACATGCTCGCGGCGGTGGGGCGGGATTTGGATGGGCTCGAGGAATCCGGCCTCATCACCGAGGTTATTGATGCCGAACCACTTTCGGTGATCGACTTGGACAGCAACGACAGACGACCTGGGCCCGCCTCGGAAGACGCCACTGCTGATGGCTGGTGAGACCCAGCGGGATTGTCAGCGCCGAAGCTGCCTCTCAGAAGGGTCAGCGTTTTCGATTCGCCGGAGTTGGTCTGCGATCGCGGCTGTCTCCTCGGTGTGGGCGTCGCTCGCGTGATGGATCCACCAGCCCGGTCCCCAGCGCAGGACCCTGCCGTACAAGGTCAAGACGAGACCTGACTCGAAATCCGATGCGGGCACACGGATACTGCGTACCAAGGGATCGGGGTCGCATTCGCTGTCGAAGCGGCCCTTTCCGGGCGAATACCGCGGAGTGGGTTCGTCCCAGGTATCGAAGAACACCCACGGTCCGTCGTCGGCTGGTGCGTAGCATGACACGCGCGTACCCACCCTGAGACTCGGTGTGCCGAAGGCGGCTTCCACCTCGCTGCGGCGGAAGTCGCGATCGTCTGCCCACTCCCGCACGCGAGTCAGGGGCAGCCATTCGTCGGTGTCGAGCCGGCGCTCGACCTGGAGGTAGCCCAACTGGTGGTAGAGCTCGGCGTACACCGATGCGACCTCGGCTGTGCAGCGGCCATCCACGCCGAAGGTCGCAGCGAAAGGGCCGTGTACTCCTAGTTTTCCGAAGCGGCGCAACGATTCTCGAAGGTGTTCATATTCATCGTCTCGGTCGTCCAGGTAACAGAGATCTCGAAGTCGGCCACCTGCCACCGATTCCATCTCCGGTCCGGACCGGGCCCACGTCTCGGGCCGGGCAAATAGCTGCCGCGACTCCACGAGCCAACAACGCTTCAGATCCTCCGATGACCGCACCCATCGAGCCTAGGCATACCGACATGTCGCCGCCCGTCGGTCAGTCGTGCACGTTCACGCGCTGGGGCGGGGTGCCGCCGATGAGGGTGGCCGATTGTGGGGTGGGCCGACATGCGATCATCGATTCGTCGAGTCCATCGCTTGTCGAATCAAGGGAGTGTGCTCATGACTATCGCCCTCGATCAGCTGACAGAACCTGCGGTGCGGGCGTTTGTCGCCGCAGTGAACGCGGGTGACCGCAATGCCTTCGAATCGGCCCTCACGCTTGGGGCGACGATGTCCGATGATGGGTCGGACCGGGATATCGCGGACTGGACCGAGCGGGAGATCTTCTCGTCCGAAGGTCATATGGATGTGTTGACACAAACGGGTGACGGGCTCGGTCTGGTCGCGAACTATCGCAATGACACCTGGGGTGCGATGCGGACCGCCTGGCGGTTCACCGTCGACAACGGGAAGGTCAGCCGGTTCGAGACGGGGCAGGCGTAGGACGTGTCTCGACGTGGCGCCGAGGGCTAGTTGCTGTGCACGTCGGATCTTCGGATCGGCACACTGGGATCGTGAAAACTTCGCACGACTGGCACGCGATGAACGACGCAGTACGGGCGGCGGAGTTTCGGTGCGAGTGGGGCACGGCGATCGCCGTCGTCAGCGCTGCTGCCGGGGAGTCACCATGGCAGCGATGTGAATGGTGGCGAGGTGGCGGACCCGATCCGGCCGCTCCTAACGCGGGGGCAGGCCTTCGAGGGCTGCCTTCGCGGGGGCGTAGCCGGCTTGGGCGGATTTGCGGTAGACGCGTTTGGCGGCGTCGGTGCGGCCCAGGGATTTCCATTGGTCGCCGAGGGCTTTCAGGGCGACCATATCGCCGTCCTGTTCGACCTGGCGGTACAGGAGTTCGGCGCGGTCCTCTTCACCGCGGGCCTCGTGAACCGTTGCGAGGTGGACCTTTCCGAGGATGTGGCCGTGGTCAGCGTAGCGCCGGTACCAGTAGGCGGCTTGGTTGAGGTCGCCGGTTTTCATGCACATGTGTCCGAGGGTGAGCATCGAGAGCGTTTCGCCGTTCTCGGCGGCTCGGCGGTACCAGCGTTCGGCTTCGGTGCGGGCGCCGCGGTTTTCGAGGAGGCGCGCGAGGAAGGACATGGAGAGGGCGTCGTCCAGTGCCGCGGCCTGGCGGAGCAGGCGTTCGGCTTCGCCGATATCGCCACGCTTCTGATGATCGCGGGCACGGGCCAAGAGCTGGCGGACTTCGCCGCGTCTGCGGCTGCCTCCCGTGGGGCGTGAATTGTCCTTGGAAACTTCCGGTTTCGGGGTCAGCGCCGAGGGCGTCCGGCCCGACAGCAGGGTCAGCGCGTCGGGAATGGACGGGCGTAGTTCGGGCCGTTTGTCCATCAGACGGGCGATGAGCTGGTTGAGATGCCCGGCGCGGGCGGGTGCGGGTGCCGCGCCGAACATCACCGCTTTCATCGTTCCGTGAATGGTGTCGCGGCGGAACGGGGAAATCCCCTCCACCGCCTGATAGAGCGTGACGCCGAGGGAGTACAGGTCGCCGGCCGGGGTGTCGTCGCCGTCGATGCGTTCGGGCGCCATGTACTCGAACGAACCGATCAACGTCTCCTTGGCGGTGAGCGTGTTGTCGGAATGATGGCGGGCGGTCCCGAAATCCGTGAGCAGTACTTCGCCTCCGGTGGCGAGCAGGATATTGCCGGGCTTGATATCGCGGTGGACCACACCGGCGTCATGCGCGGCCCGCAGGGCCTCCAGCAAGGCGCCGGCGATGGTGGTGGCTTCCGCGACGGCCACCGGCCCATCGCTGTCGAGTTGCTGTTTCAGCGATCGGCCGGACACCAGTCGCATGATGATCCACGGCGTCGAGCCGTCGGCGACCACATCGAGGACACCGACGATATTCGGATGATCGCGCAGCCGTGCGGCATTGCGGGCCTCGCGCTCGGCGCGCGCCACTCGCTCGGCGTGCTCCGCGCTCGATTCGGTGTATGGGAGCAGCACTTCCTTCACCGCGACATCGACCCGCAACCGCTCGTCGCGCGCCTTCCACACCGTCCCGAACCCGCCACTGCCCAGCTTCTCGATCAACCGGTAGCGGCCGGCGAGCACCGAGCCCGGTCGTCCCAGCGTCGACATGAAGCCCCTAGCGATCTTGTGCCTCACCAATATTCGGAACCCAGACAACCGTACTCGATTTCGACTACCGCCGTCCCTGGGCATGCGTTCGACAGCTCTTGCGATCCGGTCGCTGACGTCGGCGCGGTCTCCTATCGAAGATCCCGCGAATCAGTTGCGCCGTTCCCGCTCCTGCCGTAGGCGGTCGATGGCTCGTGCGATCCAGGTTGCGCGGTCGGCGGTGGGGAGTCGGTCGCGCTCGACGGCGATCAGGGCCTCCGCGGTTGTCTTGTCGCCGATCACCATGGCGAGCAGGGTGGGGAAGTTGTCGGCTGGGCTCGCCGGAGAATCCGGTGCCGTGTACGCGGGCGCGGCGACGCCCGGCCCTTGGTTCTGCGCCATCAGATCGCGGGCCAATGTCAGGAAGAGGTGCAGGTTGGGGATTTCGCGGACCGGGCAGGCAGTGAACAGGCGGCGGGTCTTGTGGACTCGGAGGCGGCCGTCGCGAATCTCGATGTGACGGACGTCGGGCCACGGGATGGTTTTGTCTTCATCGCCGAGACCGCGCGCGGTCAGCCACAGGCGGTCGAAAGACACGTGGTCGCCCCGGCGCAGCTTTTCGGCGGCGATGGGCAGTTGGGCCGTTTGAACGGCGTCCTGGATGGCCGCGCCCCAGCGGATGGCGTCGGGTGGCCCGCCCTGCGAGAAGTCCTTGAGGCTGAACTTCTCGCCTGCGATGTCGAGCACTTCGTAGTCGTGGGTGGTTCTGGTCTCGAACACCCCGTACAGCATCTCCCGGACCAAGGATTGGCGAATCTCGGTGGTGTCGTAGCGCAGGACGCGCAGTCGGTCGGCGTCCGCGGAGACGAGGCCGCGCTCATAGAGGTCGAGCCGGACCGCGCGGAATGTGGCGGGGCCGAACAGGCTCATGTACATGTGCGAGATGAAGGCGTAGCCGAACGCCAGCAAGAAGGGCCCGAAGCACACCAGGCCCCCGATGTCGCTGAGCTGGTCGCCGTCTGTGCGCGTGAACAATTCGACCGTGAGCATGACGGTGGCCACCGCCAGTACCACAGCCAGGACGCCGCACAGCAGTATCGAAGGCCGCACCGTGGGAAGCATGCGCGCGTACACCTGTCGGTGAGCGCCCAGGTCGGCCTCCCGTGCGGCCTTGCCGATCCGATCGAGCAGCCCTTGGTCGTCGTAAGCCGGTCTCGTGTCTGCCATCGTGCTTCCTGCCCCCCTGAACCCGCATCGAGTTCGGTGGACCACAGCATGTCATTTCACGTGCTCGCCTGCTCTGTATTGCGTTGGCACCGGCGGAAACTGACGTCTCGGCAGGTCGGTGTGGGGGAGCGGCCCGATTACGCCGACGGCGCACCGGGAATTCGCGGGGCGGGCAGGCGGTCACGGACCCACTGGCGGACGAGATCGGTGAAGGCGCGGGCGGCGGCAGGTCGATAGGCCCGTTCGCGGCGGAGCAGGGCGACGGTGCGAGTGGGCAGCGGGGGATCGAGGTCGATGGGGCGCAAGCCGGGGTAGGCGGCGGCGATCGGGGGAGGCAGGACGGTCGCCAGGGCGGTGCGGCGCACGATCTCGATGACCGACTGGACGGCATTGGCCTGCACGGCGATTCGCGGTGTCACCGCGTGTGCGCGAAGGTATTCGTCGATGTGGCCACGGGTGGCGAAGTCGCGGCTGAGCAGGGCCAGTTCCTGGTCGGCGAGGGCGGCGACGGGCAGGGGTGAGTGGGTGGTGCTGTGCTCTCCGACGACCAGGCTCAGGTCCTCCTCGAAGAGCGGGGTGGCCTCGATGCCGGGCGGTGTCGTGCCGAGGAAGGCGATGCCGAGGTCGATGTCGTCGGCGAGGATGGCGGATTCCATTGCCTCCTGGGCGCTTTCGCTCACGTCCAGGGTGATGCCGGGGTGGTTGGCGTGGAAGTCGGCGACGAGGGGTCCGACCAGATAGGGCGTGAAGGTCGGGGTGACCGCGAGGCGCAGGGCGCCGCGGGCGAGATCCTCGACATCGTGGACGGCGCGGTCGGCGGCGGTCAGCTCGCGCAGGGCGCGGCGGGCATGCTCGACGTAGACGGCACCCGCGTCGGTGAGGCGGACCGAGCGGCCGGTGCGGTCGAGTAGTGGGACGCCCACCAGCCGTTCGAGTTGGCGGATCTGCTGGGAGAGCGTCGGCTGGGAGACGTGCAGGTCCTCGGCCGCGCGGGTGAAGTTGCCGTGCTCGGCGACGGCGAGCAGGTAGCGCAGATGGCGGAGTTCCGGGGTCACAGCCCGACTATAGATGACAACAATGATGCCCATCGATATCAAGTCTTGGACACTATAGCTACAGGTCGGGCAGGGTGAATGGCATCGGCCCGCACGGGGCCCCCGCACTCGGAAGGAGTTCCCATGCCGAACCTCGCAGACGGTCTCGGACGGTTCCAGCGCGATGTCTTCCCCGGCAAGGCGGGGCTGTTCGCCCGCCTGGCCGGCGACCACCGCCCGGGTGCGCTGTTCATCGGCTGCTCCGACGCCCGCGTGGTGCCCGAACTCATCACCTCCGCCGAAGCGGGGGAGCTGTTCGTCATCCGCAATGCGGGCAACCTGGTCCCGCCGCACACCCCCGGCGCGGCCAGCGGTGTGGTCGCCAGTATCGAGTACGCGCTGGGCGTGCTCGGGGTCGGCGACATCGTGGTGTGCGGGCACTCGGCGTGCGGGGCGATGACCGCGCTGGCCGAAGGGCAGGACCTGTCGGGGCTGCCCGCGGTCGCGGGCTGGCTGCGGCACGCCGATGCCGCGCGGGCGGCGGTCGATCCCGAGATCGGCGGCGCCGCAGCGGTTTCCGCGCTGGTTCGCCACAATGTGGTGGCGCAGCTGGCCAATCTCGCCACCCATCCGGCGGTGGCCAGGGCATTGGCCCGGCGCACCCTCACCCTGCACGGCTGGGTGTACGACATCGGCTCCGGGCGCGTCGAGGCGCTCGATTCCGACGGAGAGTTCAGCACTCTCGCGGCCTGACAGACCTCGCCAACCGTTCCGCTCGCAAGAATTCTCGCCCTCACAAGAAGGAGACACCCTCATGGTGCACGCACAGTTCGATCCGACCGCCCGCGAAGCCCTCGCCGACGCCGCCGTCGCCGCCAAGATCGCCAAGGACCTGACCTGGCAGCAGATCGCCGACGCCGCCGGACTCTCGCCCGCCTTCACCACCGCCGCCATCCTGGGCCAGCACCCGCTGCCGGAGAAGTCGGCGCTGGCCGTGGCCGAGCTGCTCGACCTGGATGCCGACGCGGCGCGGCTGTTGCAGACCATCCCGCTGCGCGGCTCGATTCCCGGTGGCGTGCCCACCGACCCGACCATCTACCGCTTCTACGAGATGCTGCAGGTCTACGGCACCACGCTGAAGGCCCTGGTGCACGAGCAGTTCGGGGACGGCATCATCTCCGCCATCAACTTCCGCCTGGACGTCAAGAAGGTCGCCGACCCCGAGGGCGGCGAGCGCGCGGTCATCACCCTGGACGGAAAGTACCTGCCGACCAAGCCGTTCTGATGTCCTCCCGCCGGTGAACGTCCGGCCGCCCGGAGATGACCGATCCCACCCGGACTCGACCTGAATGTCCGGAACCGGAAGCCGATCGGTCATGTCCGGGCATCTGGCGGTTCAACCGCACGCCATATCGTCGCTGGTGGGGGAGCACAGCGGACGGAGATGTGATGCTGGAACCGCGACTTCGAACCATGTGGCTGGCCAATGCGGCGAGCGGGGCGGCCGCGGTCGCCGTGCGCACGCCGCGCCCGATCTTCGCCGACCGGACCCGAACACCGCAGGAGACGGTGGTGGCCTCGGATCTGGAACTGGTGACGGTGACCGCTGATTCGGCCATCCTGACCTGGACCACCCGGGCCCGCAACCGAGCCGGGCGGCTGCGCCCGGTCCCCGCCGACACCGAGGTGCGCCTGGCCCCCGCCGACGGACGCGGGCAACCGCGCACCTGGTTGTCCGAGGGGCGCCGGACTCCCTACCACTACGCGGAGATCCGGGGTCTGGAACCGGGCCGCGCCTATCGGTTCGAGGCGTACTCCGACGGCCGCCGCGCCGTGCCCGCCCGCACCTTGGTGACCCGGCGATCCGGAACACCCGAATCCACCGGTGTTTTCACCACCGCCACCCCGCCGCCCGGGCGGCTGATCCGCACCATCGCCCTCGCCAACGACCTGCACTACGGCGAACCCGCCAGCGGCTTGTTCGCGGGCCTGTTCGAGGGCCTGCGCCACGGCACCGACGAATATCCCGACTTCATGCTCACCGCCCTGCTCGAGGATCTGCGCCTGCCCGACCGGGCCGCCGATCAGCTGGTGGTGGCGGGCGACCTGACCGATTCCGGCACCGCCGAGCAGTCGAAGGGCGTCCGCGCCCGCCTCGACGAATGGGGCGAGCTGGGCCGGGATTACTTCGTGTGCCGGGGAAATCACGATGTCCGGCCGCCGGAGGAGCCCGACCACTGGGGCGAGGTCTTCCAGCCGCGCGACCGGCTGGTCGAGTACTTCGCGGGTGGACTGCGGCTCATCGGCCTCGACACCACCCGGGTGCGCGGCGCGGGCGGCACCCTCGCCGCGCCGCAACTGGCCCACCTGCGCGAACTGCTGCGCGGTGAACCCGACCGGCCGACACTGATCTTCGGCCACCATCCGGTCACCCGGCATGCGGCCGTGAGCAATCCGGGCGGGCCCGGGTTCGTGCTGGACCGCTCCAACGCGGCCGCGCTGCACGCCCTGTACGCGAGCGCGCCCGGGGTGTTCCTGCACCACAGCGGGCACACCCACCGGAATCGGCGCACCCGCCCGGATTCCGGGGTCGGCGTGGAATTCCTGGAAGTGGGTGCGGTGAAGGAGTATCCGGGCGGATACACCCTGATCCGCGTCTACGAGGGCGGCTACACGATCAACTTCTACAAGACCCGGTCCGAGGCGGCGCGGCGCTGGAGCACCCGCACGCGCAGCCAATATCTTGGACTGCACCCGGATCACGCGCTGGGCAGTGTGGCCGATCGTAATCACGTTGTCCTGCGCAATTTTTCGGGATTGTCCGGTTAGTCGGGAGCAATCCGCCCGACGCACCGGAATATTCGGTCATTACGACCCGAATGTTCGTTCTGTTCGGCATACTGCCTGGTGCGAGTGCGCACGGCGACGGCTCGTTCACCGGTGTGCGCACGGCGCGGGGCTCGACATCCTGGTTCGGCACTTCTTCAGCAACGGAGGCACGGTGGGCAGGCAGGGCAGGCAGTACCGCTCGAATCACGGCACGCTCCGGCACCAGCGCCCGCCCGTCCGCATCGCTCAGCGGCCCGCTCACCCGTGGAGAGACATCTTCTTCGCCACCAGCTGGCTGTTCTTCGAACTCCCCACCGCGGTGCTGCTCGCGGTCTTCGTGGGCACCGGCTGGCTCGGGTACCTCCAGCACGTGGGCACTCCGGCCCAGCCGCGCTCGGCGGTCGTGGTGCCGGTCGACCCGGCCCGGCCGGGCGGGCACTGACCCGGTCGGCGGGATCCCGATCATCCGATCCACCTGATCCGCACACGAATCGACCCCGGCGCCGCACCAGCGGTACCGGGGTCGATTGCGTTCGTCAGGTCACGAGCGCAGTCGTTCGGGTCTCAGTCGTCGACGGCGGTGCCATTGCGGGGGCGCGACGCGGCGCGGGCGCGGCGGCGGGCGGCCTGCAGTTCGGCGAGTTCCTGCTCGAGGGTCTCGGCGATCCGGAACTGGCCGGTGTCATAGACATTCAGCGGAGGGACGGGATCGGTCAGATCGGCGAGCGGTGACCGTTCGTCCTCGTCGGACTTGCGACTTTTGCCCGTCGCCGAGCGACGCTCCTTGTCCGCAGACTTCGCGGGTTCCGCCTGGCTTTCGGCCTTGGCGGTGGGCCGAGGTTCGACCACTTGTGCTTCTGCGTCAACGGTTTTCTCGGCCTCGCCGGGCCCTGCGGTCAGCGCGGCGGGTCCGGTGGCGGTGGCGGTGCCGCCGGCGGACGGCGGCGTCGGGCGGGTCGGCCAGGCCACGACGGTCGGCATGGCGCGCCGGATCTGCTCACCCGGATCGGGCAGGTCCCGGATCTGGTCGGTGGCGCGCACGATGGCCAGGCCGTACCGGGAGGCCGCGGCATTGTGGATCAGCAGCGCCACACCGATCATCACCGGCGCGATGGCGTGCACCGCCACGTCGTACCAGCTGCCGTTCTTCAGGTACGGGTAGGTGTTGAGGATGACGGTCAGGCTCAGCAGCGCCATCTCGGCCACCACGACCTGGCGGCGGCTGTCGATCACACCCCATTCGGCGACCTTGTTGGTGCCGATCATGATGATCACGAGGCAGACCGAGATCATGCCTTCGAGCAGGTAACTGAACCAGTAGAGGGGATCGGAGGCGCCGCCGGGGGCGATGTTGTGCTGCACGTTGACCGCGGACCAGAGCATGCCGGCCGCGACGACACCGGCGAGCGCGCGCTGGCTCCACGCCCGATGCTTGTACAGCGACGCCAGTTTGGCGTGCGGGCTCGATTCCCGCCGCTGCGCGGCGATCGCCTTGCGGGCGAGCAGCAAGTCGCGAATGTCGGCCTTCTCAATCTCTTCGGTGGTCTGGCGGGCGCGATCCGCCGCGGCAGCCGAGGCCTCGGCGTACTTCCAGCGCTGCGCGCGCTCCTGCTCGCGGATGCGCTCGGCGAGGTCGCGCTCGGCGACGAGCTCGTTCTCCGACAGCGCGTCGGTCAGCGCGGGATCGTATTGGTAGGCCAGCCGGCCGCGGGCCTTCTCGACCCGTAGCGCCAGCTGGGTGACGTCGTCCTCGCGCGGGTTGTCGATCGTCAATTGGTCCCCCGTCCAGGGACTCCCGATGGCTGGCACGTGATTCCGGTAGGCACGGAAGACATTTCTAGTCGATACACGCCCAACCGCGAAACTGTTGGTTTGCCGTTGGTCCAATCCTTACGGCGCGCCGCACTGCGACACGCGGATTGGGGTGTCCGTCCGGGCAGGACGAACCCGCCGCCACGGCCGGTGTCCAGTGGGGTTGCCGACGCCCGGATCGCGTCAATCGGTCAGTTCGAGTTCCTCGTCCATCGGGATCGCGCCCTCCAGCCCGTGCGGCAGGCGCCGCCGGTTGGGGGAGCCGAGCGCGGAGGTGAGGTCGGTGCCGTCGTGCTCGGCCAGCAGATCGTCCGAATCCCACACCAGCAGTGTGGCGCTGACGGTGTTCTCGGCCGCCGAGTGCGCCAGATCGTAGTGCGCGCAGGCGGGCACGTGCGGGTAGGTGATCCAGAGGTCGTAGCCGGTCATGAACAGGTCGAGGTCGAATTGCACCGAGAGCCCGAGCAGTTCGCTGCGGCCGTTGTCGTCGACACCCGCGAACGCCTCGTCCAGCGCCAGCAGGCGCGGCGCCTGCGGGTCGGCGGAGTCGAGCATCACGTGCGCGGCCGCGAACAGCGGAAGGTGCAGCGAGACCGACTGTTCACCGCCCGAGAGCGCGCTGTGGCGGGCCACGGTGAGGCGGTCCTCGGTGCCGTCGGCGGTGAGGATGGTGAACGAGAACACCCGCCAGGTGCGGTAATCGAGGGTGGCCGCGAGGATTTCGGGGAACGAGCGCTCCGGGTGCGCGGCACGGGCGGTGCGGATCTCGGCCGCGAAGTAGGCGCGGACGGTCGACAGGTCCTCCGGGGTGAGGTCGGCGGAGTCGCGGTCGAGCAGCTTGCACACCGCGCGCGCCGGCTCGGACAGGTTGTCGGCCAGCACCCAGTGCACGCCGATGGTGTTGCCCGAGGACATGCGGCGCTGCTTCATCTCCGCGCCCATGCGGGAGATGAGATCGCGGGCGTCGGAGGTGCGTTCGTGGATCTGCTGGGCCAGCCCGGTCAGCAGCGCGTCCTCGAGGATGCGGCGCTCGGCGTCGGTGAGCAGCAGTTCCTGATCGCGCCGGGCCGCGCCGATGCGCTCGGCGAAATCGGCCAGCGCGGACAGTCCGTGGTCGTCGTGCACCTGCACCACGGTGAGGCCGTCGGCGGCGTCCCAGTGCAGGCGGTAGTCCTGGCGCGCGGCGGCGAGCGCGGCGTCGAACTCCTGCAGGGCGGTGGTGACCGCGCTGCGGGTGGCCTTGCGGGCCGCCTCGCCCGCGCGCACCGAAGCGGTTGCGGTGGCGAGGTTCTCGAACAGGGCGGCCACCTCGGCGGGCAGTACGGCCGGTTCCTGCTCCGGATCGCCGTTCTCGATGCGGTACAGCAACTGCTCGGGGGTGGACCAGGCGGCGTCGCTCGCGGGCCAGCGGCTGTCGGCCGGAGCGCCCAGCAGGCTGAGCAGGTCCGGGCGCGCGTAGGGGGCGAGATGGCGGACGTCGGCGAGCAATTCGGTGAGCGCGGTGCCCAGGGTGTCGTGGGCGGCGCGGTGCGCGCCCTCGGCGGCGCCGACCGCCTCGATGGCCTCGGCGGCGGCCTTGCGGGCGGCCTTCTGCTCGGTCCGGGCGGCGTCGATGCGCTCGCGGGCCAGTTCCAGTTCGCGATCGATGTCGGCGGCCCCGGCGCCCAGCGCCTCGCGCAGGGTCTCCAGTTTGCGCAGCTGCTCTTCGTATCCGGAGCGGGCGGCCTCGGCCTCCTCGGCGAACGCCTCGGCCAGATCCTTGGATTCGTCGAGGCGGTCCCCGGCCTCGCGGGCCCGCTCGTGTTCGCGCTGATGGTCGCCGCGCAGGCGCAGCAGCGCGGTTCCGGCGTTCTCGAAGTGCCGGACCGCGGCCGCCAGCGCGTCCAGCTCGACCGGATCGCGGGGCGCGCGATGGTCGGCGGCGATGGCCCGGACCTTCTTGTCCGCGTTGGTGTATTCGGCCACCGCCTGATCGAGATCCCGCTCGGCCTGCGCGGCCGCCTCCGAGCGCGAGCGCAGCATGCCCGCGGCCTCGGCCACGCCGCGCAGGGCGGCGGTGACGGCGGTGGTGCGCGGAAGCGCCTTGGCGGCGGCCGAAATACGGCCCAGCTCGGCCGTGGCGGCCTGCTCCTCGGTCTGGGCGGTCTCGGCCTCGGCGACGGCCGTTTCGACGGCAGCGGCCAATTCCGCCAGCCGCAATTCGCGGCGGCGGGCGCGGGCGGTGGCGCCGACGAACTCGGCGTCGGTCTTCACGTGCCGACCCGACTGGACGCCTTGGCGATAGCGGCCGTCGGTCGCGATGGTCAGCTGCCCCTCGACGCCGACCGGTTGTGCGGCGGCCCCGGAGACGATGTGCGCCTTCTCCGCTCCCGCACCGGTGGCCGCCGCGTGCGGGGACTCGTAGAGGGCGATCGAGGCGAGCACCCCGGCGACGGTCTCCCGGGGAACCGTCAGCGCCGGTGAATCGTCCTCCACGACCAGCACATCCGCGAGCGTGCGCCCGCTGGGCCGTTGTTCGGGCGGCAGCGGCACCAGGAACTGGTCGGACGCGTGCGGCGGCAGCTCGCTCTCGGCGCAGACCCACGCGTCGAGCAGGTTCGCGGCCTGCAGCGCCGCCTCGAGCCCGGCGGCCTGCTGCGGCGCGACACCGTCGGCGAAGCGGACCGAACGCCACAGCGGCGCGCCGGGACGCTCCGCGCGCGCGTCCGTGCGGGCCGCGAAAGCCGGTGGCGCGTCGTCGCGTTCGGCCGCCACCCGCTCCCGTTCGGCCCGCAGTTCGCTCGCGCGGGCGGTGGCCTGCGCGGCGCGGGCGCGCGCCTCCTGGCGGCGGCCGCGGATCTCCTCGGTGAGCGGTTCGGTGCGCTCGGCCAGCACCTCGGCGGGGGTCGCGGGGACGGGGAGGTCCTCCAGCGCGGCCTCGGCACCCGGTGCGGCCCCGGCGGATGCGCCGGTCGCGGGGGTCTCCGCGCCGGACGCGTTCTCGCCCTTCTTGGCGCGGCCGTTCGGTGCGCCGCCGCCGCGGGCGAGCGGTTCGGTGCCGACCTCACCGAGGGCCTCGTTGAGCGCCTCGAACAGTCCGGTGCGGACGGGGGTGTACACCTCGCGGTGGGTGTCCCACCAGTCACGCAGGGTGATCGCGGTGTTCGAACGGGCCAGCGCGACAGCGGCTTCGGCCTCGGCGAGCTCGGCGGCCGCGGCATCACGCAGTTCCACCGCGCGGCCGGAGGCGCGCTCGGCGCGGGTGCGTTCGGTGCCCGCCTGGTCCACCAGGGTCAGCGCCCGCCGGACCGCGCGGACGTCGCCGTCGCGTTCCTCGGCGTGCGAGCGGACCGTGGTGGTGAGATGGTCGGCGCGCGCCGATTCCGGCAGCGTGGTCCAGGGAATACCGGCTTCCTCGGCGACCGAACGCAATTCGTCCTCGCCGCGCGACAGCGCCGACGCGGCATGGGCGACCGCCGCCTGCGCCCGCTCGGCCTCCTCGAGCCGCTGGTCCACGGTCTGACGGGATTTCAGCGCCTTGTCGTGGTGGACCGCGGCGGAGGTCTCCAGGCGGCGCACCGCGTCGGCGAGATCGTCGAGCTGCTGTTTGCCCTCGTAGGCGCTGGAGCGCTGCAGGGTCTCGCGGTCGGCGAGGGCCTGTTCGTAGGCGCGGTCGGCGTCCTCGGCGCGGGTCTCGGCGGCGGCGCGTTCGGTGTCGCGGCGGGTGCGCAGGGCCGCCGCGGCGTGCAGGGCGGTGCCCGCGTGGGTGACCGTGTCCAGACGCGTCCGCACCTGGTCGACGTCCGTCTTCGCCTGCACGGCCAGGTATTTCCGGTAGACGGTGACGAAATCGCGGGTCGCGGTGTCGGCCTGCACCAGACCCTCGAGGGTGCGCCCGACCTCCTCCATATCGCTGAAGGAGCGCGCGGCGTCGAGGATCAGCTGTTCGTCGAGCGGGCGCAGGCCGTCGGTGAGCGCCTGCGAGAGTCCGCGCGGGTCCAGGTTCTTGGCCAGCTGCGGGCGGCGCAGCGTCAGGATCAGATTGATCAGCTGGTCGTAGCGCTGCTGCCCGAGCCCGAACATGCGGGCGTCGATGGCCGCCCGGTACTCGACCGGCCGGTCCACGATGGTGTCGGAGCCGATCTGCTCGGCCAGCTGCTTGCGGGTCAGTGGCCGGTCGTCGGGGCCCAGCAGCGAGAAGTCCACGCCCACCCGGCCGTCGGCGACGAAGTACCAGCGCGTCACCTTGTCGTTGGAGCGGGTGGCGCGCATACCGATGCCGATGGTGACCGTCTCGGGGGAGTCCCAGTCGCCGCGCGCGAACTCCATCCACACGTACGAGTAGGCCGATTCCTGCTTGCGGTACAGCAGGTTCGACTTCATGGTGCGTTCCTCGCCCGCGAACGGGTTGAGGCGGCGCGGCTCGATACGGCCGTCCAGCACGAACGGGAACAGCACCTCGAGGGCCTTGGTCTTGCCGGAGCCGTTGGGGCCGCGCAGCACCAGGCGGCCGTCGGCGAAGCAGAATTCCTGGTCGCGGTAGTCCCAGAGGTTGATGATGCCCGCCCGGGTCGGGACGAAGCGCACTCCACCGTGAATGTGGTCGGCCATCAGTTCCCCGATCCCTTCGCTGTGCTGTCGGACGCAGTGCCCGCTGTGCTATTGGACGCAGTGCCCGCGGTGCTGTCGGTGGGCGCGTCGTCCGCGCCGAGTTCGGTGGGGGAGAGGAACAATTCGGACTCCGCGCGGGTGCGGATGGTCACGATCGCGCCCCGATAGCGGGCCAGCGCGGGCAGGATGAGCAGCCCGCCGTCGACCAGCTCCACCAGGCGTAGCCGTTCCAGCAGCGACACCACTTCGCCGGTGAGGCCCGCGACATCGGCCTGCCACTGCGCGGCGAAGGTATTGCCGTAGCGGTCGGTGAGCATCTTCACGGTGTCGCGGATCCACGACGATTCCAGGAACGGGAACTCCGGGATCTCGGGCTCCTCGGCGGGCTCGTCCGAATCCTCCTGGGCGCCGAACACATCCAGGGGATCGGCGAGCGGCGCGAACACCGTGGTGACGGGGATGGCGCTGTCGAGCTGTTCCACCAGATCGGTGTACGGGCGTTCCGGGCGCGGCCTGCGCTCGACCGGATTGTCGATGTCGAGGACCAGGTCCGCGATCTCGCCCGCCAGCAGCAGCGCCACCTGGGCGAGCGTGCCGGTGCCCGGGAACCGCACATCGGAGAGCCGGCCCGAACTGTCGATCAGCGCAACGCCTTCCGCGCGCCGCTCGGCTCGCAGCCCGGTCAGGTACTCGACCTCGGTGACCAGTTTCTCCTGCGCCAGCAGCGACCGTTCGGGTTCGTCGAGTTCGTCGGCGTAGACCACCGGCTTCTCGACCAGCGCCCGGCGCACCCTGCGGGCCGCGGCGGCCGGTGCGGGGGAACGGGTTTCGGCCGCGCCGCCCGCCGCCTCCGACAGCAGCCCGGTCACGCTCTGCAGGTGCTGGAGCGCGCGCGGCGGCCGGAACAGGGCGAACACGATGGACCGGTCGATGTCGTAGAGCGCCTCCCCGGCCTCGGGGTCGCTGGCCCAGCCGCCCGCGTCACCGTCGGCGAGGGTGACCGCGCCGCGCGCCGCCAGCCAGCCCACCGCGTCGACGAAGGCGTCGCGATCGGCGGCCCGGTCCGGCGCGAGCTCGAGCCCGTCGACCCGTTCGGTGTAGGCGGCCACCTGATCGGCCAACTCCGACAAGGTGATCTGATCCCCGGCGCGGCCCAGCGCGGCCAGCGCCAGCGCCAGATACGCGTAGCGGCGGCGGTCGAAGACGCGGTCGCCGGTGGTGCGGGCGGGACGGCCGGCGTCGAGCTCGTCGAGGACCGGGAACAGGCGCGCGGTGGTCTCGGTGACCTCGAGGCGATAGCCGAACAGTTCGGCCAGATCCTCGCGCAGTTCGGTCGCCCACCGCCGCAGCAGCGGCAGCGCGATCCGGTCGGGGTAGGCGCGGGTGACCAGATGGTTGGCCAGGATGACCCGGGCGGCGCGCTGGTAGCTGTCCAGGGCGAGTGAATCGATGGTGCGCGCGTGCATCAGCCGACCTCCCCGCCTTGGCCGTCGGGCTCGTCGAACGGTGGCGGTGAGCCGCCCCGATCCTTCTGCGCCGCAGGGGATTTGCGTCCCCGCAGCGCGGCCGTCTCGCGCACTTCCAGGCGTCGGTTGTTCAGGTACAGCACGCCCTTGGAGGTTCGGACCAGCGTGGACCCCGCGTGTTCGGAGACGGTGAGGGTGACGCCGTTGTCGGAACCGGAGGTGCCCGGCACCCGGCCGCTCACCGGCACCCACGCGGTGGAGGCGGCGTCCAGCAGTTTCAGCAGGACCTCGGTCTCGCCCTCGTCGAGTTCCCGGTCGTAGAGGTCGGCGGTGGCCAGCGAGCGCGCGGCCTCGGCGCGGGCGCGCTGGGCGTCCAGCTGGGCCTGGCGCAGCCGCCGGATGCCGGCGTCATTGCGTTGCAGCCGCGCGGGTGCGCCCGGCGTGGGCGGCCGCCCGGTCTCGGCGAGCGTGCGGGCGATCTCCAACGGCGGTGCGTCCCACCAGGATCGGATGGCCGGGATCACGTCGGCGTCGGGATGCTGCATGGACAGGTGCCGGGGCCGTCCCAGACCGAACACCGCGTCGTAGAGGGCGTGCGCGGCGTCCGCGCTGGGGGCGGCGGTGAACCAGCCCGCCAGGTGCCGCAGCGCGGATTCGCGGCTGACGCCGCCCTTGCGGGTCTCGGTCACCCGCCGCAGCAGCGAGAGCACAGCGGCGATGGCGCTCATGGTGGCCTCGCGCAGCCGCTCGCATTCGGTGAGCCCGCCCTCGTCGTCGCCGATGAACCAGCCGCGCAGGCCCTGCCAGCGGGCTCGCCAATCGGCTTGGCGTTCTTCGGGGTCGAGCAGCACCCGTTCGTCGCAGCGGGCGGCGCGTTCGATGAGGTCCTCGACGCCGGTGTCCTCGACCTCGCGGATGGCGGTGGCCAGCCGGGGCGCGAAACGCGCCAGGTCCATGGAGAATTCGCGCATGTGCGCCAGCAGCGCGTCCTTGTGCGCGAGGAACGCCTCGGGGGTGGCCTCGGTGGTGCGGACCAGATCGCCCAGGGTCAGATAGAAGTGCGCGGCGCGTTCGGCCAGGTCGGTGAGCGCCCGGTCGAGCCGGTTCAGCACCCGGTAGACGCGCGGGGCGTCGGCGCTCTTGTTGGCCTCGGCCAGGGTGTGCAGATCCGCGAGCAGTTCCGGCAGCACCAGCCGCGAGAGCGCGGCCTCGTCGAGCCGGGCCTCGAGCACATCGGACACCGCGCGGAAGGCCTGATATCCGGCCTGGGAGAACTGGTAGACGAAGTGCCGGTTCCGGTACTCGGCCAGGGTGGCCGCGCGGGTGCCGTCGTAACTGCGTTCCAGCACGCCCCAGTGATGCAGCTGTTCGAGCAGCGGCCCGACCTCGGTGGCGGTGAGAGCGGGCGCGCCCGGGCAACGTTCGAGCGTGTCGGCCACGTCGGAGGCGTGCAGCAGCACCACATAGGCGGCGCGGGCGGTATCGAAGGCGCGGAGAACCCACAGGTAGTCGGCCCGCTTCTCGGCGGTGGCGAAGGAGAACAACCGCAGCCGGTCGGCGTCGCTGCGCCTCTCCGCGGTTGGAATCTCCTCGGACCCGACCCCCTTCGGGTCGGGCAGCAATCCGTCAGCGGACTCGGTCACCGGGAGAAGGTTAGTACCCCCTGCCGACCGGTTCGGAATCGTGCCGAGTGTCGGCGCGCCCGATCGGGCCAGGGTGACCGGTTCCGCCGCTCACGGTCCTGATGACGAGGTGTGAACCGGACGATCAGTTGCCCAGCGCGGCGACGCCCGCCTGCGCGAACTTCTCGTCCAGATCGCCGCTCGGCGCGCCCGCGACACCGATGCCCGCGATCGGCGCGCCGCCCTTGGCGGTGACCGGCGCGCCGCCGCCCAGGAACAGGGTGCCGTCGATGTCGGCCAGGTGCGGCGCGCCGTCGAGACGCTTGGCCAGCACCGAGGTCGGGGCGTTCCACGACACCGCGGTGAACGCCTTCTGCTGGGCGGAGGTGTAGGACTGCGGGCCCGCGCCGTCGCCGCGCAGGGTGACGACGGTATTGCCGTCGCGGTCCACCACCGCGACCGTCACGTGCTGGTTCTCCTTGACCGCGGCGTCCAGGGCGGCCTGCGCGGCCTTGGTGGCGGCGGCGATGGTCAGGTGGGTGCTCTGCGCCAGGTTGCCATTGGCCACATCGGCGGCGACCGGAGTCTTCGTGCCCGGGTCGGGATCCTGGGCGTTGACCGACACCACGCCGATCACCCCGGCCGCCGCGACGGCCGCGACCGCGCCGCCGATGATCAGGCGCTTGCGAGTGGGGTTCGTGGGCTGCTCGGGGGTCATGACATCCTCCTGGGATTCGGGTGAAAGCTGTTCGCTGGGTTCGTCATCCAGCGTGCGGCCCGGAACGGCCCGGCACATCGGCGCAGTGGCTGGGATTCGGCGCGCGATCCGGCCGAACCCCGTATCAACCGATCGGATGACCCGGACGGCCGTGCGCGCGCGGCAGAATGAGGGTGTTTGCCCGTCGCTGTCGCCGAGGAGGTGCTCGCATGCCGTCGTCCCGGGACGACACCCGGCTGCTGGGCACCATCGTGCACAGCGCCTTCTACGTGCTGCTGGCCGCGTCGCTGCTGCGATTCGTGCTGCGGCATCCCGAGAGTCCGCGCATGCCGTGGGTGATCGGGCTCTCGCTGGCGCTGGCCGTGCTCTATGTGGTGAGCGAACTGCGCGCCTCCGAACGGCTGGTGTGGTTCGCGCTGCTGGTGTCGGGCTGGGCGGTACTGGTCGTGCTGGCGCCGAGTTTCGCGTGGTGCGCGGTCCCGCTGCTCTACACCGGGCTGCGGATCCTGCCGGTGCGGGTGGCGCTGGCCCTGGTCGCCGGGCTGACCGCCTTCGTGGTGTGGGCGCAGCTGAAGCTGGCGGGCTGGATCGACCCGAACCTGCTGCTGGCCCCGCCCGCGGTCGCCGCCCTGACCACCGCGCTGTTCCTGGGCCTGCTGCGCACCACCGAACGGCAGGCCGCGCTCATCGACGACCTGCGCGCCACCCGCCGCGAACTGGCCGCCACCGAACGCCGCGAGGGCACCCTCGCCGAACGTCAGCGCCTGGCCATGGAGATCCACGACACCCTCGCGCAAGGGCTTTCGAGCCAGCGCATGCTGTTGCAGGCCGCCGACCGGATCTGGGACAGCGATCCCGGCGCGGCTCGTGAGCACGTGCGCGGCGCGGCCGGGGTGGCCGAACACAATCTGGCCGAGGCCCGCCGCTTCGTCCACGACCTCGCCCCGACCGACCTCGCCGCGGGCGGCTCCCTGGTCGCGGCACTGGAGGCGATGGCGCGGCGGGAGGGCGGCGACACCCTCACCGTGCGCGTGCACGTCGAGGGCGCGGCGGTGGGCCTGCCAGCGGGGGTGGAGGCCGCGCTGCTGCGGATCGCGCAGGGCGCGCTGGCCAATGCGCGCGAGCACGCGGAAGCCAACACCGTCACCATCACCCTCACCGATCTCGGCGACCGCCTGGTCCTTGACATCGCCGACGACGGAACGGGTTTCGACCCGGCGACGCTGCCCACCGCCGCCGACCGCGGCCACGGCCTGCCCGCCATGCGCGCCCGCCTGCGCCAGCTCGGCGGTGTCCTCACCGTCGAATCCGCCCCCGGGGACGGCACCGTCGTCTCCGCCGAAGTCCCCTTGGAGCGGCCGTGACCGACGCGAAAACCCCTGTCCGCCTGGTGCTCTGCGACGACCACGCGGTGGTCCGCGCGGGTCTGCGCGCCCTGCTCGGCAGCGCCTCCGACATCGAGGTGGTCGGCGAGGCGGGCAGCGGCCCCGAGGCTGTCGCCCTCGCCGAACGCCTGCACCCCGACGTCGTCCTGATGGACCTGCAGCTCGGCGGCGACATGGACGGCATCGAAGCCACCCGCCGCATCACCACCACTGTGCGGCCCGCCCCCTACATCCTGGTGCTCACCACCTTCGACACCGACGCCGACATCACCCGTGCCATCGCCGCGGGCGCGACCGGCTACCTGCTCAAAGCCGAACGGCCCGAAGAACTCTTCGCCGCCATCCATGCCGCCGCCCAGGGCCGCACCGCGCTCTCCCCGCCGATCGCCGACCGCGTCCTCAACCGCATGCGCAACCCGCAGCCCGCGTTGACCGCCCGCGAACTCGACATCCTCGCCCAGCTGTCCCAAGGTCTGGGCAATCGCGAGATCGCGCGCGCCCTGCATGTCAGCGAGGCGACGGTGAAGACCCACCTGGGCCGCATCTACGACAAGCTCGGTGTCGACACCCGGGCCGCGGCGGTCGCGGTCGCCAACGAGCAGCGGCTGCTGAAGTAGCTCTCAGACGCCCTTGGGGGTGGACTGGCGCATGAAACCGAACAGGTAGCCCGCGACGCGGCGCATCTGAATCTCCTCGCTGCCCTCGGTGATTCGATACCGGCGGTGGTGGCGGTAGATGTGCTCGAACGGGGTGTGGCGGGAGTAGCCGAGGCCGCCGTGGATCTGCATGGCGCGGTCCGCGGCCTCGCAGCACAGGCGGTTGGACCAGTAGTTGCACATGGAGACCTGCGCGGATTGCGTGAACGGCCCGTAGCGGTCCATGGACCAGGCGGTCTTGTGGATCAGGGTGCGCAGCATCTCGCACTGGGTGCTCAACTCCACCACCGGGAACTGGATGGCCTGGTTGGCGGACAGGGGAGTGCCGAAGGTGCTCCGCTGGTTGGCGTAGGCGATGGACGCGTCGATGCAGTACTGGGCGGCGCCCAGGCTGGATGCCGCTTGGCGGAGCCGGTTCTCGTTGAAGAAGTGCTGGACCACGGCCAAACCGCGACCCTCCCGGCCGAAGACCGCCGTGTCGGGGACGCGGACATCGTCGAGAACGACGTGGGCGTGGTCGGTGGGCATATTGAAGGTCCACAGGAACTCGGCGACCGTGAAGCCGGGAGCGCCGACCGGGACCAGGAAGGCGGTGATGCCGGTGGCGTCGCCGGGACTGCCGGAGGTGCGGGCGAAGATCAGGTCCGCCTCGGCGTGATGCATACCGGTATTGAAGGTCTTCTCGCCGTTGAGAATCCAGTGATCGCCATCGCGCACGGCGGTGGTCTCCATGAAGGTGGCATCGGAGCCGTGGGCGGGTTCGGTGATGCCGAAGCCGAAGAACCGGTCGCCGGTGGCCAGACCGTCGATCCACGCCGATTTCTGTGCGGGCGAACCGTATTCGTGCATGAGCAGCAGTCCGACATTGTTGGCGACGACCGCGTGCTCGGTCTGCAGATCACAGTGCAGCCCCAGGCCGCGACGGGCCAGATGCTCCCGGATCACGGCCATATCGAGATTGGAGCCGCCCCGGCCGCCGTACTCGGCGGGATAGGCGTAGCGCAGATGCCCGGCGGCGTCGGCGCGGTGGCGGGCCTCGGCCAGCAGCGCCTCCCATTCGGCGCTGGGCAGGCCGCCGCGATCCCAGTCGGTGCGGGCGTCCTCCCGGCGGTGGTCGAAGAAGCGCCGGTTGTCGCCGGACCGTTCCAGCGGCGCCAGGTCGTTGTCGATGAACTCGTCCAGTTCGGCCAGGTACTTGCGCAGTGCTTCGGGGAGTTCGAAATCCATGGCGGGTCACCTCGATCCGGTCGGGCGGAGCTGCATGAGCAGATCCCATTCGATCTCGGGGATGCGCCGCCCGCTGGCGGCCATCACGATGTCGGGCACGGTGCCGTCCAGGAACGCGGCGGCCTGCTCGGCGAGCATGGCGCCCCACGCCAGCGTGCCCGCCACCTTCCACCAGCGGAATCGGTCGGAATCGAAATCGCCGCCGGCGCCGGTGTATCCGCGCATGAATCGATCGCGGCCTGCGAAACCGCCGAATTCGCGGTCGTCGACACCGAACCGCCACATCCGCAGCGCCGACCAGGCCGCGTCGCGCATCGGATCGCCGAAACGCCGCGCACCCTCCCAATCCAGCACCGCGCGCAGGCCGTCCGGGCCGACGATCAGATTGCCGTTGCGGATATCGGTGTGCAGCAGGGTGCGCCGATCGGGGGCCGCGGGCAGCTGCCGGGCCAGCCAGCGCAGGGCGAACGCGAAGACCGGGCGGTCGGGGAGCAGGCGGGCGACCGTCGATTCGGCCTGCGCGAGAAACGCTTCCGCGGGATCCTCGTCCGGGTCGCCGGGCAGGTCGGGAGAGGCCAGCGCCGGGTCGATCGCGTGCAGCAGCGCCATCGCCGCACCCAGCTGCCCGGCCACCAGGTCCCCGATCCCGGCGTCGTGGACCAGACGAAGCACCCGCCGCGGCACGGTCTCACCGTCGAGACGCTCGGAGAGCAGGAAGGGCTCGGCCGTATAGCCGGTATCGGTGCACACCGCCAGCACGTGTGGGACCGGAACACCGTGCTCGCGCGCCACTTCGCGCACGCCCGCCTCGGTCTCGACCGGCAGCAGCTGAATGCTGCCGGGCACCAGCGTGGCGACCAGACGCAGCACGCACCCGCCCAGATCGGCGTCGAAGGCGACATTGCGCCGCCGCGCGCCGGCCGACAGCGGCCGCAGGTCCGACACCGTCACCGCGCGGCCGATGTCGTCGGACAGGAAGCGCGCCAGGCCCGCCGCGAGCTCGCCGGTCATTCGCCTTCCCACGCGTCGTAACCGGGTTTGGCCACGGCCAGATCGGCACGCACCACGGGAACCAGCGCGGCCCACAGCGCCGCGTCGTCGAACTCGTCGACCGGCGTGTCGGATTCGGGCGGCGGCTCGACGGTGAGCTCCCGTTCCAGCACGCGGGCCAGATGCGCACCGACCCGGGCCTGATGGCGCAGCTCCGGCGGCAGGGCGGGCAGCAGCCTCGATTCGAGGAGCTCCGCGAGCGCCGCCAGCACTTGCGGTGCGGTGGGCCGATACTGCATGGCGTGCCTCCGCCGGGAAATCCGTTGTTCGGCAGGTAAACCGGGATCGTACGGGATCGCGACGCGCCACGGCCTCGAATTGCGGGCGAATGCCCGCAGTTGCGGTGTCGTCGTTCTCGGCCCGATTCGTGTCATGATCGGGTCGGCGGCCGGCTCGTGCGCCGCGACCGCGACAGCGCTATCGGACAGGTGGTGAGGGTGGAAGACCAGGGCCAGCCGGCGAACGAAGCGGAGCAGCCGCTCGACTACCGCTTCACTCTCGCCAACGAACGCACCTACCTCGCGTGGATCCGCACCTCGCTCGGGCTGCTCGCCGCCGGCGTCGCGGTCCACACCCTGGTGCAGCCGTTCCACCACGCCGGGATCCGGCGCGCGCTCTCGCTGAGCTGCATCGTGCTGGCGGTCACGCTCGCGGTCGGGGCGTACACGCACTGGCGGGACGTGCAGGCCCGCATGACCCGCGGCGACGCGCTCGGGAACACGCTGCTCGTGCCGATCCTGGCGGCAGGCATCGCCGTCGTGTCGATCTTCGCGGCCGTCGCGACGGTGTGGACATGACCGAAGCGCCCACCTTTTACTCCGAACGCACCGCGCTGGCCTGGCGGCGCACCGCCATCGCCGCCATGGGCACATCGGCGCTGTTCGTGAATCACGCAGCCGCCAGCGGCTGGCACCCGGCGGCTATCGGACCCGCGCTGGCGGCGGCCGGACTGCTGCTGCTCGCGGGGATCAGCTTCGCGCGCAACAATTCCCTGCACCACGGACATCGCGAGCACGGCCCGCGCGCCGTGGCCATGGCCACGGCGGTGGTCCTGGCCGTATGCGCGGTGGCGTTGTTCATCGCGTTCTTCGTTCCTGGCGCACCATCGGCTACCACCTAGGCGGATGGTTTCGAGACCACTCGGGCAGGGGCCGGAACCCGTGCGGCCGCTACGAAATCCGGGTGGTCGGTTCAGTTTCCGCGCGACAGCAGCGTGGTGAGGGTACGGCGGACCGCCTCGGACGCGGCCCGCGCCGACAGCCCGCGGCGGTCGATCAGATGGTGTCGGTAGGGCCAGCCGATGGTGGCGTCGAGCAGGTCGAGCAACTGTTCACCGGTGTCGGCGGCCAGCTCGGGGGCGAAGCCGTGGGCCAGCGCCTCGCGAATCCGCTTGTCGGTCAGCCGCATCCGGGCATCGACCGCCGGCGTGCGCAGCGACTCGATCAGGCCCAGCACCCGCGGCTCGCGCTGCAACCGGAAGATCGCCTCGCCCTGCCGCACCACCGTGTCGATGCGCTGTTCCAGCGGCCGGTCCGGATCGATGTCCGCGATCAGCGCCTCGACCTGCTCGGACTGCTGGTCCACCGCGGCCGTGAGCAGCGCGGTGCGAGACGGGAAGTGCACGAAGATACTGCGTTCGGACACCCCGGCCCGCTCGGCGATATCGCGGGTGGTGGGGTCGAACTCGCCCTCGTGCACCGCCGACAGCAAGCCCTCGATGATGGCCCTGCGGGTCTGCGGCGGATTGCGCCGTCGCCGCGGACCGTCGCCTTTGCCCTCACTCATGGGGGAATCCGATCACATCGGGCCGGACCGCTCACGCGCAGGTCCCGGCGTATGGGTCAGGTCATACGGCCACGCTATTGCAGCAACACTGCAATAGCAAGGTAGGCTGACGGCATGGCAGATCGGCTGGCGAATATCCGGCAAATCTTTCTGCCACGCACCTCAACGCATGGAGACAGGAGCGCGCCGATGACCGACGAGAACCGCACGAACCAGGGGGACGACCGCACACCGGGACGCTTCACGGTGTCCAGGCGCGGGGTATTCGGGGTGGGTGCGGCGGCGCTCGCGGTGGTCGGGGTGGGCGCGGCCGTGACCGGCTGTGACAGCGACGGCGACAACGGGTCCGCGGCCGAGGCGACGTCCAAGGATCCGGTCGGCCCCAGCGGTCACGTCACCGATCAGCACTCCAAGGCGCAGTCCTCGCTGCCGTTCTCCGACACCCAGGATTTCACCGACACCGACAAGGGTTTCATCGCCAAACTGCAACCCGACCGGGTCACCGACGCCAAGGGCACCGTCGTCTGGGACAACGATTCCTACGGCTTCGTGCAGGGCAGCTGTCCCAACTCGGTGCATCCGTCGCTGTGGCGGCAGTCGCAGCTGGTGGTGAAACAGGGCCTCTACGAAGTGGTTCCGGGCATCTACCAGATCCGCGGCCTGGACCTGTCGAACATGACGATCATCGAGGGCGCCACCGGCGTCATCGTCATCGACCCGCTCATCTCCACCGAGACCGCCAAGGCGGGCATGGACCTGTACTTCGCCAACCGCGGGCACAAACCCATCACCGGCATGATCTACACCCACTCCCACGTCGACCACTTCGGCGGCGCGCTGGGCGTCATCACCGCCGAAGACGCTGCCTCGGGCCGTATTCCGGTGCTCGCGCCGCAGGGCTTCGTCGAACACGCGGTCGCGGAGAACATCTTCGCGGGCACCGCCATGGCGCGCCGCTCGGCCTACATGTACGGCGCGGCCCTGCCGCGCGGGGACAAGGGCCAGGTCGGCGCGGGCCTGGGCATGACCACCTCCACCGGCACCGTCAGCCTCATCCCGCCCAACCGCGACATCACCCGCACCGGGCAGGAGGAGACCATCGACGGGGTGCGCATGGTCTTCCAGATCACGCCCGGCACCGAGGCCCCCTCGGAGATGAACTTCTACTTCCCGGACTTCCGGGCCATGTGCATGGCCGAGAACGCCACCCACACCCTGCACAACCTGCTCACCCTGCGCGGCGCGCTGGTTCGCGACGCGCACGTGTGGTCGCAGTACCTGACCGAGACCATCACCATGTTCGCGGGCGTCTCCGATGTCGCGTTCGCCTCGCACCACTGGCCCACCTGGGGGTCGGACAAACTCACCGAATGGCTGTCGCTGCAACGCGATACCTACGCCTACCTGCACGACCAGACCCTGCGCATGCTCAATCAGGGCTACACCGGCATCGAGATCGCCGAGCAGATCCAGATGCCGCCGGCGATCGAGCGCAAGTGGTACAACCACGGCTACTACGGGTCGGTCAGCCACGACGTGAAAGCCGTGTACCAGCGCTACATGGGCTGGTTCGACGGCAATCCCGCGCATCTGTGGGAGCACCCGCCGGTCGAGTCGGGCAAGCGGCACGTGGACGCCATGGGCGGTGCGAGCGGCGTGCTGAAGGTGGCCCGCAAGGCCTACTCCGACGGCGACTACCGCTGGTGCGTCCAGGTGCTCAACTACCTGATCTTCGCCGAGCCCGACAACGAGAAGGCGAAGATGTTGCAGGCCAGCGCCTTCGAGCAGCTCGGCTACGGTTCCGAGAACGGCACCTGGCGCAACTTCTTCCTCTCCGGCGCCTACGAGTTGCGCAACGGCAACTTCGGAACCCCGACCAAGGCCAACTCGGCGTCGATGATCAGCGCGCTGAGCGTGGACCAGGTCTTCGACGCCGCGGCCTTCCAGATCAACGGGCCCAAGGCGTGGGACCTGCACCTGGTCAACGACTGGGTGATCCCGGAGGAGAACAAGACCTACCGCACCGAACTGCGCAACGGCGTGCTCATCCACTACGTGGTGCCGCCGGACTTCAAGGGCCCGGCCGCCGACGCCACCTTCACCCTGCCGCGCCTCGAACTCATCGCGGTGATGACGCGCAGCAAGGACTTCGTGAAGGAGGTCGCCTCCGGGGCGATCAAGGCCACCGGTGATCCGGCCAAGTTGAAGCAGCTCGTGGACGTCATGGACAAGCCCGACCCCAACTTCAATATCGTCACGCCCTGATCGCGGGTCGATATGTGGCAGAGTCCCTCTCACCTGTTCGACGAGAGTGGGAGCGGCTGTGCGGAATCGACTGCGGGACGCGGTGGTCGTCGGGTGTCTGGCGATCGCCGCGACCGTGCCGGGGACAGCGGGCGCGGAGCCCGAGGCGGCCGGTGGCCCCATCGCCGATACCGCGGCGCAGCTGACCGCCGCGACCACCGTCGACGCGTCGAAAGTGGTGAGCGCGAACATCATCGACGACCGCAACCTGTCGCTCGAGGTGTACTCGGCGGCCATGGACAAGACGGTGCACCTGGACGTGCTGCGCCCCGGCGACACCTCGAAGCCGCGACCCACCCTGTACCTGTTCAACGGCACCGACGCCGGCTACGGCGTGCGGAACTGGAAGACCCAGGTGCCGGAGGTCTTCGACTTCCTCGGCGCCAAGGACGTCAATGTCGTGGTCCCCACCGGCGGCCTGGCCAGCTACTACACCGACTGGCGCGCACCGGATCCGCTGCTGGGCCTCAACAAGTGGAAGACCTTCTTCACCGAGGAACTGCCCCCGCTGATCGACGCGGGCCTGCGCACCAATGGCCGCAATGCCATTGCGGCGGTGTCGATGTCGGCGACCCCGGCGCTGAATCTCGCCCTCGCCAAGCCGGGCCTGTTCCGGGCCGCGGCCACCTACAGCGGCTGTGTGCAGACCAGCGACCCGATCGGTCAGGCGTTCGCGCGGATCGTCGTCGCCAGCGAGGGCGGCGACGCCGACAATATGTACGGTCCGTCCGACGACCCGATGTGGGCCGACAACGACCCGTACCTGCACGCCGACCGGCTGCGCGGCATCGAGCTCTACCTGTCGGCGGGCAACGGCCTGCCCGGGCAGTACGACGTGGTCGACGGCAAGTACGTCATCTACCCGGGCGCGCTCGGCTTCATGGCGCACATGATCTTCGACGGCACCGTCGAGGCGGCCACCGGTTACTGCACCTGCAACCTCGCCGCCAAGCTCACCGAACTCGGCATTCCGGCCACCGTGGACCTGCCGGCCAACGGCACCCACTCCTGGGGCGTGTTCCGCGACGAGCTGCTGAAGTCGTGGCCGGTGCTGGCCAAGGGACTGGACCTGCCCGCCTGATCAGGACTGGTGCGGGGCACCGGCCTTCGCGGCGAGCAGGTCGGATTCGGCTGCGACGGCGGCGCGTTCGACGGTCATCAGACTCTCGGAGTGGTGCTCGGCGTAGTACTTGGCCGCGCCGCCGTTCAGGCCGAACAGGGACTTGCTCCACAGCAGCCAGATCACCGCGGCCAGATTCACCAGCAGCGCGGCCACCCGCAGGAAGGTGATCTTCTCGGTCAACTCGTACACCTCGAGCGGCAGGAACAGGCTGGTCGCCACCACCGCGAAGTACTCGCCCCAGCGCTTGACCAGCCACAGGCCCACGGCCTCGACGAGCTGGATGGTGGCGTAGGCGAACAGCGCGACCGCGATCCAGATCAGGATCGTCGGCGAGAGCGTGAACGCCGTGTCGATGCCCCGAATGATCTTGGAATGGTCGGGGTTGAAACCGATCTGGTCGGCGAGCTGGCGGATGAGCGGAAGGTCCTTGTCCCAGCTGGCCTTCCAGTGCTCACGCGAACCGCGCAGCTTCAGCACGCCCGCGCCGAGCAGGATCAGCACCAGCGCGCGGCCGACCCGCTCGGCCGCCAGCAGTCGCATGATGATGCGGTCGCGCAGCAGGTGCCCGCGCGGCACCTCCGGCGCGTCGTCGGCGGGACCGCTGCGGCGCGGCTCGCCCGGCACGAAATCGCCGCAGCGCAGACAACGCCAGGATTCGCCCGCCGGGGTGGCGACGTGGAGTCGTGCCTTCAGCTCGGGCTCGGTCGGGGCGTAGGTCTCGTGCCCTCGGGCAGCGCAGGTCCAGAGACTGAAGTCCATGCGCTGGAGCGTACCCAGGCCCCGCGACAGCCGCCGTGGAACACGGCCGGGGCGCGCGTTCAGCCCGCGAGCGAGCGCAGCTGGTCGAGATAGGTTCTCGTGCGCGGATCTCCGGGGAAGCGCGCGACCATCTCCCGCGCCGCCTCGCCCGCGATCCACATGAGCGAGGGCAGCGAGCGCCGCTTGCCCGCGAAGGCGCGCATGCCCTCGTCGAGTGCGAGCTCCAGATTGCGATCGCGCACCGCGACCACGGCCAGGGTCAGATGCGCCTCGGACACCCGCATGGGTTTGCGGATGCTGCCGTCGGGGCGGGTGGAGGTCGCGATCACCTGGCGGGCATAGGTTTCCGCGAGCCGGTCGTCCCCGGCGACCCGGCAGCAGTCCATGGCGTAGAAGTCGAACTTCTGCGGATCCACCACGAAGTGGTTGTCCAGATTGGCCGGGTGCTCGATCGCCCCGAGGATCGAACGGCCCTGGGTGAGCGCCTTTTCCACCTCGCGGCGATCGCCCAGGCGGGCCCAGGCCTTGGCGCGCTGGGCGGCCAGCTGGACACCCACGCCCAGGTGGCCGGTGGTGGCGTGCGCGGCCTCCGCGGCATCGATGGCGCCCTTGTAGTTGGCCTGGGTGAGGGCGAACCAGGCGGCCATTTCCGCTCCCCAGCCGATGATTTCGGCGTGGTCGGCCTCCTGGCCCAGCGACAGCGCCGCGCGGCGGGTGGCCTCGGCGGCGGTGCGCCAGCCCAGGTCGTAGTCGACACAGCCGACCAGCAGGGCGACCCATCCGGCCAGCACCAGCACCTCACGATGTTGGGCCAGTGTGAGTCTGCCGTCCAGCAACGAGGTGATGCGGCGCAGCCAGGCCGTGCCGTCGGCGTGCAGTTCGTGCGGATCGGCGCACGGGTAGTCCGAGCAGAGCCGGTCGGCGGTGATGCGGATGGCGTCCAGCGTGGAAGCCGACACATCGGACATTCGTAGCCGCCCAATGAATTCCAGGGTGTCCAGTCCGGTTGCCGAGAGCATCTCGTCGTCCCGATTGGGCCGGGTCTTCGGGAAGAACGCCGCCGTCACAGTGTCGAAAGAGGCCGCGATGATCGGGGCGTAGAAATCGTCGGGCCGCGATTCGCCGGATTCCCAACGCCGCCAGTTACGTAACAGTGTGCTGTCGGTGGGCAGGTTGTGGCTCGACTTGGCGCGCATCGCGCGCACGGCGTCGGCTTGTGACCACCCCCGAGCATCACGTTCGGCACGCATTCGGACAGCCCAGACAGGTCGATCGTCACCGGCGGACACGAGTTGTAGTATCTCACCAGTTAACGGCGGATGGACCCGGATAGGGCATCTGGATGTCAGTGGGTTGACATCTGCAATTGCATTCGCAAGTACGCCAAACTGTTTACCAGGGCACACGTCAGGACAGCGATCCCCAATCCAACGGAGGTTCGGGTGGAAGCGTTGATCTATGGGTACGTGCGTGACGATTTGGCCGACGGCCGCAGCGACGAGCTGGAGAACGCCATGTGCGGGCTCGCTCAGTCCGCGGGCCTCTGCTTCGCCGCCACCTTCCATGAATCGACCGCCGGCGATGGCACCGCGTTCGCGGAGCTGACCGCCGAGCTGAAGCGGGCCGACGCGCACCACGTGGTGGTGCCGTCGCTCGATCACCTTGCGGGCCAGACCATTCCGCGTGACCTATTGATCGCGAAACTGGCCCACGAGGCTTCCGCCCAGGTCTGGACCGTCGAGCACTAGCTCGGCACACCGCCCGAAACGCCACCGCACCCGCGTCGAGAACGCGGGTGCGGCAATGATTTTCGAGCTATTTCGGGACATTCACCCTGAAGCGGGCATGCATGAAGCGGACATAGTGGGATGAAGGGGTCAGAGGCCGAAGCCACCCCGACCACGACGGCGCAGGTACTTCTCGAACTCGGCGGCGATGGCATCACCGTCGATCTTCGCCATGGCGTCGTTGATGTCGACCTCGGCGTCGCCGCGCTCCTCGAGCGAGCGCACGTACTCCGCGATCTCCTCGTCGCCCGCGGTCATCTCGTTGACCGCGACCTCCCACTCCTCGGACTGCTCGGGCAGCGCGCCCAGCGGCACCTCCACATCGAGCACGTCCTCGACCCGGTGCAGCAGGGCGATGATCGCCTTCGGGTTGGGCGGCTGCGACACGTAGTGCGGCACCGCGGCCCAGAAGGAGATGGCCGGCACACCCGCGCGCACGCACGCGTCCTGCAGCACCCCGGTGATCCCGGTCGGTCCCTCGTAGCGGGTCTGCTCGAGGTTGAAGCGCTCCGCGGCTTCCTTGTTATAGGCGGTCCCCGTGACCGGAACCGGCCGCGTGTGCGGGGTATCGGCCAGTAATGCGCCGAGGATCACCACCGTGGACACCCCGAGCTGTTCCACGAACTCGAGAATGTCATTGCAGAAGCTGCGCCACCGCATATTCGGTTCCACCCCGCGCAGCAGCACCACGTCCCGGTCGCTGCCGGGGGGAGAACAGACCGAGAGCATGGCCGAGGGCCAGACGATCTCGCGCGTCACACCGTCGACCTGGCGCACGGTCGGGCGGTTGACCTGATAGTCGTAGTAGTCCTCGGAATCGAGCTCGGCCAGCGGCTGGGAGTCCCAGATCAGTTCCAGATGTTCGACCGCGCCACTGGCGGCGTCGGCGGCATCGTTCCAGCCTTCGAAGGCGGCCACGAGCACCGGATCCCGCAGCGTGGGCAGGTCCGATTCGGGTGGCACCGGGGATTCACTGGCGTTCACCAGGTCAGCCTAATGTGTGGCAAGACCCCGTGTGCATGCGACGCGCAATGTGCGAGTCGCGCCGCGACACCACACCGACGCGGGGATTGTCGCTGCTTCCCACTACTCTTGAGTACATGTCTGTACGCAGCCGCGCCGAATTCGACACCACCTTCCTGGACACGCTCAGACGGCGTGTCGTTATCGGGGACGGTGCGATGGGCACGATGCTACAGGCCGCGGATCTCACCCTCGACGATTTCCGCGGCCTCGAGGGTTGCAACGAAATTCTCAACGAAACCCGCCCCGACGTGCTGCGACACATCCACCGCGCCTACTTCGAGGCCGGTGCCGACGCCGTCGAGACGAACACCTTCGGGTGCAATCTGCCCAACCTCGCCGACTACGACATCGCCGACCGGATCCGCGATCTGTCCGAGCGCGGCACCCGCCTGGCCCGCGAGGTCGCCGACGAGATGGGCCCCTCCGCCGACGGCACCCCGCGCTACGTGCTGGGCTCGATGGGCCCGGGCACCAAGCTGCCCACCCTGGGCCACGCGCCCTACGTCTCGCTGCGCGACGCCTACACCGAGGCCGCGCTCGGCATGCTCGACGGCGGCGCCGACGCGATCCTCATCGAGACCTGCCAGGACCTGCTGCAGGTCAAGGCCGCGGTCACCGGCAGCCACAACGCCATGCTGAAGGCGGGCCGCCGGATCCCGATCATCACCCACGTCACCATGGAGACCACCGGCACCATGCTGGTCGGCTCCGAGATCGGCGCCGCGCTGACCGCGCTGGAGAAGCTCGGCATCGACATGATCGGGCTGAACTGCGCCACCGGTCCGGACGAGATGAGCGAGCACCTGCGCCATCTGTCCAAGCACGCGCAGCTGCCGGTGTCGGTGATGCCGAACGCCGGTCTGCCGGTGCTGGGCGCCAAGGGCGCGGAGTACCCGCTGAGCGCCGAGGATCTGGCCGTCTCGATGACCCAGTTCGTGTCCGAGTTCGGACTGTCGCTGGTCGGCGGCTGCTGTGGCACCACACCCGAGCACATCCGGCAGATGGCCGAGGCGGTCCGCGAGGTCGAGCAGGCCAAGCGGAACCCGGTCCACGAGCCGAGCGTGTCCTCGATCTACTCTGCGGTCCCGTTCGAGCAGGACGCCTCGATTCTGATGATCGGTGAGCGCACCAATGCCAACGGCTCCAAGGCTTTCCGTGACGCCATGCTGGCCGGCGACTGGCAGAAGTGCCTCGACATCGCCAAGGACCAGACTCGCGACGGCGCGCACATGCTCGACCTGTGCGTGGACTACGTGGGCCGTGACGGCGCCGCCGACATGACCGAGCTGGCCTCCCGGCTGGCGACCTCCTCGACGCTGCCGATCATGCTGGACTCCACCGAAACCCCGGTGCTGAAGGCCGGTCTGGAGCATCTGGGTGGCCGCTGCGCCATCAACTCGGTCAACTACGAGGACGGTGCGGGACCGGATTCGCGGTTCCAGCAGACCATGGCGCTGGTCGCCGAGCACGGTGCGGCCGTGGTCGCGCTGACCATCGACGAGGAGGGCCAGGCGCGCACCGCCGAGCACAAGGTGGCCATCGCCGAGCGGCTGATCGAGGACATCACCCACAACTGGGGCCTCGAAGCTTCCGACATCATCATCGACACGCTGACCTTCACCCTGGGCACCGGTCAGGAGGAGTCGCGCCGCGACGGCATCGAAACCATCGAGGCCATTCGCGAACTCAAGAAGCGGCACCCGGATGTGCAGACCACGCTGGGTCTTTCGAACATCTCCTTCGGCCTGAACCCGGCCGCGCGGCAGGTGCTGAACTCGGTGTTCATGCACGAGTGCGTCCAGGCCGGTCTGGATTCGGCGATCGTGCACGCTTCCAAGATCCTGCCCATGGCACGGATTCCCGAGGAGCAGCGGCAGGTCGCGCTCGATCTGGTCTACGACCGCCGCACCGAGGACTACGACCCGCTGCAGAAGCTGATGGCGCTGTTCGAAGGCGTCTCGACTGCCTCCTCCAAGGCGTCACGCGCCGAGGAGCTGGCGGCGCTGCCGCTGTTCGAGCGGCTCGCCCGCCGCATCGTCGACGGCGAGAAGGCCGGGATGGATGCCGATCTCGACGAGGCGATGCAGCAGGTGCCGCCGTTGCAGATCATCAACGAAACCCTGCTGTCGGGCATGAAGACCGTCGGCGAGCTGTTCGGATCCGGGCAGATGCAGCTGCCGTTCGTGCTGCAGTCGGCCGAGACCATGAAGACCGCGGTCGCCTACCTCGAGCCGCACATGGAGGCGACCGACGACTCCGGCAAGGGCCGCATCGTGCTCGCCACCGTCAAGGGCGACGTCCACGACATCGGCAAGAACCTGGTCGACATCATCCTGTCCAACAATGGCTACGAGGTCGTCAATCTCGGTATCAAGCAGCCGATCTCGACCATCCTCGACGCCGCCGTGGACAAGAAGGCCGACGTCATCGGCATGTCCGGGCTGCTGGTGAAGTCGACCGTGGTGATGAAGGAGAACCTCGAGGAACTCAATTCGCGCGGTGTCGCCGAACAGTTCCCGGTGCTCCTCGGCGGTGCGGCGCTGACCCGCGCATACGTGGAGAACGATCTGACCGAGGTCTACGCCGGCGACGTGCACTACGCGCGTGACGCCTTCGAGGGCCTGCACCTGATGGACGAGATCATGACCCGCAAGCGCGGCGGCGGGCTGGATCCGAACTCGCCGGAGGCCATCGCCGAACGCGAGAAGGCCGCCGAACGCAAGGCGCGGCACGAGCGTTCCAAGCGCATCGCGGCCGAACGCAAGGCCGCCGAGGCGCCGATCGTGGTGCCCGAGCGCTCGGACGTGGCCGCGGACCTGCCGGTGCCGACGCCGCCGTTCTGGGGCTCGCGCATCATCAAGGGCCTGTCGCTGAGCGAGTACTCCGGGCTGCTCGACGAGCGCGCGCTGTTCCTGGGACAGTGGGGCCTGCGGGGCCAGCGCGGCGTCGAGGGGCAGTCGTACGAGGACCTGGTGGAGACCGAAGGCCGTCCGCGGCTGCGGTATTGGCTGGACCGGCTGATCGCCGAGGGTGTGCTGCAGCACGCCGCGGTGGTGTACGGGTACTTCCCGGCGGTGTCCGAGGGCGACGATGTGATTGTTCTCACCGAGCCGAAACCCGATGCGCCGGAACGCTTCCGGTTCACTTTCCCGCGTCAGCAACGCGACCGGTTCCTCTGCATCGCCGACTTCATCCGCTCGCGTGAGCGCGCGCTGGAGACCGGTCAGGTGGATGTGATGCCGTTCCAGCTGGTCACCATGGGCCAGCCCATCGCGGACTTCGCCAATGTCCTGTTCAAGGAGGACAACTACCGCGACTACCTCGAGGTGCACGGCATCGGCGTGCAGCTCACCGAGGCGCTCGCGGAGTTTTGGCACCGCCGCATCCGGGAAGAACTGACTCTGGACGGACATTCCGTCGCGGACGAGGACCCCGCCGATGTGCTCGACTACTTCAAACTCGGCTACCGTGGCGCACGGTACTCGTTCGGTTACGGGGCCTGCCCGGAACTGGAGGATCGGGCCAAGCTCGTGGAGTTGTTGGACGCCAACCGAATCGGCGTGATCCTCTCCGAGGAGCTGCAGCTGCATCCGGAGCAGTCGACCGACGCGTTCGTGCTGCTGCACCCGGAAGCCAAGTACTTCAACGCTTAATATCTTCACCAGGTTTCGGGCTTTCGCGCAGGGTGGCAGGGTGCCCGGCGCGAAAGCCAGCAGGAGGGGTACAACCACATGAGCTCAGACCGGCTGATTGCGGGGCGGTACCGACTAACGGATCCGATCGGCACCGGTGCGATGGGGGTCGTGTGGCGCGCGACCGACGTTCGGCTGCGACGCACCGTCGCGGTCAAGCAGCTGCTGCTGACGCCGGGCCTGACCCGGTCGCAGGCCGTGGAGGCCAGGATGCGGGCGATGCGTGAGGGGCGCATCGCCGCGCGCCTGCACCACCCCAATGCCGTCACCGTGTTCGACGTGGCCGAGGAGGACGGCCAGCCCTGGCTGGTCATGGAGTACGTGAACGCGGCCAGCCTGGCCGCGCTCATGCGGGAGAAGGGGCAGCTGCCGCCGGTCGAGGTGGCCCGGATCGGGGCCAAGGTCGCCGAGGCGCTGGCCGCGGCCCACAAGGCCGGCATCGTGCACCGCGATGTGAAGCCCGCCAATATCCTTGTCGCCGACGACGGGACGGTGAAGATCACCGACTTCGGCATCTCCCGGGCCACCGGCGACGTGACCGTCACCTCGACGGGGTTCCTGGCGGGCACTCCCGCCTACCTCTCGCCCGAGGTGGCGCGCGGGGAGAACCCGGAACCGACCTCCGACGTCTTCGCTCTGGGCTCGACGCTGTACGCGGCCGTCGAAGGCAAGCCGCCCTTCGGCGAGGGCGACAACCCGCTCGCGGTACTGCATTCGGTGGCGCGGGCGCAGGTGCCGCGGCCCGCGAACGCCGCGACCCTCGCGCCGGTGCTGATGGATCTGCTCGCCGCCGACGGGGCGGACCGGCCCACCATGGAACAGGCCGCCGAACGGCTGCACGCGGTCGCCGAGGGGCGGGCTCCGGCCGTGCCGGTCCAGCCGACCAAGGTGCTGCCGCCGGCGAACGCCGTTGCCGCCGTGGACGCTTCGGCGGCCACGACCGTGCTGCCGGGCTCGCGGACGGGTGCGCCGAGCAATGCGGCCGACCCCACCATGCATGTCGACATGTCGACGGGCGGGCGTGGCACCGTGCCGCCGCCGGGAATCGGCTCCGGTGTGCGAACCGGTGGCGGGGAACGCAATTCGCGTCAGCTGGCGCTGGTGGCGGTCGGCGTCGTCGGCGCGATCGTGCTGGCCGTCGTGATCGCCCTGGCGGTCAACGGCAACGGCGGCGGCACGCCGCAGGCGGACCAGGGCGGTTCGGCCCCGGCGTCGATCCGGGCCACCTCGCCGGAGAACATCGGCCCGGCCGACGGCGGGCAGCAGCCCACCAACAACAGCGGCGCGGGCGCGGCCACCCAGGCCCCGGCCACCACGCCCGCCGCGTCCTCGTCGGCGGCCCCGAGTTCCTCGGCGCATCCGACGACGACCCCGCCCACCACGACACCGGCCGGTCCGCCGTCCGCCGCCTCGATCGCCTCGTTCATCCAGGGCTACTACGGCATGCTGCCCGGCAATGTCGGCGGCGCGTGGGCGAATCTCTCGCCCGGATACCAGTCGGCCACCGGCGGATACAACGCCTATGCGCAGTTCTGGAGCACCATCCGCTCGGTGAGCGTGGGCGCGATCACCCCGCAGGGCGACCATCGCGCGGTGGTCACGCTCACCTATGTCGACACCTACGGGAAGGTGTCCACCGAGAACCGCTGGATCCAGACCGACTCCTCGGGCGGGCGCATGCAGATCGCGGCCTCGGGCCTGTAACCGGATCCCGGTAGGGTGGACCGGCTCCGCGCTCGGCGGGGCCGGCGATCCGTGTGTGGCGGGGGCCGGAGCGGGTCAGGGTGTGCGGAAGGAGCTCGGGTCGGTGGCGCGGTTGGACGCGGTGTTGTGGGATATGGACGGAACGCTGCTGGACTCGGAGAAGCTCTGGGACATGGCGTTGCGTGAGCTGTCGGGGGAGTACGGGCGCGAGCTGACCGACACGGTGCGGCACGCACTGATCGGGGCGTCCGGGCCGAACGCGTACCGGATCTTGTTCGAGGGGCTCGGCATCGAGCACACCCCCGAGGCGGTCGAGCGGGCCTCGGACTGGATGGAAGCGCGGGTGACCGAACTGTTCCAGGGGCCGGTGCCGTGGCGGCCGGGCGCGCGGGAAGCCCTCGATCTGCTGCGGGCGGCCGGGGTGCCGATGGCCTTGGTCACCAATACCAAGCGGTCGCTGGCCGAGTACGGGCTCGACACCATCGGTCGTGAGTACTTCGGGGCCACCGTGTGCGCCGACGAGGTGCCGCACGGCAAACCCGCGCCCGACGTGTACCTGCGGGCCGCGCAACTGCTCGGCGTGGCACCGGAATTCACCGTGGCCATCGAGGATTCGCCGACCGGATCGATCGCGGCGCAGGAAGCCGGATGCGCGCTGCTGGTGGTGCCGTGTGAGGTCCCGGTGCCGGACGCGCCCGGCCGCGCCTTCCGCGACAGCCTGGTCGGGCTCGAACTCGCGCACCTGAAGGACCTCGTGCGCGCGAATTCCTGACCCGTTCCCATTCGTCCAAGGCGGGCCGGTCCGGGTGGCCTACCCTGCGGATATGGACAGGGTGCTGGAATCGCTGCGCGGCGTGTGCGCTGGGCTGCCCGAGGTGAGCGAACGCGTCAGCCACGGCGAACCCGCGTGGTTCGCGGGCGGGAAGAAGATGTTCGTCATGTTCGCCGACCACCACCACGACGAACGGGTCGGATTCTGGTGCGCGGCACCGGCCGGGGTGCAGGAGGAACTGGTGGCGGCCGAGCCGGGACGGTTCTACCGGCCGCCGTACGTAGGGCATCGCGGATGGCTCGGGGTGTATCTGGATGTCGACGTGGACTGGGACGAGATCACCGAGATCGTCGAGGACGCCTACCGGACGGTGGCGGTGAAACGCCTGATCGCGGAACTGGACCGGCGCATCACCACCACCTGAGCGGGCTCAGCGCAAGGGGCCGAAGAAGGCCTGGAGATCGGTGGCCAGGCCGGCCGGGTCCTCCATGGCCGGGAAGTGCAGTCCGCGTTCGAATTCCGACCAGTGGGCATCGGCCGGGGCCGGGACGACCCGGCGCACCGTCTCGTCCGCGCCGAAGATGGCGAACCCCTGCGGCACCGCGGGCGGCGCACCCCACTCCGAGGAATGCGCCTGCTCGTAGAGCGTGTGCGCGGCCGAGACGCCCGACCCGGTGAACCAGTACAGGCTGATCGTGGTCAGCAGCTGATCGCGATCGATGGGCAGATCGGTCCACGCCTCGAACTTCTCGGCGATCCAGGCCAATTGCAGCAGCGGCGAATCCACCAGGCCGTATCCGATGGTCTGCGGGCGGGAGTTCTGGATCGCCAGGTAGCCCGAGCCTTCCCGGCGGAAGGTGTCCATCCGGTCCAGGATCACCTTGTCCACCGGATCGTTCGGGTCCAGGCCCTCAGCCATGCCCGGCAGGAAGGTCGCGACATTCGCGGCGGTGAGTGGATCGGTGACCACGTGCACGCCGGTCACATGCTCGCCGTCCAGCGCCGCGACCAGACCCGACACCCCGCTGCCTACATCGCCGCCGTGCACGCCGTAGCGGTCGTACCCCAGGCGGGCCATCAGCTCGATCCACGCGCGGGCGGTGCGCGCCATGGTCCAGCCGGTTCCCGACAGCGGGGTGGACAGGGTGTATCCGGGCAGGGAGGGTGCGATCACGTGGAAGGCCGGGCCCTCGGCCGGATCGGTGAGCAGGCCGATCAGGCCCAGGAATTCGGCGACCGAGCTCGGGAATCCGTGGGTGATCAGCAGCGGGCGCGCGTCCGGGCGCGGCGAGCGGACGTGCAGGAAGTGGATGGTCTGGCCGTCGATCTCGGTGGTGAACTGGGGGAAGGCGTTGAGCTTCGCTTCCTGCGCCCGCCAATCGAATTCGGTGCGCCAGTACCGGGTGAGCTCGCGCAGCCGGGCCTCGGGGATGCCGCGCTCCCAGCCGGTGCCGGGCAGCTGGGCGGCCCAGCGGGCGCGATCGAGACGATCGTGCAGGTAGTCGATCTCGGACTGGGGGACATCGAGGTGGAAGGGGTGAATCTCGGTGCTCATGACGGTGTTCCGATCACTGGGAAGATCTCTTCCGAGGCTCTTCATCTTGCGCTCGGCACCCACGGTAGGAGCAATCGAGGAACGTTTCGTTCCGCAATAGGCGGATAGGATCGGCGAATGTTGGAAACCTCCGCCCGGCTGCTGCGACTGCTCTCGCTGCTGCAATCCCGCCGGGACTGGACCGGGCCCGAACTCGCCGCCCGCCTCGAGGTCACCGGGCGCACCATCCGCAAGGACATGGACCGGTTGCGCGAACTCGGGTATCCGGTGGAGGCGCGGCCCGGCGTGGACGGCGGCTACCGGCTCGGGCACGGCGGCGCACTGCCGCCGCTGCTGCTCGACGACGACGAGGCCGTCGCCGTGGCGATCGGATTACGCACCGCGGCAAGCGGTTCCATCCTCGGGATCGAGGAGACCTCGCTGCGGGCGCTGACCAAACTCCAGCAGATCCTCCCGTCACGGCTGCGCCACCGCGTGAGCGCCTTCCAGCACGCCCTGCCCGTACCGCTGCGCGGCCCGCGCGTGAGCCCCGACGCGCTCACCGCCATCGCCGCCGCCTGCCGCGACCACGAACGCCTCCGCTTCGACTACCGCACCCACGGCGGCGCCGCCGCGCGCCGTTCGGTCGAGCCGTACCGCCTGGTCAACCACCGCCAGCGCTGGTACCTGCTGGCCTGGGACCTCGACCGTGCCGATTGGCGCACCTTCCGCGTCGACCGCATGGATCCCCGCACTCCCGCGGGCCCCCGCTTCACCCCGCGCCCGCTGCCGCCCGACCCGGAGATCGCCGCCTTCGTCGAGCGCGGAATCGGCTCCGCCACCTGGCATTTCCGTGCCCGCGTCATCGTGCACGCGTCCGCCGCCCACGTCCGCGCCCGCATCCCGATCCCGATCGACATCGAGGAGCTCGACGAGCGGCGCTGCGCCTTCGAACCCGGCTCCGACCACCCCGAGATGCTCGCCCTCTACCTGGGCCTGCTGGACGCCGACTTCGACATCGTCGACTCCCCGGAACTGGTCACCGCCCTGCGCACCCTGATCACCCGCTACCAGCGCGCCGTCACCACCGCCGGCTGACTCACTTCTCGCGAAAGTGCGCGTCCAGCACCGGAACCGGATCCAACTCCGACACCAGATGCCCCGCATTGCAGTGATCGGTCAGATCCTTCCCGTCCCGGGCCTGCACCACCCGCAGCTGGGCCACCGCATCGACCAGCGACTCCGCCACCCGCGCCGCGTGCCGGTACCCCGGCGCATCCCGATCCGCCACCACCCACACCCGCCGCGCGCCCCGCAGCCACTCCGCGTGCTCCCGGTACCACCCGCTCGCACCCCCGGCATTGCAGGTGGCCGTCAACCCCGCCCGCGTCGCGGTCAACACATCTGCCTCGCCCTCGCACACGAAGATGTCGCGCCCCTCCGCCACCGCTTCGATCACCTCCGGCAGCTGGAACGGCACCCACGCGAAACCCCCGAATTCCCACCCGTTCTCGGTCGGCCGCCGCTGATAGAACGACTTCACGTACCCCTGCCGATGCAATGTGCGCACCCGCACCACGCACCCGGCCGCACTCCCGTCCGGCCACCGATACACGTACGCCGCCATTCGTCGCGGCCGCCCGATCCGCGGCCCGAGGTCCTTCCGATGCACCGAAAGCGCCAGCCCCGCCGCAAGAATCGCCCGATCCGCCAGCGCGGGCTTCGGCGGGTTCCGCCGTTGTCCCGCCCTCGGCTCCGGGGGCGCGTCGAACAGATCCCGCACCCGCAATCCGATGCGCGCCAACACCTCCACGTCCGAGCAACCGGCGAAGCACCGCACGACCGTCCGCTGCCGCGACAGGTTGTAGACCACTCCCAGTGAGGCCCGATGCCGCCGCCCGTCCGCCTCGTGCACCGGACACAGATAGGTCGTCCACTCGGTCCCGCGCCTGCCCGGCCCGGACACCCGATTCAGTGCCCGGTTGACGGTCTCCCACGATCCGCGACTGCCCATGCGACCGGTCCTCTCACTACCGGTATACCTCTCTGAACGCGGTTGTCAAACGGCGTGCGACACGTTGCCCGGCGGTGCCATTACCACATCAAAACTGGTGGGGCGCAGGAAAAGTGGCAATTCACAATCGGCGGACTTTTCGGGCGTGTCGGGCGGTCGGTTCGTAAGAATGGGCCCATGGTTGCGGTTGGGCAGGGGAGCGTGCCGGGGGTGGATGTCGGGCGGTATCCACTGGATTCGCCGGGGAGTGACGGGTGGCTGCGGGCGGTGGCGGGGGCGCGGGCCGAGCTGGCGGCGGGGGGATGTTGCGTCCTGCGCGGGTTCATCCGGCCCGAGCTGGTGGAGACGCTGCGGAGCGAGGGGGAGGAACTGGCTCCGCGGGCGCACTACACCGTCGAGAACGTCAACGCGTACAACATTCCCTTCGACGCGGGGCTGCCCACCGATCACCCGGGTCGGATCGTGCTGCAGCGTGGAAACGCGTTCGTCGCACGGGATCTCATTCCGCGTGCGGCGCTGATCCATCGCCTCTACGTCGACACCCGGTTCCAGCGGTTCGTGGCCGACTGCTTCGGGCTGGCCGACCTGCACGAGTACAGCGATCCGCTGGCGGGACTGTGCCTCAATGTGGTCGCGCCCGGGCAGTCGCATCCCTGGCACTTCGACACCAACGAATTCACCGTCAGCATGCTCACCCAGGAGCCGGAAGACGGTGGGGTGTTCGAGTATTGCCCGGGCATCCGGTCGCGGGAGGCGGAGAACTTCGCCGACGTGCGCGCCGTGCTCACCGGCGACGGGGAACGGTTCATCCGCCGGCTGGCCCTGCGGCCCGGCGACCTGCAGTTGTTCCAGGGAAGGTTCTCGTTGCACCGGGTCGCACCGGTACACGGTGCGGTGCAACGGCATTCGGCGATCTTCGCCTACAGCGACAGTCCGGGACTGATCGGCACCGCCGAACGGACCCGGCAGCTGTTCGGGCGGGTGACGCCGGATCATCTGGCGGTCGGCGAGATCCGCGGCGACCGATTGCTCGACTGAGAGGGGACCAGCGCGTGCCGGTTTCGTTACACAGTTCCACCGGAAAAGCCTCCTTCGACGACATCTACGATCGGCCCGATCCCCGCCAGTACTACGCCCGTATGGCCGAATTGGACTACCAGATACCGGAATTGGCGAAGCCGCACTTCCAGAAACTGCTCGACGAATACCGGTCCGCCACCGGCATCGCCACCCCCGCGGTCCTCGACCTGGGCTGCTCCTACGGCGTCAACGCGGCCCTGCTGCGTCTCGACACCACCATGACCGAACTGTCCGGCCACTACCGCGGCCGCGACGGTGACGACACCGCCGCCCTGCTCGACCGGGACCGCGCCCTGCTGCGCTCCGGCGATCGGCTGCCCGGAGTCCGCTTCATCGGCATGGACGCCTCCCGCCCGGCCCTCGACTACGGCCACGCCGCGGGCTTCCTCGACGAGGTCGTGCACGCCGACCTGGAATCGGCCGAACCCACCGAAGCCCAGCGACAGACGCTGGCCGGGGCCGATCTGATCATCTCCACCGGCTGTATCGGCTACATCACCGAGCACACCCTGCTGCGGGTGGCCCGCGCGCACGGCGGGAAACTCCCGTGGATGGCGCATTTCGTGCTGCGGATGTTCGCCTTCGACCCCATCGCCGCCCACCTGGAGACCCTCGGCTACCACACCGAACGGGCCCCCGGCGTGTACCGGCAGCGGCGCTTCGCCTCCCCGGACGAACGGGCGCGGGTGCTGAACGCCCTGGCGGGCAAGGGAATCGACACCACCGACGCCGAATCCGACGGCTGGCTCTACGCCCAGCTGTACCTGTCGCGACCGAAACCCGGTACCGAGCGCGAACACTGATCCCGCGGACCCGGAAATCGCGGGATTCACCTCGAAACGGGCGGTACGAGCTACGGTGAAGTCGTGGCACCAGCGAAGATCGTGATCATCGGCGGTGGATTCGCGGGCGTGGAATGCGCCCGCTATCTGGAGCGACGCCTCCGCCCCGAGGAGGCGTTCGTCCAGCTCGTCTCCCCGGACGCCGGACTGCTGTATCTGCCGCTGCTGCCGCAGGTCGCCTCCGGCACCCTCAACCCGCGCTCGGTGTCGGTGCCGCTGCGCCGGCTGCTGCGCCGCACCGAAGTGGTGCCCGGCATGGCCGTCGGCGTGGAGCCCGGCACCCGGCGGGTGGTGGTGCGCCGTGCCCGCACCTCCGGCGTCGAAACCGCCCTGGAATACGACCACCTCGTCCTGGCGCCCGGCTCCATCACCCGCGTCATGGACGTTCCGGGGTTGCAGGAGCACGGATTCGGCATGAAGACCCTGGCCGAGGCCATGTACCTGCGCGACCACGTGCTGCGGCAGCTGGATATCGCCGCCATGCGCGGCGGGCTCGACGAGGACCAGGAACGGCTGAACTTCGTCACCATCGGCGCGGGCTACGCCGGAACCGAGACCGCCGCGGTCCTCAACAAGGTCTGCCGCGCCGCCGCCGGACGCTTCTTCCCCGAGGTCGAGTCGGGGATGGTGCGCTGGCACCTGGTCACCCGCGGCGACCGCATCATGCCCGAACTCGGCGACAAGCTCGGCGCCGAGGCGAAAAGGATTCTGGCCGAACGCGGCATCGAACTCATCACCGGCGCCTCCGCCGCGGAAGTCACCGCCAAGGGCGTGAAACTCACCAACGGCCGATTCATCCCGTCCCGCACGGTGCTGTGGACCGCCGGGGTCGCCCCCAGCCCCCTGGCCGCGCATCTGGGCGCGGAAACCGACAAGGGCCGCATCATCGCCCAAGCCGACCTGTCGGTCCCGGGCCTGCCGGGCGTGTGGGCCATGGGCGACGCGGCCGCGGTCCCCGACACCGCCGAAGGCGACGGTCAGGTCTGCGCGCCGACCGCGCAGCACGCCATGCGCCAAGGACGGCACCTGGGCAAGAACCTGGTCGCCGCGCTGCGGGGCGAAACGCCCGCGCCCTACCGGCATCCGGACCTGGGCATGGTGGTCGACCTGGGCGGGCGCGACGCGCTGGCCCGGCCGCTCGGGCTCGGATTGCGGGGCGTGCCGGCGCAATTCGTGGCGCGCGGCTACCACCTCATGGCGTTGCGCACCATCGTCGCCCGCGCCCGGGTGGCCTTCGACTGGGCCGTGCACGGCCTGGCCGGTGACGACTTCCTGCGCATCGGGTACGCCGATCACAAGGTCCACACCATCGGCGGCTTCGAACAATCCGGCTGCTACCTGCCCGCCGACGAGGTGCCGCGGGTGGTGAAAGAACTCGGCGACCCGGTGTGAACGAGACCGGTCGGTTCGGACAAGCCGGATAGCCGCATGAAAACTCTTGTCGCGCAGTAAAACCACATCCTGGTCGGTCCGTGGCGGTTTCGCGCGAAAATGTGGCGCCCGGACGGTAACGATGGCAAGAATGGTGGCGTGACCGCCGGGGGACGGTGACACGTGTGCACAGCCAGGCTGCCCCAACCCCATCGACCATGAGGACACCCCTTGAGCGACAGCACCTTCGCCTTCGACGAGCAGCTGCCCCGCGTCCCGCTGCCCACCCTGGAGGAGAGCTGTACCCGCTTCCTGCACTGGTGCGCGCCGCTGCTGACCTCCGACGAGTACGCGGCCACCGCCGCCACCGTCGAGGACCTGCTGCGCCCCGAGGGCCCCGCCCGCACCCTGCACGCGGATCTCGAGCGCTTCGACGCCACCCCGGGCGTCGGCAGCTGGCTCGACGAGTTCTGGCCCTCCCGCTACCTGGGCCGCCGCGACCGAATCGCGTTGAACGCCAACTTCTTCTTCCTGTTCCGCGATGACACCGCGCTGGCCTCCTCCACCGGCTCCGAGCAGAGCGAACGTGCCGCGGCCCTGATCTCGGCGGCGGTGAACTACAAGCTGCGCCTGGACGCCGAGGAGATCCCGCCCGCCACCCAGCGCGGCACGCGACTCAATATGGCGCAGAACAAGTTCCTGTTCTCCGAAACGCGCATTCCCGGCGCACCGCAGGACACCGTGCGCGTGCCCTACAGCGACGACTGGCCCGGGCACTCCGACGCCCGCCACATCGTTGTCTTCTACCGCGGCAACATGTTCCGGATGGACGTCATCGGCGCCGGCGGTGTCCCGCACACCCCCGAGGACCTCACCGACGGCCTGCGGGCGGTCATGAAGGCCGGGGCCCGCCGGGCCGCCACCAACTCCGCCGCCGGGCACCTCACCACCATGGCGCGCGCCGACTGGGCCCCGCTCTACACCGCCCTGCGCCCCGCCAACGCCGCGGCCTTCGAGACCATCGAGACCGCGCTGTTCTGCGTCTGCCTCGAGGACTTCGCGCCCCGCGACACCCTGCACGCCTGCGACCAGCTGCTGCACGGTGACAGCGGCAATCGCTGGTTCGACAAGGCGGTGTCGTTCGTCGTCTTCGCCGACGGCGAGGCCGGCATCAATGTCGAGCACTGCGGCCTGGACGGCACCACCATCCTGTCCTTCGTCGACACCCTGCTCGAAGCGCCCGTCGGCGACCACGCCGCGCAATCCGGCGCGCAGGCGCAGGGCCTGCCCGCCGTCGAACCCGTCGAGTTCACCTTCGGCCCCGAGGCCCGCACCGAGATCGCCTCCGCCGCCGCCTCGTTCGCCCAGTTCGCCGCCGACACCGCCACCTCCACGGTGTCGTTCGACTTCGGCACCCAGCGCGCCAAGAAGCTCGGCATCTCCCCGGACGCGCTGGCCCAGCTGAGCTACCAGCTCGCGCACCGCCGCAGCAAGGGCCTCAACGGGGCGACCTACGAGTCCATCGCCACCCGCCAGTTCCGCAACGGCCGCACCGAGGCCATGCGCGTCATCACCCACGAGATGCTGGATTTCGTTGCCGCCATGGAGGATCCGGCCGTGGACCGGGACCGCAAACTGGTGGCCCTGCGCACCGCCGCCGAGGCGCATGTGCGCCGCGCCCAGGAATGCCAGCGCGGCGAGGCCCCCGAACAGCACCTGTGGGAGCTGCAGTGGATCCAGCGCCGTCGCGGCGAAGAGCTCGGCGCGACCGAGGCGATGCCGTTCTTCGACAGCCCCGGCTGGACCGTCACCCGCGACGACTACCTGAGCACCAGCTCCGCGCCGTCGGTCAACATCCAGTACTTCGGTTTCGGCTCCACCAGCCCCAAGTGCATCGGCATCGCCTACGTGCTGCTGCCCGACCGCTGGAACCTCTACCTGGCCACGCCCAAGCACGTCGCGCAGCAGATGCACGAGTTCGCCGACCAGCTGCGGGTGGCCGTGGCCGAACTCACCGAACTGCTCACCGTATAACCGATTGCGGGGAGTGTGCGCTCGTCTGAGAGAATCACTCCCCGTGAAATCTTTCGAAGCCCTGTTCGCCGAGCTGCAGGATCGTGCCGCCAACCGCCCCGAGGGGTCGGGCACCGTCGCCGCCCTGGACGCCGGCGTGCATGCGCAGGGCAAGAAGGTGCTCGAGGAAGCCGGCGAGGTCTGGATCGCGGCCGAGTACCAGAGCGACGACGAGCTCTCCGAGGAGATCTCGCAGCTGCTGTATTGGGTGCAGGTGCTGATGGTGGGCCGCGGGCTGCGGCTCGAGGACGTGTACCGACATCTGTGACGCACCGGTCGCTCCGCACACCCCGTGCGGAGCGGCCGTTTCGTCCCCCGTCGGCCCCGTCTTCCCTTCCCCTTCCGAAAGGACCTCCCCATGCTTCGCGTCGCAGTCCCGAACAAGGGCGCCCTGTCCGAATCCGCCGTCGGCATCCTCACCGAGGCGGGTTACCGCAAGCGCACCGACTCCCGTGAACTGAGCGTGCTCGACCCCGTCAACCAGGTCGAGTTCTACTTCCTGCGGCCCAAGGACATCGCCATCTACGTCGGCTCCGGTGAGCTCGACCTCGGCATCACCGGCCGCGACCTGGCCCTGGATTCCGGTGCGCCGGTGCAGGAACGGCTCGCCCTGGGCTTCGGCCGCTCCACCTTCCGCTACGCCGCCCCCGCCGGGCGCGAATGGAAGGTCGAGGACCTGCAGGGCAAGCGCATCGCCGCCTCCTACCCGAACCTGGTCCGGGGCGATCTGAAGGCGCGCGGCCTCGAGGCCGAGGTCATCCGCCTCGACGGCGCGGTCGAGATCTCCATCCAGCTCGGTGTCGCCGACGCCATCGCCGACGTGGTCGGCTCCGGCCGCACCCTGCGCCAGCACAACCTGGTCGCCTTCGGGGAGTCGCTGTGCGACTCCGAGGGCGTGCTGATCGAGGCCAAGGGCGCGGACCAGAACGACAAGGCCCGCAACCAGCTCGTCGCCCGCATCCAGGGCGTGGTCTTCGCCCAGCAGTACCTGATGCTGGACTACGACTGCCCCAAGGCGCTGCTGGATCGGGCCGTCGAGATCACTCCGGGTCTGGAGTCGCCGACGGTGTCCCCGCTCACCGATCCCGACTGGGTCGCGGTGCGCGCGCTGGTGCCGCGCAAGAACGGCAACGAGCTCATGGACCAGCTCGCCGACCTGGGCGCCAAGGCCATCCTGGCCACCGACATCCGGTCCTGCCGCGCCTTCTGATCCCGCCGCCGGGTCAGGCCGGGCCGGGTTCCGGCTCGTCCTGACCGGACGGGAAAGGCGGTGGCGTGCCGCCGAATTCGGGGCATAGTCGCTTGAAATCGCAGTACTGGCACATCCAGCCCGGGCTGGGCGGGAACTCGCCGGTCTCGGCGGCGGTGACGATGGCCGCCCACAGCGCCGACAGGATCCGCTCGAAGCGCAGCAGCTCGTCCGGATCCGGGGCGTAGGTCAGGGTGACGCCGTCGGCCAGGTACATCAGCCGCAGCTGCGCCGGGGCCCGGCCCTGGGTGCGGAGCAGGACCAGGGCGTAGAACTTCAGCTGGAACAGCGCCCGGGTCTCGTACGCCAGGCCCGGGGCGCGGCCGGTCTTGTAGTCGATGACGTGCAGCTCACCGTCGGCCGAGCGGTCGATCCGGTCGACGATGCCGCGCAGCGGGGTGCCGTCGGGCAGATCGGCCTCGATGAAGGTCTCGCACGACTCGGGCTCGAACCCGGCCGGATCCTCCAGCCGGAAGTACACGTCCACCAGCTTGCGCACCTCGGCCAGGAACCCGGGCAGCTCCTCGTCCGGGATCAGCGACTCCACCTCGGGCCGGGACTCGCGCACCCCGGTCCAGGCGGGTTCGACGAGCGCGGCCGCGGCCGCCACGTCCCGCTCGGTGGCGGGCAGCCCGAACAGCGCCTCCAGCACGGCGTGCACCACCGTGCCGCGCACCGCCGCCCGCGAGGGCGGCTCGGGGATCTGATCGATCACCCGCAGCCGGTACTTGAGCGGGCACTGCTTGAAATCGATTGCACGCGAAGGGGACAGCGCGGGTCCCCGCGGCGCGAACCGCTCTGTCTCCGGGGTACTGATCGCGTCGACCGACATACCTGGCAGGCTAAACGCAGGCACCGACAAGGTGCGCACGAATTCGCCGCAGCACAATCGCAGCGACGCACGTTTCACGACAGCACGCAGAACGGAGTTTCATGACGGCCAGACGGACCGGCCCTTTCCAGATCGGTGACCGGGTACAGCTGACCGACGCCAAGGGGCGCAAGTTCACGGTGATCCTGGAGGTGGGCAAGGAGTTCCACACCCACGCCGGCCACATCAACCACGACGACCTCATCGGCGCCGACGAGGGCTGCGTGGTGAACTCCGCCAAGGGCACCCCCTACCTGGCGCTGCGCCCCCTGCTCACCGACTACGTGCTGTCCATGCCGCGCGGCGCGGCGGTCATCTACCCCAAGGACTCCGCCCAGATCGTGCACGAGGGTGACATGTTCCCCGGCGCGAAGGTGCTCGAGGCCGGGGCCGGGTCGGGCGCGCTGACCTGCTCGCTGCTGCGCGCGGTCGGCCCCGAGGGCAAGGTCATCTCCTGGGAGATCCGTGAGGACCACGCCGAGCACGCCGTCAAGAATGTCGAGCGATTCTTCGGCGAACGCCCCGAGAACTGGGAACTGACCCTGGGCGATGTGACCGAGTACGCCGGCGAGCAGGTCGACCGGGTGGTCCTGGACATGCTCAAGCCCTGGGAGGCCCTCGAGGCGGTCTCCAAGGCGCTGATCCCCGGCGGTGTCTTCCTGGCCTACGTGGCCACCACCACGCAGCTGTCCGAGGTGGTCGAGGGTCTGCGCCGCCAGGGCTGCTGGACCGAGCCCACCGCGTGGGAGTCCATGGTCCGCCCGTGGCACGTGGTCGGCCTGGCCGTGCGCCCCGAGCACCGCATGCAGGGCCACACCGCCTTCCTGGTGAAGGCCCGCCGCCTGGCCGAGGGCGTCACCGCGCCGCGCCCGCAGCGCCGCCCCTCCAAGGGCTGATTCGAACGCACTGATGGCACCTCGGCGCGGGCAGTCACGTGATGCCCGCCCCGGGGTGCCATCGGTTTGCCGGCCGCCCTTACTGGCAGGCGGCGCGGGCCATTCCGAGGACGGTGCAGGCGCCCGCGTCGGACAGCTTCCAGGCGCCGTCGGCGTACTGGAACGACATCGGGACGTCGGGCATCGTGCCGTGCGGGGAGGTCACGCCGACCTTGGCGTCGGCCTTGGCGCCGTCCTGTTTGATCTCGCCGACGGCGAAACTGACCTGGTAATGCGCGAGTCCCTGGTTCATGGTCTCGATATTTCCGAGACGCTTGTCGCCGTCGACGACTAGTTTGGCTTTGTCGGCGGCCGGTTTTGCCGGGTCGGCGAAGGCCGTGAGGACGCTCTGCAGGCTCTCCGCGGTCGGCGCGGGCGCGGCGGCGGCCGAAGACACGGACGTATTCGTGGGCGAAGAACCCTTGTCGTCGGAGCTACATGCGGTCACAGTTGCGGTAACGGCCGCGAGGGCCGCGACGGTAGCCACGGAAACACGAAGCGTCCGGGAGACGTTGCGCATACCAGGAGTACGACTGGTGGGAAGGAGCATCAACGGCACCTTTCGGCTCGGGTCGGCGTTAACTCGCCGGAAACAGGTTAGGGCAGGCTAACATGCCTGTCCGGCCCGTGGGCCGCAGCCTAGATGTGATCACGACGAAACCATGTCGGAAAGCGGGAACGGTTAGAGCCCGGTAGCGTTGATAGACCGGGACTGGGAGGAGCAGCATCATGAGCCCCATCGAACATTCGGATTCGGCAGCCTGGAGGGAACTCGAGGCCGTACGTGCCGAGGCAGCTGCACTCCGGAGGCAACTCGCCGACACGCCCGATCGCACACGGGAATTGGAAGCGCGTGTTGATTCGCTGACGATTCGCAACACCAAGTTGATGGACACCCTCAAGGAAGCGCGCCAGCAACTGGTCGCTCTCCGTGAGGAAGTGGATCGCCTCGGCCAGCCACCTTCGGGCTACGGCGTTCTCATCGGTGTGTACGACGATCAGACGGTCGATGTGTTCACCTCCGGACGCAAGATGCGGCTGACCTGTTCGCCGAACATCGACACCACCACCCTCACCTACGGCCAGACCGTTCGCTTGAACGAGGCGCTGACCGTGGTGGAGGCCGGGCACTTCGACGCCATCGGCGAAATCGGCACGCTGCGTGAGATTCTCGACGACGGCCGCCGGGCCCTGGTCGTCGGGCACGCCGACGAGGAGCGCGTGGTCTGGCTCTCCGGTCCGCTGTCCGCACTGGTGGACGTGGACGACCTCGAGGACCCCGATCGCCCGATCCGCAAACTGCGCCCGGGTGATTCGCTGCTGGTCGACACCAAGGCCGGCTTCGCCTTCGAGCGGATCCCCAAGGCCGAGGTCGAGGACCTGGTGCTGGAAGAGGTCCCGGATGTCAACTACGAGGACATCGGTGGCCTGTCCCGCCAGATCGAGCAGATCCGCGACGCCGTCGAATTGCCGTTCCTGCACAAGGATCTGTTCCGCGAGTACGCGCTGCGCCCGCCCAAGGGCGTGCTGCTCTACGGTCCTCCCGGCTGCGGTAAGACGCTGATCGCCAAGGCCGTCGCCAACTCGCTCGCCAAGAAGATCGCCGAGGCGCGCGGTGAGGATGCCAAGGAAGCCAAGTCGTTCTTCCTCAACATCAAGGGCCCCGAGCTGCTCAACAAGTTCGTGGGTGAGACCGAGCGCCACATTCGGATCATCTTCCAGCGGGCCCGCGAGAAGGCGTCCGAGGGCACCCCGGTGATCGTGTTCTTCGACGAGATGGACTCCATCTTCCGCACCCGCGGTTCGGGCGTCTCCTCCGACGTGGAGACCACCGTTGTGCCGCAGCTGCTCTCGGAGATCGACGGTGTCGAGGGCTTGGAGAACGTCATCGTGATCGGCGCCTCCAACCGCGAGGACATGATCGACCCCGCGATCCTGCGGCCCGGCCGCCTGGACGTGAAGATCAAGATCGAGCGGCCCGATGCCGAAGCGGCGCAGGACATCTTCTCCAAGTACCTGACCGAGACGCTCCCGCTGCGCTCCGACGATCTCAACGAGTTCGACGGCGACCGCGGCAAGTGCGTGCAGGCCACCATCGAACGCGTGGTGGACCGCATGTACGCCGAGAGCGACGACAACCGCTTCCTGGAGGTCACCTACGCCAACGGTGACAAGGAAGTCCTGTACTTCAAGGACTTCAACTCCGGCGCCATGATCCAGAACATCGTGGACCGGGCCAAGAAGTACGCCATCAAGTCGGTCCTGGAAACCGGCAACCCGGGTCTGAGCATCCAGCATCTCTACGATTCGATCGTGGACGAGTTCTCCGAGAACGAGGACCTGCCCAACACCACGAATCCCGATGACTGGGCTCGCATCTCGGGTAAGAAGGGCGAGCGCATCGTCTACATCCGCACCTTGGTGACGGGGAAGAACGCCAGCGCCAGCCGTGCCATCGACACCGAGTCCAACACGGGTCAGTACCTGTAAGGTTCGGAAAAGCCAAGAGGCCCTCCTCCTTTCGGAGGCGGGCCTCTTCGTCTGCGCGGAAGTCGCGGCCGGGGCTCAGCTTCCGGGGATGAAGCCCGGGTAGACCCAGTGGCTGACCCCGCCGCCGGGGGCCAGGTAGCCGGTGACATTGGGGTAGTTCATCGGCAGCCGCTTGAGCTGGTGCGGGTTGCCGTCGGCGTCGGCCTGGAAGCAACTGGTGGTGACGCCGTGGAAGCCGGAGCACACGATCCGGGTCGAATTGCCGAAGGGCGAGGTCAGGCGGGCCCGGTCGACCAGGGGGTTCCAGTAATCGAGGTCGGCGGGAGTGAGGAAGTTGTGCGCTTCGAAGACGTAGATCGGGCTGTTGGGCTGCTGCACCGGCCACTCCTCGGCAGCCGCGGAGCCGGTGCCGAGCGTGAGCCCGGCCCCGGCGACGACGGCCGCGGCGGTCAGGCGGGTGACGGTGCGGGCGATCGTTTTCATGTACCCCTCCATGGAACGTCGATAGACACTGCGCGCATCAGTATCACACCAGCGCGCGGTCCTCGGTCCAGTCCACGTGCAGGCGGCGTTCCCGGAACAGCCAGCGCTCGCCGTCGCGGGCGAAGGTGTCGGCGTAGCGGATGTTCATGACGAAGATCCGGGGACCGGTGGCGTCGTCGTAGACATGGGAAGCGGTGCAATACGTCTCGCCGCGGACCGCGTCGCCGGCGAAGTCCAGCAGCTGATTGGCGATGAGGTGCTGGGTTGCGCGGTAGCGGTCGAGGGGTTTCATGGCCGCCTCGATCTCGGCGCGCCCGCGAACTGTGGTGGCGGGCCGGCCGGTTCCCCAGTCGATGACCAATGTGCCGTCCTCGGTGAAGAGTTCGGCGATGGCGGCGTCGCGGCGGCGATCGGCATGGGCCGCGTAACGCTCGGTCAGTTCGCGCAGGGCGAGGCGGTCGGGGAGATTGTCCATATCCCTTCCTAACGCTCGCTCGGTCGCCCGGTATTCGATCTTGCCCACTGGCCGGGAAACTGTTCCCCAAATGTCGCCGTGTTTTACCTGCCCGCCATCGCCGGAGGTGGACCATCAGGAGATGGCGAATGTGCGAGCGGCGCTGGTGCAGACGAGCTGGACCGGCGACAAAGAGTCGATGATCAAGGCGCACGAGGATTACGCGCGTCAGGCGGCGGCGGCCGGGGCGAAGGTGATCTGCTTCCAGGAGTTGTTCTACGGGCCGTACTTCTGCCAATTGCAGGACACCGCGTTCTACGACTACGCCGAATCGGTGCCGGGACCGACCGTGGAGCGATTCGCGGCGCTGGCCCGCGAACTCGGCCTGGTCATGGTGCTGCCGGTGTACGAGCAGGAACAGCCCGGCCTGCTCTACAACACCGCGGCGGTGGTCGACGCCGACGGCCGCTATCTCGGCAAATACCGCAAACACCACATTCCGCACGTGAACGGGTTCTGGGAGAAGTTCTACTTCCGGCCCGGAAATCTGGGCTGGCCCGTTTTCGATACCGCGGTCGGCCGGATCGGCGTCTACATCTGCTACGACCGGCATTTCCCCGAGGGCTGGCGGGCGCTGGGCCTGGCGGGCGCGGAGATCGTGTTCAACCCCTCGGCAACCTCACGCGGCCTGTCGAGTTATCTGTGGAAGCTCGAACAGCCCGCCTCGGCGGTGGCCAACGAATACTTCATCGGGGCCATCAACCGGGTGGGCATCGAGGAATACGGGGACGACGATTTCTACGGCACCAGCTACTTCGTCGACCCGGAGGGCCAGTTCGTGGGGGAGGTGGCCTCCGACACCGCGCCCGAACTGCTCGTGCGCGACCTGAACATGGACCTGATCAAGGTGGTACGCGACCGCTGGGCCTTCTACCGCGACCGCCGCCCCGACGCCTACGGAAAGCTGGTGGAGCCGTGAGCATCACCTTCATCCACGGCGGAACCGTGGTGTCCGCCACCGGAACCCAGCTCCTCGACGTCCTCATCGACGGCGAAACCATTGCCGCGGTGATCCGGCCGGGCGCCACCGCGCTCGGCGCCGATCTGGCCGCGGCCGCCGACACCGTCATCGACGCCACCGGCAAGTACGTGATCCCCGGCGGTGTCGACCCGCACACCCACATGCAGCTGCCCTTCGGCGGCACCGAGGCCTCCGACACCTTCGAGACCGGGACACGCGCCGCGGCGTGGGGCGGCACCACCACCATCGTCGACTTCGCGGTGCAGAAGCCGGGGGAGCGGGTGCAGGACAGCCTGGCGCTGTGGCACGAGAAGGCCGACGGGCGCTGCGCCATCGACTACGGGTTCCACCAGATCGTCGGTTCGGTGGACGCCGAATCCCTGAAGGGCATGAGCGAATTGGTGGCCGAGGGCGTCACCAGTTTCAAACTGTTCATGGCCTACCCCGGCGTCTTCTACTCCGACGACGGGCAGATCCTGCGCGCCATGCAGACCGCCGGTGACCTGGGCGCGATGCTGATGATGCACGCCGAGAACGGGATCGCCATCGATGTGCTCGTCGCGCAGGCCCTCGCTCGCGGCGAGACCGCCCCGGTGTATCACGGACTGACCCGGCCGTGGCAGATGGAGGAGGAGGCGACGCACCGCGCGATCATGCTGGCGCAGTTGACCGGTGCGCCGCTCTACGTCGTGCACGTCTCCGCCAAGCAGGCCCTGGAACAGATCGCCGAGGCGCGGGGCAAGGGGCAGAACGTGTTCGGCGAGACCTGCCCGCAGTACCTGCACCTCTCCCTGGAGGAGAATCTGGCCGCACCGGGATTCGAGGGCGCGAAATGGGTGTGCTCGACCCCCTTGCGCGCCCGCGCCGAAGGGCATCAGGACGAGCTGTGGCGCTACATCCGCACCGGCGATGTCTCCACCGTGGCCACCGACCACTGCCCGTTCTGCATGAAGGACCAGAAGGAACTCGGGCTCGGCGATTTCAGCAAGATCCCCAATGGGATCGGCGGTGTCGAACACCGCCTCGACCTGATGTTCCAGGGCGTCAAGGACGGCCGGATCTCGCTCGAGAAATGGGTGGAGGTGTGCTGCACCGCCCCGGCCCGGATGTTCGGGCTGTACCCGCGCAAGGGCGTGATCAGCCCCGGGGCGGACGCCGATGTGGTGATTTACGATCCGAACGGGCACACCAGCATCGGGGTCGGCAAGACCCACCACATGAACATGGATCACTCGGCCTACGAGGGCTTCGAGATCGACGGCCACGTGGACACCGTGCTCGCGCGCGGCCGGGTGATCGTCGACGGCGGGCAGTATCTGGGCAGCGCCGGGCACGGCCGATTCCTGAAACGCGGTCTGTCGCAGAGTCTCATCTGACCATCGGCTTCGAGGGGAGAGTTCCGGCATGGACATCGGTGTGGTGTTGCAGTGCAACCCGCCCGCCTCCCGGGTGATCGAACTGGCCAGAATCGCGGAGACGCACGGGTTCTCGCACGTGTGGACCTTCGATTCGCACCTGCTGTGGCAGGAGCCGTATGTCATCCACAGCCAGATCCTGGCCGCCACCCGGCGTGTCGTGGTCGGGCCCATGGTGACCAATCCGGCCACCCGGGACTGGACGGTCACCGCGTCCACCTTCGCCACCCTCAACGACATGTTCGGCAATCGCACCGTCTGCGGGATCGGCCGCGGTGATTCGGCCGTGCGCACCCTGGGCGGCCGGCCCGTGAACCTGGCGACGCTGCGCGAATCCATCGGCGTCATCCGGGAATTGGGCAATGGCCGCAGCGCGCGGATCGGGGACACGGTGATCCACTTCCCGTGGGCGAGCGAGTCGCGGTTGCCGGTGTGGGTGGCCGGATACGGGCCGCGCGCCCTGGAGCTCGCCGGGGAGGTGGGCGACGGGTTCATTCTTCAGCTCGCCGATCCCGACATCACCGCCTGGACCATCGCGCGCGTGCGCGCGGCCGCCGAACGCGCGGGCCGCGATCCGGGCGCGATCACCATCTGTGTGGCGGCCCCGGCCTACATCACCGACGGCACGCCGGCGGCCCTGGCCCACGCGCGCGAGCAGTGCCGCTGGTTCGGCGGGATGGTCGGCAACCATGTTGCCGAGATCGTGGCCCGCTACGGCACGCACTCCGAGGTGCCCGCCGCGCTGACCGACTACATCGCGGGCCGCCACGGGTACGACTACAACGAGCACGGCCGGGCCGGGAACACCCACGCCGATTTCGTGCCCGACGAGATCGTGGACCGGTTCTGCGTGCTCGGCACCTCCGACCAGCACCTGACCCGCCTGCGGGAACTCGAGGCGCTGGGCGTCGACCAGTTCGCGGTCTACCTGCAGCACGACGCCAAGACCGCGACCCTCGACGCGTACGGCGAATCGGTCCTGCCGCGCCTCGCGCCCGCGACCGATGCCACAGTCCACGATTGATTGTGATGTAGATCACACTTTTATCAAACCGATATAAACGCAGATGAAACGCGTTCTACCGTGTAACTCCGGTCGGGTTGCTGAAAGTTCCCCGGACAAAGGCCTTCCCTTTGATTGTGAACCGTGGATGATTCACATACCCGACATGTCATGGATAGATGAGGAGTAGCAAGTGACCGGATCCGCTGAGGATTTCCTGGCTGCAGTTCTGATCAAGACCATCACGGGTCTGTTCAGCGGCAGCGCCGGTGGTAGCACCCAGCCGACCGCCTGAACGTAGCAAGAAACCGAGGGCCCATCGAATCGCGCGGGATTCGGTGGGCTTTCGGCATTTCCGCGGCAGCCTCCCGCGTTCTCGGGGTGTCATGTCGTAGCTTGATCACTCGTGAGGCAGCTGACCGCAACGATCGTGGTTCTGAGTCTTTCGATGACCCTGGGGCAGGTCTCCGCGAGAGCGGAGACCGATTCGCAGCCGCCCGGGGTGGTGGCGCCGTCCGCCGGGGTACCGAATCCGCTACAGCAGTGGATCGAAGAGCATGTGCCCGCGCCGCTGAACCTGGTTCCGCGCGCGTCGCGGCCGGTCGCGGCGCCGGAGGATCTGCCGCCCGAGCTGACGGCGTTGTGGAACGCCGTGCAGTCCCCGCCGACCGGGGATCCGCTGTTCGACGCCTGGCCCGCCGATCTCGCCCGCTACGAGCCCGGTGAGATTCTGGAGTGGCGGGACGTGACGGACTCGGCGCGGCCGACCATGCTGCTGCTGAACCTCACGGGTATCTCACGCGCCACCCTGCTGAAGTTCCGCACCACCAACTCCGCGGGCGAGCCCTCGATCGGCACCGCCACCCTGGTCCTGCCGCCGAAGGAATGGGCCGGGCCCGGGCCGCAGCCGGTGCTGGTGAACGCGCCCGCCACCAATTCGCTCAACAAGCGGTGCACCCCCGGGTACGTGATGGCCCACGGCATGGAAGTGCCGACCGGCAACGACTTCACGCCGTCACCGACCACCTGGGCGCTCGAGCACGGGTACGCGCTCATCATTCCCGACCACGAGGGGCCGCTGATGGCCTACTCGGAGCCGTCGGTCGCGGGGCACAATGTGCTGGACGCGATGCGCGCGGTGCGCGGCTTCGCCCCGGATCGGTTCGGCGGCAGTCGTTTCGCCTCGACCGGCTACTCCGGCGGAGCGATCGCGTCGAACGCCGCGGCCATGCTGGTATCGGACTACGCACCGGAGCTGCTCCCGTATTACGCGGGTGCGAGCTTCGGGGGACTGGTCAGCGACTATCGCCGCTTCGCCCACACCTTCGACGGCTCCTACATCTCCGCGTTCCTGCTCAGCACCGTGCTCGCGCTCGGCCGCGAGCACCCGGAGATCCTCGGCCTGATGAACCACGCGGCGCAGTGGCTGGCGACCTCGCCGATCAAGGACAACTGCAGCGGCAGTTTCGGTGCGCTCGGGATCGCGCCCATCCCGGTCGACATCATGGCCAAGGTCGACAAGCCCCTCGACAGCGCGGCGGCCGAATCGGTGTTCCAGCAGCTGAGCATGCAGGGCCGGAAATCGGGTGTGCCACTGTTCATCTACCACGGTGTCCACGATCCGTGGGTTCCGGTGTCGGAGGCCGAGGAACTGTGGCGCGAGCAGTGCGGGCTGGGGGTGGCGGCGACGAAGAACATCGTCGGTGGTGAGCATCTCGCCGCCTATGTCAGCTCCTACCCCGCGACCATGGACTGGCTGGATCAACGCCTGCGCGGCGAGCCCGCCGCGGGCAACTGCGCCGCGCCCGCGGGCGGCCGGTGACGCCGGTTCAGCGCAGCAGATCGCCGATCAGCACCCGGGTGTCGGGGACGAACGGCCAGTGCGGGTCCTCCAGATAGGAGCGCAGCTCCTCGTCGCTCCACCACCAGCCGTCCACGATCTCCTCGGGCTGATGGGTGATCGGGCCGTCGTAGCGCAGCTCGTAGGCGAACAGGTGACAGCGCATGGGCCGTCCCTCCCATTCGCCGTCCCAGGCCGCGGCGGCCAGCGGCAATGGCCGGTCGTCGTGCGGTCCCAGCACGATGCCCAGTTCCTCGCCCAGTTCGCGGACCGCGGCCTCGGCGGGATCCTCGCCCGGTCCCAGCACCCCGCCGGCCAGGCAGTCGTGCATGCCCGCGAAGACCGCCTTGGTGTCGGTCCGCTTGTGCACGTACACCTTCGACCCGTCGAGCGAGCGCACCAGCACGCCTGCGCTGGCATGCCAGAGGCCCCGCTCGTACACCGCGGCGCGCTCCTGCGCGCCGACCTCGTGTCCGACCGCGTCGTACACCGCGATCATCTCCGGCATCCGGGCCCTCCTCGCTGTCGCGCCGCGGGACCCGGCGCTCTGAACAGCACTTTATCGATGCCGCCGGGCGGGCGAGCGGTACGGTCGAGTATCGCGGCGCGCCGCGGTTCCACCCGCTGTCGCGAGGGCGCCGCCGGGGCCCGCGTGGCGGCGTAGCCTCAGGGGCGCAACCGTTTTCGTCAGGGAGGACGAGACCATGCCACTGCCGCGGACACTGGCGAGGATCAATCGCCGGATCAGTAATCCGGTGCTGGGGATCGCGGCGCGCGTCACGCCGCTGTTCGGGGTCGTGGTGCACCGGGGGCGCAAGTCGGGACGGGTGTACCGGTCTCCGGTCATGGTCTTCCGGCGCGAGGACGGCTACCGGATCGCGCTGACCTACGGGCGGGACGTGGACTGGCTGAAGAACATTCGCGCCGCGGGCAGCTTCGAGTTCGAGACCCGCGGGCGCACCGTCACCCTCACCGATCCGGTGCTCGGGCACGACGCCAGCGCGTCCTGGGCGCCGCCGCTGGTGCGGCAGGTGCTGGTGGGCCTGAACGCGGCGGACTACGTCCAGGCCCGGCCCGTGGACCGCTGACAGGAGGCATGCTCGAAATTTGCCGGGGGTGGTTCGGGGCGAGCCGGCGACCGTTCAGCGCACCCGGAGTCGGATGATGACGCAGCCCTGCCGCCAGCTCTGGTAGGCGTCGGCCCGATTCGGAGTGCCGTCGGCGTCGAATCCGATCCCGTTGAATTTCGCCCACTGCTTGTTGTGGCGGGCGATGGCCTCCGAGAGCCGGATGACGGTGTCCTCGTCGGCGAGCACCTCCGCGTCGGCGGTGTGCTTCGGGCCGCCGAACGACACTTCCAGGGGGACGTCCTTGCGGATATTGCTCACCCAGGGGTGCTTGGCGGTGCCGATGAGGATGTCGCCCTCGTGGTGGGTGTAGGCCAGCGGCACGTCGTATCGCTTGCCGGACTTGCGGCCCACCACGTGCAGGACGCACAACCGCTTGCCGACCTGGCCGGACAGGACCGGCGCGCGCAGCAGGCCGCGGATGAAGACATTGAGCAGGTTCTGATACCCGCGGATGGGCTCGGGGCCCGTGGTGCTGGGGGTTCCGTAGGGATTGGTGGCAGGCTTCTGGTCGGTCACGCCGACCTCCTTCGCTGAAATGCGTTGCACGGCAGTCACACCCGGCATCGAGTATAGGCTTCGCAGTCGAGCCGGCGCCGGAGCGTGCCGGGACACCGGCCCCGGCCTACCCGATGCCCTCGGCGTAGACCCGGTTCGGGTCGGCGGCGGCGACTCGATGGCGTTCGGCGTCGAACGGCGCGGTGGCGCGTCCGAAATTTGCTCGAAAGAAGCTGTAGATTTCGAGTGTTCGCAGCATGATCCGGTGGCGAGGAGCGCGCGTTGACCGATGTGGTGGATCGACCGGCCCGGTCGAACGGTGGTGGACGGCATGCCAAGCCCGTGGAGCGGCCGCCGTTCGCCTGGCTGACCGTGGCCGCGGTCGCGGTGCCCGCAGCCGTGGTGCTGCTGCTGTCCGCGCGCCGCTACGGCTACTTCGGCGACGAGCTGTACTTCCTGGCCGCGGGCCGCCGCCCGGCGTTCGGCTATGCCGACCAGGGTCCGGTGCTGCCCCTGCTGGCGCGGCTCATGGACACCATCGCGCCGGAGTCCTACTTCGTACTGCGGCTGCCCGCGGTCGCGCTGACGGTGACCGCGATCGTGTTGTGCGCCCTGCTGGCCCGCGAGTTCGACGGCGGCCGCTGGGCGCAGCTGCTGGCGGCCATCGGCTACGCGAGCTCACCGTTCCTGCTGTTGCAGGGCACCATGCTCACCACCAACGCCGTCGATACCGCGCTGTGGGTCATCATCACCTGGCTGGTGGTGCGCTGGGTGCGGACCCGCAACGATTGGCTGCTGCTGGCCGCCGCCCTCGTCACCGCCGTCGACATGCAGGTGAAGTGGCTGATCCCGTTCTTCTGGATCGCCGTCGTGATCAGCAGCATGCTGTGCGGGCCGCGGGAATTGGTGCGCAGGCCGCTGTTGTGGACCGGCGGCGCGATCGTGGTGCTGGCCACCGTGCCCGAACTCGTCTGGCAGGAACGCCATGGGTGGCCGCAGCTGAAGATGGGCGGGGTGATCGGTTCCGAACAGGGGATCCTGGGCGGGCGGCTGCTGTTCCTGCCCATGTCGATCAGCCTGGCCGGATACCTCGGAGCGCTGCTGCTGTTGTGGGGATTGTGGGTGCTGCTGCGCTGGGATGTGCTGCGGCCCTACCGGTTCCTGGGTGTCACGCTGCTGCTGTTGTTCGCGGCGTTCCTGATCACCGGCGGGCGGATCTACTACGCGGCGGGCATGTACGCGGTCATGCTCGCGGCGGGCGCGGTCGGCGTGGTCGGCACCGCCGAGCGCATCGCACCGCTGTGGCGGCGGGTGCTGACCGCGGGCATCGCCGTACTCGCCGTGGGCGCAACGGCTTTCACGCTGTACTCGACGCCGTGGCGGCCCGCCGAGGAGGTGCATCCGCCCAAGGACGATGCCGAGGCGGCGATCAATATCGGCGTCTACGGGTCCTTCGGCTGGCACGAACTCACCGACGAGGTGACCCGCGCCTTCGACGCGCTCAGCCCCGCCGAGCGTGAACGCGCCGTCATCATCACCGACACCTATTGGCAGGCCAGCGCTCTGGACGAGTTCGGCCGCACGCACCTGCCGCCGCTCTACAGTCCCAGCCGCGGCTTCGGCTACTTCGGGACCCCGCCCGACGACGCCTCGGTGGTGCTGGCCGTGGGCGGCTACGAGGCGGTGCTGCGCAGCCAGTTCGAGCACGTCGACCCGGTCGGCAAGGTCGACACCCGCCTCGGGTTCAAGGGCAACACCCAGGACGTCACCATCTGGAAGTGCTCGGGCCGGAAGAAGCCGTGGTCACAGGTGTGGCCGCAGTGGATGCACCTGTGATCGGCCGGACCACCGCCGCCGCGGCCGCCTCGCGTTCGCGGCAGGTGCGCACCGCTTCTGCCAATCGCGGGAGCGGAGCGACCAGTTCGTCACTCAGCGGACCGTGCAGGCCGAGCTGACAGAGCACGCCGGTGGCGGCCAGGATGGTGCGACCGATCGGCGCGTACTCCGGCGGCGTGGTGAGGTGGCGCGACACATTGGACAGGCTCGGTTCGGTGGCGCGCCGCACCTGGGCGCGCAGCCACGCCTGGGTCAGGTGGGCGTCGCGGTGCCGGTACAGGTCCACGATCGGGTCGACCATGCCGACCAGGTCGGCGATCGCGAATTCCCGTTCCGGGCGCACGAATCCGTGCGTGCGCAGCGCCGCCTCCAGGTCGGCGGGGCCGCCGTTGAGGGCCGCCTCGCCGATATCGCCCACCAGCGTGGGGAATTCGGCCGGGAACGGTGAGCACGCGCCGAAGTCCAGGACGCCCAGGCGGCCGCCGGGCAGCATCCGGAAATTGCCCGGGTGCGGATCGGTGTAGAGCAGCCCGGTCCGCGCGAAACTCGCCATGACGAACCGCGTCACCAGCAGTCCTGCGCGAGTGCGCTCGGCGGGCGTGCCCGAGGCGATCACCCGGTGCAGCGGGACCCCGTCGAGCCATTCGGTGACCAGCGCGTCGCCCTGCTGATCCACCACCGCCGGGATGTGGAAGTCGGGGTCGCCGGCGAAGGCGGCGGCGAAGATCCGTTGCGTGGCCGCCTCTTCGGCGTAGTCGAGTTCCGCGCCGATGCAGGCGGCGAACGCCTCGGTCACCGCCCGGGTGTCGAGGTCCGGGGCGAAGACCTTGGCCAGCGGCGCGAGCCGGCGCATGTGCTCGAGATCCGTCGCGACCGCCGCCCGCGCCCCGGGATACATGAGCTTCACCGCGACCCGTCGCCCATCCGGCCACACCGCGCGATGCACCTGTCCCACCGAGGCGGCGGCCGCCGCGCGAGTGTCGAACTCGGCGAACCGATCCCGCCACCGGTCGCCCATCGACGCCGCCATGGCCCGGTCGACCGCGGCGGGCAGCATCGCGGGCACCGAATCCTGGAGCCGCGTCAACGCCTCCCGATACGGCTCGCCCAGCTCCGGCGGCAACGCCAGTTCGTAGAGCGCCAGCAGCTGACCCAGCTTGGCCGCGACGCCCTTGAGTTCGCCCAGCACCTCGAACATGTGCTGGGCGGTGCGCGCCTGGATATCGAGTTCGACCTCGCGGGACGGTGTTCCGAGCGCCCGCCGCCCGAGCCCGCCCACCCGGCGCGCGGCATAGGCCACCGGCAGCGCGGTGATCTTGGCGGTGCGGGCCGCGGAACGGGTCGGCAGGCCGTCGGCCGAGCCGGTCGAGCGGCGGCGCGCCCGCCGGAAACCGCCCTGGCGCGGTTCGAGCATCGAGAACCTCCGAAACGTCGAGAGCCTCACTGTGTCACGGGGTCGATCTTCGCGGCTGGGCGGCGGTGACCGCAAGGACCGGCGACCGCGACGGGGCTAGCGCCCGAACGCCGCGGCCGGACCGAGCGGCACCACCAGCGCGGACGGGTACGCGGCGGTCCGCTGGATCTGCTGTGAGGTGCCCAGCAGGCGGCCCAGATCGGCCGGGTTCGGGATGGTCGACGGGAACGTGCCGCTGGCGATGCGCAGACGCAGCGCGTGGCCGGGTTCCAGCCGGTGGAAGGCGGGGCGGATCTTGATCTCCATCCGTACCACGTCGCCGGGGGAGAGCAGCTGCTCGTTCTCCTTCAGCACGGTGTGCTCGGGCGCGTACACGGTGCCGTCGCCGCCGCGCCAGGTCTTGCCGTCGTCGAGGGTGCGCTGACTGGCCAATTGCGAACCGCCGGTGATGTTCACGGCCGTCCCGTCCGGCGCGACATCGTCGAGCCACACCTGGAAGGCGGCGTCGGAACCGGTGGAGGAGGCGTACAGGGTGACGGCCGACGGCCCGGCCAGCATGGTCGGCTCGGTCACCGGGTCCATGGTGTAGCGCAGTCCGGCGGTCGGGTTCTGTACCCACTCGGTGCACGGATTGGAGACGGTGAAGACCCGGAAGACGAAGTCGAACAGGCCCGCCGCCCACTGGCCCAGAGTCTCGCGGTTGCAGATGTTGTCGATTCCGGTGTAGGTCAGCCGATCCGAGGCGTCGACGGCCGTCGGCCTGTCCGCGACCAGGCGGTCGCCGTCGAAGTAGCGCTGCTCGACGGTGGTCTGCTCGAACGGATAGCGCGCGGTGTCGGCGGCGGTGTTGTTCGCGTCGATGACGTGCAGTGGCGTACGGGTCTCGTCGACGCCGTTGGGAATGTCCTTGAGCCACCGGTCGAACCAGGCCAGGGTGATCTGGTCGGTGTCCATCCGCGAGCCCGGGCCCAGGCCCAGGCCGACGTGATACCAAGGGCCCATGAGCAATTGGTAGCGTCCGTCGGCCTGCTGATCGGCGGCCATCGGGGCGAACTGGTCACGTCCGGCGGCCAGGTTCTGCAACTGCGCGTAATTGCGCACCGCGCCTTCCTGATACAGGTCCCACCAGCCGTCCACCTGGTACATGGCGATGCCGTTGTCGACCAGGTTGTGCAGGTCGGTCTCGAAACGCCGCTCGCGCCACCAGGAGTTGTCGTAGGCGGTGGCGCCGCCGGTGTAGGCGTCGAAGAGCAGTTTCACGGTGCTGGTGTCGGGGCCGACCAGGGCGGCGAGGTGATCGCCGAGGGACTTCAGGAAGGTCTGCGGCGACAGCGGCGCGGTCAGGAACGGGCCGATCAGGCTCAGGTAAGGGACCATGAGCGAGATGACGGTCAGCAGCAGCGGGCTCATCATGCCGTCGTGATCGAGCACCTCGTCGAAGATATTGTTGGGCACCGCGAACGGCACGATCGCCTTCAACGGTGAATCCGGTCCGATGGTCTCGGCGGTGCGCATGGCCGACAGGCCCGGGAACGAGTAGCCGTACATGCCGACCTTGCCGTTGGATCCGGGCAGCTTGGCCGCCCAGTCCACCAGTTCCACCCCGTCCTTGCCGTCCTGCTGCGACGCGGGACTCCACGCGCCGGTCGAGCCGCCGGTGCCGCGCACGTCCGCGGTCACCTCGATGTAGCCGTGCCGGACCAGCATGTCCTGCATGGAGGTGGCCTGATTGATGACCCGGCGGGCGTCCTTCAGCTGATCGGGCAGCTGGATGTGGAGTTCGTCGATGACCGAGGTGATGGCGGCGGTCAGCGCGCTGGCCACCGCGCCGTAGGTGGTGAAATTGACGACCACCGGGAACTCGCCCGCGGCCCGCTGCCCGGTCGCCGGATCGGTCGGATACCGCACCTCGGCCTGCAGCTGGGTGCCGTCGGCCAGTGAAACCACCTGTCCCAGGTGATAACCCACTCCGTACCGCGCCGGCGTGGGCTGGTAGTCCGAGGGCAGGCCGAAGTTCGCGGGCGCGTCGGGCACCGGCCCGAACACGGGCGCGGCCCCCGTCGGCGTGGTGGCGGCGATGGTCATGGCCAGCGCGGAGAAGCCCGCCACGGCCCAGGGGGCCAGGCGGCAGCGGCGCGGCCGGAAGGTGCTACTCAACGAAGTACCTCTGCGGATGGTCGGGAGGTCCCGGCGGGCGCGGACCGGATGCCGCGCCGCATGACCTCGTCGTCGGTGTTCAGCACACCGCACAGTGCCCGCGCGCCGGTATCGGCAATCGCCAAGAGTGTGGCGGAGGGCATTGTGCAGCCGACCAAACCCCGGGGCGGCCGTCTCCCGGGTGTGCCGGGGCGACCGCGACGCGCTGCAGGCAGTGGCCGGCGCGGCGCAGCCGGCGGGGAACTCTCGGGTCCGGCCGCGTGCCGGCCGCTCGGGCGGTCGCGAACTACGGTGCGAAGCAGGCGGTTTCGAGGCGCCGTGCGATGCGGGCGGCCGAGAGGGTCATGGCGTCGGTCGGGCGGTGCGGATCCAGGCCGGTCAGCTCGTGCACGCGGGCCAGGCGGTAGGTGACGGTGTTGCGGTGGACGTTGAGCAGGCGGGCCGTGGCCAGCTGGTTGAAGCCGGTGTCGACGAAGACGTCCAGGGTTTCGGTCAGCACCGTCTGGCTGTCGAGCGGCTCCAGCACGGCCGCCAGCCCGGGGCGCGCGGAACCGCCCGCGGCGACGGTGTATTCGAACATCAGGTCCGCGCGGCGGCACACCGGCTGCGGGCGTCCCAGGCAGCGGCCGAGCTCGGCCAGCGTGCGCGCCTCGGCGAACGCTTCGGGGATCGCGGCGCGGCTCGCCGCGGTGGCGACGCCGACCCAGAAGGGGGCGGGCGCGGCCGAACGCGGCTGCTCGGATTGTGCAGTCTGCCCCAGCGCGAGCCGGCCGGGTCCGGGCAGGCGCGCGGTGAGCGCCGCCAGGGTCGCCGTGCCGTCGTCGCCGGGGTGCAGCGGCAGCAGGGCCGTCCAGCCGCCGCTGTCCAGACGCAGGAACACGCCCGGGACGGCTTCGACGCGGTGGCGCAGTTCGCTCGAGTCGCCACCACGCGCGGACCCGAGCCGGAAGGCGGCGAGCAGGAACGCGTCGGGCACCGCCACCGCGGGTTCGCCCGCCCACTCGACGGGGTCGCGGCCGGTGAGCAGCGCGTCGGCAATGGCGCGGCGGCGTTCCAGCAACTCCCAGCGCGGGTCGTGGGCGCGCTGTACGCAGGCGGTGGCGATGCGGGTGGTGAGCAGAGTGATGTAGCGCAGCAGGGAGATCGCGGCATCGTCGAGGAGCTCGCGTTCGGGTCCGTGGGCGGTCTCGCGCACCCGCGACCAGATCAGCTCCGCGCCCAGGCTGTAGCGCTCGAGCACTTCCTCGAGGGTCTCGCCGTCGCGGATGCGGCTCACCGCGATCTGCACGACCTCGGCGGTGTCCTCGGGCGAGGGCGGCACGCCGGTGCGCAGGAACTCGAAGAACAGGTCCACGTTCAAGGCCGTGCCGCGCTCGAAACCGCTGGTCACCAGGGATTCCGGGAGCTTGGGGTAGGGCGGCGCGAGAGCGGGGAATTCCGCGCGCGCCACGACAGCGCGTCGGTACAGCTCCTCGAGCGTCCGATCCCGTAATCGCGCGTGCATAACTCTCCTACTACCCGTACAGCGACTCGATAGTAGCGGCGTAGGTGATAGCTATGGGTTTGCGCCGGAGTTTTCCGGTCGCCGTGAGGTGATCGGAGCCCGGGGCCCACACGTCCGGCAGCACCGCGAATCTCTTGATCTGCTCCACCCGTGAGAGCTTGTCGTTCGCCGCGTCCACGCCTTCCTGGAGGGTGGCGAGCACGCGCGGATCGCGGGCCAGGGCGGTGATGTCCCGCTCGGTTAGCTGGTGGCGTTCGGCGAACGCGGCGGCCAGGTCGGGGTCCAGGCAGATGAGCGCGGTGTTGTAGGCGCGGCCCTCGCCGATGGCCACCACCGCACCCGCGAGGGGCGTGTGCTCGGTGACGGCGTTCTCGATATTGGTCGGCGACATGTTCTTGCCGGCCGCGTTGATGATGAGTTCCTTCTTGCGGTCCACGATCCGCAGGAAGCCCTCGGCGTCGAGTTCGCCGATATCGCCGGTGTGCAGCCAGCCCTCGGCGTCCACGGTCTCGGCGGTCTTGGCGGGCTCGCCGCGGTAGCCGCGCATCACGCTGCCGCCGCGCACCAGCACCTCGCCGTCGTCGGCGATGGCGACCTCGGTGCCGGGGAACGCGGTGCCGACGGTACCGATCTTGATGTGCGCCGGGCGGTCCATGGTCGCGCCCGCGGTGCACTCGGTCATGCCGTAGCCCTCGCACAGCGGCAGGCCCAGGCCGAGGAAGAACTCGTGGGTGTCCTTCGGGATCGGGGCGGAGCCGGTGACGGCGATGCGAATCCGGTCCAGCCCCAGCTGCTCTCGAACGGCCGACAGCACCAGGCGATCCGCCAGCCGGAACTGCCAGGTGTCCAGGACGTTCAGCGTGCGTCCGTCCGACGCCGCGCGGGCTCGCGCCCGGCCGCTCGCTATCGCCCAGGCGATGAGGCGGCGTTTGATCGGGCTCGGTTCGGCGGCGAAGCGTTCCTCCAGCGCCGCTTTGACTTTCACCCAGACCCGCGGCACCCCCATGAACACCGTCGGATGCACCTCCGACAGCGCCGCGGCGACCTGCTTCAGATCCGGGCAGGTGGTGATCTCGCCGCCGGTCAGGATCGAGAGATAGTGCGAGAGCCAGCGATTGGCGGCGTGTGCGTCGGGCAGATAGGAGATCACCCGGTCGGCGGGGGAGCCGCCGCCGAACTCGTCCACCACGCGGGCATTCTCGAGGAAGTTGGTGTGGGTGAGTTCCACACCCTTGGGCGGGCCGGTGGTGCCGGAGGTGTAGACGATGGTGAGCAGATTCTCGGGAGCCACGGCGCGCCAGGCGGATTCGAAGTCGAACCGGTCCGGCGCGGTGGCCTCGATCTCCGCCAGCGCGACGCACCCCGCGAGCGCCTCGTCGACACAGATCACGTGTTCCACGGTCGCGCCCTGGGCGGCGGCCAGCGCCACCGCGGCGCGGACCTGCGGCGCGAACCGCGCCTCGCAGATCACGGCCCGGTTGCCCGCATTGGTGAACTGGTAGGCCAGCACCTCGACCGGATTGGTGTTGTACACCGAGAACGGGGTCGCGCCGGTGTGCAGGATCGCGGTGTCGCACAGGTGGAATTCGGGCCGGTTGGTCATCATCAGCGCCACCGTGTCGCCCCGGCCGACGCCGAGCGCGGCCAGACCGCCGGCGATGGCGCGCACCCGATCGGCGTACTCGCGCCAGGTGACGGACACCGCGCCGCCGAGCGTGCGCAACGCGACCGCGTCCGGATAGCGGGCGGCGGTGGCCTGGAACGCCTCGACCATGGTGCGCGGGGCCGTTCCCGCTACCGATGTTGAACTCACGGTTTCCAGCAGATCGCACACTATGCGGGGTGGACCAGGGGCAATGGAGAAGAACTGTGACCGGTGATTTGTGCAGTGTGCCAAATGCGAGGGAGCGGGCAAGACGGGTCGGAGCCGTCGGTCCCACACCGATATCGGTGTGTCGATCTTGGCAACGAATGATCTTGGTGCACAAGCGCATTCGCGTCCTTGCCGGTGTCTCCGCGACGTATCGTTTTAGCACGAACAGGACCGCCGGACCCCGACCGGGCCGTCCGATCGGGTAGGCGTGCGCGGCCACGAGGAGGCAGCGGTGATCACCCCTACCGTCAACGGAGTACAGGACTACATCGACGCCGAGGAAGTCGAGTACGTCGACGTCCGCTTCTGCGACGTCCCCGGCATCCAGCAGCATTTCTCGATCCCGGCGAGCATGTTCGGCCCGGAGCTGGTCGAGGACGGCATCGCCTTCGACGGCTCGTCGGTGCGCGGCTTCCAGGCCATCCACGAATCCGACATGCTGCTGCTGCCGGATCTGCGGACCGCGCAACTGGATTCGTTCCGCACCGCCAAGACCCTCAATATCAGTTGTTTCGTGCACGACCCGCACACCCGCGCCGCCTACAGCCGTGACCCGCGCAATGTGGCCCGCAAGGCCGAGGAATACCTGCGCTCCACCGGAATCGCCGACACCGCCTATTTCGGTCCCGAGGCCGAGTTCTACATTTTCGACACGGTCCGTTACGACACCACCATGAACCGGGCCTTCTACGAAGTGGATTCGTCGTCGGCGGACTGGAATACCGGCGAGAAAGTCAATCCCGACGGAACTCCCAACCGCGGCTACAAAGTCCGGCCCAAGGGCGGCTATTTCCCCGTCGCCCCCTATGACGCCGACGTCGATCTGCGCGACCGCATGTGCACGCACCTGCAACAGGCCGGATTCGAACTGGAGAAGGGCCACCACGAGGTCGGCACCGCCGGACAGGCCGAGATCAACTACCGGTTCAACACCCTGCTCGCCGCCGCCGACGACCTGATGCTCTACAAGTACATCATCAAGAACACCGCCTGGGCGGGCGGCAAGACCGTCACCTTCATGCCCAAACCGCTCTTCGGCGACAACGGGTCCGGCATGCACGTGCACCAATCCCTGTGGAAGGACGGCGCCCCGCTGTTCTACGACGAGGCGGGCTACGCCGGACTGTCGGACCTGGCCCGGCACTACATCGGCGGGCTGCTGCACCACGCGCCGTCACTGCTGGCCTTCACCAATCCGACGGTGAACTCCTACAAGCGTCTCGTCCCCGGCTACGAGGCCCCGGTGAATCTGGTCTACAGCCAGCGCAATCGCTCCGCCGCCGTGCGAATCCCGGTGACCGGCAGCAATGCCCGCGCCAAACGCCTCGAATTCCGCTGCCCCGACTCCTCGGGCAACCCGTACCTGTCCTTCGCCGCCATGATGATGGCCGGACTGGACGGCATCATCAACAAGATCGAGCCCGCCCTGCCCGTCGACAAGGACCTCTACGAACTCACCCCCGAGGAATCCGCCGAGGTCACCCAGACCCCCGCCGGCCTCGAAGCGGTCATCGACCGCCTCGAGGCCGACCACGACTACCTCACCCAGGGCGGGGTGTTCACCGAGGACCTCATCGACACCTGGATCCGCCTCAAGCGCGACACCGAGATCGCCGAGATCAACCTGCGCCCGCACCCCTACGAATTCGAGCTCTACTTCGACGTGTAGAGCCCGGCCAGAGCGCGCGGGAGCGGGCCCCGGTGCAGGACGCCCAGGCGCTGGGTGGCGCGGGTGAGGGCGACATACAGTTCGGCCGCGCCACGCTCGCCGTCGGCGAGGATGTGCTCGGGTTCGACCACCAGGACGGCGTCGAACTCGAGGCCCTTGGTCTCCGAGGCGGGGACCGCGCCCGGCATGCCGGGCGGGCCGATCACGATGCTGGTGCCCTCGCGGTCGGCCTCGTCGCGGACGAATTCCTCGATGGCGGCAGGCATCTTGTCGGTCGCCAGCTGCCGCGCCCACGGCTGGACGCCGCAGGCGCGCACCGACTCCGGCGGGATGACGTCGGGGGAGAAGTCGGCGAGCACGGCCGCGGCGACCGCCATGATCTCCGCGGGGGTGCGGTAGTTCACGGTCAGCGAGCGGTACTGCCAGCGGCCCGGAACGTACGGGTCCAGCATCGCTCCCCACGACGTCGCGCCCGCCGCCGACCGGCGCTGCGCGAGATCGCCCACCACGGTGAAGGAATGACCCGGGCAGCGGCGCATCAGCACCCGCCAGTCCATCGCCGACAGCTCCTGGGCCTCGTCGACCACGATGTGCCGGTAGGTCCAATCCCGGTCCGCGGCAGCGCGTTCGGCGAGTTCGCGGGTGTCGCGTTCGAGGAAACGCTCGGCCAGGTCCTCGCCGTAGAGCATGTCGGTGGCGAACAGGTGGTCCTCGTCGTCCATATGGTCGGCGCGGCTCACCAGCAGATCCAGCACGCCCTCGGCATAGGCGGCCTGCGCCTTGCGTTCCCGCTCGGCTGCGGCCTCCTCGGCGGAGGTGTCGCGGCCCAGCAGGTCGGCCAGCTCGTCGAGCAGCGGGACATCCGAGACCGTCCACGCCTCGCCCTCGGCCCGCCAGAGCGACTGGTCGGCGCCCGCCGCGCGCAGGCGGTCGGTCGACGACAACAGTTCCGCCAGTAGCTGTTCCGGCGTGAGCGCCGGCCACAGCTCGTCGAGCAGGGCGGTGAAGCCGTCGTGCTCGGCGAGCTCGGTGCGCAGGTCGGTGCGCATGTTCTCCCACGCCTCGCGGTCCTCACGGGTGAGCCAGCCCTGACCGATGCGGGCGATCGCGCGCTCGGTCAGCGCCCAGGTGAGCACCTCCACGAAAGTGGCGCGGGCCAGATTGTGCGGCAGGCCGCTCTCGCGAGCCTCCGACCGCGCCCAGTCCGCGATGTCCGCGCCGATGCGGACCGTCACGTCCGAGAGCTCCAATGCCACGGGCTCGGACGGCACCCGCTGCCGGTCCGCGATGGCCGCTTTCAGAACCTCGAGGATGCCGAGCGCACCCTTGAGCCGCGCCACCTCCGGAACGTCTTCCGCGGTCGCGTGCACGCCGGGCATGAGATCCGCGGTGGTGGTGAACACCACGTTGGTCTCGCCCAGCGACGGCAGCACGCGCCCGATGTGCTTCAGGAAGGCCGTATTCGGGCCCACCACGAGCACGCCGTTGCGCTCCATCTGCTCGCGCTGGGTGTACAGCAGATACGCCACCCGGTGCAGCGCCACCACGGTCTTGCCGGTGCCCGGCCCGCCCTCGATCACCAGCACACCCGGGTGATCGAGCCGGATGATCCGGTCCTGCTCGGCCTGGATCGTCGCCACGATGTCGCGCATGCCCTCACCACGGGGTGCGTTGACCGCCGCCAGCAGCGCCGCGTCACCACGCTCCCCGTCCCCGGGACGGCCGAACACCTCGTCGGTGAAATCCACCACATCGCGCCCACGCGTGTGGAATTGGCGACGTCGGCGCATATTCTCCGGGGTCGCGGCGGTCGCGGTGTAGAACGCCTGCGACGCCGGGGCGCGCCAATCCTGCAGCAGCGGCTCGAATTCGTTGGTCTCGTCGTAGATGCCGATCCGGCCGATGTAGGCGTGCTCACCGGTCTCGCTGTCGAGACGGCCGAAGCACAGGCCGTTGTCGGCCACACCCAGCCGGGTCATCTCCTTGGCCAGCGCCCGCGCCTCGGCATCCCGCTCCACCAGCACCGTCGCATTGCCGCGCACGGTCAGCGTCTCGCCGTACCGGCCGCGCACCCGCGCCCGCTCGGCGTCCAACCGCCCGTACAGCCCGGCCACGTACTCGCGCTCGGAGCGCAGTTCGTTCTCGTATCCCTGATCAGACATCAGCACCACACCTTCCGCCCAGCCGGTCCCCGGCCGCCGCCCACGCGCCATTCGCGCAGGCCGCAGCCCTCGGCCAGCGATTGTGCGCCACCACGGGGGCCTTGCCGCAAGCCCCCCACTGCGATATATGTTGAAAGGGGAGAGAGATACAGCCCTCCCCGATTCCCCTTCCCACAGCCGCTACACGGCCGTCGGCCGCTGCCCGCCCGACACCAGGTACGTGATGTCCTTGTCGCCGTCGGCCCACTGCGCGGTCATCACCATGACCTCGACCTTCCACGCACCGGTCACCAGACGCAAGCCGATCCGGTAGGTGCCGCCCAGCGTCCAACGCGGCGAACCGAGCGAATTGGCCGGCACCTGCACGCGCTCACCCGCCAGCCCCGGCGCTCCGAAACCGCTTCCGAAATCGTCCTACGAGACGCGCCGAGAGTAGTTGCGGGTTCGTTCGGTGTGTTGTCGTTAGATTGGGGGCAGGACGGATCGGCCGCGACGCGAGAGTGGCCCGCAGGGAGGCGGGTTCGTGTCGAGGTGCGGGAATACCGTTGTGACACAACGTGCCACGCGAATGACAACGCGTGGTCATGTGGGGTGGCGTCAAACTATGACCTTGACCTCAGTGACCGCGCGGGGTCGTGGTGCGGTCATACGATCCGGGGCTGACATATGCGGGAAGGCGAGTAGGCCATGGATCGAAATGCGTTCGTCGAGGTGATGAACGAGGCGAGCGGCATGCTGGAGACCGGCCGGGCCGAGGAGGCGCTGGCGCGGTTGTCGGCGTTCGACGACGAGCTGGCCGGGGTCCCCGATCCCAAGGAATACGGCTGGATCGTCTCCTACCGCTTCCGATCCGCCTTCGCCGCGGGCGATTACGCCCAGGCCCTGCACCTGGCCGAACACGGCCCGGCCCGCTACCCGGCCGATATCCCGCCCGCCACCCTCGCCACCATGTACTCCATGGCCGTCGAGGCCGCCACCCAGCAGGACCTGCCCGACAGCGCCGTCCTCATGGCCGACCGCTGCATCGACCTGCGCCGGGCCCATGGCGAACACGCCGAGGTACTGATGGCGGCCATGACCGCCTGCACCCTGCTCGGCGACATCGAAAGACACGACCTGGCAAGTAGATATGCGCAACTGCTGATCACCGAGGGCGTCGGCCACGACGACTACCGCGGCTACGGGTACTACGCGCTGTGCGCCGCCATCGAACAGGGCGTCGGCGGACACCTGATCGACACCCTGCGGGCCGGGCGCGAATGGCTCGAGACCCAGGACAACGAATTCGCCCGGGTGGCACTGGAATATCTGCAGACCGCGCCCGCCCTGCGCGACCCGCTCGCCATCGACCTCGGCCTCGAGGACCCGCTCCGCAACGGCGCTCCGCTGATCGAACCCGGCGCCATGCTGCCCGAACCGGGCGCACTCTTTCCTGAACCGGGCGCGCTGTTCCCCGAACCGGGCGCACTGTTCCCCGAACCCGGTCCGGCATTCCCCGAACCCGGCGCGGCACAGCCTGATCAGGCGTTCTCGCCGCTGGAACCCGCTGGCGCGCAGCTCGAACCCGGCGTGCCGGGAGCCGATTTCGGTGCCGCGCAGTCCGGCCCGGTGCCCGGCCTGCCGCCGCTCGACCCGGCCGCCGCGTCCGATGCCATGGCGACCCAGTACCTGCGGGTCGGCGACGGCGCGCCGCAGCTCGCCGCGGGTCCGGCGCAGCCGCCCGCCGAGCAGCTCGCCGGTGGTGCGACCGCCGACGCGCTGATGGACGCCAACCGGCCGGGTATCGCAGCCTCCGCCTACCGGGCGCTGATCGACGACGCCGTCGGCACCGGGCGGCCGGACCCGCTCATCATGGGCAAGGCCACCCTGGGCCTGCTCACCGCGCTCATCTTCGACAATCGGGTCGGCGAGGCGCATTCGGTGTGGATCGACGAGCAGGGGCCCACCTACCTGGGCATCTGGTCGCTCGAGAACGGTCAGACCTCGGTGCACGACGCCATCGCCTACAACCTGGTGGCCGCGTTCCTGCACTCGCTGAGCAGCGGCGACCCGAACGCCGCCAACCACGCGGTCGACAGCCTCATGACCCGAAACGTGGAGTGGGCCTACGAGAACGACCGCCAGGTCGTCCCCGCCATGATCGGCAGCTGGCGGCGGCACCTGCTCGAGATCCACGGCGGCGAACCCGCCCCCGAATACCGCTGGCAGCTGACCCAGGCCGAACAGCGCTGGGGCGCGCCGATTCCCGACGGCGGTCTGTACTGGATGCGCCCCTACCGCTGGGTCGTCGACTGGCTGTGACCGTCGGGTCACCCGGCGTCTGATCGTGCCGGTCGGTACGTCCTGACCGTGCCGGTGACCGGGGGAGTCGGCGCCGCCGCCTAGGCTGGCGGCATGGCGACCGAAATCTGGCACAACCCGCAGTGCTCCAAGAGCCGCACGGCCAAAGCGGTGCTCGAGGAAACCGGCTCGGACTACGTCGAGCGCCGCTACCTCGACAATCCGCCCTCGGCCGAGGAAATCCGCGCCGCCCTGGCCAAACTCGGCCTCGAACCGTGGGACATCACCCGCACCGCCGAGGCCCAGGCCAAGGAACTCGGCGTCGCCTCCTGGGGCCGCACCCCCGCCGACCGCGACCGCTGGATCGAGGCCCTGGCCACGCACCCCCGCCTGATCCAGCGCCCGATCGTCTTCACCGCCGACGGCCGCGCCTTCGTCGCCCGCGACAACGAAACCCTCGACGAACTGCGCTGACGGCCGGCCTACCGGCCCGGAACCCGTGCTCGGCGCGGGTGGATTCGCATCGGGACAGCGAAACGCCCCGGCAAGGCAGCGGCCTTGCCGGGGCGAGTTGTATTCGGGGTGATCGGTCAGTTCAGGACGAAGACGGGGAATCCCGGTGCGATATCGGCCAATTCGGCATCGGTGGCGTCCTTGGTGACGCCCTCGAAGAAGCGGCCGACCTCCCAGCCCCAGCGGTCGAGGTAGGCGCGCAGGACGGGGATCTTGTCGGCGTCGGGGAGTTCGATGGCGGTGAAGGTCTCGGACTTGCGGCCCAGGCGCAGTTCGCCGGTCTTGGCGACCCGCAGGTTGCGGACCCACTGGGTGTGGCCGCGCGGGGCGACCAGGTAGCGGGCGCCGTCGACGGTCAGGAGATTGACCATGGTGGTGCGCCATTCGCCGGACTTGCGGCCGCGCACCGCCAGCAGCCGCGAGCCCGCGACGCTGATGCCGAGCTTGGGGAGCATGTTGAAGAAGCGGTTCATGTAGGGGTCGAGACCGGTGGGGCCGATGTAGCGGGTGGCGGCGGTGTGGGCGTCCATGGGATCTTCCTTCACTCTGCGAGAGCGGTGCTCTCTGTTGTGATCAGTGTGCATGCACGCCTCGCGGAATGTCAAGAGCAGTGCTCTCGAAATATTCGGGTGATCCGAAACGTGGCACACTATCGGGATGAGCGTCCCCCGAACCGCCCGCGCCCGGGCCAGAGCCGAGATCACCCGCGAGATCACCGACGCCGCGCGCCGGCAGCTCGCCGAATCCGGCGCCCCCGCGCTGTCGCTGCGGGCCATCGCCCGCGAACTGGGCATGGTGTCCTCGGCGCTGTATCGCTACTTCCCCAGCCGCGACGACCTGCTGACCACGCTCATCATCGAGGCGTACGACAGCATCGCCGACGCGGTCGAGAACGCGGTCGCGGCCGCGGACACGCCCCGGGCCCAGTGGCGGGGGATCTCGCACGCGGTGCGGGACTGGGCCAAGGCCCATCCGCACGAATACGCCCTGGTCTACGGTTCGCCGGTGCCCGGCTACCGGGCCCCGGAATCCACGGTCGGCCCGGCCTCCCGGGTACCGGTGGCCGCGCTGGGCGTGGTCAACCGGGCCTGGAAGTCGGCCAGTCTCACGGTGCCGGAGGGGCCGGTCGATCCGGTGCTGGCCGCCCAGTCCGCGGGCATCGCCGAGCAGGTCACACCCGGTCTGCCCGAGGTCGCGGTGGTCCGTGCGGTCATGGCGTGGACGCAGCTCTACGGCACGGTCACCTTCGAACTGTTCGGTCAGCTCGACAACAGCATGGACCCGGCCGGACCGTTCTTCGCCTACTCCGTCGAGGCCATGGCCGACTTCATCGGCCTGACCCGCTAGCGCGTCGAAAGGCGTTGCGCTACAGCTCGAACGGCGGCGCGCCGATTCCGGCGATGCGCAGATGGCCCCACGGGTCGCGCTCCTGGAGCACGCCGGGCGCCGGCGCCCGGCCCGGCACGGTCAGGAAGACCTGACCGCGACCGGGTTCGGGCAGCGTCGCGTCGTCGTCGGCGGAAACCTGCCCGTACCAATGGAACTGGCCGTCGGTCGGATCCAGCTGGCCGGTCAGCGCGACTCGCACCGCGACCTCGATGCCCGGGGCGTCCAGTAGTGCCGGACCCGAATAGTCCGGCGCCGGTTCGGGTTCGGTGAAGTCCTCCGGGTCGGCCCGAGGCCGGGGATCGCGGCGGCCCCGCCGGAATCTCACAGCAGACCTCGGCGCCGCCACACGCGCTTCCCGATCGGCCCCATCAGGCCCTGTTTGTCGAGGAACGCGCCGAGATTCGCCGCGCCCAGTCCGAGTGCGCGCCGCGAATGCGGGTTGGCGCGGGCCATCCGGCGCGCCGCCCGCCCGTTCTCGATGCCCGCGCGGGCGTACATGTGCCAGTTGGTCATCAGATGGACGAACAGGGGCGCGGCCACCGCGACACACAGTCGCGTGTAACGCATTTCGGTCTTCGACATCCCCGGCACCCGGTGTGCCAGGGCGTCGCGCGCGAACCCGATGTGCCGCGCCTCCTCGGTGACGTGGATGCGCATGGCCCGCGCGACCAAGGGCTGCAACTGCGGATCGTCGAGGGTGCGGCGCTGGAGCGCGTCGAAGATCTCCTCACCGACCAGCGCCCCCACCCAGACCATGGATCCGCGCAGCAGCTGCTGCAATGCGCTGATGGTCCAGCGCTCGAACCGGTTGGGCCAGTAGGGCCGCGCCTCGATGCGGTCGATGAGCTTGCCGAACATCATCATGTGCCGGCATTCGTCGCCCATCTCGATGAGCGTGTAGTGCGCGTGCCGCGAGGTCGGGTCGCCGGCCATGAGCTCGCGCAGCAGCAGGCGATTGAGCAGGTTCTCGAACCAGATGCCGACCGAGAGCACATTGGCGAGTTCCTGGCGGGAGAGTTCGCGGCGCTGCTCGGGGGTCATGGCGTCCCAGAGCGGGGTGCCGTAGAGGGAGATGACCTCGGGCGGCAGGAAGAGCTTGTCCGGATCCAGCGGGGCGTCCCAGTCCAGATCGACGACCGGGTCGTAGGACTTCTTCACCGATCCGGCCAGCAAACGCTGGGCGAAGGACTCGCGCCCGGCGAGGTCGCGCGCAGGTGTGGAGACCGCGTTGTCGCCCATGACAGCTCCCGACTATTACTGATACAGGCTGTTACACTCAGATTAGTGGTACAGGCTGTCACGGTCAATGCGGAGGTGGGTATCGTGAGGCGCGTGACCGGGACCCGACGCAGCAAACCCGCGCCGCCGGGCGCCGACGGCCGCAGTACGCGCTGGGACGATCACAAGGCCCGCCGCCGCGTCGAGATGCTCGACGCCGCGCTGGCCGTGATCGAGGAGCACGGCACCGAGATCTCCGTCCAGCAGATCGCCGACCGCCTGTCGGTTCCACGCCCGGTCGTCTACCGGCACTTCGACGGCCGCACCGACCTCGACGAAGCCATCCGCCGCCACATCCTCGACGGCCTCACCGCCGAACTCATGCCGCGCCTGCACCCCGACGGCACCGTCCGCGACCTGGTGCGCGGAGCCGTCGGCACCTACGTCGGCTGGGTGGAACGCCACCCCCAGCTGCACCGCTTCCTCACCGCCGCCGACCCGCACGGCGAATCCTCCACCGCGCTGGCCGGAGCCCGCGACCGCATCGGCGGGCGGCTCGCGGACCTGTTCGCCGACACCCTGCGCCGGTTCGGCATCGACCGGAACCGGGCCCGCCCCATGGCCTTCGGCACCGTCGGCTTCGTCGACGGCGTGGTCAACAGCTGGCGCGCGGCCCCCGGCCTGTCCTCGGAGCACATCGAGGGCATCCTCACCGAATCGGTGCTGTCGCTGCTCGAGGGCAATGCCCGTAGTCTGGACCTGCCGCTGACCCGCGACACCGTCGTCGCCGACCTGCTCTCGCGTACCGAGGCGGCGCGGGCGTGACGTCGATCGACCCGAGGACTCCGATGGCTGCACGCACTCTGGCCCGGCTGGCCGTGTTCACCGGAATCGCCGGGGCCGCACTGGCTCCGGCCGCCTCCGCCGGCGCCGGCGCCGACCTGCCCGCCGGACTGCACTGTGACGTCCTGGACTGCCGCAACGACACCGACACCGAATACGTGGTCTCCGGCTACATGCAGTGCGAGTACCACGACTCGGACGGCGGCGGCTCCTCCGGCAGCGAGCAGTTCGTCGATTTCGTGCCGGCGCATTCGCTCTACCGGCTCTCCTCCTGCATCGACGGCCAGGCGCCCTACCTGCGCTCCATCGACGAGGTCGACTAGCCCCGCACCCCGCCGGTGAGGGCCAGATAGCTGCGATTCCACAGCCACTCGACCGGCCCGCGCTCGAAGCGCCGCAGCCAGAAGTGCGCGAAGGTCAGCATGAGCGCGCACACCAGCACGTAGATCCCCACCGTGAACGGCACCCGGGCATTCGCCGACACCAGGCTCGCCAGGCCCAGACCCCAGCCGTAGCACAGGAATCCCGCCACCAGGTTCTGAAGGATGTAGCAGCTCAACGCCATTCGCCCGACCTCGCCGAAGCGGCGGCCCACCCAGCCCGGCCGGGGTCGATGCGCGTACACCTCGGCGACCAGGGCCAGCAGCCCCAGCGAGACCACGGGTGCGGTGCCGTAGCGGGCCAGCAGGATCAGATCGCCGCCGATCAGGCCCAGCGCCAGGTCGACGGGCGCGGCGATGCCGAACCCGATCAGCATGAGCCGCTTGCGGATTCGCGCGCCGCCCGGCTCGAAGATCCCGGCCCGGAACAGGCGCGCGCCCAGCAGGAACAGGGCGATGGACATCGGGAAGATGAGCAGCGGTTCGAGCCGGAACACCAGCAGGTGCTCCCACCGGAACGCCACCAGATCCCAGAACGAGCCGTCCGCGTACGGATTCGGATCCAGCGCCCGGCGCGGGCCGGAATCATCCGGCGATCCGACCGCGATCGCCACCGCGAACAGCGACAACAGCGTGATGTGCACGCTCGCCTGCGCGATGAGCCAGCGCCGCTGCGCCTTCGGACCGGTGGCCAGGATGAACGCCACCACCAGGCCGGTGACCGCGTAGCCCATCAGCACGTCGAACTCGGCGACGAGGAAGAAGTTCAGCAGGCCGTCGAGGAACAGCAGGCCCGCCCGCACCGGATAGCTGCCCGGCCAGGAGCGTCCGCCCCGCGCCGCCGATCGCTGCTGGATAGCCAGCCCGATGCCGAACATGATGGTCAGCAGCCCCAGGAACTTGCCCTGCGCGAGTTGCTGCAGGAATCGCTCGATCCACAGCCACGCCCCGTGCGGCTCGTCGCTGCGCGCGATGTAGCCGAGCAGCCCTTCGGCATTGGTGAAGATCCAGACATTGGTGCCCAGGGTGCCCAGGATCGCGATGCCGCGCAGCACGTCGAGCGCGGCCACCCGGCTCGAAACAGGCTGGGCGGGTACGGGGTTGGGGTCGTCGGCGACGGCGGTGACCGGGTGCGGCGGGCGGGGGAGGGGAGCCGATTCGACCATGCAGGTGATTGTGCCGTCGCGCCGGTCCCGGGCGGATCACCCGCGAGGACGATCCGGCATACGACTCGCGAATGAGACCGACCCGGACAGTCCGGCCGCGTCCGGGCCCGCCTTTCGCCTAGGCTCGAAGCCATGCAGCGCATCATCGGAATCGAGGTCGAGTACGGCATTTCGACGCCGACCGAGCCGTCAGCCAACCCGATTCTCACCTCCACCCAGGCGGTGCTGGCCTACGCCGCGGCCGAGGGCGTGCCGCGCGCCAAGCGCACACGCTGGGATTACGAGGTGGAATCGCCGTTGCGCGACGCGCGCGGTTTCGATCTCGGCAGGCTCAACGGGCCCGCGCCGGTGATCGACGCCGACGAGGTCGGGGCGGCCAATATGATCCTCACCAACGGGGCCCGCCTCTACGTCGACCACGCCCACCCGGAGTACTCCGCGCCCGAGGTCACCGACCCCCTCGACGCCGTGATCTGGGACAAGGCCGGTGAACGCGTCATGGAGGCCGCCGCCCGCTACGCCTCCAGCGTGCCGGGCGCGGCCCGCATGCAGCTGTACAAGAACAATGTGGACGGCAAGGGCGCCTCCTACGGCACCCACGAGAACTACCTGATGAGCCGGGAGACCCCGTTCAATCAGATCATCGTGGGCCTGACCCCGTTCTTCGCCTCCCGGCAGGTGGTGTGCGGTTCCGGGCGCGTGGGCATCGGCCAGTCCGGTGACACCCCCGGTTTCCAGCTGTCGCAGCGCGCGGACTACATCGAGGTCGAGGTCGGTCTCGAGACCACCCTCAAGCGCGGCATCATCAACACCCGCGACGAGCCGCACGCCGACGCCGACAAGTACCGCCGGCTGCACGTCATCATCGGCGACGCCAACCTGGCCGAATGGTCCACCTACCTCAAGGTCGGCACCGCCTCGCTGGTGCTGGACATGATCGAGGCCGGTGAGGACTTCTCGGATCTGCAGCTGGCCCGCCCGGTCACCGCCGTGCACACCATCAGCCACGACCCGACTCTGCGTGCCACCGTTGCCCTTTCCGACGGCCGCGAGCTGACCGGCCTTGCGCTGCAACGCATCTACCTCGACCGGGTCGAGAAGTTCATGGACCGCACCGGAAACGACGACCCGCGGGTGCTGGACGTCATCGAGAAGTGGGCCCACGTGCTCGACCTGCTCGAGCGCGACCCGCTCGAGTGCGCCGACCTGCTGGACTGGTGCGCCAAGCTGCGCCTGCTCGAGGGCATGCGCTCGCGCGAGGGCCTGTCCTGGGCCGCCCCCAAGCTGCACCTGGTCGACCTGCAGTACTCCGACGTGCGCCTGGACAAGGGCCTCTACAACCGCCTGGTGGCGCGCGGCTCCATGCAGCGGCTGGTCACCGAGCAGCAGGTCACCGACGCCATGACCAACCCGCCCACCGACACCCGCGCCTACTTCCGCGGCGAATGCCTGCGCCGGTTCGGCGCGGATATCGCGGCGGCCAGCTGGGATTCGGTGATCTTCGACCTGGGCGGCGACTCGCTCGTGCGGATTCCCACCCTGGAACCGCGTCGCGGCACCAAGTCCCACGTCGGCAAACTCCTCGACGGTGTGCACACCGCCTCGGAACTGGTGCGCCAGCTGACCCACTAGGCCCACGTGAGAGGGGTACGGGAACTGAACCCCGTACCCCTTTTTCGTGTCCGCGACATGGCGGCGGAGAGATCGCGGGCACAGCACAATGACGTTTAATCCGGCATGTTGTCCCCGCTGGTGGGTACTGTTGACGGCACGAGCATCGGGTCTTCTCCGGTGCTCGCCGATGATCACAGAGGAGGTCGGCTGCTATGGCACAAGAGCAGACCAAGCGCGCCGGTGGCGGCGACGAGGACGAGGGCCCGGTCGGCGACGGTGGGGCTGGACAGGAGCGTCGCGAGAAGCTGGCGGAGGAAACCGACGACCTGCTCGACGAGATCGACGACGTGCTCGAGGAGAACGCGGAGGACTTCGTCCGCGCATATGTGCAGAAGGGCGGCCAGTGACCCAAGGTGACCCCCTGCGGCTCCAGTTGGGGTTCGCCCAATCCTCTTTCTCCGAGTACCTGCGTTTACACGCTCCGGAACTGTTGCCCGGCAACGGAATCGGATCCGGCGGCACGCACCCGAATCCGGGCGTGCCGTCGGACATCGCTCCGCACGGCACCACCATCGTCGCGGTCAGCTACCGCGGCGGGGTGCTGATCGCGGGCGACCGCCGCGCCACCCAGGGCAACCTGCTGGCCCAGCGTGACATCGAGAAGGTGTACATCACCGACACCTACTCCGCGGCCGGCATCGCCGGTACCGCGGGGATGGCGATCGAGATGATCCGCCTGTTCGCGGTGGAGCTCGAGTACTACGAGAAGATCGAGGGCGTTCCCCTCACCTTCGCCGGCAAGGCCAACAAGCTGTCGAAGATGGTGCGTGACAACCTCCCCGCCGCCCTGCAGGGGCTGGCGGTGGTCCCGCTGCTGGTCGGCTTCGACCCGGACGCGCAGGACCCGGACAAGTCCGGGCGGATCGTGTCCTACGACGTGGTCGGCGGGCGCAGCGAGGAGCGGTTCGGGTACACCGCGGTGGGGTCGGGTTCCCTGTTCGCCAAATCGTCGCTGAAGAAGACCTACGCGCGCGGCCTCGACCAGGACCGGGCGCTGCGGATCGCGATCGAATCGCTCTTCGACGCCGCCGACGACGACACCGCCACCGGCGGTCCGGACACCATGCGCAATATCTACCCGACGGCCATCGTCATCGACTCCGAGGGCACCGTGGAGGTCACCGACGAGCGCCTGAAGGAGATCACCCGGGCGATGGTGGAGGAGCGGGCCGCGCTGGCGGCAGAGGGGATCGGCGAAGCATGACACTGCCGTATTACGCGTCGGCCGAACAGATCATGCGCGACAAGACCGAGCTCGCGCGCAAGGGCATCGCGCGCGGCCGCTCGGTCATCGTGCTGGTCTACGACAAGGGCGTGGTGTTCGTGGCCGAGAACCCCTCGGCCACCCTCCACAAGATCAGTGAGCTCTACGACCGGGTCGGCTTCGCCGCGGTCGGCAAGTACAACGAGTTCGAGGCGCTGCGCCGCGGGGGCATCCTGCAGGCCGACCTGCGCGGCTACCAGTTCGATCGCCGCGACGTGACCGGCCGGTTCCTGGCCAACCTGTACGCCCAGAGCCTGGGCACCATCTTCACCGACCAGCTCAAGCCCTACGAGGTGGAGATCTGCGTCGCCGAGGTGGGCTTCCCCGAGCAGACCTCGAACTCGGTGCTGTATCGCATCAACTTCGACGGGTCGATCGTCGACGAACGCGAATTCGTGGTGATGGGCGGCAACACCGACCCGATCACCACCGCCCTCAAGGCTTCGTACAAGCCGGGCATGGACCTGCATTCGGCCATCACCACGGCGGTGGCCGCGCTGCAGAAGGCCGTGCCCGAGGGCGACAAGGACAAGCAGCGCACCGTGGGCGTCTCCTCCCTGGAGGTGGCAACCCTCGAGCAGTCCCGGCCGCGGCGGGCGTTCCGCCGGGTCCAGGGTGCCGCGCTGTCGGAGTTGATCACCGGCAAGGCGCCGAACGCGAAAGCGGCCGCCGAAGCCGACAAGCCGTCGGGCGGGGACCCGTCCTAGGGCCCCGGCGACGTAGGCAAATCCCGCTATTCGGGATAAGGCTCCTTTGCACTCTCAATAGCAGAGTGCAAAGGAGCCTTGCTTTTTCGCAGGGTAGAGCGCGTGCCGCGTTGCACCCCGTGCTAAATCGTTGTGAATACGTTTGCATCAGTGCTCCGACAAGGCCGTTACCGGGCACTATTCCGCTGTAATGTCGATAGGGTGCAGCGACGAATCATGGGGATCGAGACCGAATTCGGGGTGACGTGCACGTTCCACGGTCACCGTCGGTTGAGTCCTGACGAGGTGGCCCGGTACTTGTTCCGCCGGGTAGTTTCCTGGGGCCGTAGCTCGAACGTGTTCCTTCGTAATGGTGCCCGGCTCTACCTCGATGTCGGTTCCCATCCGGAGTACGCCACGGCCGAATGTGACAGCCTGGTGCAGTTGGTCACTCACGACCGCGCCGGCGAGCGGGTCCTGGAGGATCTGCTCATAGACGCCGAGCAGCGGCTCGCGGAGGAGGGTATCGGCGGCGATATCTACCTGTTCAAGAACAACACCGACTCCGCGGGCAACTCCTACGGCTGCCACGAGAACTTCCTCGTGGTCCGGGCCGGGGAGTTCTCGAGGATCTCCGACGTGCTGTTGCCGTTCCTGGTTACCCGGCAGTTGATCTGCGGGGCCGGGAAGGTGCTCCAGACGCCGAAGGCGGCGACCTTCTGCCTGTCGCAGCGGGCCGAGCACATCTGGGAGGGGGTGTCGTCGGCGACCACGCGGTCGCGGCCGATCATCAACACCCGCGACGAGCCGCACGCCGACGCCGAGAAGTACCGGCGCCTGCACGTGATCGTGGGCGACTCGAACATGGCCGAACCGACGACCATGCTGAAGGTCGGCACGGCGTCGCTGGTGCTGGAGATGATCGAGGCGGGCGTCGCGTTCCGAGACTTCGCTCTGGACAACCCGATTCGCGCCATCCGTGAGGTGTCGCACGATCTCACCGGTCGTCGGCCCGTCCGGCTGGCCGGCGGGCGGCAGGCGTCGGCGCTCGAGATCCAGCGCGAGTACTACGCCCGCGCCGTCGAGCACCTGCGCAACCGCGACCGCGACCCGCAGGTCGACGCGGTGGTGGATCTGTGGGGCCGCACCCTCGACGCGGTCGAGGCGCAGGACTTCGCCAAGGTCGACACCGAGATCGACTGGGTGATCAAGCGCAAGCTGTTCCAGCGCTACCAGGACCGCTACAACATGGAGCTGTCCGATCCCAAGATCGCCCAGCTGGATCTGGCCTACCACGACATCAAGCGCGGTCGCGGCGTCTTCGACCTGCTCGCCCGCAAGGGTCTGGCCAAGCGGATCACCGAGGACGACGCGGTCGACGCGGCGGTCACCACGCCGCCGCAGACCACCCGGGCCAAGCTGCGCGGCGATTTCATCACCGCGGCGCAGGAGGCGGGCCGCGACTTCACCGTCGACTGGGTCCACCTCAAGCTCAATGACCAGGCACAACGGACGGTGCTCTGCAAGGACCCGTTCCGCTCGGTCGACGAGCGCGTGGACCGGCTCATCGCCTCCATGTAGGCAGAGCGCAGCGGGCCGCGAACCACTCGGTTCGCGGCCCGTTCCGCGCGTTATGGGGGCGGTTAGGGGAAAAACGCGACCGCCCATGCGTCACCTCGGCGACACTCCCATTACTCTCTACGGGGTGGCGATATCCAAGGTCGAGCGGTTGATGAATCTGGTTATCGCGCTGCTGTCCACCCGGCAGTTCCTGACCGCGGAGCGGATCCGGGAGTCGGTCGCCGGGTACGAGGAGTCCGCGAGCGACGAGGCCTTCAGCCGGATGTTCGAGCGCGACAAGAACGAGCTGCGCGATCTGGGCATACCCCTCGAGATCGGACCGGTGAGCCGGTTGTCGAGTGTCGAGGGCTACCGCATCAACCGGGATGCCTATGAGCTCCCCGACATCGATCTGACCAGCGAGGAAGCGGCCGCGGTCGCGGTGGCCGTGCAGTTGTGGGAGTCGCCGGAGCTGGCGGCGGCCGCCGAGGGCGGACTGCTCAAGCTGCGCGCGGCCGGTATTCACGTGGAGCCCGACGCCGGGGTGTCGGCGGTGCCCGCGGTGCCGGCCCGGACGCGCGGCTCGGAGCCGGTCCTGGGCAAGCTGCTCGCCGCGATCGATGCCGGTCGGTCGGTGCGGTTCAAACATCGGCAGTCGCACGGGGATCCGGTCGAACGCGATGTCCAACCCTGGGGTGTGGTGACCCACCACGGCCGCTGGTACCTCGTCGCGCACGACAATGTGCGCGACGCGCAGCGGGTGTTCCGCATCTCCCGCATCGACGAGGACGTCACCGAGTACGGCCCGGCCAATGCCGTGCACAAGCCCGAGGACCTGGACCTGCGGGCCGTGGTCGCCGAGGTCACCGCGCAGTCGCCGATCACCGGATCGGCCACGGTGTGGGTGGCGCAGGGCCGCGGCCAGGAGATCCGCCGCCTCGGACCGGTCATGGAGGACCGGGTGCTGGGCGGGCGGCCCGGCTCGATCGTGGAGGTGCCGATCCGGTCCCGCGACTGGCTGGCCCGGCTCATCACCGGACTCGGCGCGGACGCGCTGGTGCTCGCGCCGGAAGACCTGCGCGACAACGTGATCGCGCGCCTGAAGTCGGTGCTGGAGCGGACGGAGGTGACGGCGTGAGTGCGGACGCGTCGCGGAAACGCCGGGGAGACAGCGTGATCGACAATGCCCGCAAGGGTGACGGCGCCCGGGCGTCGGAGGGCGCCAAGGACCGGCGGGGCAGCGCGGCGGCGAGCAGCCGCCTGTCGACCCGGCTGGCCCGGCTGCTCAATATGATTCCGTACTTCCAGGCCAACCCGGGTATCGGTGCGGCGGAGGCGGCGGCCGAACTCGGCGTCACCACCAAGCAGCTGATGACCGACCTGAACCAGCTGTGGATGTGCGGCCTGCCCGGTTACGGGCCCGGCGACCTGATCGACCTGTCGTTCTCCGAGGAGAGCATCGAGGTCACCTTCAGCGCGGGCATCGACCGCCCGCTGCGGCTGACCTCGCTGGAGGCGACCGCGCTGCTGGTGGCGCTGCGCTCGATCGCGGATCTGCCGGGCATGGTGGATCCGAGCGCCGCGCACGCGGCCACCGCGAAGATCGAATCGGCCATCTCCGGGCGGGAATTCGCGGGCCCGGCGCTACCCGCGCCGGTGGAGGCGCCCGCGGTGGCGACCGTCCGGTCCGCCGTCGAGCACGACCACGCGCTGCGCCTGGTCTACTACTCGGCCAGCCGCGATGTGGTGTCCGAGCGCGTCGTGGACCCGATCCGAATCGTGCTGGTGGACAACAACAGCTACCTGCAGGCGTGGTGCCGGCAAGCCGAGGGCGTGCGTCTGTTCCGCCTCGATCGGATCGAGGAGGCCACCGAGCTCGACGAGCCCGCGCGCCCGCCGGCCGAGGCGGCGCTCGACGAGTCCGCGGCGCTGGACCTGTTCGTCGACGATCCCGCGGTCCCGCTGGCGCGCTTGCTGATTCGCCCCGACTACGCGTGGGTGCTCGAGCAGTACCCGATGCACAAGGTCACCACCCACCCCGACGGCAGCCTCGAGGCCACCATGCGCTTCGCCACCCTGGACTGGATGGCGCGGCTGCTGCTCGGCTTCGGCGCGGGCGTCACCGTCCTCGGCCCCGCCGAACTGGTGACCGCGGTGCGGGAGCGGTCCAGTTCGGCCTTGGCCGCCTACGCCGGACTCGACGGCACCGGGCTCGGGAATCTCGCCGGGCTCGAGGAGGTCGGTCCCGCTTGAGTTTCCGGGTGACGGTGCTCGGCGCGGGCAGCATCGGGTGTTATGTGGGTGGGCGGCTGGCCGCGGCGGGCGCGGAGGTGACCTTCGTGGGCCGCCCGCGCGTCCTCGACGAGCTGAACGCGCACGGCCTGCGGCTCACCGACCTCGACGGCAAGAACGTCACCGTCGAACCGACCGCGTTCCGGACGGCCACCGAGCCCACCGACGAGGCCGATCTGGTGCTGATCACCGTCAAGTCCGCGGGCACCGCCACCGCCGCCGCCGAACTGGCCGGGGTGCTCGCACCCGGCACCGTGGTGCTCAGCCTGCAGAACGGCATCGGCAACGACGCGGTCATCCGGGAGATCCTGCCCACCTGCGTGGTGCTGCCCGGCATGGTGATGTTCAACGTGGTCCACCGCGGCGAGGGCCGCTTCCACCGCGGCACCGCGGGCACCGTGGACATCGCCGACGATCCGGTGTTGACCCGGTTCACCGGCGTCTTCGCCCGCTCGGGTCTGGGGTTCAAGCGCCACGCCGACCTGCTGTCCATCCAGTGGGCCAAGCTGCTGCTCAACCTGAACAACCCGATCAACGCGCTGTCGGGCCGTCCGCTGCGCGAGGAACTCGGGTCCCGCGACTACCGGCGCTGCCTGGCCCTGGCCCAGCGCGAGGCGCTCGCCGCCATGGCGGCCGCCCGTATCCGCCCAGCCCGGCTCACCCCGCTGCCGCCGGAGGCGATGGCGCGCCTGCTGACCGTCCCCGACGGGGTCTTCCGTCGGGTTGCCGGACGTGTGCTGGCTATCGATCCGATGGCCCGCTCGTCCATGGCCGACGACCTGGCCGCCGGGCGTGCCACCGAAATCCCTTGGCTGTGCGGAGAAATCGTCAGCCTCGGTGCCATGGTAGGAATACCCACGCCGGTGAACCAGAAGCTGATAGAACTCGTGACAGCCGCGGAGAACGGCGACCGGCGCACCTGGTCGGGAGCGGAATTGCTGGCACAACTCGAGGACGCCGTGGATGACGACGCGGCGAACGAGGGTTGACAACGAGGTTCGCGGTATGCGGGTCCGGTAGCATCGGACTCACCAAGTCTTTGGAGGTAATGGAATGACAGGCGCCATCAGCCCGTGGCACTTGCTGATCGTTGTGCTGATCTTCTTGCTGTTCTTCGGCTCGAAGCGCATGCCGGACGCGGCCCGCAGCCTGGGTCGCTCGATGCGCATCTTCAAGACCGAGGTCAGCCAGATGCAGAACGAGGGCAAGACGGGTGAGGCCGCTCCCGAGGCCCAGGCTCAGCCGGTGCAGCCGCCGGCGCAGCTGCCGCCCGCCCAGCCGGTGCAGCAGCCCGCGGCACAGCCGAACGACCAGCAGAAGGCCTGAATCGGCCACCATCCGGGATGAGCGCGAGCTCATCCCGGATGCGGTGTTGTCCGGGTCCGGGGGCGCACCCGCGCCCACGTCTTCTGTGGCCGTAAGGCGGAGGCAGTCACACTCACATGCGTATTCGCATCCCGTTCGATCCCCGGCGCAGCAAGCGCCGTACGAACCCCGACGGCACCATGTCCCTGGTGGAGCACCTCTCGGAGCTCCGCAAACGCCTGCTCATCGCACTGGCGTGGGTCGCCATCGGCACCCTGTTCGGGTTCTTCTGGTACTCGCACACCCTGTTCGGGATCGAGAGCCTCGGTGAGATCCTGCGCGGCCCCTACTGTGCGCTCCCGGCCTCCTCGCGGGCCAATCTCAGCTCCGACGGCGCCTGCCGACTGCTGGCGACCGCGCCGTTCGAGCAGTTCACCCTGCGCTTGAAGGTCGGCACCACCGCCGGCGTGGTGGTGGCCAGCCCGTTCTGGCTGTACCAGCTGTGGGCGTTCATCACCCCGGGCCTGTACGCCAAGGAACGCAAGTACGCGATCGCGTTCGTGGCGGCCGGCGCGTCGCTGTTCGTCGCGGGCGCGGTGCTGGCCTACTGGGTGGTCGCGCACGCGCTCAGCTTCCTGATGACCATCGGCAACAATGTCCAGATCACGGCGTTGTCGGGTTCGCAGTACTTCAGCTTCATCATCAAACTGCTGGTGATCTTCGGCGTCAGCTTCGAAACGCCGTTGCTCATCGTGGGTTTGAACTTCCTCGGCGTGCTGACCTACGAGCGGCTCACCAAGTGGCGGCGCGGGCTGATCTTCGGACTGTTCGTGTTCGCGGCCATCGTGACCCCGCAGGATCCGATCTCCATGCTGGCGCTGGCGTTCGCGCTGACCGTGCTGTTCGAGATCGCGGTGCAGGTCGCGCGGATCAACGACAAGCGCAAGGCCCGCAACGCGCAGGCCTGGGACAAGCTCGCCGACGACGAGGCCTCCCCGCTCGATACCGCGCCCGGCGGCGTGGACGCCGCGACCCCGGTGCCCGGCGCCGAGCCGGTGAGCGCCACACCGGTGGAGAAAACCACGGGAGTCGTGTCGGATTACTCCGATACCCTCTGACGCGTGACATCTAGGTCGCTCACTGGCGAACTGGCGGCATTCACCGCCGAACTGAAATTCGAGCTCGATCCGTTCCAGCGGCAGTCGTGCGCGGCGCTCGAGGGCGGGCACAGTGTGCTCGTCTGCGCGCCCACCGGCGCCGGCAAGACGGTGGTCGGCGAGTTCGCGGTACACCTGGCTCTGGCCTCGGGCGGCAAATGCTTCTACACGACGCCCATCAAGGCGCTGTCGAACCAGAAGTTCGCCGACCTCACCGCGCGCTACGGGCGCGACGAGGTCGGGTTGCTGACCGGTGACCAGTCCATCAATCCGGACGCCTCGGTGGTGGTGATGACCACCGAGGTACTGCGCAACATGCTCTACGCGGGATCGGATGCGCTGCGCGGGCTTTCGTACGTCGTCATGGACGAGGTGCACTACCTGGCCGACCGCTTCCGCGGCGCGGTGTGGGAAGAGGTCATCCTGCACCTGCCGCCCGAGGTGCGCCTGGTCAGCCTGTCCGCCACGGTCTCCAACGCGGAGGAGTTCGGCGCCTGGATGGAGACCGTGCGCGGCGACACCGCGGTCATCGTCGACGAGACCCGGCCGGTGCCGCTGTGGCAGCACGTCATGGTCGGCAAGCGCATGTTCGACCTGTTCGACCCCAAGTCCAGCGACGCCAAGGTGGTCGTGGACCAGGATCTGCAGCGCTACATCAAGCACCGCGAATCCGTTGACCGGATGGACAATTGGGGCGTGCCCGGGCGTGGTCGCGGCGGGCCGCGGCGCTCGTTCCGGCCCATGCCGCGCCCCGAGGTGATCTCCCGGCTCGACGACGAGGGGCTGCTGCCCGCCATCACCTTCATCTTCAGCCGCGCGGGATGCGATGGGGCACTGGCCCAGTGCGTGCGCTCGCGCCTGGACCTCTCCCGCGAGGACGATCGCGCGCTGATCGACGAGATCATCGAGAAGCACACCGGGGACCTGCCCAAGAGCGACCTCGAGGTGCTCGGCTACTGGGAGTGGCGCGAGGCGCTGCACCGCGGGTTCGCCGCGCACCACGCGGGCATGCTGCCCGCCTTCCGGCACACCGTCGAGGACCTGTTCGTGCGCGGACTGGTGCGCGCGGTGTTCGCCACGGAGACACTGGCACTGGGCATCAACATGCCCGCGCGCACGGTGGTGCTGGAACGGCTCGTCAAGTTCAACGGCGAGAGCCACGCCGAACTGACGCCGGGGGAGTACACGCAGCTCACCGGGCGCGCCGGGCGGCGCGGCATCGACGTCGAGGGTCACGCGGTGGTGCTGTGGCAGCCCGAGGTCGACACCAGCGCGGTCGCGGGTCTGGCCTCGACGCGGACCTATCCGCTGCGGTCGTCGTTCCGGCCGGGCTACAACATGTCGATCAATCTGGTCGATCGCATGGGCGCGGTGGAATCGCGTGCGCTGCTGGAGCGTTCCTTCGCCCAGTTCCAGGCGGACCGGTCGGTCGTGGGTCTGGTGCGCGGGATCGAACGCAACGAGGCGCAGCTGCGCAAGCTGCGCTCGCAGCTCGGGGACGAGAGCTTCTTCGAATACATCCAGCTGCGCGAACGCATCCGCGACCGGGAACGGAACCTGGAACGCCAGGGCCGCACCGACCGGCGCCAGGCCGCGGTGTCGTCGCTGACCGCGCTGCGGCGCGGCGACGTGGTGGCGATTCCGTCGGGCCGCCGGCAGGGGCTGGCGGTGATCCTGGAACCCGATGCGACACCGGGGGATCCGCGTCCGCTGGTGCTCACCGAGGACAAGTGGGCCGGTCGCGTCTCGGCCGCCGACTTCCCCACCCCGGCCGAATCGCTGGGCCGGTTGCGGCTGCCCAAGCACGTGGACCACCGCACCGCGCGGGTCCGTCGCGATCTGGCCTCGGCGCTGCGCAGCACCGGCATCACCATGCCGCGCCGCCCCCGCACCGCCGGCAAGTCCAAGGCCGCCGACGACCGCGACCTGCAGACCCTGCGGCGGGCGCTGCGCAACCATCCGGCACACGCGCGGCCCGATCGAGAGCAGTTGGCGCGCATCGGGGAACGCTACAACCGCCTCGAACGCGAGACCGAGCACCTGCGCCAGCAGGTGGCGGCCACCACCAACTCCCTCGCGCGCACCTTCGACCGCATCCTCGGGCTGCTCGAGGAACGCGGCTACGTCGAGAACGGCGAGGTCACCCAGGACGGGCGGCGGCTGGCCCGGATCTACGCCGAAGCGGATCTGGTTGTCGCGGAAAGCCTTCGGCAGGGGCTGTGGCGCGGGCTCGGCCCGGCCGAGTTGGCCGCGGTGGTGTCGATCCTGGTGTACGAGTCCCGGCAGGAGGGCGGCTACCTGGGGGCGTCCGGGCCCACCGCGCCCATCCGGCGCGCGGTGGACGCCACCATCGGGGTGTGGTCGCAGCTGCGCTCCGACGAGTCCCGGCACCGGCTGCAGCCCACCCGGGAACCCGACCTCGGTTTCGTCACGGGCGTCTACACCTGGGCGCGCGGCGACGACCTCGCCGACGCCCTGCTCGCCAGCGGCGATCGCGGAAACGCGCTCTCCGCGGGCGATTTCGTGCGCTGGTGCCGCCAGGTCATCGACCTGCTCGACCAGATTCACAACACCGCCGACGACGTCGAGGTGGCGGCCACGGCCAGCAAGGCGGTGCGCGCCATCCGCCGGGGTGTCGTAGCCGTGGACGCGGCGTAGTAGATACGACTGTGCTTTGATTCTTGGATGTACCGACCGCAGCGGGAGCATGCGCGTGTTCCCGCTCGGGGGGCTAGCGTGAGTACAACGGATTGCTATTGGAGGCAAGCAGATGAGCGGCCCGTACGGACCGAATGACGCCCCGGCGGGGGGCAACAACGATCCGACCCTGCAGTGGAGCGGACAGCAGCCCGCGCCCGGCGCCGGACCGACTCAGCAGTGGGGCGGTCAGCAGCCCGCCCAGCCGACCGCGCAGTGGGGCGATCCGTCGCAGCAGCAGCCCGGCCAGCAGCCGTGGGGACAGTCCCAGCCGCAGCAGCCCGCCCAGCCCTGGGGGCAGTCGCAGCCGCAGCAGCCGGCCCAGCAGTGGGGGCAGAGCCAGCCGCAGTGGCAGCAGCAGCCGCAGGGTGAGCAGCAGTGGGGGCAGTCGCAGCCGCAGTGGCCGCAGCAGGGACAGCCGGGCCAGCAGGACTGGAACCAGCAGGCCGGGCAGCAGTGGCCGCAGCCCGGTCAGCAGGCGCCCGCGGGCAAGAAGAAGACCGGTGTGATCATCGGCGTGGTGGCCGCGGTCGTCGTGGTGCTGGCCGCGGTCGGCGGCGGTCTGGCCTGGCTGCTGAGCAAGGACCAGCTCGACAACAGCGCCGTGCAGTCCGGGGTGCAGAAGGTCCTCAAGGACACCTACGGCATCGACGACGTGCAGGACGTGAAGTGCCCGTCGGGGCAGAAGGTCGAGGTCGACAAGACCTTCGACTGCACGCTCAAGGTCGGTGGCGAGAGCAAGAAGGTCACCATCAAGATCACCAAGGATGACGGCACCTACGAGGTCGGCCGCCCGAACTGATTTTCGGGGCAAAGCTGTTGGGCCCGGGCGCGATTGGGATCGCGGCCGGGCCCATTTGTTTGCCAGGGGTTGTCTGATCGCGCTCGGCGGGTAATGTGGGCCGAAATTCTTTCGGTTGATCGTGATCGGGGGGCGTTATGAACTCGACTTTTCGAACCATCGGCTGGACCGCCACCGCGGCTGTCGTCGCGAGTGTGGGCCTGGCATCCACGCCGTTCGCGGGGGCGGACGGACCCGCGCCGGTCGTGAACGACTGCATCACCAACCACACCGTGGAGAAACCCGGCAGCATGCTGCTGGCGTGCGGTGACGGCGGGCTCAGCGTCCGCGACATCACCTGGAGCAGTTGGGGTCCCGACACCGCCGAGGGTGACGGCACCGAATACCGGCGGGTGTGCGAGCCCAGTTGCGCGGCCGGGCACACGGCCAGCGGCGCGACCCACGTGACGCTGCGCAAGGTGCAGGACGGTTACTTCACCGAAGCCGCCATCACCGATCTCGACGGCAAGCCCGAAACCTGGCCGGTAGGCCCGATCCGCCACTGATCGCGGTCGGCTTGACCACTGCCGCTGATCGCGCGCCGGGGTGGCCCGCTACCGCTGTGTGGCAGCGGGTGATTTCGATCAGGAAGCGGACCGTTTGGCCATGGCGGTGAGCAGGCGTTTGACCGGGCTCTCGGCATTGTAGGCGGTGGCCAGCGCGGCCAGTCGCTCCGGGTCGGCCGGGGTGAGCGGCAGCAGGTCGGGGCCGGAGTATTCGACGGTGGCGTCGCGGACGACCCGCACCACCGGGGCCGCGGCCTTCAGATAGTCATCGGCGGCAACGAGTTTCGCGCGCACGCCCTTGGCGAGATCGGAGTCCGGGTCGGCGGCAGCCTCGCGCAGCGCCTCCACCGAGCCGAACTTGGTGATCAGCTGGGCGGCGGACTTGTCGCCGATGCCGGCCACACCCGGCAGGCCGTCGGAGGCATCGCCGCGCAGCGTCGCCATATCGGCGTACGCGGGGCCCGCGATATGTTCGGGCACACCGTATTTGGACGACACCTCGGCCGGACCCCACAGCTCTGCCTTCGCCAGCCCGCGCCCGACATAGAACACCCGCACCGGCGGCGTCGGTGTATCGCGGACCAGTTGCAGCAGATCGCGATCGCCGCTGACCACGATCACCTCGTCGGCGCCCTCCCGCGTGGCCAGCGTCCCGATGACGTCGTCGGCCTCGAGACCCGCCGCGCCCGCGGTCGCGATCCCCGCCGCCTCGAGCAGTTCCATGATCATGTCGACCTGCGGTGTCAGGGTGTCGGGGACTTCCTCCGCGATCACGCCCGCGACCGGCTCGCCCGCGTCCTCGGCCACCCGGTGCGCCTTGTACGACGGCAGCAGGTCCACCCGGAACTGCGGCCGCCAATCCAGATCCAGGCACACCACCAGCCGGCTCGGCGCGTGCTGCTTGACCAGCGCCGCGATCATGTCGGTGAACCCGCGCAGCGCGTTCACCGGCCGCCCGTCGGGCGCGGTGATCTTCTCCGGGATCGCGTAGAACGCCCGGAACCACAGACTGGCCCCATCGAGCAGCAACAGCGGACCGGCGGCAGGGTTGCTCATAGCGCACGACCCTACCGTTCGCCCCCGACAGCGCGGGGATGGCGCCGCGGGGAGTCGACGGACTCGCGGGCTGGTTGCGGCGAGTGGGCCGCGGGCGGGCCGAACGGTACGACGCCGCACACACGTGGGGGTATTCGCGGGTCGAAAGGTGCTCGGCGGCAGGGCGGTCGGGTGCTGCGGCGGTGGGGGCACCCGGTGGTGGGGGTGCGAAGTTCGGTGGTGGCTGGAGGGTGGCGGGGCGGGGGAGTAGCGTCGGATGGCATGAGCTCTCATGACGAGTCACGGTTCGCGGCGGAGGTCTATGGGGCGCGGTTGGAGCGCGCCGCGCGGTTGGCCAGGGATGCGCATCTGGACGCGCTGCTCATCACTCCCGGGCCTGACCTGCGGTTTCTCATGGGCTCTCGGGCACAGTCGTTCGAGCGGCTGACCTGCCTGGTGATCCCGGCCAGCGGGGAGACGCCCTCGGTGGTGATCCCGAAGCTGGAGCTGGCCTCGCTGAAGGGGTCGGCGGCCGGGGAGCTGGGGTTGCAGATCGTGGACTGGGTCGACGGGGTCGATCCGTACCGCATCGTCAAGAACGTGCTCAATGCCGGTGCGCGCGTGGCGGTCACCGATGTGATGCCCGCCCTGCACCTGCTGCCCATCGCCGATCAGTTTGGCTCGCTACCGGTTTCGGCCACCCCGTTGCTGCGTGAGCTGCGAATGCGCAAGGACCCCAGCGAGACCGAGGCCCTGCGGCGCGCGGGCGCGGCCATCGACCGGGTGCACGCCCGCATGGGTGAGTTCCTGCGCCCCGGCCGCACCGAGGCCGAGGTGGGCGCGGACATCGCCGCCGCCATCGTCGAGGAGGGCCACACCGAGGCCGACTTCGTCATCGTCGGCAGCGGCCCGCACGGCGCGGACCCGCACCACATGGTGTCCGACCGCGTGATCGAGCCCGGCGACGTGGTGGTCATCGATATCGGCGGACCGGTCGAACCCGGCTACTTCTCCGACTCCACCCGCACCTACGTGCTGGGCGAGCCGAGCGAGGAGGTGGCGGCCCAGTTCGCGGAGCTGGAACGCGCCCAGGCCGCCGCGGTGGCGGCCGTCCGCCCGGGCGTCACCGCCGAATCCATCGACGCCGCCGCCCGCGACGTGCTGGCCGCGGCCGAGCTCGCCGACTACTTCGTGCACCGCACCGGCCACGGCATCGGCCTGTCGGTGCACGAGGAGCCCTACATCGTGGCGGGCAACGATCTGGTCCTGCGGGAGGGCATGGCGTTCAGCATCGAGCCGGGCATCTACTTCCCCGGCCAGTGGGGTGCCCGCATCGAGGACATCGTCATCGTCACCGCGGACGGCTGCGAGTCGATGAACAAGCGTCCCCACGGGCTGACCCGGCTGTAACCGCCGAGCCCCCGCGGCAGGTCAGTGGCCGAGAGCGGGGGCACCCGGCTTGAACACGCTGCTGGCCAGCACGCGCTGGACCTGGATGGCGATGACCACGCGGGTCGGGTTCTCGCGAGGCTGGCGGTAGCGGCCGGCGTAGCGGTCCACGGCGTCGGCCACCGCGGCCGGGTCGTCGAGCACGGTGGCCGGTCCCTCGAGGGTGATCCAGCGCGGGCCGTCGACCTGGCTCACCGCCGCGTACCCGGAGCGGCGCACATTGTTGACCTTCACCGAGCCGTCGTTGGTGATGATGCGGGCGATCCCGGCCTCCGGATCCCAGGTGAAGCCGACGGCGACGACGTGCGGGGTGCCGTCGGAGCGCAGCGTGGACAGGGTGGCCAGGTGACGCTCGGTGACGAAGTCGGCGGCGGCGGGGGACAGTTCGGGGCGTGCGGCGGTGCTGGTCATGATTCGACGCTAGCAATCCGCCGTCGGGCGCACCGGGCGGCGGTGCCCGGGTGGCACACTGTGGGCCATGGGTTTCGGATCGCGGGACGTCGACAAGGGCGTCGTACTGGTGCTGGGTGGGCGCAGTGAGATCGGGCTGGAAGTCGCGCGCCGGCTGTCGCCGGGCCGGGAGGTCATTCTCGCGGCGCGCGGCGCCGACCGGTTACAGGCGCAGACCAAGGAGCTGCTGATCGCGGAGGCGGCGGCGGTGCACTGCGTCGAGTTCGACGCCGACGACATGGCCTCGCATCAGCCGCTGCTGGAGAAGATCATCGCCGAGCACGGGCGCATCGGTGTCGCCGTGGTGGCCTTCGGAATCCTCGGGGATCAGGCGCTGGCCGAACAGGATCCCGAACACGCGGTCGCGATCGTGCAGACCGATTTCGTGGCGCAGGTCAGCGTGTTGACCAGTCTGGCGAACCTGCTGCGCGAGCAGGGCGACGGGCAGATCGTGGTGTTCAGCTCCATCGCCGGCGTGCGGGTGCGGCGCGCCAACTACGTGTACGGGTCGGCCAAGGCGGGCCTGGACGGCTTCGCCACCGGCCTGCAGATGGCCCTCGAGGGCAGCGGTGTGCACCTGCTGATGGTGCGATCCGGCTTCGTGATCGGCCGCATGACCGCGGGCATGAAGCCCGCCATCATGTCGAGCACCCCGGACCAGGTGGCCGACGCGGTGGTGGCGAGCCTGTACCGGCGCGCCCGCAAAGTCGATGTGCCGCGCCGCATTCGGCTGCTGTTCATCGCCATGCGCTTCACCCCGTACGCGCTGTGGCGGCGGGCCCGCCGATGACCGAGCTTCCCGTGCCGTCGGTCCCGATCGCCGTGATCGGGATCGGGGCCGACGGCTGGGACGGCCTGGGCGGTCCGGCGCGGCGCGAGATCGCCGCCTGCGGCGTACTGCTGGGCTCCACACGGCAATTGGCGCTGATCCCCGAGGGCGAGACCGGTGCGGAGCGGGTGGCGTGGCCCTCGCCTCTGGTGCCCGCCCTCCCGGGCCTGCTGCGCGAGTACGCGGACCGCAAGCTGGGCGTCCTCGCCAGCGGCGACCCCATGTTCTTCGGCATCGGCGTGACCCTGACGAAACTGGTTGGGGCCCAAGCGCTGCGCGTGCTGCCGCAGCCGTCATCGGTGTCGCTGGCCTGCGCCCGCCTCGGCTGGGCGCTGGATGCGACACCGGTCGTCAGCGCGGTCGGCCGTCGCGTGGAGACCGTGCTCCCGGAATTGTCGTCCGGCCGCAGGATTCTCGTCCTCAGCTCCGATGAGCACACCCCGGCCGCGGTGGCGGAGCTGCTGGCGCGCAATGGATTCGGTGAGTCGGCGCTGACGGTCCTGGAACAGCTCGGCGGCCCCGCCGAACGCCTGGTGACCGGCACTGCCGCCCGCTGGGATCACCCTCTCGGTGATGCGTTGAACATCATCGCGATCGACTGTGTTGCGGACCCGTCGGCACCGCGTCTGACCCGGGTGCCCGGCCTCCCCGACGAGGTCTACGACGGCGACGGCCAGCTCACCAAATCGGAGGTGCGGGCCCTCACCCTGGCCGCGCTGGCCCCCGCGCCCGGCGAACTGCTGTGGGACGTCGGCGGCGGATCCGGCACCATCGCGATCGAATGGTGCCGCACCCACCCGTCCTGCCGGGCGGTCACGTTCGAACGAGTCGAGAGCCGCCGCAAGCAGATCGCCGCCAATGCCGCCACTCTCGGCGTCCCCGGCGTCGATGTCCGCGGCCCGGCCCCCGATGCCTTCGCCGACCTCTCGGCCCCCGACGCGATCTTCATCGGTGGCGGCCTGACCCAGGACGGAATGTTCGACGCCTGCTGGTCCCGCCTGCGTCCCGGCGGCCGCCTGGTCGCCAGCGCGGTCACCGCCGAATCCGACAGCCTCCTGTTGCGGCTGGCCGACGAGCACGGCGGCACCCTGCGCCGCTTCCAGATCTACCGCGCCGAACCCCTCGGCGGCTTCACCGCCTGGCGCCCCCAACTTCCCGTCACCCACTGGGTGACGACGAAACCCGCCGCGCCACAAGGCTAGCCACGCCGCGAGGTGTCGGATGCGGCGTCGGCCTGCGTGGTCAGCCGACCGGAGGGAGCGCGAGGGGGCCGGGTTCGAAGACGGTGACCAGGACGACGATATTGCCGTACGGGGCGGAGCCGTGGGCGAGACGGTGGGCGGCCTTGGCCAGTGACGTGCGCCAGCCGTACTTGGCTTCGATCGCCGCTTCCACCTTGGGGAGCAGGTCGCCCTCGGGGACCAGGTTGGCGTGGCCCATGAGCTGACGGCTACCGACGGCCGGGTTGCCGCGCCAGTCGCCGGGCTGGACCAGCACGCGGGGGTCGAGGGCGAGTTGCTCGGCTTCCGCCGCGAACGACGAGACGCGGAAGGCGAGGCCGTTGTCGCCGAAGGGAATCACCAGGCGCGGAGCGGTGACCAGTTGGCGGTGTCCGAGAGTCCTGGTGACCAGTGCGGTCTTGGCCTTCTCCCAGACCGTCGACGGCCGCGCCGCCGCGGCCTGGGCCGGTATGGTCCGGTCCGGTATGGCCGACACGCCCACCGTGGGTCGCGCGAACGGGGTGCGGCCGACCGCCGCGTCGATGGTCATATCGGTCATCGCCTTCGATCCTTCCGTGCCGGTTCCTCTGCCAGGGCTCGGTGTCGGGCGCGCGCGACCCGGTGCGGTTCGGCACCAACACGGCGTTTGCCGTGTATTCGCTCATCAGGCGGCGACCCTCTCACTGTCGGTCGGCCCAACCGGTCCGCGCAAGGGCGACACACTGGGCCGCTCATTGAGTTTCGCCACTTGTTACCTTCGGGCCACCCTGCCCCAACGCATCTCGACGGCATTGAGCCCTCCCCTTCGATAGTCCCGGCGTTTCGCGGATCCGGCAACGTCACTGGTCAGGCGCATGTGTGCCGGTAACGGAAAAGTCGCTCGAGGCGGCGTCAGTGGGACGCAGGCGCATTGGTGACGTGTCTCGAATCCCCGTGAGCGGAACAGGTCGGTCGGTGCGGGGCAGGGCTCGGGGATCGGGTGTCGTGTTTACTGGCGGTATGGCGCTGTTCGGTCGAATGGTCTCGGCGGGTTCGCGATTCGCGAATCGTCGCGGCATCTACCTGGGTCGTCGATCCACGACAGTGCACGTACGCGTCTATCGGTGGTCGCGCGGCCGGATCGGCGGGCGGGTGCCGGGCTGGCGGGGCGGCCGCATCCTGCTGCTGGACCACGTGGGCGCGCGCAGCGGGGCGCACCGGACCTCCCCGCTGATGTACGTCGAGGCGGATGGCGTGCTGGCGGTCGCCGCGTCCAAGGCGGGGGAGCCGGAACATCCCGCCTGGTTCCACAATCTGCTCGCGCACCCGGACACGGTCGTGCGGGTCGGCGGCACGGTGCGGCCGGTGCGGGCGCGCGTGGCGACCGCGGACGAACGGGAGCGGTGGTGGCCGCGGTTCGTGGCGGCGATGCCGGACTTCGCGTTCTATCAGGAGCGTGCGGCGGGGCGGTTGATTCCGGTGGTGCTGCTCGAGCCGCGGTGACCTCCCGGCGTCGGGCTGTCCGTTCGGCCCGAATTGCCCTGCCCCCGTGTGGAACAACGTTGTTTGACCTGTTGGGGGCAGGTTTCGCCTAGGCTGGCCGACGTGAGTGCTGCCGTGTCGCGAACGATTGCTTTGCCGCACTGCCGGGTGAGTTACGCCGAGTACGGTGCGGGGGATGGGATGCCGGTGCTGTACTGCCACGGCGTCCCCGGAACGCATGTCGAGGGTGAGGCTTTCGCCGAAGCCGGAGCCGCCGCCGGGGTCCGCGTCATCGCGGTCGACCGCCCCGGCATGGCGGAATCGTCGCTACCGGCGGGGGAGCAGGTCGCCGACTGGGCGGCCACCGTCGCCGCCTTGGCGGACCGGCTGGGCCTCGACCGTTTCGGCGTGATCGGCGTGAGCGGCGGCGGCCCGTTCGCCCTCGCCATCGCGGCCCGCCTGCCCGACCGCGTCACCGGCGTGGCCCTGGTGTCCGCCCCCGCTCCGACGAGCGAACAGCCCGCCGCCGAGGATCTCGACCCGGTGGCGCTGCGCCGGCGCAAGGGTTTGAACGTCCTGCGCCGCGTCCCGTTCCTGGTCCACCCCATGGCCCTCGAGATGTCGGTGGTCATCCGCCGCCGCAACGGCGTCGCGGGCCTGGTCTCGCAGATGGCCCCCGTGGACCGCGACCGCGTCGAAGCCGACCCGGAGCTGTCCGCCAAACTCGACACCAACCTGCGCCGCAGCTTCGAACAGGGCAGCCGCGGTTTCGCCGCCGACATCCGCCTGGTCTTCACCCGCGACTGGGGTTTCGACCTGACCGAGGTGACCGCCCCCGTCCAGGTCTGGCACGGCGAAGCCGACGGCAACGTCCCCGCGGCCGATGCCACCCGCCTGTCCGCGGCCCTCCCGCGAGCCCGCCTGCACCTCGTGCCCGACGCCGGTCACCTGCTGTTCGTCGAACGGTCCGCCGACATCCTGGCCTCCTTGCGAGCCGATCTGTCCTGAGCCGCCGCGCCCGCGCCGGGCCACGCCGGCGATCACCGCCGCGGTGCGGTGTGAGGCGTGGCTCGGCCGGGAATGCCCGGCCGCCCGTCCGGCTTACAGAGGCGGGAGGGGTCGGCTGGTGGAGGTGAGCGATGGCGGTGCGTGAATCGGAGGTCCGGGTGGTCCCGGCCGCGGATCGGTGGCGGTGGCGGAGCGGGTGGCTCGATTCCCGGCAGTCGTTTCCCGCGACCGGCAACTTCGATCTGGCGGCGAACGCGCACGGCCTGCTCCTGATCCACAACGAGGACATCGTCGATCCCGGCGAGGGGTTCGACACCCATCAGCACCGGGATATGGAGATCGTGACCTGGGTGCTGGAAGGCACTGTCGTGCACCAGGATTCGGCGGGCAATTCCGGTCTGATCCATCCCGGCATGGCGCAGCGCATGAGCGCGGGCGCCGGAATCATGCATTCGGAGCGCAATGGCGCGGGCTATCTGGAGCGGGAGCGGCTGCATGTCGTGCAGATGTGGGTGCCGCCCGACGAGTCCGGGGTGACCCCCGGCTATCAGGAATTGGATATCGCCGACCGGTTGACCGGTAACAGTCTGGTCACCGTCGCGTCCGGGATGCGCCGGGACCGCGATCGGACGGCCATCGCGATCGGCAACAGTGGAGCCGCCTTCCACGTGGCGAGGCTCGACCCCGGCCACGCCATCCAGGTCCCCGACGCGCCGTACGGCCATGTCTTCGTGGCCCGCGGATCGGTGGATTTCGAGGGCTCCGGCAGGCTGTCTCAGGGCGACGCGGTGCGCATATCCGCAGGTGGCGGGCACTCTGTGACCGCGCTCGAGCCTGCCGAGGTGCTGATCTGGGAGATGCATACCGCACTGGCCTGAGTGTGTGCTCAGGCACGATTGTTAGAGATTATTTCCGAAAGGTGGCATTCTTTAAGGCTGAGAACGGGCTGTCGAACTGATCGCCCGGCTCGCTACAGAAAGAACGCATTCAGTAATGACGCAAGGCACTGTGAAGTGGTTTAACGGCGAAAAGGGATTCGGCTTCATCGCCCAGGACGGTGGCGGCGCCGATGTCTTCGTCCACTACTCCGCGATTACCGGCTCCGGGTTCAAGTCGCTCGATGAGGGTCAGCGCGTCGAGTTCGAAATCGGCGAAGGCCAGAAGGGCCCGCAGGCCCAGCAGGTCCGCGCCATCTAAGTCGTCGACCACGAGGAAGCCCGCGCATCACCGCGCGGGCTTTTTTGTGCCCGCGTCGCGCCACCCCGGGGCAACCTCGACCGCGATCGCCGCCCCTGGATCGACCCGTTCGCCGGCACGGTCGACGACATCGTCGAGGTGATCGACCGCTGCCCGGGCTACGCCCTGGGCTACCGCACCGATGACGGCCGCACCCGCACCGCCCCGCCGGAGTAGCTGGACCCGAATTACGTCATCGACGCACCAGGAGGCCGGGCGGCGCAACCTCGCCTGACGACCTAGGGACCAAAGTCCCGAGAAGTCCTCGATCGGCTGCATCGTCGGGGTGAGTCAGCCGCCGGTCAGCTAACGTCGCGATCGTGCGACGCGTACCGATTCGGTTGTGATGCAACAGGACCGAATCGGCACCGTGCGCGCGTGATCTGCGGGTCGTCTTCGGGCCCGTAGTCGCCCCGGGTCGCTGAGCCCGGCTTCGGGGCGGTCTCGACCCGCGGCGGCGGGAGCCCTTCGCAAATGCCCAACTTCCGTCGCCGCCGGGTCCGTTCGCTGCCGGTGGGTCTGCTGAAGGTCCGCACATCGCGGGACCTTCGGCTCTTCTCGAAGCCGCACGCGGAGCGGCAATCTCGGCGTGGACGGTGATCATCCGGGTGTCGGGAACGTGGAGGTGGTGCGATGCTACGTGCGTCGGAGGCGTGGACGTCGATGGCGTTCCCCGAGGTGGTCGTCGTCGCTCGCGGCCGGGTGCCGGTGCTCGAAGCGGAGCGGTTCGCCGGGGCGGTGGGACGTCAGCTGCGGCGGATGCGGGTGGGAGACGGTGCGCGGCTGCGGATCACAGCGCCGAACTGCGATATCGGGCCGTTCCTGGCGCAGGTGAACCTGACGGTGGACGGCGCCGCGGTGCGGGTGCAGACGTTGACCCACGGGCGCGGAGACGCCCTGCCCGTGGTCGTGCGGCTGGAGCATCAGATTCTGGCCTCGCGGAAGGCGTGGCAGCCGCGACCCTGGCCGGACCCCGCGCGCAGGCCGCTGGACGCGCCGCTGCCGGGCTCGATCGTGCGGCGTAAACCGGTTCCGCTGCAGACCCTCTCACCGCTGCACGCGGTCATGGTGATGGATGCGATGGACTACGACGCGCATCTTTTCATCGACATCGAGACCGGCGAGGACGCCGTCGTCTACCGGGCCGGTCCGTCAGGGCTGCGACTCGCGCGCACACGGAGCGTCCACCCTCCTCGCACGACCATCGGCACGGACGTGCCGTTCGTCGTGAACCCACGCCCGGCACCGGTGATCACCGAAAACGAAGCGGTTCACCGGGTCTGCGAGATCGGATCGTCGTTCCTGTTCCACGTCGATCCGGACACCGGCCGCGGGCGGCTGCTGTACCGCCGCTACGACGCCGACCTCGGCCTCGTCGCCGCGGACGTCGAGTAGTCGCATTTTCGAACCCTCGTCACACGTTCTCTTCCCCGGAAAGAAAGGCGGACAATCCGTTGGCGCGTGATCTGACCCAGCTGGAGATCCTCACCGAGCTCGAATCCGAGGCGGCGGCAGCGCTGAACCGGCACCTGTCGATGGCCAAGGACTGGCATCCCCACGACTACGTCCCCTGGGACGAGGGCCGCAACTTCGCGCAATTGGGCGGAATCGACTGGGAGCCCGAGCAATCGCAGCTGTCGGAGGTGGCCAAGGCGGCACTGATCACCAATCTGCTCACCGAGGACAATCTCCCCTCCTACCACCGGGAGATCGCGGACAACTTCTCCCGGGACGGCGCGTGGGGTTCCTGGGTGGGTCGCTGGACCGCCGAGGAAGCCCGGCACAGCATCGTGCTGCGCGACTACCTGGTGGTCACGCGGGGCGTCGATCCCGTCGCGCTCGAGAACGACCGGATGGCGCACATGACGAACGGCTTCGCCCCGCCCGTCGATCAGGTCACCGCGCAGGGGCAGGCGGGATTTCTGTATTCGGTGGCCTACGTGTCGTTCCAGGAGCTGGCGACGCGGATCAGTCACCGCAATACCGCCGCGGTGTGCGACGACCCGATCGCCGATCGGATGTTGCAGCGCGTCGCCCTCGACGAGAACCTGCACATGATCTTCTACCGCACCCTGTGCGGCGCGGCCCTGGATCTGGTGCCCGATCAGGCGATGGAGGCCATCGATCTGATCGTGGAGAACTTCCGGATGCCGGGCGCCGGAATGCCCAACTTCCGCCGCCACGGCGTGCTCATGGCCAAGCACGGCATCTACGATCTGCGCCAGCATCTGGAGGAGGTGCTGCAGCCGGTCATGCGGCAGTGGAACATCTTCGATCGCGACGACTTCGGGCCGCGCGGCGAGCAGGCCCGGGAACGCCTGGCGGGATTCCTCGAGCACCTCGCCCGGAATCAGATTCCGCGTTTCGAGGAACAGCGCGACCGCGCACTCGCGCGCGAGGCCGCGCGGGTCTGAGCGAATCCGGGCCGAAGACCCCGGACGACAGTGACTTTCGGCCGTCACCGACGGCCCGATATCGGGCCATCCTGAATGCATAGGTACGCGAATTCCTAGGAAGGACAGGCGATGTCGGCACACCCCGATCTCGATACCGTCCGTGCCGCCCTGGCGCTGGCGGTGCGGGCCCCATCGGTGCACAACACTCAGCCGTGGCTGTGGCGGATCGGGGACACCACGGTGCACCTGTACGCCGACGACAGCCGCCGGCTGCCCCACACCGACCCCGACGGCCGGGAACTGATGGTGAGTTGCGGTGCGGCGCTGCATCATCTGCGGGTCGCGTTGCGCGCGTTCGGCTGGCAGACGGAGGTGCACCGGTTCCCGAACCCCGCGGAGCCGCGGCATCTCGCGTCGCTGGACATGCACCCCGTCGCCGCCGACGACACGGCCGTGCGCGCCGCCCGGGCGATCGCGCAGCGGCGCAGCGACCGTCGGCGCTTCACCTCCTGGGAGGTGCCGTCCGCGCAGGTCTCGGCGATCGCCGCCGCCGGTGGCGTGGTGTCGGGCGTCCAGGTCCGTGAGGTCGATGCGACCGGTGAGCACGCGCGCCTGCTGCGCGCCTTCGTGGACGCGGCGATCGCGCACCGGGGCGATGCGGCCTACGGCGCCGAATTGGCGCGGTGGAGTGGACATCACGCGAGCCCGCACGGTGTGCCCGCACGCAACGCGGTGGTGTCGGCCGACCCGACAGTGCGGCCCTTCGGCGATCCGCGCCTGCCCGAGGCGGTCGTCCGCGACCGTGAGGAGGCGGCCCGGATGGTGCTGGTGTGCACCGCCGCCGACGACCGGGACGGCTGGCTCCGCGCCGGTGAGGCGGCGAGCGCGGTGCTGCTGGAAGCCACGGCGCGCGGGCTGGCCACCTGCGCGCTGAGCGAACCGCTGGAGATCGCCGGCGTGCGGACCCGGATCCGCCGGGAGTTGTTGCGCGACTTCGGCTATCCGCAGTTGATCATCCGCATGGGCTGGGCGGCGACCAGCGCGCACCCGGTCCCGGCCGCACCCCGGCTGCCCCTGGACGAGGTCGTGCGGCCGCTGGAGCCCGTGACGTCGGTGGAGCGGTGAGCGTCACCGCAACGGCACCGCCCACCGCAGCAGGGTCCCCGGACCGTCGGGGTTGCCGCCGAAGGCGAACGTGCCGCCCATCTGTTCAGCCCGCCAGGCCAGGTTCTGCAGGCCGCTGGCGGTGACGTTCGCCGGGATGCCGCGGCCGTCGTCGGCGATCAGCACGGTCAGGTCGTCGGAGACGTCGATGGTCACCGTGACGGTGTCGGCCTTCGCGTGGCGGACCGCGTTGGAGACCGCTTCGCGCACCACGGCTTCGGCGTGGTCGGCCAGGTCGGCGCCCACCACCGACAGCGGCCCCGAGATCCGCAGCGAGGTCCGCAGCCCGGTGTCGGCGGTGTGCTTGCGGATGACCTCCTCGATCCGCTGCCGCAGCCGGGTGCTGGTGTCGGAGCCGCCGTGCAGGTCGAAGATGGAGGTCCGAATCTCCTGCACCACGTCCTGCAGGTCGTTGATGACATCGGAGATGCGGCCCCGGATCTCGGCCGAGCGGGCGCGGGCGACGGTGCCCTGCAGACTCAGCCCCGCCGCGAACAGTCGCTGGATGACGTGATCGTGCAGATCCCGGGCGATCCGGTCGCGATCGGTGAGCACGTCGAGTTCCCGCATCCGCTGCTGCGCCTCGGACAGCTGGATGGCCAGGGCCGCCTGACCGGTGAATGCCGCTGCGAGATCCTGCAATTCGTCCGAGAACCGGACGGCGCCGGCCGGGCGGACCAGGACCAGTACACCGAAGGTCGAGTCCTGCGCGTTGAGCGGCAGCACCAGCGACGGTCCGGCGTCGAGCGCGGTGTCGAGGCCGAGATCGTCACTGTCGTCGAGACTTTGGGGCAGACCCTGGCGATACGCGCGCCCCACCGTGGTCCCGTCGGTGCGGACGAACCCGCTGTACGTCCGCCCGTCGGGGCCCGAACACTGGCTGATGCGCAGTCCGTCGACCTCGTCGAGGTCGCGGTCGGGGTCGTCGTCGAGGGCCAGGAATGCCCAGGCCGAGTCGGTGAGCGTGCGGGCGCGCGCCACGACGTGTGCGAGCACTTCCGCCGGATCGGTTCCGGCCAGGAATTCGGTGGCGATATCGCGGGTCGCCTCGATCCAGGCTTGCCGGGTGCGGCTGGACTGGTAGAGCCGAGCATTGTCGATCGCGGTGCCCGCGGCCGCGGCGAGCGCCTGCACGATCACCTCGTCGTCCTCGGTGAACAGCTGCCCGCCGGCCTTCTCGGTCAGATAGAGGTTGCCGAACACCTCGTCGCGGATGCGGACCGGGACGCCGAGGAAGGTGCGCATGGCCGGATGGTTGGCGGGAAAGCCCACGGACGACGGATGGTCGGCGATGTTGTCCAGGCGGATGGTCTTGGGCTGGGTGATCAGCAGCCCGAGAACGCCACGGCCCTCGGGCAATTCGCCGATCCGGGCGCGCGTCTCCTCGTCGATGCCCTCGTAGATGAACTGTTCGAGTGGATCCTGCCCGTGCTGATCCTGCCCGCGCACGCCCAGGGCGCCGTAGCGGGCGTCGACCAGGCTGATGGCGGTGTGCACGATGGTGCGCAGGGTCTGGTCCAGGTCCAGTCCGGAGGTCACCGCGAGCATGGCCTCGACCAGGCCGTCCATGCGGTCACGCGCGTCGATGATCTTCTCGACCCGGTCCTTGACCTCGACGAGTAGTTCCCGGAGGCGGAGCTGGGAGAGGGTGTCGCGTACCGAGTAGGAGCCGTCCTGAGGCTCAACGGTCATATCGTCTTCCTGTACATGGGGGATCCGCGCGCGATGTAACCCGATCCTAGCCGGGCGTTCGCGCGGTAGTGATCACCGATCGGCGGGGTCAGCCCGCCGCGGCGGCGGGATGGGCCAGACCCGCCAGTGCGCCCGCGAGCATCCGTCGCATCTCCTCGGCCGAGGCGGCCAGTTCCGGCCGGGCCAGGACCTGGGCGAGCAGGGTGGGATCGACGGCCTCGACCAGCACGCCGGTCTCGTCGGCCCGCACCACCACCGTGCAGGGCATGAGCAGTCCGGCTTCGCGGTCGGTCGCCAGGGCGAGGCTGGTGAGGTGCGGGTTGCAGACGCCCAGGATCAGGTATTCCTCGATGTGCTCGCCGGTCCGGTCCCGCAGTGCCGCCTGCACGTCGAATTCGGTGACGACGCCGAATCCCCGCTCGCGCAACGCCGTCCGGGTCAGCTCCACGGCGTCGGGGAACCCGGTCGCCAGGTGCACGGCGATGGCGGGGGCCGGGGCGACCGGTATCCGGATCTCGGTGATGAGCCGCCGGGGATCGCTCACCTCGTCGGGTCCGATCAGGTAGGCCTCGGTCGGCGGGCCGACGGCGCGATACCCGGCCTGCCGCAACCACTCCCGGAGCGCGCGATAGGCCGCGTCGATGTCGCGATAGCTGCCCCGGTGACTGGTGCGGGCCACCAGCGTGGGGGACTGGATGACCAGCTGTGCACCGGAACTCGGTCCGAGTGCCGGGGCCGCCTCGATCGGGAGCCCGAAGTCGACGACGATGCCGCCGACGGCGGGTAGTTCCCGATGGAAGGTGATGGTCGGTGCGCCGTTCGCGGTGAGGCCCGCCTTCTCCGCGACCTCGGTGAGCCGGCCCATGCCGCCGATGATGCCCTCGCTCAACAGGTTCGGACGGATCTCCAACGGCATCCGGAGGACCGCCTGCGGTGGCGTCTCGCACACGTTGACCCGGTATTCCATCGCGGCCTCCTCCGAATAGTTCGTCCCACCAGCCTGCGCACGGAAGCGGCCGGGCCACAGAGGAGAAGGTCCCGGCGGTGTGGGCCCAAGGCGAGCGCGGGTGCCGGAAGGACGTCCGAGACGGGACCTTCGGCCCTGTGGGTACCGCGTGTCGCGATGCTGACATTGGTCAGGGGAAACGCATCAGGCGGGGAGACCGGTAGGAAAGGTGTTGTCAGTTTCATGCGCGTCCACGAAACCCGCGCCACCGTGGCCATGGGCCGCGAGGAGGCGCTGCGTCTGCTGGCGAGCGTGCCGATCGGGCGCGTCGTCTTCACCCGTGACGCGTTGCCCGCCGTCCGGCCGGTGAATCATCTGGTCGACGAGGGCGAGATCGTCGTCGTGCGGACCCGGCTCACCTCACGGCTGACCTCGACGGTGCGCGCCGACGCGAATGTGGTGGTCGCCTACGAGGCCGACGACATCGATCCGGTCGCCCAGCTGGGGTGGTCGGTGGTGGTGACGGGCATCGCCCGCACGGTGACCGATCCGGAACGCGTCGCGCGCTACGAGGCCCTGCTGCACCCGTGGGTGGACGGGGTGATGGACTCGATCGTCGCCATCGAGCCGACCCTGGTGACCGGGGTGCGGCTGGTGGCGAAGAAGGCGGGATAACCCGAGCGCCACCGGCGTTTCGGAGGACGTCTACAGCGGACGGGGATGGTCACCGCGCAGCTTCGAGGCGTAGACGGCGGCCTGGGTCCGGCGTTCCATCCCCAGTTTGGCGAGCAGCCGGGACACGTAGTTCTTGACCGTCTTCTCGGCGAGGAACATGCGTTCCGCGATCTGCCGGTTGGTGAGCCCGTCGCCGAGCAGATCGAGGAGTTTGCGCTCCTGCTCGGTGAGCCCCGCCAACGGGCCGTCGGCCTGGGTGCTGCGGCGCAAGCGGTCCATGAGCGCGGCGGCCGCCCGGTTGTCCAGCAGTGAGCGGCCGGCCCCGATCTCCTTGATCGCCTTGGCCAGTTCCATCCCCTTGATGTCCTTCACGACGTAGCCGCTGGCCCCGGCCAGGATGGCGTCCATCATGGCCTGTTCGTCGGTGAACGAGGTGAGGATGAGGCAGCGCAGGGTGTCCAGGCGGGACAGCAGATCCCGGCACAGTTCGATCCCGTTGCCGTCGGGCAGCCGCACGTCGAGGACCGCGACGTCGGGCTGCAGAGCGGGGATCCGGGCCAGCGCCTGGGCGGCGTCGGCCGCCTCGCCGACGACGGTGAGGTCCGGGTCGCTGTCGAGCAGATCGACGAGCCCGCGGCGGACGATCTCGTGGTCGTCCACGAGAAAGACGGTGATCATGACCGGTTCTCAGCTCCTTCGGGTGTCACTGTCGACGATAGCTCGCAGATTCCGCGGTGACGTCCAGGATCCGCGCCAGCGGCAGCCGTGGCGTGCGGGGCTGCCGCCGTTCCGGAGCGGGCACGCCGCCGATGCGGATCAGCACCTGGGGCGGCTGGTCGAGGCCGGTGAGCTCCCGGATCATGGCGCGAGCGCGCGGCACCTCGGTGACATGGGTCAGCGGGCAGGTGGCGTAGCCCGCGACCGTGCATTCGAGCAGGATCGTCGACAGCGCCTCGCCGCCGCGCACCAGCCCGATGGAGTCGTCGCGGCCGGACAGCACGACCACGATGGCACGGTCCTCGTCGATCTCGGGGCGACGGGGTTCGCCGTCGACGGCGGGCAGGACCCGGTGCACCTCGACGCGCGCCCGCTCCTCGGCGGACACCCGGGCCGTCGGGGGAATGCCCTCGGCTGCCAGCGAATGCCCTGCCCACCACTGCAATTCGGCCTGATAGCCGGAGTCGTAGCGGCGGATGGCCGCGGTGAGCCGCGAGGCCCGCGCCAGCTCGGTGCGGGCCTCCGGCGGCAGGACGGTGACGACGGCGTCATGCGGATCCACCAGGACCGGCAGGACGGGTTCGAAGTCCCGCCAGTTCTCCGGGGCGGTGAACGGGAGCCGGTCGGTGTGCCGGATCTCGATGGCGGCCGCACGATCCAGGTCGGCGTCGGTGACGATGCGCGCCGGCTCGAAGGTGACCGTCGCCAGGTGATCGTGGCGGGTGGGATCGGGGAAGTAGGCGACCCGGGTCTGCCACCCGGTCGCCGCGAGCGCGGCCCGCAGGTGACCCAGGGCGAGACCGCAGCTGATCAGCAGTTGCCGTCCGGAGGCGTCGGTGGCGGGCAGCAGGCGCTCGCGCACCGAATACAGGTGCAGGGCGGCGCCGTCGAAGACCCAGTGCCACGGCTGGCTGTTGTGCAGCGAGGGCGCTCGACCGGACAGCCGGACGGCCTGCTCGATCGTGTCGCCGCTGGGTAGTGGACTCATGAACTCACGCTAGGACGCGGGAGGTCACGGCCGCAGGGGCCGTTGGTCCTCGTTCGATCGGGACCGCAAGTGACCTACGCCCCATCGGACCAGCCCGATCGCGACCGCCAGGTATTCCACGAACGCGAGGTAGACCAGCACCGCGCCGTAGAGCCGCGCCCAGTAGGAGAGGTAATCGGTGGCCGCCGGGATCGCGACGACCATGAGCGAACCGAGGACCAGGGTCACGGTCGCCACGGCGTGCGAGGAGATGGAAGCCATGGTGATCAGCCTCGTTGCGGGACGCGGCGGGCAGCAGGGCCTTTGGTCCCTGGTTCGAGGACGATCGCCCGCAGTCAGCGGGGCCGCCATGTTCCTACCGTGGGGGAGACGGGCCCGGTCCGGGCGCCGACGGATCCACCTCACCCAGGAGGTCACGATGGCACAGCAGCACTACGACGATCCGCATCGCCTGGCCACGGCGCCCGTCGTCGTCGGCGTGGACGAATCGCCGGGCGCGGCACGGGCCCTGCGCTGGGCGACCGAGTACGCCGCCCGGCACGGCCGCCGCCTGCACATCGTCCACGGGCTGGACCTGGTGGGCCTCACCGGCGGCATCGGCGCGTACGCGGTCGTGACGCAGCCGCTGATCGACAGTGTGGAAGCCGCGGGCAAGGCGCTGCTCGTGCGCGCGGTGATCGCCGCGGGCGAGTACGACCCGCGGGTCCCGGTCTCGTCGTCGATGGCGGGCGACACCGCCGCGCAACTGCTGATCGACCACAGTGCCGACGCGTTCGCGGTGGTGATCGGGGCGTCCGGCACCGCGGGAACACTCGCGCACCTGGGGTCCACCCTGTTCGCGGTGACCAGCCACGCGCGCGGCCCGGTCGTCGTGGTGCGGCCCGATCCCGAACTCGGCGACGCGGTCCGTGGCTCCGGTCCGGTGGTGGTCGGGGTGGACGGCAGCCGGATCGGCGATGCCGCCCTCGGCGCCGCGTTCGCCGAGGCCTCCGAGCGGGGCACGGGCCTGGTCGCCGTGCACGCCTGGAGTGATTGGGACACCGGACAATTCGCGGGCGAGGCGATGCTCGCGGTGACCGGTGATCTGGAGGGCGTCGAAACGGCGGTGCTGGCCGAGCGGCTGGCGGGCTGGCAGGAGAAGTACCCCGATGTCGCGGTGACCCGCGAGGTGTGTCTGGCCGGGCCCGCCGACCGGCTGCGGGAACTGTCGAAGACCGCGCAACTGGTCGTGGTCGGCAATCGGGGCCGTGGCGGATTCGTGGGCCTGCTGCTCGGATCCACCGCGCACAGCCTGGTTCAGCGCGCGCACTGCCCGGTGATGGTGGTGCACGCCGAGGATACGGAGGCGAAGCGATGACGCGGACCATGCCCGCCGCGGGCGCCGCGGTCCGGGACGACCTGGTCGATCTCGACGCGTGGTGGCGGGCGGCGAACTACCTGGCCGCCGGTCAGATCTATCTCACGGACAACCCGCTGTTGTCGGAAAGGCTACGGCCCGAACACATCAAGCGGCGGCTGATCGGGCACTGGGGCACCGTGCCCGGGGTGACCCTGACCTACGCCCACCTCAATCGCGTCATCATGCGCACCGGGCAGGAGATGCTGTTCGTCCTCGGCCCGGGGCACGGCGCGGCGGCCCTCACCGCCGCGACCTGGCTCGAGGGCACCTATTCGGCGCGGCATCCGGAGGTGGGGCAGAACCTGGCCGGGATGCGGGAACTGTTCCGGCAGTTCTCGTTCCCGGGCGGGGTGCCCAGTCATGCCTCGCCGCACCTGCCGGGCTCCATCCACGAGGGCGGGGAACTGGGCTACTCGCTCGCCCACGCCACCGGTGCGGCCCTGGATCAACCGAATCTGGTGGTGGCCTGCGTGATCGGCGACGGCGAGGCCGAGACCGCCGCGCTGGCCGCCAGCTGGCACGGATCACTGTTCCTGGATCGCGTCACCGACGGGACCGTGCTGCCGATCCTGCACCTCAATGGCTACAAGATCGCGAATCCGACTCTGCTGGCACGCATGTCGCGCAGCGAACTGGACGCCATGCTCACCGCGCAGGGCTGGGAGCCCATGCACGTGGAGGGCTCCGATCCGGCCGAGGTCCACGACCGGTACGCGATCGTGCTCGACGAGGCGATGGAACGAATCCGCGAGATCCGCGACGACGCCGCACGCGGGCTCGGGCCGCGCGACCCGTGCCGCCCGATGATCGTGCTGCGCACCCCGAAGGGCTGGACCGGCCCGGCGACGGTCGACGGCGTCCCCGTCGAGGGCACCTTCCGGGCCCACCAGGTCCCACTGGCCGGAGTCCGGGAGAACCCGGAACACCTGGCGCAACTGGAGGACTGGCTGCGCTCGTACCGCCCCGAGGAACTCTTCGACGCCGACGGCCATCCGGTGGACCGGATCGCGGGCCTGCACCCGGGACGGCTGCGCATGAGCGCGAACCGCGCCGCGCACGGCCACGACAGCGTCGATCTGCGGCTGCCGTCCCCGGCCGACTACAGCGTCGGATTCGCCACGCCGGGAACCGAATCGGCGGAGTCGACGCGTGTGCTCGGCCGCTATCTGCGGGACGCGCTGGTCGAGAATCCCCGCAATCTGCTGTTCTTCTCCCCGGACGAGCACACCTCCAACCGACTCGACGCCATCCTCGAAGTCACCGGACGGCGCTGGCGCGGGCGGCGTCTGGTGGGCGACGACCGGTTGTCCCCGGACGGCCGCGTCTTCGAGGTGCTGTCGGAACACCTGTGCCAGGGCTGGCTCGAGGGGTACCTGCTCACCGGCCGCCACGGGGTCTTCTCCACCTACGAGGCGTTCGCGCACGTCATCGACTCGATGGTGGTGCAGCATGCCAAATGGCTGCGCATGGCGGCCGAATTCGCCTGGCGCGAGCCGATTCCCAGCCTCAACTACCTGATCACCTCGCACGTGTGGCGGCAGGACCACAATGGGGCCTCCCATCAGGACCCCGGCTTCATCGATCACGTCCTCAGTAAACGCCCCGAGGTCAGCCGGGTGTACCTGCCGCCGGACGCCAACTGCCTGCTGCACGTGTTCGACCACTGCCTGCGGAGCCGGGGCCGGGTCAATGTCGTCGTCGCGGGCAAGCAGCCCGCGCTGCAATACCTCGACGACACCGCGGCTCGGCTGCATTGCGAACGCGGACTGGGCGTGTGGCGTTGGGCCGGCACCGATTCCGATCGCCCGGCCGAGGTCGTGCTCGCCTGTGCCGGCGACGTCCCCACCCAGGAGACCCTCGCCGCGGCGGCGCTGCTGCGGGACCTGGTGCCGGACCTCGCGGTCCGCGTGGTCAATGTGGTGGACCTGGCGCGCCTGTTCCCGCCGGACCGCCACCCGCACGGCATCTCCGACGACGACTACCGCGCCGTCTTCACCGACGCGCCGGTGATCTTCGCCTTCCACGGCTACCCCTGGCTCATTCATCGCATCGCCTACCGCCGCCCGGGCCACGACCGCATGCACGTCCACGGCTTCACCGACAACGGCACCACCACAACACCGTTCAGCATGTGCGCGATGAACGGCATCGACCGTTTCACCCTCGCGGCAGCCGCCCTCGCCGAGGTGCCCCGCCTGGCCGAACAATGCGCGCCGCTGACCGAATGGCTGATCGAGCGGGGCGACGCCGCCGACCTCTACGCCCGCCGGTACGGCATCGACCCGCCCGAGATCGCGGACTGGCGCTGGCCGGACCCGGCCACCGAGATCGAAGGGAAGTGACTCGCGGGGGGACCTTGGACCCTGTTCCGGGGTGATCGCCGGATGGTGGCATGGGGGCGTTGGGATTCGGCGCAAGTGGTAGGGAACAGGGGCGTCATCGATGAATACGCAACGGGCGGCGGCGGCTGGTCCAGGGGTCGCGGTGATGGCGCGTGGCCCGATCACCGCCACGGAGAAGAACCGGGCCGATCGGATGATCCGGGGTGTGTTGCGGCGACACCATATCGAGTCGCCCGCGAGCGTCCGGCTCACCAGGAGTGGAAGTTTCGGCGGTTCGACCGTCGCGCAGGTGAACGCGCGGTTCGCGGGCACCGAGATACGCGTGCAGGCCGAGGGCCCCGGCGGCTTCGCGCTGACCTTCGCCGCCGAGCGGCTCGACCGCCAACTCGACCGGCTCACCGGAAATTCCGACCCGCGCTGGACTCCCGACCCGGGGCGCGCGCTGCTGGCGACGGTGAGCGAGGCGCGTCCCATCGCCCGGCGGAAGTCCTGCCGCCTCGAGGTGCTGGATCCGGTCACCGCGGTCGCGGCCATGGATGCCCTGGACTTCGACGCGCATCTGTTCACCGATGCCGAGACCGGCGAGGACTCGGTCGTGTACTGGGCCGGGCCGGTGGGGGTGCGGATGGCGCGCCAGCGCCGGATGCGGCCGCCGGCGTCCGCGGCCTGGCGGCCGCTCACCCTGAATTCCCGCCCGACCAGGGATCTCACCGAGGCCGAGGCGACCGCGCGGCTGTGCGGTCACGGACTGCCGTTCCTGTTCTTCACCGATCCGTCCGACCGGCGCGGCCGCCTGCTCTACCGGCGCTATGACGGAGATCTGGGAATCGTTGCCGGACTGGATGTCCCGACAGGCTGATGCCCTTGACCACGGCCCGCGCCTTCCTCGCCGTCGCCGGTTTCCTCCGGCTCGGCATGCCGGTCAGTGTCGGTCGAGGGTGAGGGTGTCGGTCAGGGAGCGGCGTGGCGTCGGCGGGTGTTCGGGCTCGTCGGCCGGGGCCGTTCCGATGCGAATCACCAGCTGGGGCTTGCCCGGCCGGGACAGGAATCCGGTGAGAATGTTGCGCCCCGTGGGCAATTCGGTGATGTGGGTGAGGGCGCAGGTCGCCAGTCCGGCCACGGTGCATTCGAGCAGGATCGCGGAGAGGGCCTCGCCGGTCGCCAGCCAGCCCGCGGCCGAATCGTCGGGGGTGCTGAGAACGACCAGCCGGGCGTGATCCTCGAGGGCGGGGCGGCGGGCGGAGTGCGGAACGGACGGGAAGTCCCGGCCCACCCGGACCCGAGCGCGTTCCGCGTCGGAGATCAGCGCATCGGCGGGGACCCCCTCGGGGAATCCGGAATGTCCTGACCACCAGCCGATTTCGGCCTGATACATCTGGTCGTGCCGGCGCAGGGCCGCCGCCTGCTCGGAGACCGCGGTCAGTCGGGGCCGCACCGATTCGTCGAGCACGTCGACGTCGACGTAGTGCGGGGACGCCAGCATGCGCAGCCGGGGAGCGATGTCCTCCCAGTGCGCGGGCGGGTCCATGGGCAGGCGGTCGGTGCGGCGATGATCGATGGCCCCCGCTCGCGCGACCAGTCCGGCCGGGGGATCCGGCCAGGGCCGGAAGCCGATCTCGGCGAGCCGGCCCGGATCGGACGGGTCGGGCAAGCGTGTGGTGTCGGTGTGCCAGCCCCACGCGCCGAAGGCGGTGCGGACGTGGTGCAGCATGGCGCCGCAGCTGATCACCTGCTGCCGGCCCTGCGGGTCCGCGGCGGCGAGCACCCGGTCCGGGTCGGTGTGCAGGCGCAGGCGCTCGCCGTCGAAGCGCCACCGCCAGGGCTGGGTGTTGTGCACCGAGGGCGCGCGCGACGCCAGGCGCATCGCCGACAGCAGGGTGCGATGGTCGGGGACGGCGCGCGGGATGGCGTTCATCGTGGTCATGCTCCGAGTGTTCTCGCCCGCCGACGCGGAACATACGGGCTTTCCGCCCGCTGATCAGGGACGTTCGTCACCTGGGTGGCCCGGCGTGGAGCGCGCGGAGTGGGGCTTGGGACGAGCGGGCGTGGGTATTGCCCGGACAGGCGGCGCGGGCCCCTTCGATGGTGGCCCGTGGGCCCGGTGAAACCGGTCGGAGAACAACGGCGAAGGTATCGGAACAGGGGAGTCGAACATGACCGAGAACAGCGTCCCGCAGGCGGATCCCAATCCCGCGATCGTCGTCGCGGTGGACGGATCGGCCGTCTCGTATCAGGCCGTGGCATGGGCGGCGCTCGACGCGGCCCGTCACGGGTGCCCGCTGCGGATCGTCACCTCGCTCGGCGCGGCGGCCGGGCTCCCGCCGACCGCGGCGCTCGACGCCTCGGCCATGGCGGGCCTGGAGTTGGAGGGCGAGCGGATCGTGGGTGAGGCGACCCGGATCGCGTCCGAGACGCTGTCCGGCGAGGGCGTCCCGATGTCGTCGGAGGTCACCGCCGAGCCGATCATCCCGCACCTGATCGAGCTGTCGCGCCACGCCCGGATGGTGGTGCTCGGCAGCCGCGGGCTGGGCGCGTTGCGCCGCGGGTTGCTCGGATCGGTCACCTCCGCGGTGACCCACCACGCGCACTGCCCGGTCGCCGTGATCCACGCGACCGCCGCCGCGGACCCGGTCTCGGCCCGCCAGCCGGTGCTGGTCGGCGTGGACGGCACCGCGAACAGCGTCCCCGCGCTGGAGCTCGCGTTCGAGGAGGCGTCACTGCGCAAGACCGGCGTGACGGCCCTGCACGCCTGGACCGACGTCAGCGGACCCGATATGCCGATCCCCGGCTGGGAGCTCCAGGAGGAGCACGAGCACGCGACCTTCGCCGCCGAGATGGCCGGATACGCCGAACGCTACCCCGATGTGCCGATTCGGCGAATCCTGGTGAAGGACAGGCCGGTTCGATCCCTGGTGCACGAATCCGAGCACGCGCAGCTGGTGGTCGTCGGCAGCCACGGCCGCGGTGGCTTCACCGGCATGCTGCTGGGCTCCACCAGCAACGCCCTGCTGCACAGTGTCGAGTGCCCGATCGTCATCACGCGCGGCGCGTGACGCGGACCGGCGGATCGGTGAGCCGCGCGGCCGGCTCGGGCCCGCGTGAGATCGATGGTGTCAGACGGCATACCGCCGACATGTGACGGCGCGGATCGAATCCAGTTGCGGCTGGGTGCCGAGCGCGATGAGAACGGTTCCGGTCCGGAGCCGGGTGTCGCCGTCGGGGTTCGCCAGGAATCGGCCGTCGTCGGTGCGGACCGCCAGGACGAGCGCGCTGCCGGCGTGGCGGGGCACGGCATCGGCGACGGTGCGGTCCAGCAGCGGCGAGTCGGGGCCGATCTCGATTTCCTCGATACGGAATTCGAGATTCTCGTCGTGCATGACCACATCGAGGAATTCGGCGACATTCGGTTGCAGGGCGAAGGCGGCCATGCGCCGGCCGCCGATGAGCTGCGGGTTGACCGCGCGGTTGGCGCCGGCGCGCAGCAGTTTGGATTTGGAGCTCTCGGTGCGGGCGCGGGCGATGATGATGAGATCGCCGCGCAGGGCCCGGCTCGACAGGGTGACGTAGACGTTGTCGGCGTCGCTGTCCAAGGCGGCGATGAGGGCCTGGGCGTGCCCGATGCCCGCGGCCTCGAGGACGGCGTCGTCGGTGACATCGCCCAGGATGTAGGGGAATTCGAGGTTCTCCAGGCGTTGCGGGTCACGATCCACCACCACGATCTCCTTGCCGAGACCGCTGAGGTATTGCGCTGTCGAATGCCCGACGCGGCCCCAGCCGCACACGATGACGTGTCCGCGCAGTCGTTCGATCCGGTTGTTCATGCGCCGCCGTTCCAGATGTTGGTGTACATGACCTTCGATGAGTGCCTCGAGCAGGACACCGAACATATAGAACACGGTGCCCGCGCCGAACAGGATGAGCGCCATGGTGAATACCTGGCCGACCGGACCGAGCGGATGGACCTCGCGGAAACCGACCGTCGTGATCGTGGTGACGGTCTGATACAGCGCGTCGAGGTACCCGAACCCCAGTAACCGGTACCCCGTGGTGCCGACGGCTGTCACCAGCAGGAAGGCCGACAGGACGCGAATGACGCGGCGCAACAGGGTCACCCGTGCAGTGTGGCAGCAAACGCGCCGGTTCAGGGAACCAGGACGGCCGCGCCCGCGAACCGCCCGTGCGCCAGATCCCGCAGTGCGCGATCGGCTTCCGCGAGCGGGTACGGGTGCGCGATGACCTCGAGGTGATGCGCGCCCGCGAAGGTCAGGAACTCGCGCGCATCCGCGCGAGTGTTCGCGGTGACCGAGCGGATCTCGCGTTCCTGGAACAGATGTCGCTGATAGTTCAGCGCCGGGATGTCGGTGAGGTGGATACCCGCGATGGACAGGACGCCGCCGCGATCCAGGGCCTCCAACGCGGGCAACACCAGCTCGCCGACCGGTGCGAAGAGGATCGCCGAATCCAGCTGTTCCGGAGGCGGTTCCACCGCCCCTTGCGCCGACGCGGCACCGAGTTCCCGGGCGAGGCGCTGGCCGGCGAAGTCGCGGGTCATGACGTGCACCTGCGCGCCCTGGGCGAGTGCCACCTGCACCGCGAGGTGCGCGCTGCCGCCGAACCCGTAGATCCCCAGCCGCCCGCCCGGCGGCAGCGCGGCGCGCCGCAGCGCCCGATAGCCGATGATCCCCGCGCACAGCAGGGGCGCGAGCTCGATATCGCCGTAGCCCGAGGGCAGCGGCAAGGCGTAGTCGGCCGGAACCACCGCGTACTCGGCGTAGCCGCCGTCGGCATCCCAGCCGGTGTATCGCGAACGCGGGCACAGGTTCTCGTCGCCGCGGCGGCAGAACCGGCACGCGCCGCAGGTGTGCCGCAACCAGGCGATGCCGACCCGGTCATCGACGGCGAACTCGGACCCGGTGTCCGGGCCGAGCGCGGTCACCGTCCCGACCACCTGGTGGCCGGGCACCACGTGGGGCCGGTGGACCGCCAGGTCGCCCTCGGTGACATGCAGGTCGGTGCGGCAGACCCCGCAGGCGAGCACCCGGACGAGCAGTTCGCCCGGCCCGGGCTCGGGCACGTCGACGCGTTCCGACGACAGGGGCTCCCCGTCGATCGGACCCGGATGCGTCACCCGCCACGCCCGCATCGACGCCATCAGCCGCCCGCGTTCGTCGGTGTCGCCGAGGACTGTTCGCGGATCATAGGAGCGGCGCGCCGAAATTCTGTGTCCACAACGGTCCATCGGCGCCGAAGTGGACTCCCACGCCGATATCGGTGTAGGCGCAATTGAGGATATTGGCGCGGTGGCCGGGGCTCGACATCCACTCGGCCATCACCTCGGCGGCGTCGACCTGGCCCCGGGCGATGTTCTCGCCGACGGTGCGCCACAGATAGCCTGCGGCCACGACTCGCTGGTTCGGCATCCACCCGTCGGGGTCGCGATGATCGAAGTAGACGCGATCGGCCATGTCGTCGGTGTGGCGCTGTGCCGCGTTCTGCAGACGCGCGTCGGGCCGTAGTGCGCCGCATCCATGCTGCGCGCGTTCGCCGTTCACGAGTTCGAGTACACCGGATCGCGCCGCATCGCTCTGCGGATCGGAAGCAGGCGGCTGCGCCGAACCGACGCCCGGTCCCTGGGACGAGCCGGTTCCGATCCATCCGGGAGGGTCCGACAATGCAGCGGCCTGGGAAAGCGCCGCCCCGGCCATCACGCAGCTGATGACGGTGGCGGATCGCTTGAAGTACACCACTGATTCTCCCATTGTCGTATTGCTCCCGGATGTTTCGAAAACGGTCGGCGGCACCGACCCGGCTACTTGTCGATGTCGAGGCGATGGTTGGTCGCGGCCAGCTGTCGGAGGGTGCTGTCGTTCAGGTCCGCGGCGCGAGTCCCGTTCAGGGGCGCGGTCACTCGATCCCAGTGGAGCGCGACGAGATCCCCGTGTCGCGGGTCCATCGTCAGGCGGCCGTCGAGAGCGAGGGTCACGGTTCGTGCGGCGGGTGGGCCCAGGTCGAGGTGGTGGCCGTCCCAGGTCAGGCCGCGAGCCTCCAGCCGGACCCGGGAGCCGTCACGGGCCACCACGAGAGCCGGGGTGATGCGGCACTTGTCGAGGATGTCCAGGGCGGTGGGGGCGGCCGCGGTCGCGAGCATCCGGCTCCACGGGTAGACGCCGAAGACGTGGAAGCAGTGGTTGGGGGCGGCCTCGGGGGCGAGCCGCGGGGTCAGGTGACTCCAGTAGTGGCCTGCGGCCGGGCCCAGGATGGCCAGCAGTGCGTCGTAGAAGGCGTCCGTGTCGAGGGTCGAGCCGATTCCGCCGCCGTGCCAATAGGATTCGACCAGACGCAGGTCGAGGGGGTCGGCGATGCCGGTCATGGCGGACATGACCCGCAGGTAGGGCCAGGCGCCGGTGAAGCGCCGGGCGGCGGCCCGGATGAGCGCGGGTGATCCGTCGCGCAGCGCCGTCGTATCGGGTGGTCCGCAGTAGCCCAGCGCGTTCGGGGCGTAGGCGTAGCGCGCGAACATCAGCTCCCCGGCCGCCGGATCGGGCGGCCGGGAGAGCGTGGCATCCGGGCGGGGGACGGTGATGGCGGGCCTCCGTGGGTGGGGTGGCGCGGTCAGCAGATGCGGGGAAGCTGTTCTCCGGCGGGCAGATCGACGACTCGCGTACCGCCGAGCGCGGTGTGCGCGGTCACCATGCCGGGATGCTCGGCCACACAGCGGCCGATGATCGCGGCGTGCACCCCGAGCGGGTGGGCGCGCAGGGCGGCGAGCACTCGATCCGCGTCCGCGGCGGGCACGAAGGCCACCAGCTTGCCCTCGTTGGCCACGTACAGCGGGTCCAGGCCGAGCAGCCCGCACGCGTCGCGGACCCCGGGCGGGATCGGAATCGTGTTCTCGTCCAACGCGATTCCCACGCCCGCGGCGCGCGCGATCTCGTTCAAGCTGGCGGCCAGTCCGCCGCGCGTCGGGTCGCGCATGGTGTGCACGGTCGCGCCGGTGGCCAGCATCGCCGCGACCAGACCGTGCAGGGGAGCGGTGTCGCTGCACACGGTGGTCCCGAATTCGAGTCCCTCGCGGCAGGACAATACCGCGACACCGTGCAATCCGATCTCCCCGCTGACCATCACCACATCGCCGGGCGCGGCGAGTTCGGGCCGGATGTCGACGCCGGGATCGAGCACGCCGATGCCCGCGGTATTGACGTAGATGCCGTCCCCGTGGCCGGCGTCGACGACCTTGGTGTCGCCGGTGACGAGCGCGACCCCGGCCCCCAGCGCCGCGGTGCCCATGGCGGAGGCCACTTCCGCGATCCGCACCAGCGGCGTGCCTTCTTCGAGGATGAACGCCGTCGACAGGACCAGCGGCCGCGCCCCCGACATCGCCAGATCGTTGACCGTGCCGTTGACGGCCAGATCACCGATGGATCCGCCGGGAAACGTCAACGGCTTCACCACGAACGAGTCGGTGCTGAACGCCAGCCGGGTCTCGCCGACCGTCACGACCGCCGAGTCGCCGAGCCCGGCCTGCGCCGCCGCCCCGAACGCGGGCAGGAACAGATGCTCGATCAGCTCGCCGGACATCGCGCCGCCACCACCGTGCCCCATCACGATGGTGGGTGAGTCCCGCAACGGCATCGGGCACACCCAGTTCTCGAAATCGACGGCGCCATTGCCGGTTCCGACCACGTCAGGCATGAGCCACCTCCGCGGGCAGGTCCAGCCGCCGGTACAGGTAGTAGGCCGCGCAGGCGCCCTCGGAGGACACCATGGTGGCGCCGAGCGGATTACGCGGTGTGCACTCCTTGCCGAAGGCCGCGCACTCGTGCGGTTTGATCAGGCCCTGCAGCACCTCGCCCGACCGGCAGATCGGCGACTCCTCGGTGTGCAGATCGCTGACCGCGAACCGGTGTTCGGCGTCGAACTCGCGGTAGCGCGGCGAGAGCCGCCAGCCGCTCTGCGGGATCACCCCGATGCCGCGCCAGCCGCGGTCGGTGATCTCGAAGACGTCCTCGAGCATGGCCTTGGCGGCCGGATTGCCCTCGGCGGTGACCGCGCGCCGGTAGGCGTTCTCCACCTCGTGGCGGCCGTGTTCGAGCTGGTCCACGGTGCGCCGGATGCCCTCGAGAATGTCGAGCGGCTCGAATCCGGTGACCACCACCGGAACCCGGTACTTCTCGGCCAGCGGCGGATATTCGGCGGTGCCCATCACTGTGCACACGTGCCCGGCGGCCAGGAAGGCCTGGACCCGGCAGCTCGGCGATTCCATGATGGCGGCGATCGCCGGGGGCACCAGCACATGCGAGACGAGCAGCGAGAAGTTGCGCACGCCGAGCTTCTGCGCCTGGTAGACGGTCATGGCGTTGGCCGGGGCGGTGGTCTCGAACCCGATGCCGAAGAACACGACCTGGCGGTCGGGGTTGGCGCGGGCGAGTTCGAGCGCGTCGAGCGGTGAGTAGACGACGCGGACGTCGCCGCCCTCGCTCTTGATCCGGAACAGATCCTTGGAACTGCCCGGCACGCGCAGCATGTCGCCGAACGAGCAGAAGATGACATTCGGCTGGGCGGCGATGGCCAGCGCCTTGTCGATCAACTCCAGCGGGGTCACGCAGACCGGGCAGCCGGGGCCGTGGATCATCTCGATCTGGTCCGGCAGCAATTGGTCGATGCCGTGGCGGATGATCGAATGCGTCTGCCCGCCACAGACTTCCATGATCGACCAGCGCCGCGTGGTGGTGGAGCGGATCCGATCCAGCAGCAGCTTCGCCAGTTCCGGATTACTGAATTCGTCGAGGTATTTCATGGTGTCACCTCCGGATCGGCGGTCGGGGTGGTTTCCGGGTTGGCCACTCCGGCCTGGGCTGCGGCGATCGCGAATCCGTCGCCGAATTCCTCCTTCAGCACGCCGAGGTGTTCGAACTCGGCGAGCGTCTGCATGGCCGACTCCTCGTCGAGCCGCTGGATGGCGAAGCCGACGTGCACGATCACGTAGTCGCCGACGGCGATGTCCGGGATGTACTGCAGGCAGACGTCCTTCTGGACGCCGCCGAAGTCGACCACCGACATCCGCGTGCCGTCCCGCTCGTGGACGCTGAGTACTTTGCCGGGGACTGCCAGGCACATCGCTGTTCTCCTTCCGCTCAGCTCGCCGCGACGGCGAGTAACTGGCCGAACGCGATCCCACCGTCGTTGGGTGGCACGCGATGGTGGGTGAGGACATGGAAATCGTGCTCGCGCAGCAGCCGCAGCACGGTCGTGAGCAGCAGCGCGTTCTGGAACACGCCGCCGGACAATGCGACCGGTTGCTCCGGATCGCCGTAGCGTAACGCCAGATCCAGCACCAGACGCGCGACGCCCGCGTGGAACCGCGCGCCGACGACACCGGCGGGCTCTCCGCCGCGCACATCGGCGATCACCGCGGCGAGCACGGGCGCCGGATCGATGGCGGCCGTCTCGTCGACGGGGTTGCCGGGCAGGGCGAACCGATAGGCGACCTCGCCCGGGTCGGCGTCACGGGACAGGCCTTCCCACTCGATAGCGGCCTGCGCCTCGTAGTCGACCTCGTGCCGCACCCCGCACAGCGAGGCGACGGCATCGAACAACCGGCCCATGCTGGAGGTGGGCACACAGCCCAGCCCGGTGTCGAGCTGATGCGCCAGCACCTGCCGCTCGCGCGGCGGGCAGGCGCGCACGCACGGCAGATCCGGCGACCAGCCGAGGTTCGCGGACCGCAAGTGCGCCAGCGCCATTCGATACGGCCGCTGCACGCTGAGGTCGCCGCCCGCCAGCGGCACGTAGCGCAGGTGCGCCAGACGCCGGAACCCCTTGTAGCTCGCGGCGAGCACCTCCCCGCCCCAGATGGCGCGATCGGGCCCGTAACCGGTGCCGTCGAAGGCGAATCCGAGCACGGTCGCGCTCGCGTCCAGGCCGTGCTCACCCATGACGGCCGCCACGTGCGCGTGATGGTGCTGCACCAGCCGGATCGGCCGGGGGCCCGCGTGTTCGGCGGCCCAGGCGGTGGACCGGTAGCGGGGATGAGCGTCGGCGGCCAGTTGCTGCGGGGCGACGCCGGTGAGTTTCTCCAGATGCCTTTCGGCGGAGGTGAAGGCGCGCAGGGTCGCGACGTCGTCCATGTCGCCGATGTGCTGGCTCAGCCAGGCGTAGCGGCCGTCGGCGACGGCGCAGGTGTTCTTGAGGTCCGCGCCCACGGCGAGGGTCGGCGCGGCGGGCATCGGCAGCGCGAGCGGCAGCGGCGCGTAGCCGCGCGAGCGCCGGAACGGCACCTCGACGCCGTCGACCACCTTGACCACCGAGTCGTCGCACGGCACCAGGATCGGGCGATTGTGGGACAGGACGGCGTCGGCGAGCCCGGACAGTCGTTCCCGGGCGTCGGAGTCGGTGTGGCAGATAGGTTCTCCGCCGAGGTTGCCCGACGTCATGACCAGCACGCGCGGGCCGGGGGCATCGCCGGGCAGTCCGAACAGCAGCAGATGCAGCGGCGTGTAGGCGATCATCACTCCGAGATCGCGGTTGTGCGGCGCGACCGCGTCCACGGGCAGCGGCGGCGCGTCGGGGTCCTCGGACGTGGACGTCCGGCGCGGCAGCAGCACGATGGGACGGGCCGGGCCGGTGAGCAGGGCGGCGGCCGTCGCATCCACCTCGGCGATGGCCGCGGCGGTCGCCAGATCGGGCACCATGACCGCGAACGGCTTGTCGCCCCGGCGTTTCCGGCGCCGCAGCTCCGTCACCGCGGCACTGTCGGCGGCATCGCAGGCCAGGTGATAGCCGCCGATGCCCTTGACGGCCAGGATTCCGCCGTCGCGCAGCATATTCCGTGCCGCGCGCAACGGCTCCGCGGCCTCGGGGTCGGAGAAGGTCAGGGTCGGCCCGCACTCGTTGCAGGCGATGGGCTGCGCGTGGAAGCGGCGGTCGCCGGGATCGGCGTACTCGCGCGCGCAGGTCTCGCACATGGCGAACCCGGCCATCGAGGTCTGCGGGCGGTCGTAGGGCAGCGCGGCGATGATGGTGAACCGCGGGCCGCAGTTGGTGCAGGTGATGAACGGGTGCCGGTAGCGCCGGTTGCCCGGATCCTGGAGTTCGGCGGCGCATTCCGCGCAGATCGCGACATCGGGCGACGCGAGGGTGCGCCCCTCGCCCCGGGTGGTGCCGGCGATGTGGAATCCGGTTCCGCCGCGGAGCGGGATCGCGGTCTGCTCGACGGTCTCGACGACCGCCAGCGGCGGCGGGCGGTCCCGCAGACGCGCGACGAAGGCGTCCACGCCGTCGGCCGCGCCCTCGATCTCGATGACCACTCCCGCGCTGTCGTTGCACACCGATCCGCTCAGCGCCAGCTCGGCCGCCGTGGTGTACACGAAGGGCCGGAACCCGACGCCCTGCACCACGCCGCCGACGATGATCCGCCGCCGGACCCGGGCCCCGGTCACGGCTCCTCACCCGACCCCATCAGCCGTAGCCCCGCCAGCGCGGCGGCGGCCCCGGCCGCGTCGGTCTTCTCGACCGCGAAGCCCATGTGGATGATCACCCAGTCGCCGGGCCCGGCCGGATCGTCCTCCAGCAGGCCGACATTCACGGTCCGCTGCTCGCCGGAGACGTCGACCAGCGCGATCTGACCGTGATAGCCCTCGACCGGTCCGACGACGCGGCCGGGGATGCCCAGGCACATCGTTCACACCTCCTGCGGGTGCCGCAGCGCGGTCACCACGGATTCGACGGCGGCCAGCGCGGGGTCGACCGCGGCGGCCACGGGGTCGGTCAGGCCGATGCGGTCGGCGACCGAGCTGATCTGGCAGCCCACGATCACCGTCGGCGGAATGGTCCCGCCCATCGCCCGCACCACGGCGAAGACCGCGTCGGGGTGCATGGCGTGCGCGTCGAGACCGGCGGCGTCGCCACCCGGATCGGCGTGGAACACATCGACCTGACCGGGCGCGCCGCGGTCGGGCAGCGCGTCGACGAGCACCAGCGCGTCCCAGCCGTCGAGCAGGTCGTAGGCCAGGTGCAGGCCGCGGATGCCGTAATCGGTCACGCGCACCTCGGGTTCGGTGCTCGCCGGCATGCGCCGCACCACCTCGGAGCCGAACCCGTCGTCTCCGAGGAAGATGTTGCCGATGCCGGCGACCAGCACTCTCGTCGTGGGACTCACCCCGCTACATGTGCCGGATTCGTATGTATCGGCGCACATCCGGTATCGACCGGATGCCGACCGCTGCCACCAGCAGCGCTGCCAGGGCCACGAGCACGACGGCGATCACACCTACGATTTCCATGGCGGGATTCCTTTCTCGATCGGTTCGACTTCGTCGGGCGCGAAATACAGGTAGCGGCCGTACCATTCGTGCATCTCGGCGGCGGGATCGTCCTCGACGACCACCGCCAGGTGGAGCTGCCCGTCGACGTCCTCGTGCACCGAGGCGACGCGTGCGGTGCGGCCCGCGTAGAACAGGTCCTGCGCGTCGGCTCGGCGGGAGGGGTGCAACCGCACCCGGCTGCCCCGGGCGACGGGCGTGCCGCCGATCACGACGGTGTCGGAGTCGGGGTCGACGGCGGTGTCGGACAACGGATCCCACCACGGGGTGTCCGGGTCGAGGGCGGGCAGGACGCGCGGCGAGCCCGGTGCGGCGTCCAGGAACTTGTTGTCGTCGCGCGGCAGGCTGTCGTCGCGCAGCAGTCCGTGCAGTCCCCGCATGCTCTCAGGTGTCATGGCCTCGCAGCGGTCGATCAGTTCGGCGGCGCGCGGATCGGTGGCCCGGGCCTGATCCTTCTCCTCGTCGGTGAGGGTGAGTACGCGCAGCGTCAGGATCTCGTCGATCTCGGTGGAATCGAACAGCGGACCGGCGCTCTGCTCGGCGATGCGGGGATGGTCGTAGAGAATGATCGGTGAGATCAGCAGCAGGTCCTCGGTGCCCTCGGGACCCGCGAGCACGGGAAAGCAGCGGCGCTGGGTGCAGGCCTCGGCCGCGTCGACGGCGTCCTCTGGCGGGTCGATGAGCGAGAGGAAGACGCCGTCGCGCAGCTCGCAGAGCACGTGCGCGCCGAGGAAGGATCGGGTGACGGCATCGTCCTTGTCGATCGCGGGGACACCGAGATTGCGGACGGTGACACTGATCCGCTGATAGCGGCCGGCCGGCTCGACGACGGTCTGGGCCAGGCCGGTCAGGGTGCGGCGGGTGCGCACGAGGCTGCCGAAGGGGGTGCCGTCGTCGTCGGCGAAGTCCTCGATGTCCACCCCGCCGTCGATGTCGATGCGGAACGTGGTGTCCGACAACGGTCTCGGCCCCGAGTCGATCTCCTGCTCGACGGCCTCGTCCCAGCCGGTCCAGGCTCGCGCGCCCGCGCGCAGTTCCGGCACCGTCTGCCCGGTGACGTCCTCGACGGTGCGGCGTTGCAGTTGCAGGAACCGGACCGTCAGGCGCAGGGTCGCGGCGGGGCCGGCGTCGACCAGGAATTGCGCGGCGAGCGCGGACTCCTCGCCGAAGCCCGCCGCGTCCGCGCCCTCGGGACCCAGGACCCCGAATTGCCAGCGGGACTGGTTCTTTCGCGCGTTGGCGTGGTACGGGTACAGCAGGTAGCCCTCGTACAGCACGGCATCGGCGACCGCGCGCGCCTGGTCGCGGACGTCGCCGGGCTGGTGCCCGCTCACGATTGCTCCCGCGACGGGGCCGACAGCAGTTCGGTGACCGCCTGGTCGTAGTCGAGAAAGCCGTGCCCGGACTTGTAGGCGGTGAGGGCGTCGACGGTCTCCCGCCGCATCCGCACCCAGCCGGTGTCGGGGTAGTGGGTGTCCATCAGTTGCCGCCACACCGACACGGGCATGTCGAAGCGGTCGTCGCGATCCCACGGGATCTGCTGCACCGAGAAACCCGACGCCCCTTTGAAGAACACGGTCCCGCTGAACAGGAACAACAGCGGCACCGTCCCGTCCCGCAGGGCGTGCAGGTACTTCGATCCGGTCACCTCGAGGTCGTAGGTGCACGGCAGCGGCAGGTCCACCTCGGCGCCGCCGGCGAAACCGGGCACCGTGGTCGTGGTGTGCATCCACAGGAACGTTCGCTGGGTGTCGTGCCAGCGGTCGCGGGTGCCGAACAGATCGAGCAGCCCGCTGCCCTCGGCGTCGGTGTAGGCGCGCCGATTGGGTTCGATGCGGACCTGGGCCCGTAAGGCGATGGCGTGCACCGGTTCCTCGCCGAGCGCCGCGATCCCGACGCGCGCCGACAGCGCCGGCCCGATGGCGTAGGGCTCGGGTTTGATGTCGAGCACCGCGAAGGTGATCGAGTAGGCGGGGCTCACGGCCGCCCACCACCTCGGGCGACCGCACGGGCGTTCATGGTCGCGAAGAACTCGTCGATGTAGTGGCGGGCCTCGGAGCCGCCGTCGAATCCCTTCCACAGCAACCGCATTCGACCGACGAACTCGTAGCAGGTGTCGATGGGCAGCAGCAGGCAGTCGCCGGGGCTCTCGCGCCCGGCGCTGCCGGGCATCCGGATCAGCAGCGCTTCGACATCGTCGGCGAGCACGTCGAGTTCGGGGTGGTTGCGCAGCAGGTCCCGCCAGTGCTCGGGCGGCAATTCCGACTCGGTCGCGCCGGCCGGGCCCGGATAGAACGCGACCGTCCGGCCCTGTGCGGAATTCGCGAACAGGAACGCCAGACCGACCGGAATCTCGAGTGTGTCCCACTCGGCGGCCGTGATCGCGGTCTGCCCGAACGCCAGATACCGGTCCGGGACCGCGCGGTAGCGCAGCGCCGCCGCCGGCTCGGTGAACAGCAGATAGCAACTGGTACAGACACATTGCAGGTGGCGGCTCTCCACATCGACCACATGGCGGTGCGGCGCGCCGATGAGCTCGGCGCACATCTCGCAGCGCTCACCGGCCGGTCCGGGATCGGGCCGGTTCGCGAGTCGGCGCAGCACCGAGAACGAGGCGCTCATGCGGTGGGCTCCAGCGCGGGCACCGCCACGGTGGGCACGCCGTCGCGCAGCAGCACCGGCAGGGGCCCCAGGTGGCCCTCGCCGTCCAGCCGGTCCCCGGCGTGCACGGCGTCGTAGTGCGCCCGGCAGGACGGGCAGCGCAGCACGGCGTCGCCGACCGGATACCCGGGCCGCCGATGCAGCTGCGCGCCGGTGAGCGAGCCGCCGCACGCCGGGCAGGCATCGCGGTACACCAGCAGGTTGTCGCCGACGCGGCAGGCCAGCAGGGCCTGCCCGGCGACCTCGTATCCGGCGACCTCGCCCGGACTCAGTTCCGCCAGCTCGGGCACCGCGACCCAGTCGGCGGCGGGCGCGGCGTGCACCCGGGTGAACAGGGACTCGGCCGGAATCACGGCCGCGGTCGAATCGGTCTGCGCGGCAACGACTTCGATGCGCTCGATCTCCGGCGCCGCGGCACGGACGGCTTCCTCGACCGCCAGTTCCAGGGTCACCGAGGACGACGGGCAGCCGCGGCAACTGCCCGAGAGCTCCAGCCACACCACACCGTCCTCGACCCGGACCAGGCTGACGTCGCCGCCGTGGGAGCCGAGATAGGGGCGGACGCTGTCGAGCGCGGCGCGCACCCGGGTGGGGACGTCGTCGGGGTGCAGCCCGTGCACGATCAGCAGACTGGCCACCAGTTCGTCCGCGGCCAGCCGCTGCACCGCGTCGTCGGCGAGCAATTCGACGATCCGGTGCAGCCCGGCGCCGTACAACTCGACGAGTTCACCGACGAGTTGTTCGGCGCGCTCGCGGGCGATCGGCCCGCCCGCGGAGCTCGCGTCGAGGAGGTCTTCGATCCGGTCGCCGGCGTGCCGCCAATGGTCGTCGCGCGCCGCCGGACGATCGTCTCCCATCGATGTCCCTCCTCACGGTCGGGGTCCTCGTCACTCGGTGACGGGCGTCTGGGTGGGGGAGTGCAGCAGGTTCAGCGACTTGCCACCGCCCAGATACATGTGCACGCCACACGGCAGGCACGGATCGAAGCTGCGCACGGTGCGCATGATGTCGATCCCCTTGAAGTGCTCCCGGTCGTTCTCCTCGAAGATGGGCTGACCTTGCACCGCGTCCTCGTAGGGACCCGGCGTGCCGAAGCTGTCGCGCGGGTTCGCGTTCCAGGGCGTCGGCGGGTACGGGTGATAGTTGGCGATCTTGCCGTCGCGAATCACCATGTGATGCGACAGCACCCCGCGGACCGCTTCGGTGAATCCGCATCCGATGCCCTCGTCGGGGACCTCGAACGCCTCCCAGGTCTTGGTGCGGCCGGCCCGGATCTCGCCGAGCGCCTGCTCCGCGAAATGCAGCGCGCAGGCCGCCGCGTAGGCCTGGAAGTAGGTGCGGGCCCGGTTCCGCTCGATGGTGTTCGAGCCGAAAGCCGGTATCTTCCACTCGAATTCGACCGGCCCGCGCAGGGCGGTCTTGGGCAGGTTGATCTGCACGCTGTGGCCGGTGGACTTCACGTAGCCGATATCGACCAGCCCGGCCAGCGCGGTGGCCCACAAGCGGGCCAGCGGTCCGCCGCCGGTGTCGAGGGCCAGATGGTCGGTGCCGTCGAACCAGCGCGGCGACATCACCCAGCTGTACTTGTCCTCGAGATCGCGTTTCTGCGGCTTGGGGTTGGTGTGCTGGTTCCACGGGTGCCGCCGGTCCACCGGATTGCCCAGCGGATCCTGCGTCACGAACATCTCCTGATCGGTCCAGTCCTCGTAATACGAACTGCCCAACAGGATTCGGATGCCGAGATTGATGTCGACCAGCGAGGTGGTGATCAGCTTGCCGTCCACGACGATGCCAGGGGAGACGAACATGTGCCGTCCCCAGTCCTCCATGTCGCGGTAGGCGAAATTGCAGAACTCGGGATCCTGGAACGAGCCCCAGCAGCCGAGCAGGGTGCGCCGCAGACCGACCTGGTCGTAGCCGGGCAGGGCCTCGTAGAAGAAGTCGAACAGGTCGTCGTGCATGGGCACGACCTTCTTCATGAACTCCACGTACCGCATCAGCCGTGACATGTAGTCGGTCATCAGCTGGATCGTGGCCACGGTGCCCACGCCGCCGGGATACAGCGTCGACGGGTGGACGTGGCGGCCCTCCATGAGGCAGAACATCTCTCGCGTGTACCGGCTGACCTGCAGCGCCTCGCGATAGAACTCGCCGGTGAAGGGATTGAGCGCGCGCATGATGTCGGCGATCGTGCGATAGCCGTGCGCGTCGGCGTGCGGGGCGGCGGTCTTCTCCGCCAGCGTGAGCACGCCGGGATTGGTCTCGGAGACCATCTTCTCGCAGAAGTCCACGCCGACGAGATTCTCCTGGAAGATATTGTGGTCGAACATGTATTCGGCGGCCTCGCCGAGATTGACGATCCATTCGCCGAGGTGCGGTGGCTTCACGCCGTAGGCCATGTTCTGGCAGTAGCACGAGCAGGTGGCGTGATTGTCCCCGCAGATGCCGCAGATGCGGCTGGTGATGAAGTGCGCGTCACGCGGATCCTTGCCGCGCATGAAGATGGAGTAGCCGCGGAAGATCGACGACGTGCTGTGGCATTCGACCACTTCGCGATTCGCGAAATCGATTTTGGTGTAAATGCCCAGACTGCCGACGATGCGGGTGATCGGATCCCACGCCATTTCCACGAGCGAATCGGGCTCGATGAGGCGATGCGAGGGTTCCGGAATGATCTGAGTCATCGGAATTCTCCTACCAGGTGCGTCGCGCACCCGTCTCGAGCTCGGTGCCCCGATGCCGCCAGTGCGGCTCCTTGTCCACGGTGCGCTCTGTGATGTGGCGCAGGCTGCGGATCACCGATCCGTACAGCCCGGAGGCGGCGGAGGACAGCTTTCCGCCCGGTGGTTCGTCCATGAACGGCATGAACTTGTCCGGGAAACCGGGCATGGTGCAGCCGATGCAGATACCGCCCACATTCGGGCACCCGCCCACGCCGTTGAGCCAACCGCGCTTGGGGACATTGCATTTCACGACCGGACCCCAGCAGCCGAGTTTGACGATGCACTTCGGCGAACCGTATTCGTGCGCGAAATCGCCCTGCTCGTAATAGCCGGCTCGGTCGCAACCCTCGTGCACGGTCGCGCCGAACAGCCATTTCGGGCGCAGCGCTTCGTCGAGCGGAATCATCGGCGCCTGGCCGGTCGCCATGTACAGCAGGTAGGTCAGGGTCTCGGAGAGATTGTCCGGCTGGATCGGGCAGCCCGGCACGCACACGATCGGGATCCCGGCCTTGCTCTTCCAGTCCCAGCCCAGATAGTCCGGGACGCCCATGGCTCCGGTCGGATTGCCCGCCATGGCGTGGATGCCGCCGTAGGTGGCGCAGGTGCCCACCGCGACGACCGCGGTTGCCTTGGGCGTCAAGCGATCCAGCCATTCGCTGGTGGTCATGGGCTGACCGGTCTCGGGGTTGTTGCCGAACCCGCACCAGTAGCCTTCGGTGTGCAGCTGCTCGTTGGGAATGGAGCCCTCCACGACCAGCACGAACGGCTCGATTTCACCGCGGTCGGCCTTGAAGAACCATTCCAGGAAGTCATCGGCGCCCCCGGCGGGGCCACATTCGAAATCGATCAACGGCCAGTGGACGGCGACCTTCGGCAGTCCCGGAAGGGATCCGAGAGCGATCTCCTCGACACTGGGTTGGGTGGCGGCAGTCAACGCCACCGAGTCACCGTCACAACTGAGGCCTGCGTTGATCCACAAGACGTGGATCAGCGTCTCTTCGGCTTTGACTGCTTCGCCAGTTGGCATGAATGCCGCCCTTCAGAAGCTGGTGGCCACCTGCGTGGTTCCCATACAGCACGGAATCGCGTCGAAATGTGACCCTGATCACGCCAGTCTATTCTCGGCGCAGACCTTCCTCAAGATCGCTGAGCAGCGCGGATGTCTGTTCGAACAGCCATTCGTACCACCTGTCCAGGCCCATTCCGGTGGTCGCCGACACCGGCAGCACATCGATGCCGGGATGGATGGAATTCGCGTACTCGCGGCACCGCTCCACATCGAAATCCACGTAGGGCAGCAGGTCCATTTTGTTGACAAGCACCAGCGAGGCGGCGGCGAACATGTGGGGGTATTTCAGCGGTTTGTCGGTGCCCTCGGTCACCGAGATCACGACGACTTTCGCGTGCTCGCCCAGGTCGAAAAGGGCGGGGCAGACCAGATTCCCGACATTCTCGATGAACAGCAGCGTGCCGGGGGCCGGGGTGAGCGCCGTGAGCGCGCTGTCCATCATGGCGGCGTCCAGATGGCATCCGGCGCCGGTATTGACCTGGACCACCGGACGCCCGGTCGCGCGGATGCGCTCGCCGTCGAGCATGGTCTCCTGATCGCCCTCGATCACCGCGATCGAGGTGTCGGCGAGGTCGCGCAGCGTCCGCTCGAGCAGGGTCGTCTTGCCCGAGCCGGGGGAACTGGTCAGATTGATCGCCAGGATGGCCTGCTCGGCCAGCCGGCGCCGGACCGCCTGGGCCAGTGCGTCGTTCTTCGCCAGCACCTTCTGTTCGAGGGTGATCGTCTCGGTCGGCGCGAGGTGCACGTGCTGCCCGGGGCCGTGCCCGTGCACATGGTCCCCCGCGTCGCCGTCGTGCCGGTGCGGATGATCGTGATCGTGATCGTGCTCGGGTGAACGATGGTGGGGGACAACGGTGATCACGGCTGATCCGTCATCACCGCAGCCGCAGGTGGCGCACATTCCCGACTCACCTCCAGGGACCGGATACGCAGCTCGCGCCCCGCGGTGACTTCCACGTCGGCGCTGCCGCAGGGACACAACAGGATCGGATCGGCGACCTCGAAACGGTTGCCGCAGGATCGACACGACGCACTGCCCGCGATCACGGCGATCTCGAGTCGCGCGCCCTCGGCCACGGTTCCCTCCGCGGCGATCTCGAAACAGAACTCCATCGCGGCGGGGATCACCGCGCACAGCGCCCCGACCTCGACGGTCACACCGTGCACCCGCCGACCGGCCGCGTGTTCACACACGGCCTCGACCAGGCTGCAGGTTATCGCCATCTCGTGCACACAGGCCTCGATTCGACGATCGGAGAAGACCCACGCTACTCCCCGGCCTCGGGTGCGCGGGCGGTTGTCTCCCCGCGGGGCGCACCGGCCCACCGCTGCTCGATGCGGCCGAAGCGCCACCCGGCCAGCGCGATCACCCAGGCGCCGACGAAAACCCCCACGACCAGGCAGCCGAGCAGCGTCGAATCGATCCCGCCGGGGTCGGACGGCGCGCCGCGCAGGCTCAGCAGCTCGACCGTGCCCACGATCAGGGCGACCGCCACCGAGAGCGCCGTCACGGTGAGGTTGTAGTAGACCTTGCGCAGCGGCTGCGCGAACGCCCAGCCGTAGGCGAAGTTCATGAAGGTGCCGTCGATGGTGTCGAGCAGGCTCATCCCCGCCGCGAACAGCACCGGCAGGCACAGGATGGCGTACCAGGGCAGCCCGGCCGCCGCGCTGGTCCCGGCCAGCACCAGCAGCGCGACCTCGGTGGCGGTGTCGAAGCCCAGGCCGAACAGCAGGCCGATCGGGAACAGCTGCCACGGGCGGGAGATCGACTTCATCACCGGGCCCAGCAGCCGGGTCACGAATCCGCGTCCGGCGAGCCGGTCCTCCAGTTCGGCCTCGTCGAACCGGCCCGACCGCAGCCCGCGCACCGATCGCAGAATTCCGGCCAGCACAACGAGATTGATGATCGCGATGAGGTAGAGGAAGCCGCCCACCACCACGGCGCCGATCACGCCGGAGTAGTGGTGCAGCGCCGAGGAATCGTCGGCCACCGGCCCGGCCACCGCCTTCACGCCCACCGACAGCAGCAGCGCCAGCCCGAACACCACGGCGGAGTGCCCGAGCGAGAAGTACAGCCCGACCGACAGCGGCCGCTGCCCGTCGTGCATGAGTTTTCGGGTGGTGTTGTCGATGGCGGCGATGTGGTCGGCGTCGAAGGCGTGCCGCAGGCCCAGCACGTAGGCGGTGAGCCCGACCCCGAACCCGAGCGTCCGGTCGCCGACGCTGAAGTGTTGCGGGGCTACGAGTCCGATCAGCGTGCCCCAGCCGATCACGTGCAACCCGACGACCACCGCGACGATCCCGGCCAGGCGGAGCCATTCCTGCCTGGTGATGGTGAACCGATCGGTCAGAAAGCCGATCGGGCCACGTCGCTGCACTGTCGACGCCACGGCTGACTCCCTGCGGCCCGGGTTCCTCGACCGTAGACTCCGCCGACCCCGCGCGGCAAGGCCACTGGACGTGGCGGGGGCCGCCGACTGCACTGTTTATGCATCGATAGCCTCGATGGGTTCACCGAGCGGGTAGGCCCGCCGCCGCGGCGCAGTACTGCCACACCCGTTCCCGGTCGGCGGCCGACGTGCGGGTCCGCGCCCGGTAGTGCTCCGGCCGGGCGCGGCGATCGTGCCAGAACCGCCCGGACTGCACGTCGGTGGCCGCCAGCCAGACCGCGGTGTCCGCGCCTTGCTCGGGCGTGCGCAGCAGCGGTCCGGCCAGCCGTCGGAAGCGGGGCAGCGCCGCCGAGATACCGGGGGTGTCCACCCAGCCCGGGTGCATGCAATGCACGGAAATGCCCTGTGGTGCAAACCGATCGGCGAGTATCGGGGTGAGGTCCACCTGGATGCGCTTCGAACGTGCGTAGGCAATCGCGCCGCGATAGGGAGTGGCCCGGTACTCGATGTCGCCGGGGTGCAGGGCCTGGGTGTACATGCCGCCGGAGGACATCAGGATCACCCGCGCCGCCGCCGAGCGGGTCAGCAGTGGTGTGAGCGCCTCGGTCATCAGCAGAGGGCCGAGCACGTGGGTCGCCAGGCAGAGTTCATGGCCCTGGGGGTTCTCGATGCGCCGCGGCGGCAGCACTCCGGCGTTGTGGATCAGCACGTCGACGCGATCGACCTGCCGGACCATCTCGGCCGCGAAATCACGGACGGCGGCCAGGTCGGAGACATCGCAGTGTGCGACCGTGACCGCCGCGCCGGGTACGGCCGCGGTGATCTCGGCCGCCGCGGCGACGCCGTGCGCGTGGTCGCGCACGACCAGGGTGACCGCCGCGCCGATCTCCGCCAGCCCGGTCGCGATGACCTTGCCGATCCCGGAGTTCGCGCCGGTGACCAGGGCGGTGCGGCCCCCGAGCGCGTCGGTGGGGACGGGCGGCCATGACCCGCTCCGGAGCCGGTGGCCGAGGCGGCCGTAACCGAGCAGGACCGAGCGGTCCAGGAGGTCGTCGAACACGTCGTGTGCGCTCATGCCGTCGTCTCGCCTCTCGCTCGCGCCGCTAGATCCTCGCGTCGATTCCCGTTGATGAATCGGTTTTGCATCGATTGAATGCTAGCATCGACAGCCTGGAGCCGGGAACAACCGACCGGCCAACGCCCGAACCGGCGGAGGAACCATGCACACCAGTCCATTGCGCGGCCGCCGATGGCTGCGCGCCGCGGCCGTGGCCGCGATCCTGCCCGCCTGCTGGCCGCTCGCCACCCGGGCCGCCGCCGCACCTCCGGCGCCGGTGCCGACGCTGGAGGTGTCCCGGTACACCGGAACCTGGCTGCAGCTCGCGGCGATCCCACAGCCGTTCAACCTGGCCTGCGCGCGCGACACCCAGGCCGACTACACCCCCACGCCGGACGGGCTGATCGTGCGGAACTCCTGCACCACCTGGCTCGGCACCCGCGACGAGATCACCGGCACCGCGCGCATCACCGATCCGGCCACCAATGCGCAACTGGGAGTGAGCTTCCGCGGCGAATCCGATCCGGCGACCAACTACATCGTCACCGCCTTGGATCCCGACTACCGCTGGTCGGTCGTCGTGAACCCCGGCCGCACAGCCGGTTTCGTGCTCTCCCGCGTGCCCGTACCCGACGCCGGGCAGTGGAGCGCCATCCGCGCGGGCATCGACGCCGCCGGCATGGATCCCTGTCTGTTCCTGACCTCGCCGGTCACCGGCGGTTTCGACCGAATCGAGCCGCTGTGCGCGCGCTGACCGGGGCGGCGCGCCGCCGCGTCGCGGTGATCGGCAGCGGAGTGTCCGGCCTCACCGCCGCCTGGGTGCTGGCCCGCGACTGCGAAGTGGTGCTGTACGAGGCGGATTCGCGGCTCGGTGGCCATGCCCACACCCATCGGTTGCCCGGGCGCGCGGACGGCTCCGGCGATGACCTCGGCGTGGACTCGGGGTTCATCGTGCACAACGACCGCACCTACCCCACGTTGCTGCGGTTGTTCGGCGAACTGGGCGTGCGCACCCAGGAATCCGACATGTCGATGTCGGTGCGCTGCGACGGCTGTGGCCTGGAGTACGCCGGCGCGAAGGGGCCGCGCGGACTGATCCCGGAACCCGCCGCCCTGCTGCGGCGGCCCTATCTGCGCATGCTCGGTGAGATCATCCGCTTCCACCGGCTGGCGCGGGCTGAATTGGCCACCGGCACCGACGAACCGCGCACCCTGGGCGAGTTCCTCGCGGACTGTGCCTTCACGCCCTACTTCACGGCCCATTTCATGGTGCCGCTGGTGGCGGCGGTCTGGTCCTGTCCGCCACGGCTCGCCTTGCGCTACCCCGCCCGCTATCTGTTCACCTTCCTCGACCATCACGGCATGCTCACCGTGTTCGGATCGCCGACCTGGCGCACCGTCACCGGCGGATCGGCGAGCTATGTGCGGGCCGTGGCCGCCCGCCTGCACGAGGTGCGCGCCGGGGTTCCGGTCCGTTCGGTGCACCGTGGCGCGCACACGGTCGGTGTGCGCGACGACGCCGACGAGGTGGAGTTCTTCGACGCCGCGGTCATCGCCACCCACCCGGAACAGGCACTGCGCCTGCTGGATTCGCCGACCATCGCCGAGTCGCACATCCTCGCAGGGCTGCCCTATACGGTCAATCGAGTGCTGCTGCACACCGATGATTCGGTGCTGCCCCGGCGGTCCGGTGCGCGCGCCTCCTGGAACTATCGCCTGCCGCACTGCACGGCCACCCCGGAGCGGGTCCAGGTCAGCTACGACCTGACCCGGCTGCAACGCCTGCCCGACGGTCCAGGTGATCGGCGGTTCCTGGCCACCCTCGGCGACGACGGCCGGGTGGCGCCCGAGACCGTGCTCGCGACCATGGACTACGAACACCCTCAGTACACACCCGAATCCATGATCGCGCGCCGCCGACTCACCGAAATCGGGGACCACACCGTGGCTTTCGCCGGGGCCTACCACGGCTGGGGATTCCACGAGGACGGCGCGCTGTCGGGCCTGCGCGCCGCCGAACGAATCGGCGGCCGGTGGCACGCGAGCCCGGCGACCGCGGCTTCCGTCATCCGGGAGCCGTCATGACCCGGGCGCGGCTGGTGCGCACCGTCATTCACCACACGCGACTGGAACCGGTGCGGCACGCGTTCACCTATCGCAGTTACAGCTGGCTGGTCGACCTGGACGAGCTGCCCGCACTGTCGTGGCCGTGGCGGTGGTTCGCGAGCTTCCGGGCTCGCGACCACCTCGGCGACCCCGATGCCACCCTGCGCGCGAACGTGATCGACTTCCTGGCCGCCGCCGGGATCGAACCGGGTGACGGACGCATCCTCATGCTCGCCAACGCCCGAGTACTCGGATACGTCTTCAATCCCCTCACCGTCTACTGGTGCCAGGACGCGACCGGCACGCTGCGCTGGGTGATCGCCGAGGTCCACAACACCTACGGCCAGCGGCACCGCTACCTGGTGCCCGCGCGGCCGGAAGCGATGGTGGCCAAGGAGTTCCCCGTGTCCCCGTTCACTCCGGCCGCCGGCCGGTACCGGCTGCGGGCTCCGGAACCCACGGATCGGGTCCGGGTGGCGATCACGCTGGAAGGAACCGACGGTCGCGCCGTATTCGCCGGGACCGTCAGCGGGCCGGTGGTTCCCGCGAACCGGCGCAACCTGACTCGGGTGCTGGCGGCGCACCCGCTCGAAACGCTGCGGGTGACCGCCCTCATCCGCTGGCAAGGCCTGCGGCTGTGGCGCCGGGGCCTGCCCATCACTCCCCGCCCGTCGGCTGTCTCCCGGGAGGTTCTGACATGAGACGATCCTCGTTCGCGCCGCCGCCCATCGTCTCCGGCGCGCACCGAATCGCACCGCCGCCGGTGCCGATCGGGGTGCGGTCCGCACTCGGCCGCCCGGTCGTCCTGGCCCTGTTCGAGCGTGCGGCGCAACGCCTTCCGCTGCGGATCGAGCTGCCCGGTGGCGACTTGTGGGGCGGCGCGCTCGACGATCCCGCCGCGCCCCGGCTGGTGCTCCACGATCCCGACGCCTTCGCCCGGCGGATCGCGGTCTCCGGTCTCATCGGGTTCGGGGAGGCCTACATGGCCGGTGAGTGGAGCGCCCCGGATCTGCCCGCGGTGCTGACCGTGCTGGCCGCCGACATCCGCGCCCTGGTACCCCGGCCGCTGCAGATGTTCCGGCCGCTGCTGCTCCCGCGACACCCGCGGGCCACCAGGGCGACCGCCGCCGGCGCCCGCCGCAACGCCGCGCACCATTACGACCTGTCCAACGACTTCTTCGCGGCCTTCCTGGACCAGACCCGGACCTATTCGGCGGCGCTGTTCGAACGCCTGGAACCAGCGCCGACCTGGGACGATCTCGCCGCGGCGCAGCATCGCAAGATCGATCGGCTGCTGGACGACGCCGAGGTCGGGCCGGGCAGCGCCGTACTCGAAATCGGCACCGGCTGGGGCGAATTGGCGTTGCGGGCGGCCCGCAGGGGCGCGACGGTCCGGTCGCTCACCCTGTCCTCCGAGCAACAGCGTCACGCCCGGCAGCGGATCGCGGCCGCCGGGCTGACCGACCGGGTATCGATCGAGCTGCTCGACTACCGTCGCGTCGACGGGCGCTACGACGCCGTCGTCTCGGTGGAGATGATCGAGGCGGTCGGATACGACTACCTGCCCGGCTACCTGGCCACCCTCGAACGGGTGCTCGCACCCGGCGGGCGCATCGCCCTGCAGGTCATCACCATGCCGCACGACCGCCTGCGGGCCGCGCGGCGAACGCACACCTGGATCCAGGAGTACATCTTCCCGGGCGGATTCCTGCCCTCGGAAACCCTGCTGGCCCAGCTCCTTTCGGCGCACACCGGCCTGCGGATCACGCATCGCCGCAGTCTGGGCCACCACTACGAGCACACGCTGCGGCTGTGGCTGGATCGATTCACCGCCGCCGCCGACCACGTCGCCGAGCTGGGATTCGACGAGGTCTTCCAACGGATGTGGCGGTTGTACCTGGCGTACTCCGAGGCCGGATTCCGTTCGGACTACCTCGATGTCGTGCACCTCGTGCTGTGCGAGCGCACCGCTGCCGATCCCGCCGGGCAGCGCGGTGCGGTGCGGACGTGACATCCGGGCCGGGCGGGACGCAGCCGGGCGCGGTGGCCGAGTTCACCGTGGGCGCGGTCGCGCGGCGGGTGGGTGTGCCCGTGGCGACCCTGCGCAGCTGGAATCGGCGGTACGGCATCGGCCCGCAGCGGCATCGGCCCGGCGAGCACCGGTCCTACACCTCGACGGACCTGGCGATGGTCACCCGCATGGTCGAGTTGGTGCGGGCCGGCGCGAGTCCCGGCAGTGCCGCGCGGGCCGCTCGGGCCGTCGCCGAACCCGCCCCGCGCCGCGGCGATGTCAGGCCGGTGCTGGCCGCGGCGGAGGGCATGGACGTCGCCCGGTTGCTGACGCTGCTGTCGGCCCATGTGGCCCATCACGGGGTGGGCGACACCTGGAATCTGTTGTGCCGCCCCGCCTTCGCGGAGATCGTCGATCGCCAGCGCCGCGGCGAAGGCTATATCGAGGTCGAGCACCTGCTGTCCTGGGCGTCCACGACGAGCCTGCACCGGGCGGTTCCGGCGGTGGCGGACGCGGCGGGGGAACCGCGAATCGTGTTGGCCTGCACCGCCGGAGAGCAGCATGTGCTGCCACTCGAAGTCCTGCGCGCGGCCTTGGCCGAAGGCGGAACCGCGGCGCTCCTGCTCGGTGCGGCGGTTCCGCCGCAGGCTCTCGAGCGCGCGCTGTCCCGGCGGGACCGCCCGGGAGCGGTCGTGCTGTGGTCGCAATCGCCGGGCACCGCGTCGCTCGAATCGCTCCGGGTGGCCGCCGCCGGGGCCGGGTCGGTGTTCGTCGCCGGGCCGGGCTGGGAACACATCGGCAGCGAGACCGGCGTCTCGCGATTGCGCTCGTTGGAGGAGGCGCTCGATGCGCTTACCGCGCCGCGGACGCGCTGAGCTGTTCGACCGCTTCGGTGAGGTCGGCGAGCCGCCGCGCGGAATCGGGCAGGATGAGGGTGTCCCAGCCGGGACCGCCCACATAGACCATTGCCTGGGCGTCGGCACAGGCGCGGATCGCGGAGGTGAGGGCCGTCGCCTCTTGCTGCGACCACAGCACCACCGTGGCGGGCGCCGGGACGCGGGCCAGCGTGTCGGCCAGGGCCGCGGTCGGGACATCCGGCCCGAGCATGCGCGCTCCCACCTCTCGTTCGGCGAGCGCGGCGCGCAGCACTTCCAATGGCAGGGAATGGGTTTCACCGCCGGTGCAGGCGAGGATCAGCGGTGCGGACAGGCGGGCGGTGGCGGGCGGCACGGTCCGGTGCAGGGCCGCGACGATGCCCCACGACAGCAGATGTTCCACATCGACGCAGCCCTCGCCCGCGAGCTGGCGGCCGACGATGTTCGCGAAAGCCGGACGGCACAATCCATCCCAGGTGTCGATCACCCCGTACATGCGCAGATGCTTCTCGACCAGGTCGCAGACCACGTCGGTGTCGAGATCGAAGGCCGCCGACACCAGCGCGGCCGCATCACCATGCGACAGGGCGGAACCGCGGGCGGCCGCCGCCGCGCCCGCGGGCGTGGATCCGGCGCGGATCAGATCGACCATCCGCGTCAGCAGCGCGATATCGCCTTCGGTGTAGAGCCGGTGGCGGCCGGGTCGATCCTGGGCGGGGCCGATGCCGTAGCGGCGGTTCCAGCTGCGCAGGGTCGCGGTCGGGATGCCGAGCCGTTCGGCCGCCGCGCGGACCGAGAAACCGGTCTGTTCGGGGGCGGATATCGGGCGCTGCGACATGCCTTGATTGTGCCTGTTCATGATCGGAAGGAGTGATTACGGTGCGGTGTGTGGTGTTCGGAGCCACCGGCTATATCGGTGGCCGCCTGGTGCCGGAACTGCTGGCGGCCGGGCACAGTGTGCGCGTCCTCGCCCGCGACGTCGGAAAACTCGACGATGTGCCCTGGCGCGATCGGGTGGACGTGGTGCGCGGCGACGTGACCCGACCCGACGACGTCCGCGGCGCCCTGGCCGGGCAGGACGTCCTCTACTACCTGGTGCATTCCTTGGCGCGCACCGATTTCGAGCATGTCGATCGGGAAGCGGCCCGCACGGTCGCCGCGGCGGCCGACCGTGCGGGACTGCGGCGGATCGTCTACCTGGGCGGCATCACGCCCGCCGATCAGGAACTCTCACGCCATCTCGCGTCGCGCGCCGAGGTCGGCGAGATCCTGGTGCGGGCGACGACGCCCACGGTGGTGCTGCGGGCCGCCGTCATCATCGGTTCGGGCTCCGCGAGTTTCGAGATGCTGCGCTACCTCACCGAACGGCTGCCGGTGATGGTGACTCCGCGCTGGGTGCGCAACCGCATCCAGCCCATCGCGGTGCGCGACGTGCTCTACTACCTCGTCGCCGCCGCGGGCCTACCGGACGACGTGAACGACGCGTTCGACATCGGCGGCCCCGACGTACTCACCTATCTCGGCATGATGCGCGGCTACGCCGCCGTCGCCGAGCTACCCCGCCGGCTGATCGTGCCGGTCCCGGTTCTCACACCCTGGCTGTCGGCCCAGTGGGTGAACCTGGTGACCCCGGTGCCGCGCGCGATCGCGGTGCCGCTGATGGAATCACTGGTCAACGACGTGATCTGCGCCGACCACCGGATCGCCACGGTCATCGCCGACCCGCCGGGCGGGCCGACGCCGTATCGCCGCGCGGTGGCCCTCGCCCTGCAGCGGGTCCGAGCTCTGGACGTGCCCACCCGCTGGTCGGACGCGAATCCGCCCCACGCTCCGGCCAACCCGCTGCCCACCGACCCCGAATGGTCCGGCGGCTCGATGTATTGCGATGTGCGAGAACAGGATACGTCCGCCACCCCGGAAGCGGTGTGGTCGGTGCTGGAGGCGATCGGCGGCGCCAACGGCTGGTACTCCTTCCCACCGGCCTGGGCGCTGCGCGGCTGGATCGACCGCCTGATGGGCGGCGCCGGCCTGCGCCGAGGCCGCCGCCATCCCCACCGGCTGCGTGAAGGTGACGCCCTGGATTGGTGGCGGGTCGAACGCCTCGAGCGCGACCACCGGATCCTGCTCCGCGCGGAGATGCGGGTCCCCGGCCGCGCCTGGCTGGAACTGTCGGTCTCCCCGGCCTCCGGAGGCGGCGCGCACTACCGCCAGCGCGCCCTGTTCGAACCCCACGGCCTCGCCGGTCACCTCTACTGGCATGCCATCGCCCCGTTCCACGCCCTGATCTTCGGCGGCATGGTCCGCAATATCACCGGAGCGGCACGGCGAACACGCTGAGCGTCACCGCCGCGGGCGAGCGCGGCGTTACGATCGAGGTGTCGGGGCCGGTTCTCGCGTGGAGAGCCCTTCGCAGAGCCCTGTCACGGCGGTGTGAGCCATGCGGGACACGGAGGCCGGGGGCACGCAACGCGATATGCGGATCGGTGTGGCCGAGGAACTGGCCGCAGCGGGGCTCGACGACGCCCAGGAGATCGGCCGCGGCGGATTCGGCGTCGTGTATCGCTGTGTCGAGGAGGCCCTGGACCGGTTGGTCGCGGTGAAGGTGCTCGACGCCACGACCGGCGCGGACGAGCGAACGCGTTTTCTGCGCGAGCAGCGAGCCCTCGCCCGGTTCGGCGGGCACCCCCACATCGTGCAGGTGCTCTCCGCCGATATCACCGTCTCCGGCCGCCCCTACCTGGTGATGCCGTTCCATCGGTTCGGTTCGCTGCAGGCCCGGATCCGGGACCGGGGGCCGATGCCGTGGCAGGAGGTGTTGTCGGTCGGGGTCAAGATGGCCGGGGCGCTGGCGGCCGCGCACACCCACGGCATCGTGCACCGCGACGTCAATCCCGCGAACATCCTGCTCTCCGACTACGGGGAACCGCAGCTCAGCGATTTCGGTATCGCCCGGGTGGCCGGCGCGTTCGAGACCGGCACCGGGATGATCGCGGGGACTCCGGCCTTCACCGCCCCCGAGGTCCTGCGCGGCGCGGAACCGACGGTGGCCGCCGACGTCTACGGGCTGGCCGCGACACTGTTCTGCCTGCTCACCGGGCACGCTGCCTTCCAACGCCGCCAAGGCGAGTCGATGGTCGCGCAGTTCCTGCGGATCACCTCCGAACCGGTGCCCGATCTGCGTCGCGGGGGAGTCCCCGCACCGCTGTGCTCGGCGCTCGAATCGGCGATGGCGCACAATCCGGAGGATCGGCCCGCCGACGCGCACGAATTCGGTGATCGACTGCGCAACATCCAATTCTCGTCCCGGCTCGCGGTGGATTCGATGGCCCTGCCGGCCGAGGGCGCGCTACCGGCGACGGAGGCCGTCGCCGCCGCACCCGATCCGGTCGCGGCGCCCCGATCGGTCCGGACGTCTCCTACGCCGTCCACGCGTTACCGGCCCCCGAGCTCGCCGCGCGCGCCGATTCCGCGCGAGCGCTTGCTCGGACGCCTGCGAGCGGGCCGCACGCGGCGCCTGACGCTCATTCACGGACCCGCCGGCTTCGGCAAGAGCACGCTGGCCGGACAGGTGGTCGACCTGCTCGCCGCGGACGGCGTGCGGACCGCCTGGCTCGGCGTCGACACCGACGACGACAACGTGGTGTGGTTCCTCTCGCACGTGATCGACGCCATCCGTTCCGTACATCCCGGCGTGGCAACGGATCTGGAGCGTCAACTCGAGCAATACGGCACCGATGCCGCGCGGCACGTGATGACCACGCTCATCGACGAGCTGCACAGCAGTGGTGAATCGGTCGCGCTGATCATCGACGATTGGCATCGGGTGACGAGCCCGGCCACCGTGGCCGCGATGGAATTCCTGCTCGATCACGGCTGTCACCACCTGATCGTGGTCGTGACCAGCCGCAGTCGCACCGGACTTCCGTTGGGGCGCCTGCGCGTTCATGACGAACTGGTCGAGATCGATGAATCGGATCTGCGATTCGACGAAAAGGAAACCGCGGCGTTCCTGTCGAATCTCGGCGAACTGTGCCTCTCGGATGCCGAAGTCGGCCGGCTGCGCGAGTCGACCGAAGGGTGGGCGGCCGCACTGCAACTGGCGTCGCTGTCACTGCGCGGGCGCGACGATCCGGGCGCGTACATTGACCAGATCTCCGGGCGGCACTATGCCATCGGCGAGTATCTGATCGAGAACGTGATCGACGGACTCGAGCCCGATCTGCTCGATTTCGTCTTGCGCACCTCGGTGCCGGAGCGGGTCAACGCGGACTTGGCGGTCGCGTTGACCGGGGTCGGGTCCGGTCAGGACATGCTCGAGCGGGTGCGCCAGCGGGATCTGTTCCTGCGCGGCATCGACGATGATCTCCGATGGTTCCGTTACGACCGGCTGTTCGCGGATTTCCTGCACGATCGCCTGACCCGCCTGCAACCGGGGCTGCTCGAGGAACTGCACCGGAAAGCGGCGGAGTGGTTCGCCGCGCACGACATGCTCATCGAGGCAGTCGATCACGCGCTCGCGGCGGGAGCGCCCGAGTTCGCGGTCGCGGTGGTGGCCGATCACGCGGAACTGCTGATGGAACAGTCACGAATGGCGACTTTCCTGGGGCTGGTGGCGAAGTTGCCGAGCGCGCTGATCACCGCGGACCCGCGTCTGCAGCTCCACATCGCCTGGGCGAATATCGCCGTGCAGCGCGCCCCCGCGGCGCTCGCCGCCCTCGACCGCGTCGATATGGCCTTGGCCGCCGAGCCGGGGGCCGAAGACCGGTCGGCCGAGGTCGCCTTCGAGGTGCGGCTGGCGCACGCCGCCACCGAGTTGATCACGGACCGGCCGGTCACCGTTCCGGAGGAGTTGCTCGCGCAGGTGCGCGATTCGGTGCGCCCGTTCCTGGCGCACGCGCTCGCCGTGGTGGCGATGGTGTCCGCGCTCTACCGTTTCGACTACCCGGACGTGCGGCGCTGGTATCGATGGATCGAACCGATCCGGGATCGGGCGCGCGGGCCGTTCGGGCCGGTGTACTGCGATTGCATTGCCGGGAGCGCCGCGTATGAGCAGCTCGATATCGCCGCGGCCGAAACTGCCTACCGGACGGCCCTGCGCTTTGCTCTCTCCTCCGGGGCCGAGTCGTACGTGACCCGGCTGGCCAGCGCCCTGCTGGGCGAATTGCTGTACGAGAAGGGACAATTCGTGGAGGCGCGGGAGCTGCTGTCGGCCGGGTCGACCCTCGAGGCCGGCGCGATCGAGTTCCTCACCGCCAGCTGCGGAACGGGCGCGCGGTTGGCCGCCGTCCGCGGAGATCTCGACGCGGTGTGTGAGCGTTTGGACCAGGGCGCCGAACTCGCGACGAATCTGGCCCTGGATCGGCTCGCGGCGCGGGTGCTCAACGAGCGTGTCCGCCTGGGGCTGCCGATCTCCGATGAGGACCGTGACCGGCTGCAGCGCCTCGCGCCGTATGTGCCACAGCCGGATGCCCGCGCCGCGATCACCGCTGAGCTGTCCCATGATTCGGCCATCCGGCTCCTGCTGGCCGAAGGGACCGACGCGGCGGCCGAGCAGGCCTGTCGCCGCGCCGAGCAGATGGTGAACGGAATCCGCGCACAGGATCGCCCCCACGCGCTGCTGAACGCCGAATTGCTGTACGGGTGTTGCCTGGCCGCCGCCGGCCGCTCGGCACAGGCGGCACAGCAGCTCGCCCCGGCCTTGACCCGCGCCGCCGAACTCGGACTGGTCCGCCTGGTGGTCGACGCCGGCCCGCAACTGCGCCCGGTCATCGAAACACTCACCGGTGCAACGGTATCCACCCCGGAATCGGTGCGCCTGTTCCTGCGTCAGGTGCTGGCGGAATTCGAGCGGACCGTCCCGAGCGGTTGACCAGGGCCCGGCCTCGGGTCGGCGCGCAGCGGTCGACCGTCGAAACCGGCCCGGCGGTCAGGTGGTCGTGATGAGACCGCCGTCGATGACGACGTCGGTGCCGGTGATATTGGCCGCGCGCGGGCTGGCCAGGAACAACACCAGGTCCGCGATCTCGTCCGGCCGCGTGAAGCGCCCGGTGACCGACTGCGCGGCCACGGAATCCGCGACCGCCGTGGCGCTGCCGCCGTTGGACGCGGCCACGGCGGCGGCGACGCCCTCGGCCCCCAGCCACAGGTCGGTGGCGACGGGGCCGGGGCTGACCGTGTTCACTCGGATGCCCTGTGGCCCAACCTCTTTGGACAGCGATTTGCTGAAGTTGGTCAGGGCGGCCTTGGCGGCGCTGTAGTCCATGACGCCGGGGTCGGCCAGCGTGGCGTTCACCGAGCTCACCGTGACGATCGAACCGCGCCGCGCGGCGAGCATGCCGGGCAGCACCGCGCGGGTGGCCCGCACCGCCGACATCAGATCGAGGGTCAGGGTCGCGAGCCATTGCTCGTCGGTGATCGCGAGAAAGCCGTCCAGCCGGGGCGTGACCGCACCCACATTGTTGACCAGGATGTCGACCGACCCGAGATCCGCTGCCGCGGCGCCCAGTTCCCGGGCTCCGGCCGCCGTGGACAGGTCGACCTCGACGACGTGCAGCCGTCCGGTGTCGAGCAGTTTTCGCAGACCCTCGGTGGTCGACCGGGACCCGGCGACCACCCGTGCTCCTTGCTCGAGCAGCGCCGTGGTCACGGCCAGCCCGATACCGCGGCCCGCGCCGGTGACCACCGCCAGCGCGCCATCGATTCCCAGATTCATATCGGCTCCCATCCAGAACGACTGTTAGAGACCGTGACCGGACAACCATTCGAGGACCGCGTCCGCGACGTCGCGCCACCCGCTGTCCACGGTCAGCGAATGCCCTCGGCCCTGGAACTGCCGCAACTCGGTGACCGCGGTGGAATCACGGTACTGCTTCAGACTCGACCGCGTCACCACGTCGGGAACCGTGTGGTCCTCGAGCCCGGAGATCAGCAGCAGCGGGCCACGATCGGAGTTCGCGGTGTTCACCGCCGCCTCGGAATGCAGGACGAAATTCGCCGAGGCGGCCTGAAACAGCGGGCGTGCCGGTGAGGGGATGGTCCAGCGCTCGTACAGCTCGTTGGATTCCTCCTCGGTCAGCGCATTGCCGAAACCGAATCGGAATTCCTTGGCGGTCAGGCTGATCGCGCGATGCAGGTTGGCGGGATTGCCCAGCGCGGGCAGTCCGGCGCGCAGTTGTGCGAGGGGCAGCGGGAGCACGCCCTTCATCTGCGCGGGATCGATGGCGACGCCGGCGGCGCCCCGGCCCTCGCCGAGCAGCTTCTCGGTGATCAGTCCGCCGAAGGAGTGCCCGATGATGATCGGCGGGGCGCCCAGATCGTCGATGACGGAACGGAAATGGGCCGTCGCCTGCTCGATGCTGATGTCCGCCACCGCATCCGGGTCCTTGCGGGCGGCGTCGACGGTGTCGGGTTCGTTGGGCCAGCCGGGTGCGATCGGGTCGTACCCGGCGGCGCGGAAGTATTCGATCCACGGCTGCCAGCTGCTCGCGTGCAGCCACAGGCCGTGAATGAAGAGAACGGGGCGGGACGGTGTCGGCATGGATTCCTCCCAAGCGTCAGTGCACGTAGTCAAGCACCGCCCGGCGGTCACCGTCCAAGACCGGTTCGGCCCGGATCGATAACCGATATGGCATCCTTGGACGCGACGTCGGTTCGAGCCGACAGAGTGGATGCTTCGATGGATCTGGATCTGCGCTCGCTCCGCTACTTCGTCGCCGTGGCCGACGAACTGCACTTCGGTCGCGCCGCCGCCCGCCTCTACATCAGCCAGCCGGCCCTGTCGAAACAGATCCGCAGGCTCGAGGATCAGCTCGGGTTCACGTTGCTCGAACGCGATTCCCGGCACGTCACGCTGACCAGACACGGCCGCAAGGTCCTGGTGGACGCGCAGGATCTGCTGGTCCTCGCCGAACGCATCTGCCGGCCGCCGGTCGACACCGATCTCGTTCGCATCGCGCACATTTTCGAATTGCAGACCAGCCGCGTGGTCGCCGACGCCTTCAGCGCCCGCCATCCCCAGGTCCGGCTGGTCGAAACGTCGCTCGACAGCATCCGTCAACTCGACGCCCTGCTCGACAACCGGCTCGACGTGGCCATCCTGCGCGTCACCGCGGCGATGGTCGCCCAGCGCCCCACCGGCTGGTCACACCGGCCACTGCGGCTCGAACCGATGTACCTCGTCGACCGCCCCGGCGCGGACGTCGACTCCGGCACGGCATCCCTGCACGACCGCCGCCTCGACGCGTTCGGCGATCCGCCCGGCTCCGGCCTGTTCAACGCCCACGGCCAATACCTGCGCGCCTTCGAAGCCCACACCGACCTCACCCTGCACTGGCTGGGCAATCCCGGCACCTTCGGAAACTGCCTGGCCGCCTGGCGCCGCGCTCCCGCGGGCGGCTATCTGTTCGAATTCTCCAGTTACGCAACGCGATACGCCGACGCTGGCATCGCCATCCACCGCCCCGCTGACATCCAGCCCTATTACCCGTGGTCGATCGCCTGGCGGGACGAGCCGAATACCCGCGCCGTCCGCGACTTCCTCGCGACCGCGGAGCGCACCGCGGACGAGCTGAGCTGGCGGATCCCATTGCCCGATCACGCGCGGCCGTGGGTCCCGGCAGATGATCAGGAGAGCACCGGCCCGGGCTTCGCGCTCGGTTGACACCGGCCAGGGCGCACACCAGGGGCGCACCCTGGTGCCAAGGGACCGCGGGCGGACGATGGTGGGTATCGGCAGACGAACTCTCCACCGCATCCGAACGGAGCAATGTCGATGACCGTCACCGAAAACCACCAGCTCACGCAGCTCACCGCGCCGATCCTGTCGATCGAGGCCGCCAACGGAGTCCGCTACGCCTACCGCCGATTCGGCCACGCGGCGATCGATCGGCCCCCGCTGGTGTTCCTGCAGCACTTCCGCGGCACCCTCGACAATTGGGACCCCGTCCTGGTTGACCAGCTCGCCGAACACCGGGAAGTGATCCTGCCCGACGCGCGCCTGCGGATCTTCCCCGACGCGGCGCACGGCTTCCTGTTCCAGTACCCGCCGCAATTCGCGGGACTCGTCGACGAGTTCCTCGCCGGGTAGGGACCAGGGTCCCTGCCTGGTGCGATCGATTCGCAGGCGCGCGAAAGTCAGGACAGACGCGGCGATGTCGCCGCCGAAGCAAGGAGGAAACCATGAACACCACGAAGGTGGATCTCAAGCTCGAGGCCGTGACGATCCCGGTCTCGGACGTCGACAAATCCAAGAAGTTCTATCTGGACCTGGGTTGGCGGCTCGACGCCGACTTCGGATCCGCGGACGGGAGCTTCCGGGTCGTGCAGTTCACGCCGCCCGGGTCGCCCGCGTCGATCCAGTTCGGCGCCAAAGTGAATGCGCAGACCCCGGGCACCGCCGAGGGCATCTATCTGGTGGTCTCCGACATCCAGGCCGCACACGACGCCCTCGTCTCGCTGGGCGCCGAGGTGAGCGACGTCTTCCATCCGGGCGCTCCCGGAGCGCAGTTCGGCTACCTGGGCTCGGAGGCTCGGCTGGCCGGACCCGCGGACGCCCACGCCAGCTACGGCTCGTTCGCGACATTCCGGGACCCGGACGGCAACCGGTACCTGCTGCAAGAAGTCACCAGCCGGTTCGCCGGACGCGTAGCGACCACCACGACCGAGTACGCGTCGGTCGCGGATCTGACCGCGGCCCTCATCCGAGCCTCCCTCGCCCACGGTCAGCACGAAGCCCGCAACGGCGGGCAGTACGACGAGAAATGGCCCGAGTGGTACGCGGCGTACATGGTCGCCGAAGCCCACGGAGACCAACTCCCCGAGTGAAAGGACAACACCGACATGACTACCCAGCACCTGCACGCGACCACCACCGTGACACCCCAGCAGTTCATCGCGGGTCTCACCGACTTCGGGCCCGGCCGGGCCGAGCTGTTCGGCAACAGCGCCGACGACCAGCTGCGGGTCCACGATGAGGGCCGGGACTACGCCGACGTGACCGAAGGCTCCGGCGGCGCCTGGGAACGGCTGCACTACGACTGGTCCAACCCGGCGCACGTGGTGCTCACCACCACCGAATCCAATGCGTGGGGCCGTCATTCGGGGCACACCTACGACCTGACCCCACGCCCGGACGGAACCACCGACATCGACTACACGGTGGTCCGGGAGGGCAAGAACCTGCGGGGGCTGCTGCTGGGGGCCGTCCTCGGCACGGTCGGACGCGGCGTGCTGCCGAAGGCATTCCGGAGCTCTGTCAAGGCGATAGAGGAGCGGAACGCGACTCGTGCCGGACGGTAGCGTCAGCCCGGACGTCGGCCCTACTGTTGCCGATGTGGCGACTGTAGGGCCGACGACCGCCCCCCGCGGGCGCGAGCGCGAACTGGACGAACTGGACCGCGCGGTGCGCGCGATCCGTACCGGCGAGAGCCGGGCGCTGGTGCTGCGCGGCGAGGCCGGAATGGGCAAGACGACCTTGCTCGGCTACCTGGCCGACACCGCCTCCGGGTGTCGCGTGGACCGGATCGCCGGGATCGAATCCGAGCTGGAGTTGCCGTTCGCCGCCCTCCACCAGCTCTGCGCGCCACTGCTGGAGCTGGCGTCCGCACTGCCCGAGCCCCAGTCCCAAGCTCTGCGAGTGGCGTTCGGGCACACCGCTGGACCCGCACCCGACAAGTTCGTGACCGGTCTGGCCGTGCTGGGCCTGCTCGCCGAGGCGGCCGCGGCGCAACCGCTGGTGTGCCTGATCGACGACGCGCAGTGGCTCGACGAGACCTCCGGTCAGATTCTGGGTTTCGTCGCCCGGCGGCTCGTCGCGGAGTCGGTGCTGATGGTTTTCGCGGTCCGCGAACCCGCCGCACCGAAGGCACTGGCCGGGATGCCCACGCTGACTCTGAACGGCTTGGCGGACAAGGACGCTCGAACACTGCTCGCATCGTTGTTGCCGGGCCGGATCGACGAGCTCGTGCGCGATCGCGTCATCGCCGAGACCCGCGGCAATCCGCTCGCGCTGGTCGAGTTGTCCCGGGGCGGCCGTGCCGGGTTGATGGGTGGATTCGCGTTGCCGAGTATCCGGGTCGGTGAGCTCGAGGACCTGTATCTGCGTCGGATCCGCGGCCTTCCGGAGGCGACCCGCCTGTTGCTGCTGCTCGCGGCGGCCGACCCGACCGGTGACGCCACCCTACTGTGGCGGGCCGCGCAGTCGCTGGGCCTGGGGGCCGATGCCGCCGAGCCGGCCGAGCAGGAACAGTTCATCGAGATCGGCGCGCTGATCAGGTTCCGGCATCCGTTGATTCGATGGGCGGCCTATGCGGCCGGATCGGCGCAGGAACGCCGCACCGCGCATCTGGCGCTGGCCGACGCGACCGACGAGCACGCCGATGCCGAACGTCGCGTCTGGCACCGGGCCGCGGCGACCGTCGGACCGGACGAGGCGGTCGCCGCCGCGCTGGAGCGGGCGGCGGCCCGCGTCGAGATCCGGGGCGGTGCGGCGGCCGGGGCCGCGCTGTTGCAACGGTCGGTGGCGCTGACCGCCGAACGCGGCCCCCGCGCGGAGCGAGCCTTGGCGGCGGCGCGGGCCCATCTGGATGCCGGGTCGTTCGAGGCCGCGCTCACCCTGCTCGCCGAAGCCGAGGCCGCGGCGGTCGACGATCTGCAATCCGCCCGCGCCGAGCTGTTGCGCGGGCTGGCCGAGCGCGCGGCCAGGTCGGGCCGCGAGGCGCCGGTGGCGCTGCTGCGCGCCGCCCGCCGGCTCGAACCGCTCGACATTCGGTTGGCCCGGCAGACCTACCTCGACGCCTGGGGTGCGGCGCTGGTGGCCGGCGCATTCGCGGATCCGGGTGGCGGCCTGGAGGAGGTCGCCAAGGCGGCGTGCGCAGCACCGCGCGACCCGGCCGGCCCGGAGGCGGGCGATGATCTCATCGAGGGTCTGTCCCGGCTGGTCACCGACGGCGCGTCGACCGCCCACCCGATGCTGCGCAGCGCGGTCACCGCGTTTCTCGACCCCGAGTTCCCGGTCGAGACATACCTGCGCGGCGGCATTCTGGTCGCGAACGCCGCACTGGCGCTGTGGGATTTCGAAGCCTGGGACATGGCCAGCGGCAGGCACGTTCGCCTGTCGCGAGCCGCGGGCGCCCTCGCGCCACTGGCGGTCGCCCTCAACGCGAGCCGCGTGATCGCGTTGTGGCGCGGCGACATCGACCGGGCGCGCGAGCTCGGCCTGGAGGAGCAAACCGTCAAGGAGGTCACCGGCACTCGTCGCGCCTCGTACGGCGACCTGTTCCTGCTCGCCTATCGAGGCGATGCCTCCGAGGCGATCCCCGTGTTCGAGGCGGCCGCCGCCGAGGCCACGGCCCGCGGGGAGGGACTCGGGCAGCAGATCACCCAGCGTGCCACGGCGCTGCTGCACCTGGGGCTCGGGCATTACGCCGAGGCGACGGCAGCAGCGGAGCGCGCCGCCGGCGGGAATCTCGGGCCGTTCACCGCGCAGGCGCTCCCGGATCTGGTCGAGGCCGCGGCTCGCAGCGACCGTCGCGAGCTGGCGCGGAGCGCGCTGGATCGGCTCGCCGGCTATGCCGCCGTGCCCGATTCCGACTGGGCAGCAGGACTTCTCGCACGGTCACGAGCGCTGGTCGGCGGTCGCGAGGAGGACTACGCGGAGGCCGTGGAACGGCTGGGGCACACCCGATTGCGTTTCGAACTGGCCCGCGCCCGGCTGCTGTACGGCGAGTGGCTGCGCCGCGAGCGTCGCCGTGCCGACGCCCGTGACCAGCTGAAGGCCGCGTTCGAGGAGTTCGTCGCGATGGGTGCGGACGGGTTCGCCGAACGCACTCGCCACGAACTGCTGGCCACCGGTGAGAAGGTCCGCAAACGCACCGTGGACACCGTCGACGAGCTCACCCCGCAGGAGGAGCAGATCGCCCGCATGGCCCGCGACGGCAAGACCAACCCGGAGATCGGGGCCGAGCTCTACATCAGCGCGCGAACCGTCGAGTGGCATCTGCGCAAGGTGTTCGGGAAGCTGGGCATCGGTTCCCGGCGTGAACTCGGCGGCGCACTCCTCACTCGTCGATGACAGTGGACCGGATCCATATTCGGGTCCGGTCCACTGCGGGCGTCACGAAACAATCACCCGGACAAGGGAATTGCCCCGGACCGACACCGACGCTCGGGGTGAAGCGGTGGTCCGAGCGCCCGCGGGCCGTCCTCTCACGCCTGTGCGCCCCGTGCGCCACCAGGACGTCACGAGGTCGGCGTACACGTCCGGCGCGTCCTCCCAGGTGAAATGCCCGGCGTCGATGAGGTCCAGCTTGCTCTTGGGCAGCCGCTGATCCAGGTACCGGTGATTGCTCGGCGGCACAGCCCAGTCCCACAATCCGCTGATGATCTGGACCGGGGTTTGAATCTGCCCGAGCAACTCGCCGAGGATCGGCAGCTCGGTCGGATAGGCGCGGACATAAGCCATCGACTTCACGAACCGGTCGCCGTCGTAGGAGCTCAGGTAGTCCTCCCGGACATCCTCGGGCAGCCGGTAGCGCTCGATGCCGCTGACCGCGCCCTCGACGATCATCCGCGGGTCGACCGCGCGGAAGCCCTCGACGTCCGGTGCGACCACCCAGTCGTTGAGAATGCCGCCCAGCTCCAGCGGGTACGACGCACCGCCACTGCCGACGACGATGCTGCGCAGGCGCCCGGGGTGGTCGGCCGCGGCGAAGAGCAGCGCGCCCGTGCCGACATCCGGGCCCACGGCGTGCGGATTCTCGAGCCCGAACTCATCGGCGAGCCGGATGACGAACTCGCCCATCGCCCGCGGCGACATCAGCGACTCCCGGCCCTCGGAGTGCCCGAACCCGGGCAGGTCGACGGCGACGAGATGCACGTCTTCGGCGAGGCGACCCCACATCTGGTCGAAGGCTCGGATGCTCTCCGGCCAAGGGCTCAGCAGCAACGCGTGGTTCTCGCGCGGCGCGCTCTCGGCGTAGCGGATCTTCAACCCGTCGATCGTGCGGTACCGCGGCTCGATCGACGTGCTCGTGGTGGTTGTCATGGAACTGCTCCTCTCGGTGACTGCCGTACTGCAACAGTCCCGCTCCGGCAGTGCCCATCGCACCCGTGGGTCACCCTGGTCCGCGTCCGTGCGCGAACACGGGGTCCGCATCGAATTCGCTTCGCCGAGAGGAAGAGATGTGGTCCGGTCGGCCGCATCGGGAGGCGCATTCCCGCAGTGTCTCCCGGAAGATTTCGGCGGCGGTTCCCAGGCGCGCGTCCGGATGCCAGGCGAGGTAGGTCACGAGGTACGCCTCGGTCTCGCGGAGTGGGATCACGGCGAGGTCGGGGCGTTCGGAGAGCGGAGAGTGCGGGGCGATGGTCACGGCGAGATCGTTCGCCACCGCGTCGATGGCGGTGAACGCGTCGAGGTCGGAGAAGGAGATCCGGCGGCGGGCGCCGGTGCGCGCATAGAGGCGGTCGACCCACTGCCGAACGCTGGACTCCGGTGACAGCTCGGCGAACGATTCGTTCTCGACGTCGGCGATGCGAACCGAGCGTCGGTGGGCCAGGCGGTGATCGGCGGAGCAGAGCAGGTTGAGCCGTGCCATATCGAGGGGTTCGAGTTCCAGTTCCGGCATCTGCTCGGCGGGAACGGATACGAGAGCGAGGTCGAGCCGCCCGTCCTGGAGCATCGTGGTCACCTCCGCGGGGGTGGTGGCCACGGTCTGGACCGAGGCGGGGTGGCGGTCGCGCATCTTTACGAGCGCGTCGTCGAGGCCCGCGGGAAGTCCCAGTGTGTCGGCGATGCCCACGCGCACAGTGCCGTAGCCGTCCTGCAGGACGGCGCGCACGGCTTCTCTGCCGGAATTCAGTTCGTCGAGTGCGCGCTGGGCGTGGGGGAGGAAGACCACTCCGCTGGCGGTCAGCTCGACGCCGTGGCGAGTTCGATGGAAGAGCTGGGTGCCGAGCTCGTTCTCCAAACCCTGCATCACCTTCGACAGCGCGGATTGGCTCATCCGCAATCTGTGTGCCGCGCGGGTGAGCTGGCCTTCCTCGGCGACCACGACCAGGTAGTGCAGCCTGCGGTGATCCATTCCAGCTCCGAATCTCGGTCGGTCAGCGGTACACGGCCGGGCGCAGGGCCGCCAGCACCCTTCCGGTGTTGGGGCCGAAACTCAGCAGGACGCTGTCGGACATGTCGACGATGCGGTGCGCGTGCCCGGCCGGGGTTTGCGCGATACCGGGGAGCCGGAGCAATCCCGCTGCGCCGCCGATCGACTCGAGCCCGTCGGTCATGACCAGGAGGACGTCCGGGCGGGCCGCGATCATCGCCTCGCTGGTGATGGCGACGAAGGGTTCACTCAGCCCGACCGCGGTTCCCGCGTCTTCCGCGCCGAGGCCGGTGATCAGCGCGTCCGCGCCGGAGCCGGGGCCGGCGAGCATGGTGAGGGCCGTGCCGCGCAGATAGACGAACGCGATACGCACGCGCGGATCGGTCGCGGGGAGATTCGTGGTCGCGGCGCTGATTTCGGTGGTCGTGCGCTGGGCGAGGGCGACGCCTTGATCGTGGACGCCCAGCGCGTCGGCGACCGCCTGGATCTGGGGGCCGGTGCCGTTCACCGTGCGGGCGGGGTCGAAGAAGACGATCGGCACCCCGGTGGCGCGCAGTTGTTCGAACACCGCGGGGGTCGCGGTCGTGGCGTCGGTCAGCAGCACGGTCGGGTTCAGGGCCAGAATGGCTTCGACACTCATGGACTCGCCGTCGGGGGTGACGTTGGGCAGGCCGGCGAGCGCGGGGATCTTGGCGGACATGCTGCGCCCGACGAGCCGGCCGCCGAGGCCGAGCGCGTAGACGGTCTGCGCGAGGGTGCCGAACCGGTCGACGGCGATGATGCGACTCGCGTCCCGGATCGTGACGTCGGTGCCGTCGAAACCGTGAGCGGTCACCGGGAGCGTCGGGTGCGGGTCCGATGCTATCGGTTGCGGATTGGCGTCCCCGAGCGTAGCTGTGACATTGCCCTTTGTTGCGTCGTCGCCGGTGTCGGTGGCCGTGCACGCGGCCGACCCGAGTGCGGCCACCACACCGATCGCGAGTATTCCGAGCTTGCCGCGGCTGAACACGCACTGAGCGTATCGGCCGGAGCCTGATCCGCCACTACTCAATTCTCGCGTGCGGATGGCGAATGTTCCTTTTCCCGCAACGGCTTTCCGGTGTTCAGGATGCCGTAATACGAGCGCCCCGGCGGACCCTGTCGGTCGGCCGGGCGCCCCCGAGAGGGCGGGTTCGGTGCCGGGTGCCCGGTGAAATCGAGGGGGCTGGGGTGAACGCGGTGTGAACCCCTTCGAAATGGGCAACTGACCAGGTGTTTTGCCCGATTCTCGAACTCATCGGTAGCCCGGTGAGGGCTACTGGATCGGTCGATGACCGGGGGATGCTTGGGTACAGTACTGGCTGACTCGGGAATGTCTCCGAGAGATAACCCGGTGCTTCGTGTGTGGGAATCGTGAGGGATATCGGCGATGGTGATCGTGGCGCAAACATGGCGTTGGCACTGGACTTTTCGGCGAGATAGCAATAGCGCAAGATTAGCTGAAGTGGGGAAGCATGGCGGGGCTGATGTATGAGGCCGAATCTGCCGGAGTCTGCAGCCGCACGTTTGAAGGATCGACGGCAGTATCTGATCGATCGCTATCGCCTGGAGTTGGAACATGCTGGGAGCGCGCTGATCACCGATAGCGCGGTCTGGGAAGAATGTCTCGTGCAGGCGCGCCAGATCATCGACGAGTGCGCGGAGTCGCTGGCGACCGGCCAAGCGGGCGCGGCCGCGATCCCCGTCGAGCGATTCGTGAAAATGGCCGAGCGGCGAGGTATCCGCGGAATCCGTCCGGACTGCTCGGTGCGCGCGGCCATGATCATGTACGAGCTGGTGATGGCCGAAGTGGCCGAGGCGCTGGGGCCGGGATCGGGGGAGCGCGATCAGGTCGTCACGGTCGCGACGACGCTCAGCCGCAGCCTGTTCGCTCGGCTGGAGGCCGGCGCAAAAGGCTATGACGCCTTCCTGCTGGACCAGATCCGCATCGTCAACGACGCCGATCGGCGCAAGCTCGCGCGGGAGGTGCACGACCGGCTGGGGAACACATTGAGCCTGGCGATGCACCGGATGGAGATCATCGCTGCCGGAGATCCCAAGGGCTGCACGGGAATCAACGCCGCGGTGGACGTGCTGTCGGGCGCGATCGCGGAACTGTCGGCCATCACCACGGGTTTGCGGACCGACGCGGGCGGAAACTCCCTGCGGGACGCGCTGACGGCCTTCGTGCGTTCGGTCGGGCGGACGACCCCGATGGTCGACATCCGGGTCAACGGCTCGCAGTCGTGGGTCACGGCCGAGATCATGGACGAGACGTTCCTCGTGCTGCGCGAGGCGCTGCGCAATGTCTTCACCCACGCGTGCGCCACCCGGGTCACCGTCGAAATCGATATAGCGCCCCACGAGATCTGGGCCCGGGTGGTCGACGACGGGGTCGGATTCGATCCGGCACTGACGCGGCGGGCGAACGGGTTGCAGTCGATGCGGGAGCGGGCCGAGTTGCTGTCCGGATCGGTCACCCACAGTTCGTCTCCCGGCATGGGAACACGCGTCGCGCTGTGGATCCCGCTGCTGATCGACGTGGGGTGAGGGCGCGATGATTACGGTGCTGGTGATCGACGACCACAATATGCTGCGCGGTGCGCTGTGCGAGATCCTCGACCGCGAAGGCGATATCACCGTGGTGGCCCAGGCCGCCGACGGCCACGCGGGCGCGGAATACGCGGCCCGCCTGCGCCCGAAGGTCGTGATCCTCGATGTCGAGATCCCCGGGGGCGACGTCGTGCAGAACTTGCTCGCCCTGCGCAAGGTCAGCCCCGAGTCGCGGGTGCTGATCGTGAGCATGCATCAGGACATGGCGCTGATCCGCGATCTCGTCGAATACGGCATCGCCGGCTACCTGCACAAGAGCGCCAAGCGGGAGACGCTGCTGTCGGCGATTCGCGCCGCTGACGCGGGCGGCGAGATGGTCGTCTACGTGTCGTGGCAGGAGGACAAGAGATCCGTTGCCGCCGAGCGGGATCCGCAGCCGGATCAGACGCTCACCGACCGGGAGCTCGAGGTGGTCGAACAGGTCGCGGGCGCGCTGAGCAACCGGCAGATCGCCAATGCCCTCGGTATCACCGAGGGCACCGTGAAGCGGCACCTGCGCAATATCTTCCGGAAGCTCGGGGCCGTCTCGCGATTGGACATGGTCAATCGCGCGACGGCGGCCAAACTGATCGCTCCGTACCCGGCGGAGGCGGCGTCGTATCCATCGGAGTGATCGCCGTACCCGCCGCGGTGATCACACCGCGATGCCGTTGATCAGCGCACCGAGATTGGTGGTCAGCTGGGTGAACATGAAGGCGCGGTAGGGTCGCCGGCTCACCGGCCGTGGATCGCGATAGCTGGTGGTGAGCGTGTGGCCCACCACCAGCGCCGCGCCGAACGCCATGGGGACACAGGGGCATTCGAGGTTCGGCAGCCGGGAAGCGCCGACCGCCAAGCCGGTCGCGACGCCGACAGCGGCGAGTGACACCCACCTCCGCAGGGGCGTCTCGCCGACCAGCAGGGTCAGCACCCGCCGCTGTGCCGCGCGATCACCGGCGACGTCGGAGAAGTCCTTGACCACCGCGCCGATCAATCCCATCCACAACGACATCACGACCGCGAACACCACCAGGTCGGGTGTGAGCTGGGCGCGGATGGCCACGCCTCCCGCGAGATAGGTGCACAGCCCGCCGAGGGTGACGATCGCGCTCGAGCCGCCCCAGGTGCGGCTGAGCTGGATCGGGGGCGTCGAGTAGAGGTAGCCGAGCACGAGGAACGCCGAAACCAGGGCGGCCATGGCGATTCCGACGTGCACGGCGAGCAGGAGCGCGACGATCGCGGCCAGCTGGGTGACCGCGCCCGCGTCGCCCGGGTGCAGGTCGCCGCGGCCGATCGGCCGCCCGACTCCGTTGATCCGATCGTTTACTCCGTCGGCGATGCCGTTCATCAGATAGACGCACACCGTTGCGAGAAACCACGCCGTGATCGCACAGGAGTAGTCGATCCAGGCGCTGAGCGGTATCGAGGAGAACGCCGGGGCGGCGAGTGCCGATGCGGCGGCAAAACGTAATGCGAACATGAATTGAACGGATGGCCGCGCTTCCGCGAGACAGAGGCGGATAGTTCGCGCGAGGTTAATTATTTGATAGGCTTCGGTTTTCCAATGGCGTACAGACGTCGTTCTTTGGATCGCCATGGTCGCAGTCTCGCAGACTGCCGTCTCGCCTCGAATGCCTCTTTGGATACATGCTCGGTGCTCCCTTTGTGGCGTTCTGCACCGACCACCCTCCTGCTTATGGTGATACCCGATCGTGATCAACCGTGAAGGGATGGGCATGGCAAAGGTTGCTGTGATCGGCGCTGGGATAGCAGGTATCTCGGCCGCTTATCATCTGCGTGGGCACGCCGATGTGACCGTATTCGAGAAGGAATCGAATGCCGGTGGGCATGCCAATTCGGTCGAGGTGACCGACGCCGGCCGGACCCTCGGGCTGGACACCGCATTCATCGTCTACAACGAACCGCACTACCAGAAGATCACGAAGTTCTTCGCCGATCTCGGAGTAGCCGGCCAGGATCACCCGGGCCGCTTCAGTTTCAACAATGCCGACACCGGAATCTGCTATGTGTCGGATGATTTCGAACTGGACGAGGCCGCGATTCGCGCGAAGTACCCCGAGGACTTCGTGCAGCTGTGGGCGGAGGCCGAGCGCTTCTACGAGGAGTCGCCCAAGCACTTCATCCGGAAGCAGGCCGAGATGCCGCTCGGCGAGTACCTGACCGCCAACGGCTACAGCGACACCTTCCGGTACGGGTTCGTGGTGCTGGTGGCGACCGCCGCCTGGTCGGTGCCCGCGGACCGCATCTGGGACATGCCCGCCGCCACCGTGATCGCCTTCTTCCTCGGCCACGGCCGGGAGGGCCTGGGCGGGCGGACCGCGCCGTGGCGGACGGTGACCGGCGGCAGCATCAACTATGTGCGTGCCGCGCTGGAACGCCTGGCCGAAGCCGGTCAGCAGCTCCGGCTGGGCACCGGCGTCGACCGGGTGGCCGAGGACGCGGAGGGCGTGCTCGTCTCCACCGAGGCCGGGACCGAGCGCTTCGACGAGGTGATCATCGCCGCGCACGCCGATGACGCGCTGGCCATGCTGGCCGAGCCGACGCCGGCGCAGCGCATGCTGGCGGCGATCCGCTACAACCACACCCGCGCCGCCCTGCACACCGATGCCGCGTGCATGCCGGCCGACCGGGAGAAGTGGCGCAGCTGGAATTACGCGCGGTCGGGCGGCAATGACGAGATGAGCACCTGGGTCGTCTATTACCTGAACCAGTTGCACGACTTCACCAGTGAGACCGACTACTTCCTGACGCTCGACTATCCGTTCGAGGTCGCTCCGGAGCGGATGATCCGCGAATTCGACTATCGGCACCCGGTGTTCACGGTCGAGGCGCGCGCTCTCCAGTCCAAGATTCACACCATCAATGCCGGTGATTCCCGCGTGAAGTTCGCCGGCTCGTATTTCCACTCGCGGAAGATGGGCATCGACATCGTGGGCAGCCACGAGTCCGGCTTCGATTCCGGTGCGGCCGCCGCCGATGCGGTCGTACGCAGCCTCTCCGTCGAGAACGCTCGCTGATCCGAATCACCTACAGTTTGTTGGAGTTTGATCATGACCGACAAGGTTGACACCCCCGATCTCACCGTCGAGCAGGTTCAGGACTGGCTGGCCGAGAAGATTGCCTTCAAATTGCAGGCAGAGCCGTCCGAGATCTCCTTCGACGATTTCTTCGATTCCTTCGGCCTGGATTCGACCGAGGCCCTGGTGCTGGGCAACGAGCTGGAGTCCTGGCTCGGTTTCGAGCTGGAGACCACCGCGCTGTGGTACCACCCGACCATCGCCGAACTCGCCCGCTACATCGTCGCCGAGAAGGACCGCCTCGCGGCGGCCTGACCGACGCTCCAGCCAAGGAATAGTGCAATGGACAATCGGACGAAGCTCGGCGATACGCCGATCGCCATCGTCGGCCTGGGCGCGTTGTATCCGCGTTCCGCCGACCTCTCGGAATTCTGGTCGAATGTGGTCGAGGCCGCAGACTGCATCGAGGATGTGCCGGAATCGCATTGGCGGATCGAGGACTACTACGACCCGGATCCCAGCGCGCCGGACAAGACCTACGTCAAGCGCGGCGGATTCATTCCGACGATCGACTTCAACCCGCTCGAATTCGGCCTGCCGCCGAACCAGCTGGAGGTCACCGACGTCCTGCAGCTGCTGAGCCTGGTCGTCGCCAAGCAGACCCTCGCCGACGCCGGCGCCACCGACTCGACCTGGTACGACCCGAGCCGCACCGGCGTGATTCTCGGTATCACCGGCGCGAATTCGCTCACCCAGCCGCTGGCCACGCGCCTGCAGACGCCGGTCCTGAAAGAGGTCGTGCGCAGCTGCGGGCTCAGCGACCAGGACGCCGAGGAGATCTCCGCGAAGTTCGTGAAGGCCTTCGCGCCTTGGGAGGAGAACTCCTTCCCGGGCATGCTCGGCAATGTCGTCGCCGGCCGCATCGCCAACCGTTTCGACCTCGGTGGCACCAACTGCACCGTCGACGCGGCGTGCGCGAGTTCGCTGGCCGCCGTGCACATGGCGGCGGCCGAATTGGTGTCCGGCCGTGCCGATCTGATGATCAGCGGTGGCTGTGACGCCGAGAACACCATCCTGATGTACCTGTGCTTCAGCAAGACCCCCGCGCTGTCCAAGTCCGGCATGATCCGCCCGTTCGACGAGAAGTCGGACGGCACCATGATCGGCGAGGGCATGGGCATGCTGGCCCTCAAGCGGCTCGAAGACGCCGAACGCGACGGCGACCGCGTCTATTCGGTGCTGCGCGGGATCGGCAGTTCCAGCGACGGGCGTTTCAAGAGCATCTACGCCCCGCGCAAGGAAGGCCAGATCGTCGCGCTGAAGCGCGCGTACGACGACGCCGGATTCGGCCCGGAGCAGGTCGGTCTGGTGGAATGCCACGGCACCGGCACCGCGGTCGGCGATGTGACCGAATTGTCGGCGCTGCGTGAGGTTTTCGTCGACGCGAGCGACGACAAGCAGTTCTGCGCGGTCGGCAGCGTCAAATCGCAGATCGGCCACACCAAGGCCGCGGCCGGCGCGGCGGGGCTGATCAAGCTCTCGATGGCGCTGCACCAGAAGGTGCTGCCGCCGACGATCAATGTCGAGCAGCCCAAGGAGTCCGTCGACTTCCCGAACTCGCCGTTCTGGGTGAACACCTCGACCCGGCCCTGGCTGCTCGAGCCGAATCGCGACCTGCGCCGGGCGGCGATCTCGTCGTTCGGCTTCGGTGGCACCAATTTCCACTGCGTGCTCGAGGAATACGACCCGGCCGGTGCGGATGCCCGTGCGCTGCACCGCGACTACCGGGTGCACGTGTGGCAGGGCGCCGACGCCGAGGCACTGCTGGCCGCGGTCGCGGCGCAGCCGTCGGGTGGCGATCCGGAAGCGCCGATCGAGGCCGGGCAGGCCCGCCTGGCGGTGGTCGCGCGTGACCGGGCCGAGCTGAACACGCTGCGGGACAAGGCGATCGAGCGGTTGCGCACCGAGCCCGACGCCGACGCCTTCGAGCTGCCGGGCGGCGCCTGGTACCGCCGCCGGGCCGCGGTGCCCGGCAAGGTCGCCGCGCTGTTCGCCGGTCAGGGCAGTCAGTACGTCGGCATGGGCGCGCGGACCGCGCTGGCCGTGCCGCCGGTGCGTGCCACCCTCGACGCCGCCAGCCGGATCTCGGAGCCCGCCGAGCCGCTGAGCCGGGTGATCTACCCGCCGCAGCCCTTCGACCCCGAGACGGCCGCGGGCCAGGAAGAGGCGTTGCGCCGCACGGACTTCGCCCAGCCCGCGATCGGCGCGCTGTCCTCCGGCCAGTACCGGTACCTGCTGGAACTGGGTTTCGACGCCGAAGGCACCCTGGGACACAGCTTCGGTGAGCTCACCGCCCTGTGGGCGGCCGGCGCGCTGGACGAGGACACCTTCCACCGCCTGGCCCGGGCTCGCGGCCTGGCCATGGCCCAGCTGCCCGAGGGCGCGTCCGACCGGGGCGCCATGGCGGCGCTGCGCTGTGGCGCCGAACAGCTCACCGAGCTGCTGGCGGCCCACCCGGATGTGGTGATCTGCAACCTCAATGCCCCCGAGCAGACCGTCGTGGGCGGCGGCACCGACGCGGTGCGCGCCTTCGCCGAGGAGGCCGACCGGCTCGGCCTGGGCGCGAGCCTGCTGCCGGTGTCGGCGGCGTTCCACACCTCCTATGTCGCACACGGCGTCTCGGCCTTCCGCGCCGCGGTGGCCCAGGCGGTCTGCGCCGCCCCCTCGATCCCGGTGTTCGCGAATACCGCCGGCGCGGAGTACGGCGCCGATCTCGACCGCAACCGATCGGTCCTGGTCGAGCAGCTGTCGCAGCCGGTCTCGTTCGCGCCGCGCGTGCTCGAGATGTACGAGGCCGGGTACCGGGTGTTCGTCGAATTCGGTCCCAAGTCAGTGCTTTCCGGACTGGTGCGCAAGATCCTGGCCGACCGCGACGACGTCGTGGTGCTGGCCGCGGACGCCGGCCCCGCCAGCGACGGCGACCGCTCGCTCAAGCAGCTCGCGGCCCGCCTCGCGGTCCTGGGCCTGCCGCTGGCCGGATTCAACCGCTACAGCGTCACAGCCCCCGATGTACTCGAAACCAAAGGAATGAGGATTCCGTTGAACGGCATCAACTACGTCTCCGAGGAGCGCCGCGGCGCTTATCGGGACGCTCTCGAGAACGGCTATCAGGTGCCCCGGCCGGAGGCCGCTCCGGCCCCGGCCCCGGGGAACGGCAACGGGAATGGCCGCGGCACCCCGGCTCCGGCCGCGGCGCCGGTGGCGACTGGATCCGACACCATGGCGGGCGACCACCTCGCGCTGCACCGCGAGTACCTGAGCAGCCAGCTGCGGGTGGCCGAAAGGCTCAGCGGCATCCTGGAATACGACGCGCTGCAGGGCAACCTGACCGACCGCACCGTCGCCGGTCTGGCCTCGGTCAGCGACCACAGCGTCGCGATCGGCCAGGCGCACAGCCAGGCCAGCGAGGTGCTGCTGGGCTTCGCGTACCTCGAGGCCGGCATGGGCGGTGTCGCCCCGGCCGTGCGCCGCCCGGTCGAGCGCCTGCCGCGTCCCGAGCTGAACGTGGGTCAGTCCGCCCACACCCAGGCCATCGCCGCTCCCGCGCCCGCCCCGGTCGCGCAGCCGGTCGCCGTCGCGCAGCCGGTCGCCGTCGTCGCCCCGGCCGCTCCGGTCGCTGCCCCCGCCGCTCCGGTTGCCGCTCCGGCGGTTCCGGCCGCCCCGGCCCCCGCTCCCGTCGCCGTCGCTCCGGCGCCCGCCCCGGCCGCCGCCCCCGCCGGTGACCCCACCGAGGTCGTCCAGCAGGCCCTGCTGGAGGTCGTGGCCGAGAAGACCGGTTACCCGACCGACATGCTCGACATGGACATGGACGTCGAGGCCGACCTCGGCATCGACTCCATCAAGCGAGTCGAGATCATGGGCGCGCTGCAGGAGCGCTTCCCCGACAGCCCGCAGGCCGGACCCGAGCAGATGGGTGAGCTGCGGACCCTGGGTGGCATCGTCACCTTCATCAGCGGCGCGCTCGCCGGTGCCAACGGGGCGGAGGCGGTTCTCCCAAAAGCTGACGGCGCGTCCCGGATTGGCCGGATGCAGGCGCGCCTTGTCGAGATTCCTTCTGTCCTCACTCTGGTCGGGGCGTACGCCGAGCAGCCGGTGGCGCTGGTCGCCGGCGACGGCAGCGCCCTGACCGCACCGATCTCCGCCGCCCTCGAGGCGGCGGGCTGGACCGTGCAGCGTGGCACGGAGGCGCCGGCGGATCGGGTGGATCTGGTGCTGTTCCTGGCTCCGGATGCCCCGGCCGGATGGTCGGAGTCCATCGTGACCCTCGAATCCGCGCTGTTGACGGCGGCTTCCGTGCAGCGCCCGCTGGAACGGACCGCGGCACACGGACGCGCGGCCTTCGTGACGGTCAGCCGGATCGATGGACTGCTGGGCCTGTCCGGCGGCAGCGATGCCGCCGGACTCCTCGGCGGACTGCCGGGCCTGGTGAAAACCCTGGCGATCGAAGCGCCTTCGCTGTTCTGCCGCGCCGTCGACCTGAGCCCGGAACTCACCGGCGCGCAGGCGGTGGCCCAGCTGATCGCGGAGATCACCGACGCGGACACCTCGGCCGTCGAGGTCGGCGTGGCGGCGGACCTGAGCCGCCGCACGCTGGCCGCGACCGTCGAGGACGGCACCGACCCCCTGCTCCCGCAGGGTGATTCGGTCGCCGAGCCCACGGCGGCGGATCTGCTGGTGGTCACCGGTGGTGGCCGCGGCGTCACCGCGGCGTGCGCCATCGGCCTGGCCCGGCGCTACCGCAGCGGTCTGCTGCTGCTGGGCCGCAGTGCCCTCGACGACGAACCCGCTTGGGCCGCAGGCGTTCCCGAGGGCGCGCTCAAGGGCGCCATCGTGGGCGAGCTGCGGGCGGCGGGCGCCAAGCCGACGCCGCGCGACGTGGAGCGGGTCTACCGCGGGCTCATCGCGGGCCGGGAGATCCGGGAAACCCTCGCGGCCGTCCGGGCGACCGGCGCGACCGCGGAGTACCTGGCCGTGGACGTGACCGACCCCGCGGCGACCGCGGCCGCGCTGGCGCCGCACCGGGACCGGATCACCGGCCTGGTGCACGGTGCGGGCGTGCTCGCGGACAAGGCGATCGTCGATCAGCGCAGCGCTGACGTCGGCCCGGTGCTGGCGACCAAACTGGCCGGGTTGCGCTCGGTGCTGGACGCCATCGGTACCGACCGCCTGAACCATGTGGTGCTGTTCTCCTCGATCGCCGGATTCTTCGGCAACCGTGGGCAGTCCAGCTACGCCAGTGCGAACGAGGCGCTCAACCGCGTCGCCGCCGCCCTGCGCAACCGCCTTCCGGCCACCCGCGTCACCTCGGTGAACTGGGGCGCCTGGGCGGGCGGCATGGTGACTCCGGAGCTGGAGCGGATGTTCGCCGAACGCGGTGTCACATTGATTCCGCTGCCGACAGGCGTGGACTTCTTCGCCGAGCAGTTCAGCGCGGCCCGCTCCCACGACGTGGTGGTCGTGGTCGGGCCGAATCAGCCGCTGTCGGCGAAGCCGCCGCGGGAGATCGCGAGTGGGACAACGGTACTGCGGTTGCCGCTGACCGGTCTGGCGGGCGACGAGGTGCTGGCCGACCACGCCATCGGCGGCATCCCGGTGCTGCCGGCGACTGCGGCGGTGGGTGCGATCCTGGGCGCGGCGCAGCGTCTGCGCGGCGTCCCGGCCACCCGCCTGACCGACTTCTCGGTCCTGAAGGGCGTGGTACTCGACGAGGACGCGCCGCGGCACCTGGACCTGGCGGTCACGGGAGAGCAGGTGCTGGTCACCGACTCGACCGGCCGCCCGCGCTTCCGCGCCCAGGCGCCGGCGGAACCGGCCGGCGCCGCACCGGTTCTCACCCTGCCCGATCTGAGCGTCGTCGAACCGGTCACGGCCTACACCGACGGCGTGCTGTTCCACGGGCCGGCCCTGGCCGCGATCACCGGCACGGTGGCGGCGGCGGACGGGCGGTTGGTGGCGGTGTGCCGTGCGGTCGAGTCGCGGCTCGGCGCAGGCGAATTCGCCGCGGGGCAGTACTCCCCGGAATCGGCCGATCTGCTGCTGCAAGCGGCACTGGTGCAGGTGCATCGGACCGTCGGGCTGAACAGCCTGCCGACGGCGATCGGCGCGATCGAGGTGTACGACGCCCTGCCCGGGACGGGTGAATTCCTGGTGGTCGTGGATGCCCTCCAGATGAGCGGTTCAGTGGCCAGAGGCACGGTCACCGCCTGCGCTCGCGACGGCCGCGTGCTGTTGCGCTTCGAGGCGGTGCAGTTGGTGGCGGACGCCGCTCTGGGCGCGAAATTCCATTCCTGACGGATCAATCGGATCGGACAGTGTGACATCCATGTCGGACACATACAGCGGTACGCCGATCGCCATCGTCGGCATCGGCTGCCTGCTCCCGGGCGCGAACACGCCCCAGCAGTTCTGGGACAACCTGCTCGCCGGCGCCGACCTGCGCCGGGCGGGCACCGCCGACACCTTCGGCGCGGACCCGGCCACGCCGGGCGCGTGGGGTGACGAGACCCACGGAATCACCTCCGTGCGTGGTGGTTTCGTGACCGAACCCGAAATGGACCACGACGGCCTGCGCATCGACGCGCAGACCCTCGAGGGCCTCGGCGCGGTGGTCCGATGGCCGCTGTATGCGATCCGGCAGGCTCTGGCCGATGCCGGGATCGCCGAGGACGATCCGGCGCTCGCCCGCACCGGACTCGTCCTCGGCAACTACTCCTTCCCCACGGAGCAATCGGTCGGGCTGTGCCTGCCGATGTTCCGCACCGGCGTCAGCCGGGGACTGCGACTGGCCGGACTTCCCTTGCCGGACAGCGAGTCCCGGGCGTGGCAGCCCGACGCGCCGGTGCGGTCGCTGTGGCCGTCCGGGCTGCCCGCCACCGTGCTGAGCGACGCGCTCGGCCTGGGCGGTCCGCGCCTGGCGCTGGACGCCGCCTGCTCCTCCGCGCTGTACAGCATGAGCCTGGCCCGCGACTACCTGGCCACCGGCGCGGCCGACGTGGTCCTCGCCGGCGCGGTGTGCGCCCCGGATCCGCTGCTGATCCACCTGTCCTTCAGCGACCTGCACGCCTACCCGGGCAATGGTGTCAGCCAGCCCTTCGATTCGGCGTCCACCGGCATCGTCACCGGCCAGGGCGCGGGCGTGCTGGTGCTCAAGCGGCTCGCCGACGCGGTGCGCGACGGCGACCGCGTCCACGCGGTGGTGGAATCCATCGCCCTCGGCAACGACGGCGCCGGCGCACATCCGCTGGTGCCCAATATCTCCGGCCAACTCGCCACCTACCGGCAGGCGTACGGCGCGGGCGTGGACCCCGAGACCGTCGACTACATCGAATGTCACGCGACCGGCACCCCGGTCGGCGATCCGATCGAACTGCGCGGGCTCACCGAATTCTTCGGCGCGGACCGGGTGCCGCTACTCGGATCGGTGAAGGGCAATGTGGGCCACCTGCTCACCGTCGCCGGATTCACCAGTGTCCTCAAGGCGATCCTGGCCATGCGGCACGGCGTCATTCCCGCCACGCCGACCGCCACCGAGCCGATCCGGCCCACCGGCGCGGAGCACGCGGCCGACCGGCTCGTGACGGCCAACCAGCCGTGGCCCGGCACCGGTGAGCGAGGGCGCCGAGCGGGTGTGTCCGCCTTCGGCTTCGGCGGCACCAACGCTCACCTGGTGCTGACCGACGCGGTGTCCGCCGCCTCGGAGATCACCGCCTCGGACAGCGCCACGCCGCAGCCGATCCGGATGGCGATCAGCGGCCTCGGCGTCCGGGTGGGCGAGGTCGCCGGTGTGCCCGCCCTGCGCCGGGCCCGCCGCGCGGGACGTACCGCGCTCCTGACGCGCCCCGAAACCCGCTGGTACGGAGCGGAATCGCTCCGGATCACCGAACTCGACGCGGACTCCGACGCCGGGTACGTCGACTCCGTCGAGGTGGACGTGCGGGGCTACCGCATGCCGCCCGCCGAACTCGCCCAGGCCAACCCGCAGCACCTGCTGCTGTTCGAGGCCGCCGACGAGGCGCTGGCCGAGGCCGGACTCGCCGCCACCTCCGCCAAGGACCGCACCGAACGCCGCATCGGCGTGGTGATCGCCATGGAGATGGAGCCGCGTTCGCACGCGCACCGCGCCCGCTTCGACATCGGCGCGCACGTGCGGTCCGAATGCGCCCGCACCGGACTGGATCTCACCGCCGACGAGCTCGACCGGCTCGAGGCCGCGGTCCGCGCCGGCGTGCACGACCCGATCGGCGCCAACGAGGTGCTGAGCTACATCGGCAATGTCATGGCGGCGCGCATCGCCTCCGCGCACGACTTCACCGGTCCGGCCTTCACGGTGTCGGCCGATGCCACCGGCGGCGCCCGCGCGCTCGAGATCGCGTCCCTGCTGCTGCTCGATCCGAGCGTGGAGGCCGTGCTCGTCGGCGGTGTCGAGCTGGCCGCCGGCTACGAGAACACCCTCGTGCGAACGGCTCTCGCCGACGGCGTCCGCCCGGTGCTGGGCGATGGCGCGGCGGCCGTGGTACTCACCCGGGCGGCGGCGGACTCCCCGCTCACCATCGACGCGGTGGTGACCGATGCCGCCGGTCCGGAATCGCTGGCCGACAAGGTGCGCTCGGCGCTCACCGCCCACGACCTGACGCTGGACGACATCGGCTATCTGGAACTGGCCGCCGACCTCGATGCCGAACGGCTCGGCGAGCTCGCCCGGCTCTACCCCGACCGGGGCGCCGAGGTCCCCGGCTGCGCACTGGCCGGTCACCCGCCGCTGGTGGGCGACACCCAGCAGGCGAGCGTGCTGGTGGGCGTGGTCGCCGCGGCGCTGAGCCTGCGGCACCGCGAGCTGCCGCCCGCCGCCGCCGGAATCGGCGAGACGGCCGACGCGACAGCGGGATTCACCGGTTCCGCACTGCGGCTGCTCGACGGGCCCGTCCCGTGGCTGGGCCGCCGGGTCGAGGACCGCCTGGTCGCCGCCGTGCACGCGGTCGACGGCGCGGCCGCCGCGCACATCATCCTGTCCGCCGCGCCCGCTCGCCCCCCGGTCGACACCCTCGACTGGTCGGGTTCGGTCGCGCCACTGCTGGTGCGGCTGTCCGGCGACAGCGGCCGGGACCTGGCCACGGCCGCCCAGGCGTGCCTGGACGCGCTCGACGCCGGGACCACCCCGCTGGACCTGGCCCGGCAGCAGGCGACGGCCGACCGTCGCGGACGCTATGTCGCGGCCATCGTCGCCGCGGATGCGACGGCGCTGCGCCGCGAGCTGTCGGCGGCCGTCAAGCACCTGCCGGAAACGATCGCGGCAGAGCGGGATTGGACGACGCCCGCGGGCAGCTACTGCACGCCGCGCCCGGCCGGGGCCGATGGCCGGATCGCCTTCGTCTACCCGGGCGCCTTCACCGCCTACCCCGGCGCGGGCCGCGAGCTGTTCACCCTCTTCCCGGGCCTGCTCTCGGAGTTCGAGCGCGACGCCCGCACACCCTGGGCCGAGTACAAGCATGCCGCGCTGTTCCCGACCGCCCCGCTCGGTGTCGACCGCGCCGCCCTGATGCGGCACGAGGGCGAACTCATCGAGTCGATCCCGACCATGCTCGCCCTGGGCACCAACGCCGCCGTACTGGCTACTCGGATGTTGCGCGACGCCTTGGGCATTCGCCCGCACGGCGGCTTCGGCTACAGCCTGGGGGAGAGCAGCATGCTCTTCGCCATGGACGTGTGGGACGCCGCCGTCCGCGACGACGTCGCGCTGACCCGCTCGCCGTTGTTCATCGACCAGCTGCGCGGACCCAAACGCCTCATCCGGTCGGCGTGGGAGCTGCCGGATTCCATGCCCGACCGCGAAGTATGGACCACCCAGGTGCTGCTCGCCGACGCCGAGCGGGTGCGTGCGGCGATGGCGGGCCTGGACCGGGTCCACCTGACCCACATCAACACTCCGCGCGAAGTGGTCGTGGCGGGTTTCCCCGAGCAGGTCCGCGAGCTCATCGCCCGGCTGGACTGCAAGTCCGCCAAAGCGCCCGCGAACCACGTCATGCACTGCGCCGTGGTGGAATCCGAGTTCGCCGAGTTCGCCTCCCTCAACGACCACCCGCTGGGCGCGCCCGGACCGGACCTGGAGTTGCTGTCGAGCTTCGACTACGGACTGGTCGAGGTGTCGGACCGCGCGACCATCTCCCGCCGCATCGCCGACACCCTGTGCACCACCGTCGATTTCGCCCGCCTCACCGACACCGCCTACGACCGCGGCTTCCGGGTGTTCATCGAGGTCGGCCCGGGAGCGACGTGCACCCGCTGGATCGGCGACACCCTCGGGGACCGTCCGCACGTCGCCGTCTCGGTGGACCGCCGCGGCATGTCCACCGGGCAGTCGGTGTGCGCCGCCCTGGCCCGGCTGGTGAGCCACGGGGTCGAGGTGCGCCTCGACCGCCTGTTCCCCGCCGAGTCCGCCCCGGCCCGGCCCGCCTTCCGCGCCGCGGTCACCTGCGGCGGCGAATCGCTGGTCCAGCGGGTCCGCGAGCGGGCCGAACCCGTTCTGGCCGAGGCGAACACACGTCGCGCCTTCGAGGCCGAGGTCCAGATTCTGCTTCCGATCACCGTCGAACCGGATGCCATCGTCATCGAGGGAGAACCGTTCGTGTATCTACCGTCCCGTCGTCCCGCCGAGCTCGCCGCGACCCCTGCCGCCCCGGCGATCCAGGTCCAGCCGGCCATGATCGAGCCGCAGCCGGCGACCGGCCGTCCGCAGCCGGCCATCGCCGCCCCGCAGGCGGTCGCCGCGCGCAGCCGAGTAATCGCGCCCATGCGGGTCAGCGTCTCCGACGCGCACGAATCCTTCCTGCGCCTGCAGAACGCCCTGGCGCTGGCCAGTCTCGACGCCCTCGAGGCGAGCCGCGGACCGGTGCCTCCGGCCGTGCCGGACGCGCCCCTTCCGCCTGTGCCGGATGTGCCCGCCCGACCGGTGGTGTGGGACGAGGCGCAGTTGCTGGAGTTCGCCTCCGGCAAGGTGGTGAACGTCTTCGGTCCCGACTTCGCCGAGTACGACACCTACCCGGTGCGGGTGCGACTGCCCGAGCCGCCCTACCACTTCGTCACCCGCGTCACCGAGATCAACGGCACGCCGGGCGTCTACGAGCCCGCGTCGATCACCACCGAATACGACGTGCCGGTCGGCGCCTGGTACTCGGTGGACGGTCTGGTGCCGTGCGCGGTCACCATCGAAGCCGGCCAGTGCGACCTGCTGCTGATCAGCTACCTGGGCATCGACTTCCGGAACAAGGGCGAGCGCGTCTACCGCCTGCTCGACAGTGAGCTGGTCTTCCACGGGGGCCTCCCGCGCGAGGGGCAGACGCTGCGCTACGAGATCAATATCGCGCGCTTCGTCTGGAACGGCGACAGCCTGCTGTTCTTCTTCAACTACCGCTGCTACGCCGACGGCGTGCTCATCCTCGAGCTGCTCAACGCCTGCGCGGGCTTCTTCTCCACCGCGGAGCTGGAGAACTCCCTCGGCGTGGTGACAAGCGCGGCCGACCGCAAGCGGCGAGAAGCGATGAGCCGCACCTGGTTCAAGCCGCTGGAGCGCACCGACCGGACCGCGCTGTCGGGCGCCGATCTGGAACTGCTCGCCCAGGGCCGCCCCGCCGAGGTCTTCGGCCCGGCGTGGGACCAGACCGCCGACGGCAGCAATCGCTCACTGCGCCTGCCGGATTCGATGCTGCGCATGATCGACGAGATCACCGTGATCGACCGGCTCGGCGGCCCGTGCGGCATCGGTGAGCTGAGTGCGGTCAAGCACCTCGACCCCGACGGCTGGTACTTCCAGTGCCACTTCCCGGGTGACCCGGTGCTGGCCGGTTCCCTGGTCGCCGAGGGCGGCGTGCAGCTGCTGCAGGTCTACGCCATGTACCTGGGCATGCACCTGGTGGTCCCCGACGGCGAGTTCCAGTCCGTGCCGGGCCTGAAGACGCAGGTCAAGGTGCGCGGGCAGATCACGCCCCGCCAGCGCAGCCTCCGGTATCACGTCGAGATCACCAAGCTGTCGATGCTGCCGCGCCCCACCGTCATCGCCGACATCGTCGTCTACGACGGCGACAAGGCCATGATCAGCATGCAGAACTTCGGCGTGCAGGTCCGCGAGAAGCCCGGCACCCCCTACCGGCCCGAAACCGGCGGCATCCCGGCCTTCCTCGGCCGGCGCAACGCCCACGGCGAACCCGCGTTCATCAACGAGCTGCACCTGGCCCACGCCGCCAAGGGCGATCTGGCCACGGCCATGGGGCCGGAATTCGAGATCTACGCCGACCGCAAGGCGCCCTACATCCCCAACGGGGACTTCCGCTTCGTGGACCGGATCATGCGATTCGGCGGCGTCCGTGGCCACTTGAAGTCCGGGGCCACCATGGAGACCGAGTACGACTGCCCGCCGGAAGCGTGGTACTTCCACGAGAACGCCTTCCCCGGCATGCCGAACTGCGTGTACATGGAGTCCTCGCTGCAGGCGGCCATTCTGCTCGGCTACTACCTGGGCGCCACCCTGGCCACGCCCGAGCAGGAGCTCAATATCCGCAACCTGGACGGCACCGCCGGTGTCGTCAAGCAGATCGACCTGCGCGGCAAGACGATTCGCCAGCACACCCGCATGACCTTCAACCAGATCATGCCCGGCACCTCGCTGCAGAAGTTCAGCTACGAGTTGTTCGCCGACGGCGAGCTCTTCTACCAGGGCGAGTCCATGTTCGGCTATCACACCGCTGACGCCCTGGCCAACCAGATCGGCCTCGACGGCGGCAAGTACGTCGCACCCTGGCTGGATCAGCAGGACAGCCTGCCGCCCAGCGCGATTCGCACCCTCGCGGTGCGCGGCGCCGACGACTGGTTCTCGCGGCCGGGCCTGCGGCTGGCCGACGGCCACCTGCGCATGGTCGACACCGTGGACATCGTCGCCAGCGGCGGCAAGTACGAGCAGGGGTACCTGCGCGGCCACCGCGACATCGACCACGACGACTGGTATTTCGAGTGCCACTTCTACCGCGACCCGGTCATGCCCGGTTCGCTGGGCGTGGAGGCGCTGATCCAGGCGCTGCAGGTCTACGCCATCGAGGCGGGGCTCGGCGGAGAGTTCGACGACCCGGTCTTCGCCATGCCGGTCGGGGTGCCGATGACCTGGAAGTACCGCGGGCAGATCCTGCGGACCGAGGGTCCGATGACCTTCGACCTGCACATCAAGGAAATCCGGCGCGAGGACGGCCGGGCGCTGGTCATCGCCGACGCCAATGTCTGGAAGCCGGGCATGCGCATCTACGAGATCACAGACATCGCCGTTGAGGTGCACAACCGTCGAGAGGACGAACGATGAGCATCACCCTCGGAACCGACGACTTCGTCGAGCCGATTGTCCACACCACCGTCGAGGGCTGCTACGACACCCTCACCGACCTCGAGTCGCCCGTCTACGTGGTCCGCACGCCCGAGGGCGTCGGGCTCAGCACGCACCGTCCCCTCGACGACGCGGCCGTCGTCGCGGCCGTCGGGCCGATGGTTCCCGAAAGCCTCGGGTCGCAGTCCTTCCGGGCGCACCACGGCGTGCGGTACGCCTACATGGGCGGCGCGATGGCCGGTGGCATCGCCTCCGAGGACTACGTGATCGCCCTGGCGCGGGCCGGATACCTCGGCTCCTTCGGCGCGGCCGGTCTGCTGCCCTCGCGCGTCGAGGAAGCCCTGCAGCGCTTCGCGGCGGAGATCCCGGGACTTCCCTACGCCGCCAACCTGATTCACAGCCCCAGCGAAGCCGAACTCGAGCGCGCCGCGGTGGAGCTGTTCCTGCGCTACGGAGTCCGCTGCGTCGAGGCGTCGGCCTTCATGGACATCACCCCGAACATCGTCCGCTACCGGGTGGCCGGGCTGTCGCGCGCCGCCGGCGGCTGGGTGATCACCGGAAATCGGGTGATCGCCAAGGTGTCTCGCGCCGAGGTCGCCGAGAAGTTCATGCGCCCGGCCCCCGAGGCCATGATCGCCGAGCTGGTCGCCGCCGGTCTGGTGACCGCCGAACAGGCCGAGCTGGCCCGGCTGGTCCCGCTGGCCGACGACATCACCGCCGAGGCCGACTCCGGCGGCCACACCGACCGCCGGCCGCTGACCACCCTGTTCCCGTCGCTGGTTCGCCGTCGCGACCAGCTGCGTCACGAACTGGGCCTGCCCCTGGATGTCCGGATCGGGGCCGCCGGTGGCATCGGGACGCCAATCGCCGCGGCCGCGGCCTTCGCGATGGGCGCCGACTACATCGTCACCGGCTCGGTGAACCAGTCCTGCCTGGAGGCGGGCACCTCCAGCGAGGTTCGGCACGTGCTCGCGCAGGCCGGGGTCGCCGATGTCGACATGGCCCCGGCCGCGGACATGTTCGAACTCGGCGTCGAGCTGCAGGTGCTGAAGAAGGGCACCATGTTCGCGATGCGGGCCAAGCGCCTCTACGAGATCTATTGCGCCTATCCGGGTCTGGACGCCCTGCCCGCCACCGAGCTGGCTCGGCTCGAGGGACAGATCCTGCGCCGCACCGTCGAGGAGGTGTGGCAGGACGTCGTCGAGTACTTCACCCGGCGTGACCCCGACCAGTTGACGCGGGCCGCCGACGACCCGAAGCGGAAGATGGCGTTGATCTTCCGGTGGTATCTGGGCATGGCCTCGCGCTGGGCGGTCGTGGGCGAGGCCGATCGCGCCCTGGACTACCAGATCTGGTGCGGACCGGCGATGGGCAGCTTCAACGAATGGGTCCGCGGCTCCTACCTGGCCGCCGCCGAGAACCGCCGCGTCGCCGATGTCGCGCGCAACCTGATGGACGGCGCCGCCTTCACCTCCCGGGTGCACCAGCTGGCGCTGGCCGGCGTCCGGATGCCGCGCGGGTGCGGCGACTTCCGTCCCGCGCCGGCCGAACAGAGCGGGAGCGAGCTGTGACCGCGGTCGCGGATCACACACCCGCCCAGCTGTATTCGGCCGCGGCGGAACTGGACGCCGCGCTCGGGGATCCGGCCGACCCGGACAACGCGTGCGGATTCGCCGCGATGGTCGCCCGGGCCGAGCAGGGTTCGTTTCCCGACGCGCTGACCGAGGCGGCGGGACCGGCCCTGCGGCTGGCCTACGTCCCGGCGGAGGCGGGCGGCGACCTGGTGCGCTACGACGAGATGTTCGCGCTGGTGCGGGTGGCCGCCCGCCGCGACCTGACCATCATGCCCGCCACGATGATCGATATCACCGCTGCCACCTGCGTTCTCCTGGCCGGCTCGGCAGCGCAGCGGACCCGGGTGGTCGAACTCCTGCGTGGCGGCGGCTCCATCGGATTCGCGTTCTCCGAGCCCGACCACGGCAGCGACCTGCTCGCCAATACCTGCGCGTTGACGCCGTCGGACACCGGGTGGCGCCTGGACGGCACGAAGTGGCTCACCGGCTTCGGCCGCCGCGCCGAGGCGGCGCTGGTGATCGGCCACACCGGAGGACGCGGTCCGGCGGCGTTCAGCGCCGTGCTGCTCGAGCACCCACTCGACTTGCCCTCGCCGGAACAGGATTCCACCACCTCGATCCGCTTCCAGCGCGTCGCGGGTATGCGCGGCGCGCACTTCGCCGAATTCCATTTCGTGCGGGTGCCGGTGGCCGCCGACGCGCTGGTCGGACAGCTCGGCCGCGGAATGGAAACGGCGATGAAGGCGATGCAGATCGTCCGGGCCACCAGTACGGCCGCCAATCTGGCGGGGGCCGACAGCGCGCTGCGGCTCACGCTCGGATTCGCCCGCGGCCACGTGGTCGCGAATCGCCCGGTCGATCATCACCCCGCCAACCGCCGCGACCTCGGGACGGCGGCCGCCGCCCTGATCGCCTGCGACGCCGCCGCGGTGGCGTGCGTGCGCGCGATGCACACCTTCCCGGAGACACAGAGCCTGTGGTCGGGGACGCTGAAGACGGTCCTCACCGGACTGTCCGAGGAGGTGTTCGCGCGGTGCGCCGACGTCCTCGGCACCCGCAGCGTGCTGCGCGAAGGCCCCGCGGGGGCCTTCGACGTGCTGCGCGCCGACAATGCCGCCGTCCGGTTCTTCGACACCAGCCCCTCGGCGAACCTGCGCCTGGTGTCGATGCAGCTGAACTGCTTCGCGGACGCGAAGGACGTCGCCCGCGATCCCGAATTGCTCGCGGCCACCTTCGATCTGGGCCGCGAGCTGCCGCCCCTGGAGTTCGAGCGGCTGGCGCTCAATACCCGGGGGCGCGATGTGGTGACCGGCGACCTGGCGCGCGTCCTCGCCGAGGTCCGGGCGGGTCTCGACCCCGTCGTGCTCGATCGCGGCGTGCTCGAAGCCGATGCGGCACTGCTGCTCGAGAAGCTCGAACAGCTCGAGGCCGCCCTGCGTTCGGCGACGGCCGACATTCGGCAGATCGCCGCGCAGCCCTCCGCCCAACGCGGTGCGGCACAGCTGGATCTGGCCGCCCGGATCGCCTATCTGCACGCGGGCGCGTCCTGCGTGCATCTGTGGTGGTTCAACCGCCACCGCTCGCTCTACGGCTGCCCACCGGGAGCTGTCGGCTGGCTGACGGCCGCGCTGGCTCTGCTGCTGGACCGGGCCTCGGAGCGTTCGGCCCGGCTCCCGATGCCCTTGGCGGACAGCGCGTTCCGCACGGTATCGCGGTTGTGGCGCGAGCAGCGGCTGTTCTCCGTGGCGCCGATTCAGCTGGCCGGACCCCGTCCGTGCCCGGAAGACGAGAAAGGACGGATGCTGGCATGACCGTTCAGCACAATATCGCGCTCGCCGAGGGACTCGAACGTCATCTCGGCGATCCTCACGACCCGGCGACCCTGCTGTCGTTCCGGCGGATTCTGCGGTACGACGAGCTCGAGGAGTTCCCGCACGAACTGGTCGGCGAACTGCAGCGGCAGGCCGTCCACGAGTACTGCCTGCCCGCCGAATGGGGCGGGCGCGCAGGCGATGTCGAGACCGGCTTCCTGCTGCTGCGCCTGGTCGCGCGCCGGGACCCCACCACGGCCAGCGCGCTCATGCTGACCGACCTCGCGTTCATGCCCACCTGGATCGGCGGCAGCGACGACCAGCGCACCCGCTTCGTCTCGATGATCAACAATGGCGCGAAGATGGCCTGGGGCCTGTCCGAGCGGCATCACGGCAGCGACGTGCTGTCCAACGACATGCGGGCCGACAAGACCGACGGCGGATATCTGCTCACCGGCGAGAAGTGGCTGATCGGCGTGGCGACCCTCGCCGACGTGGTCACCGTGCACGCCCGGACCGGTGCCCGCGGCGGGCCCGGCGACTGGTCGGTGTTCGCGGTCGAAAAGCGTTTGTGCCCGGCCGGATCCGTACGGGAAGTGCCCAACGAGCGACTGCACGGATTGCGTGCGCTGGACCTCAGCGGGATCCAGCTCGACGGGGTGTTCGTGCCCGAGAGCCACCGGATCGGCGCGGAAGGCCAGGGCCTGGAACTGGTGCTCAAGAGCGCTCAGGTCGCCCGCACCACCATCAGCGGCATCGCCCTCGGCGCGGCGGACACCGCGCTCCGGGTGACCTGCGACTTCATCGTCACCCGGGAGATCTTCGGGCAGAAGGTCGCCCAGATTCCCTACACCCGCCGCCAGATCGCCGAGAGCTTCGCCGACCTGCTGCTGGCCGAAGCTGTCGCGACGGGCGGCGTGCGCGGCCTGCAGGCATGCCCGGAACAAGCGGGCATCTTCTCCGCGATCGTCAAGTACTTCGTGCCGACCTCGCTGGAACGCACCCTGTCGCAACTGTCCCTGGTGCTGGGCGCACGCCTGTACCTGCGTGAGCACCCGCACTACGGCATCTTCCAGAAGATGCTGCGCGACATCCTGGTCTCGGTGTTCGCCGACGGCAATACCGTGGTGAACCTCAAGAGCGTCGGCGCGCAGCTGGAGACGATCCTGACCCGGGCCGCGACCGCGACACCGGCACAGCGCGCGGCCGCCGAGGCCAAGGTCGCGCTCATGTTCGACATCGACGCCAAGCTCGACGAATGGGTTCCCGCGCAGCAGCAGCTGTTCTGCCGCGACGGTGACCTCGTGCTGCTGGCCCTGCCGGCGGCGATCGAGAAGTTGAACGCGCTGGCCGCGACCCGCGAGGGCGAACAGCGCGCGTGGTTCGAGCAGTCCGCCGACCTGGCCGCTCTGCTGTTGGGTGAGGTCGACCGGCTGGCCACCGACCAGCGTGAGCTGCAACAGCGACTGGGTCGCGCCTACGGGCCCTCCGCCGAGCTGTACCGCCTGGCCGAGCAGTACTGCGCGCTGCACGCCGCCGCGGCCATCATCCACCTGACCGTCAATTCCGGTGCGGTGCTGGCGGACCCGTTCCCCGACGGCGCGGTTCTGCTGCTGTGCCTGGAACGGGTCTGGCGCACCTTCCACCCCACCGAGACCTGCACCGACGTGGACGAGATCGATCACGTCACCGAGGTGCTCCTGCGCTTGCACGGCGAGCGAAAGCTCTTCTCGCACTGGCAGATCCAGCTCCAGGCATCCGGCGAAGCCGGATCCGACGAATGAACGGAACGAACACGTGTACTCGATGACCTCACGGCACGCCCTGTCGTGCCGGCCCGAGCGGCTGTGGGACGTGCTGCTCGATTGCGCCTCCTACCCCGCCTACATGACCGGCGTCAACGAGGTGGAGATCCTCGACGACGAAGGCGAGCGCCGCACCAGCAGCTGGGTGGTCGAGCTCAAGGGCTCGGAAATGGAATGGGAGCAGGAGGACGTGATCTCCGCCGACCAGCGCCGCATCGAATTCCGCCAGCTCGACGGCGATCTCGCGGAATACCAGGGCTACTGGCAGGTCCACCCGAACGAGCTGGAACTGAGCGTGGAGTTCGACATCGGGATGCCGCTGGTGGCCGAGATGATCCACCCCGCCATCGCCAAGGCGCTCGAAGGCTACGCCGGGTCCATCGTGGCTCGCGCCGAGCAGTAGGGGACATGCGATGAGCGACATCACCAACGGTGACGCCAAGGCCACCTTCAAGCGGGTGAAGCGGCACTTCTCACCCTCCATGGCGCTGGCCGGCAAGTTCACCGGGCAGGGCGCCGTCGAGGCGTCCGCCCACGGCTGCCGGGTCGCCCTCTCGGACGGGCGTGAGGCACTGGACTTCGGCTCCTACGCGGTCGCCCTGCTCGGTCACCGCAATGCCGCGGTGGTCGACGCGGTCCGCCGGCAGCTGGACCTGATGCCCACCTCCACCCGTTCGGTGCTCAACCCCCTGCCCGGACAGGCCGCGGAGACGATCGTCGAGCACCTCGGCGGCACGCTGCCGAAGGTGTACCTCGGCGGTAGCGGCGCGGACGCGGTGGAGGCGGCGGTGAAACTCGCCCGCCTGGCCACGGGCCGGAAAACCGTTATCGCCGTGCGGGGTTCCTATCACGGCAAGACCCTCGGCGCGCTGGCGCTGACGCACCACGAACGGTTCCGGGGCACCCTGGGCCCGCTGCTGATCGGGTCGGTCCACGTGGATCCGGCCGATGCCGACGCGGTCGCCCGCGTCGTCGCCGAGACCGATGTCGCGGCGCTGATCTTCGAACCGGTGCAGGGCGAGAACGGTGTGACCGCGCTCGACCCGGAGATCCTCGCGCGGTGGTGCGCGGACGCGAAAGCGGCCGGCGCCTTCGTGATCGCCGACGAGATCCAGGTCGGGCTGCGTCGCTGCGGTGAACGTTCGCTCGCCATGGCGGCGGGGCTGCCGGTCGACGCGGTCCTGCTCGGCAAGGCGCTCGGCGGCGGTGTCGTGCCGGTGTCGGCTCTGGTGTGCTCGCAGGAGCTGTACGCGCCGCTCGCTGCCGATCCGGTGCTGCACACGGCCACGTTCTCCGGACATCCCCTGTGCACCGCGGCGATCGCTCCCGCCCTCGCGACGATCGAGGAGCACGTCGAGGACGGCGTGCGGATCAGTGCCGAGATGGCCGCCGGGCTGGCGGCGATCGCCGCCGACCATTCCGAGGTCGTCACCGAGGTGCGCGGCCAAGGCCTGTTGTGGGGCATGGACTTCCACTCCGCCGAGTTCGTCGGTGAGGTGCAGGTCGGTCTGGCCCAGCGCGGGCTGATCGTCTCGACCTGCCTGAGCCGTCCCGAGGTCTTGCGTCTCATTCCGCCGATCGTGGCCAGCTCCGAGGACATCGCCGAGGCGCTGTTCCTGCTGCGCGGATCGATCGAACAGGCGCGCGCCGCCGTCGCGTAGCCATCACAACGGGAAGGCATGGACATGACATCGCTCGAAATCGAAGGCGACGCCGCGCAGTTCGCCGAGGACACCGTGCTCGCGGACGACATTCAGGGCTTCACCGCGAAGACCCCGGCAGCGCAGACGAAGTCGGTATTGCTCACCGGGGCCACCGGTTTCCTCGGCGTGTTCCTGCTGCGCGAACTGGTCGCGGCCGACCTGACGGTGCACTGCCTGGTGCGGGCCGACTCGGTGGACAAAGCCCGGGAGCGGCTGCGCGCCAACCTGGCGTCCTACGACCTGACCGACCAGGTCGACCTGACTCGCGTCGAGCTCGTGCCCGGCGACATCACGCTGCCGCGGCTGGGGCTGTCCGAGGCGGACTACCTGGATCTCGCCGGACGGGTGGACGCGATCTACCACACCGCGGCCAAGGTCAACTTCCTCACGCCCTACAAGTGGCTGCGCAAGTCGACGGTCACCGGGATCCACGAGGTGCTGCGTTTCGCGGGTGCGGCTTGCGCTCCGCTGCACCATGTTTCGACCACCGGCGTCTTCAGCGGTCAGACCGGGGACAATGTGACTCCGCGCGGCGAGACCCACCCCACCGGGCCCGCCGAGGGGATGCCGCTGGGGTACACCAAGAGCAAGTGGGTCGCCGAGCAGCTGATCGAAGCCGCCCGCGAGCGTGGCGTCCCGGTCACGGTGCACCGGCCCACCCAGGTGTGGGGCGATTCGCGGTCGGGCGCGTGCCAGCGCAACGACTTCGTGTGGCGCTTCGTCATCGGCTCCATCCAGGCGGGGGTCTACCCGCGCAGGTTCCGGCTGAAGATGAACCTCGTCCCCGTCGACTACGTGTGCTCGGCCATCGTGGCCGTGTCACGGCGCGACGAGGCGGTGGGCGGCAGCTACCACGCGATCGGTCCGGAGGCCATCGACTCGGCCACCATCCAGGGCTTCATCGCCGCGGCGGGCTACGACCTCGCGGAGGTCAGCATCATCAAATGGCTGAAGGCGATCTCGGCCGACGTCGACAATGCCATGTTCCCGCTCATCCGCACCACCATGCTGATGGAGCAGGAAGAGCAGCCGCCGTTCACCGACGAGATCACGCGGGGATTCCTGCGCGGCGCGGGGCCCGACGGCGCCGACATCACGTGCCCGCCCATCGACGCGACGTTGTTCGCCACCTACACGGACTATTTCGTCCGCCGCGGGTTCCTGCCCGCGCCGTAAGACCCAGAGCAGCAGGAGAGTTCGATGACCACCGTATCGTTCGCCACTCACAGCAATCATTCCGCGACGCTCACCCGCCGCGAGCGTGGGATCGTGGCCCTGGCGGCACAGGGGATGTCGAACCGGGATATCGCCGAGCGACTGTTCATCTCCATCCGGACCGTCGAAAATCACCTGCAGCGCAGTTACCACAAGCTCGGCATTCACAGTCGGCACGAGCTCTGCGACGCCGCGGAGCGCATGCGCGCCGCCGTCTGAACAGGGAATGGTGATGGCACAGAACAGTTCGACATTGAGTGAGCTCCTGCGACCGATCCGATGGCGGTTGCGCACCGCGGTGCTGGCGCAGGGACTCGGCGCCGCCGCCGGGGTCGTGCCCTTCATCGCGATCGCGGAGCTGGGGCGCGTGCTGGTGGGAACCGGAGCGGACCGCTCCCACGACGCCTGGCGATGGGTGGTGGTCGCCGTGGTCGCGCTGCTGGTTCGAACCGTCCTGCTGCTCACCGCCGGCGGCATCACCCATTTCGCCGACAACGAATTGCAGCTGGACATTCGGCGGCGTCTGGTACGGCGGCTCGGCGAGGTGCCGCTGGCCTGGTTCTCCGAGCGCAATTCGGGCACCGTGAAGAAGGTCGTCACCGACGACGTGGAGGCGATGCACCACCTGGTGGCCCACTCCATGCTCGAGATCACCTCCGCCGTGGTGGTTCCGGTGACCTCGCTGGCCTACCTGATCTGGGTCGACTGGCGGATGACGGTGGTGACCGTCCTGCCGCTGGCGATCGGGCTGGGTCTGTATTCGGTCACCGCGGCCGCGATCGGCAAGAGCATGCCCGAGTACGGGCGGGCCATGGGTGAGATCAACGGCCGGGCAGTGGAATTCGTCCAGGGGATCGCGGTGGTCAAGATCTTCGGACAGACCCGTCGCGCCCACGAGCGGTACGCCCGGGCGGCCGAGGAGTTCGCCGCGTTCTTCACCGCGTGGGTGCGGTCGACGCTGACGTCGAAAACCATTGCCGAGGTGGTGCTGTCACCGGTGGTGGTGCTGACGGTGGTGCTCGGCGGCGGCGCGGTGTTCGTGACCCGGGGCTGGCTCGCAGCGGTCGACCTGCTGCCGTTCACGCTGCTGGGCGTCGGCCTGACCGCTCCGGTGCTGTCGCTGTTCTACGCGAGCTATGAGCTGAGTCTGGCGAAGACGGCCGCCGAGCAGGTCCGGGCGACGCTCGAGGCCGACGTCCTGCCGGTGCCGGCGAGTCCCCGTGTGCCGGAGGACAACACGGTTCGGCTCGAGGGTGTGCGCTGTTCCTACGACGGTGAGGTCGAGGTGCTCGCCGGTATCGATCTGGAGCTTCGCGCGGGCACGACGACGGCGCTGGTCGGACCGTCGGGTGCGGGCAAGAGCACGCTCGCGACCCTGGTGCCGCGGTTCCGGGACGTGAGCGCGGGCACGGTCACGATCGGCGGCGTGGACGTGCGGGAGATCGCGGCCGAGGAGCTCTATCGGCGCGTGGCCTTCGTGTTCCAGGACGTCCGCCTGCTGCGTGACACCGTCGCGGCGAACATCGCCATGGCCCGGCCCGGCGCGAGCCGCGACGAGGTCATCGCCATGGCGAAGGCGGCCGCGATGCACGAGGAGATCGAGGCGCTGCCGCGCGGATACGACTCGGTCATCGGACTGGACGCCCGGCTGTCGGGCGGTCAGGCACAACGGATTTCGATCGCCCGGGCGCTGCTCGCGGACAGCCCCATCGTCGTCCTGGACGAGGCGGCCGCCTACGCCGATCCGGAGTCCGAGGCCGCCGTGCAGGACGCCATGTCGCGCCTCACCGCGGACAAGACCGTGCTGATGATCGCGCATCGGCTGTCCACCGTGACCGGGGCCGACCAGATCGTCGTGCTCGCGGACGGCGCGATCGCCGAGCGCGGCCGTCACACCGAATTGGTCGACGCCGGTGGGCGATACGCCCGCATGTGGGCCGAGTACCAGCGCATCGAGGAGAGGACCGGGGCATGATCCGGAAACTGCTGACGGTCGTCGGACCCGAACACCGCGGGGCCCTGCGGCATATGCTCGCCGCGCTGGTGATCGGCGCGGTGTTGCAGGGCATCGCGTTCGCGCTGCTGGTGCCGATCCTGAAGACTCTCTTCGGATCGGATCCCGGCTCGGTGTTGTGGCCGTGGATGTACGTCCTGCTGGTCGTTCTCGTGCTCTACGCGTTCGAGTACTACGTGAGTCTGCAGCTCGGTGTCCGGGTGGGTGCGGCGTTGTCGCGCGGCCTGCACGCGCGCCTGGGCGACAAGGTGGCCTCGCTGCCCCTGGGCTGGTTCGGCGCCGACCGCGTCGGGATGGTCGGTCAGCTGGCCACCAAGAGCGTCATGGACATCATGGGCGTGCCCGCGCACCTGTTGCGCCCCTTGGTCAACACCGTCGTCACTCCTGCGACCGTGGTGGTGGCGCTGTATGTATTCGACTGGCGTCTGGCCGTCGCAGTCACTGTGACGGTTCCGCTGATCGTCCTCGTCTACCGCTGGAGCGTCACGCTCAGCGGCCGTGCCGATGCCGCGCGTGCCGCGTCCCGCGCGGAGACCGGTGGCCGCGTGGTCGAATTCGCGCAATTGCAGCCGGTGATCCGAGTGTTCGGACGCGGCGCCGGCGACGGGCTGCTCGAGGACGCGCTCCAGACCGATCACCGTGCGGCGCGGCGGGTATTGGCCACCGCGGTACCGGGATTGGTCGGGCTGAGCGTGGCCGTGCAGGCGACCTTCACCACCGTCATCGCGCTCGGCGCCTACCTCGTGCTCGACCGCGGCCTCGATGTCGCCACCCTGCTGGCCGTGCTGGTGCTCGCCGCCCGATTCACCGAGCCCATCGCGGAACTGGCGGTGCTGGGCTCCACATTGAAGTCCGCGGGCGGCGCATTGGATCGCGTCGTGGCGCTGCTGGCCGAACCCGTCCTGCCCGAACCGCTCTCTCCGGCGACGCCCGCGGGCAACGAGATCCGGTTCGAGTCCGTCGAATTCGGCTACGGCGACAAGCCCGTCCTGCAGGACGTGTCGTTCACCATTCCCGAGGGCACCACGACCGCGCTGGTCGGCCCCTCCGGTTCCGGGAAGACCACGGTCAGCCGCCTGATCGGACGCTTCTGGGACGTCGACGCGGGCCGCGTGACGCTCGGGGGAGCCGATATCCGATCCATCGCCGGGGTCGATCTGATGTCGCGAATCTCGGTGGTATTCCAGGACGTCTACCTGTTCGAGGACACCATCGAGGAGAACATCCGCCTGGGTCGCGCCGGTGCGAGCGCCGCGCAGGTACGGGCCGCGGCCGAGGCGGCGCGGGTCACCGAGATCGTCGATCGCCTGCCCGATGGCTGGGCGACCCGGGTCGGCGAAGGCGGTGCGACCCTGTCCGGCGGTGAGCGGCAACGTGTTTCCATCGCCCGCGCGATCCTGAAGAACGCGCCCGTCGTCCTGCTCGACGAGGCGACCGCCGCCCTCGACCCCGAGAACGAGCGAGCGGTCCACGACGCGCTGGCCGCCCTCACCGCGGACCGCACCGTACTGGTCATCGCCCACCGCCTGCACACCGTCATGCACGCGGACCAGATCCTCTTCCTGGATGACGGCTCCATAGCCGAACGCGGAACTCACGACGAACTTCTGGCCGCCGGCGGCCGGTACACCCGGTTCTGGACACAGCGCGACCGAGCTCGTACCTGGTCACTGACCTGAGCACGAGGCTCCGGCCGCCGACCTTGCCCCGGCACTCCGGCCTCCCGGCCGGAGTGCCGGTTGTCTGCCGCCGGGCTACCGTACGGACTGGACAGGTTGTTGCTGGACGGTCTCCGGCTCCGGACATCGTTGATCCGACAAGAGGAATCAGGCGGATGGATCGCCGGTACACAGGGATCAGTCGACGCCGGCTCTTCGCGGCCGGGGCCTCGACCGCCCTCATCGCACTGACACAGCCGACCGAGGCGGTGACGCTCACGCGGAACGCGACCCCCTACTCGGCGGGTCTCGCCGCGAGCGCGCAGCGGGCGGAGCTGGCGGAAGCGGCGATCGTCGGCAGGCATGTGCGCACGCTGTGGGGACAGCCGGGCGCGCGACTGGGCGCCCTGGCGTGGCCGTCGTCGTTGTTCGATCGATCATTGGTGAAGTGGTGTTATTGGTGGCAGGCCCACCTGCTCGACTGCGCGATCGACGCCGCGTCCCGCGCACGCACCCCCGAACGGATGGACCGGGTCTCCGCCATCGCGCAGGGCATCCGGACACGCAACCTGACCGGCTGGACCAACCGGTACTACGACGATATGGCGTGGCTGGTATTGGCGCTCGAACGTGCCGATCGGCTACTCGATGTCCGGTTCGGCGACGCCGCCGGGGACCTACGGGCCGCATTGATCGGCGGCTGGAATCCGGCCGTCGGCGCGGTGCCCTGGCGCGTCGGCGACGAGTACTTCAACACCCCCGCGATCGGTCCTACCGGAATCGCCATGGCACGGCTGGGCGAGTTGCCGCGCGCCCGGCAGCTCGCCGACTTCCTGCACACCCGGCTGCGCGATCCCGACAGCGGCCTCATCTACGACGGCATCCACGAGTCCGATGGGCGAGTGGACCGTACCCTGCTGACCTACTGCCAGGGTGTGGCCATCGGGCTGGAAACCGAATTGGCCGTGCGCACCGGCGAATCGGTCCACCACGACCGCGCGACCGCGCTCATCGCCGCGACCGGGAACAGGCTCGCGCCGACGGGGGTGATCGCCGGCGCCGCCGAGGACGACTCCGGGCTGTTCATGGGCATCCTCGCCCGGTACCTCGCGAATGCCGCACTGGCACTGGGCGATACCACCGCGGCGTCGATCGTGCACGCCTCGGCGCGTGCGGCCTGGGACAATCGCGCGGAGGTCCACGGCCTGCCGCTGTTCGGCATGGACTGGCGCCGCGCGGTCGCGGCGCCGGAACACCCGGAAGCCCTGGCCCAGCTCACCCACTCGTCCGCGCAGAACCTGAGTCCCGACCTGTCGGTACAGCTGAGCGGATGGATGCTGTTGGAGGCGGACTACCAGCTGACCGTCGCGGGGCGCTGAGCCGTCCCACCCCGCCCGCCGACGAAAGGTCGGTTCGGACGGGCGGGGCGGGAACGGCGCGGTTCAGCTCCGTGCGATGAGGTAGGGAGCGACGCTGCCGAGCTTCTCGCAGGTCTCCTCGAACTCGCGCTCCGGGTTGGATTGGGCGATGATGCCCGCGCCGGCGCGGAGCCAGGCGGCGCCCGCGGACTGGTAGACCGCTCGCAGCACGAGGGTGGCTTCGAGGGCGCCAGTGGGGGAGAGGGTCACGACCGCACCGGAATACAGACCGCGGGCGGAGCCGTCGATGCGGAAGATGGCATCGACGCAGGGGCGTTTGGGGATGCCGGAGGCGGTGACCGACGGGAAGAGGACTTCGAGGGCGTCCCAGGAGGTGCGGTGGGCGGCGAGGCGGCCCTGGACCGTCGAGGCGAGGTGCTGGACGCTGCCTCGTTCGCGCACGGACATGAAGTCGGTGACGGCGAGGGTGCCCGGGTCGGCGATCGTGGCGACCTCCGCGCAGGAGGCCCGGACCGACACCGCGTGTTCGACAATCTCTTTCGGGTCGTTCTGGAGGTCCGCGCACGCGTCCCGGTCGGCGGAGGGACCGCGGCCGAAGGCGCGGGTGCCGGCGAGCGGCTCGGTGGTCACGACGCCGTCGACGTCGACCGACACCACCAGTTCGGGGCTGAAGCCCGCCGCTTCGAGATCGCCGAGGCGGAGGAGGAACGATCGCGCGGGGGTGTTGTGGGCACGGCCGAGGCGGTAGGTCTCGGCGATGTCGACCGGGAAGGGCAGGTCGACCCGGCGGGACAGGATGACCTTGTCGTAGTGGCCCGAGCGGATTTCCTTGATGGCGGTCGCGACTCGCCGACGGTAGCCGGTCGTGTCGGCGGTGATGTCGACCGCGTCGGCCACCGGCAGCGGATCCACCGGCGCGGCGAGGATCTCGTCGATGTGCGCGGCCTCCTCGGCGGTCGCCCCCCACACCGTCACCTCGCCCGCGGTGATGGTGATCTCCAGTCGGGGAATCATCAGGTGCGCCAGTGTGATGCCAGGCGCGAGGTGGTGCTCGGCGGCCAGCGCGTGGGCGCAGAACTCGAAACCGATCCAGCCGTAGGCGGAGCCGGTCGCGGCGGTGGGATCGCTCAGACGCGCGCGGTCGATCGCCTGCTCGAGGGCGGTCACCGGGCGGCCGGTCCACGATTCCTCGGTGGTCGTTCCGCTCGCGGTGACCCGGACCTTGGCGGTGTCCAGTTCGATGATCGCCAGCGGGTCGGCCGCGAAGACCCACGCGTCCGGGCGCTCGTAGACGACGTAGTCGCCGAACAGTTCCGATCGTGCCAGCCGGCTGACCGCGGCCACCGGGTCCGCGACAGTGTCGGTGGCGGCAAACTCTGTTGTGGTCACGTGCCTTCTCCGTCGTTCTCTCACTGTGGCCCAGCCGATTCGCGGCGGGTCACTGGTACATCAGGGCTTTGTCCCAGGATTCGTCCGGGCCGAACAGATAGCGGGCCTTGAGGATGTCGCGCTGCGCGGTGAGCGCCTCGGCCGGCACGAGCGTGCCCGGCGGCAGCGGCGAGATCCGGTGCGGGATGCCGAGGGCCGCATCGATCGCGTCGCCCAATTCGCGTGCGGCGCACTCGCGGACGTCGTCGGGCGCTTCGAACTCCAGCAGCAGGGCTTCCGGGGTCGCCTGCGCGCGCCAGAACATCACGTCGAACTCGCGCGGCAGGGAGAAGACCAGCTCCTCGAGCTGATTCTGGGTGACCGTCCGACCGGCGACCGGATAGCCGAAGCCCGCGCGCCCCAGGACCCGCACGGTCGGCAGCACCCATCCGCAGGGACACCGGTCGTAGCTCACCTCGACGTCGTCGGCGAGGTTGTAGCGCAGCAAGGGCATGGCCTCGCGATACAACGGCGTCACCACCAGCTGGCCGCGGCCCGCGGTGCAGATCCGCCCGGTCTCGGGGGAGTACACCTCGAAGATCGCCCGGTCCGCCCACAGGTGCAGACGGCCGTCCGGGCATTCACCGGCGACGGTGCCGGTCTCGGTCGAGCCGTACTCCTCGACGATCTCGACGCCACCCCAGATCTCGCTGAGCCGGCGCTTCCGCGCGGCGGTCATGGGCTCGGCGGCCACGAACATCGCTCGGAGCGAAGGGAAGTCGGTGTCGGGGCGCAGGCCGGCCGCCCGCGCCGCCGCCGCGATCATCACGGCCTCGGTGGGATTGCACCAGGTGAGGGTCACGTCCAACGCGACGAGCAGCCGCACGATCCGTGCCAGCGGCAGGGCCAGTGACCGGGCGTCTCCGGGCACCACCGTCGCACCGCGCAGCCGCCCGGCCGCCTGGGCGAGGTGGCCGGTGATCACGAGCGCGTACGGGGTCCGAACCAGAAACGTGTCGTCGGGGGTGATTCCCACCCATTTGCGGGCGTATCGCTCCGCGAGGTCGACCCAGTCCTCGTCGGTGTAGTACGACGCGGTGGGCCGGCCCGAGGTGCCACTGGACTCGTGGTAGGTGGCCAGCTCCCGGCGGTCCGTCGCCAGCAGTCCGAACGGATAGCAGTCCCGCAGGTCCTGTTTGGTGGTCAGCGGGAGGGAATCGAAGTCCGCGGCGTCCACCGGAGCGCCGCCGTCGGCGTATCGGTTGCCGTAGAAGGGGGATCTGGCTGCGCGTTCGAACAGCTCGGGCAGCCGGGCCCGTTGTAGCGCGGCGAGCTCGTCGAAGCTCGACCAGTCGCCCAGCTCCGGGCGGCGGGTCGGCGCGGGATCGGTCGAAACCTGTGTCATGAGTACTCCTCGGGCGGAACGTATTCATGACTACCGTGGTCGGCGACGGCGGTGCCAGAGGTGAGGCTACTCAAAGTTGGACGACGGCTACTCAAATTTGCGAGGAGTTGTCCACGCCAACAAAATTGAGTACCGACTACTCATGAGATCCGGCGTCCGAGATGGTCGGATTGTCGCCATGCGGACCCAAGACCTGTATCTGGCGGGCATCGGAAGTGAAGTGCCGGAACTGATTCCGACGGCGTCGGCGGTCGCGGCGGGCTGGTACGACGAGGCGGCCCTGGCCGCATCGGGCCTGGAGTCGATCGCGGTGAGCGCGAGCACCCCGGCGCCCGAACTCGCGATCGCGGCCGCCCGGAAGGCGCTCGCGGCGAGCGGGCACCAGGCGGACGATATCGGCGCCCTGATGCACAGCTACACCCATCACCAGGGACCCGACGGCTGGTCGTCGGCCCACTACATCCTGAACAACACCCTGGACCGTCCCGTTCCGGCCCTCGAGATCAAACAGGGCTGCCTCGGCATGCTGGCCGGCCTGGAGGCCGCGGCGAATCGGCTGGCGGCCAACCCGTCTCACGACGCGGTGCTCATCACGACCGGTGACAACTTCTCGACTCCGCTGGTCGACCGGTGGCGGGCCTCGAAGCTGTTCGTGCTCGCCGACGCCGGATCGGCGGCGGTCGTGTCGCGCCGTGGCGGGTTCGCGAAAGTCCTCGCGGTCGGCTCGCTGTCGGACTCCTCGATGGAGGTGCTGCACCGCGCCGGTGAGGAGCTGTTCCCGCCCGGCGTCACCCGTGGCGTCGGTCTGAACTTCGACGACCGTGCCATGAAGGTGCGCGAGCAGTGGGCCGCGGGTCAGGCTCCGCCGATCCGCAACTTCGGCCTGCGCGTGGCCGAGATCGCCCAGCGCACGCTGGACGAGGCCGGGATCGGCATGGACAAGATCGTGAAGGTGTGCCACCTCGGCTTCGCCCGTGACTCCCTCGAGGCCATGTTCCTGTTGCCGCTGGAGATCGAGGAGCGGCAGGAGGTCTGGGATTTCGTCCGGACCATCGGGCACACCGGGACCGCGGATCTGTTCCTCGGACTCGAGCACGTCTGGGCGTCGGGCCAGGTCGGACCCGGTGATCATGTGCTGCTGATCGCGACGGCGGTCGGCATGGAGGCCGGCGCGGCCGTCGTCGAGATCCTCGCCCCGGCTCCGGCCGCCTAGGGGATCGCCATGCTGACCGGATGCACCCCGTGGCCCGCGGACACCGCCTCCCGGTACCGCCGATTGGGAATCTGGCGAGGTGAGCCGCTCGACGCCCTGCTCACCCGAGCCGCCGAACGCGACTCCGAGGCCATCGCACTGGTTCACGGCGATCGCCGCTATACCTATGGGGAACTCGAGGAGTGGGTCTTCCGGCTGGCTTCCGGTTTCGCTCACCGGGGCGTGGTCGCGGGCGAGCGTGTCCTGGTGCAGCTGCCGAACGTGCCCGAATTCGTCGCGATCGTCTTCGCGCTGCTGCGGCTCGGCGCGAAGCCGGTGTTCTCGCTCATCGCCCACCGGCATACGGAGATCACCCACCTGATGCGGCTGTCCGGAGCGACTCACTACGTGCTTCCCGATGTCCACCGCACCTTCGACCATCGGGACCTCGCCCTGCGCGTTCAGAGCGAGAACCCTTCGCTCAAAACGCTTTTCGTGGCCGGTGAGTCCGTCGAAGGCATGGTCGCGGTCGACGACCTCGGCATCGACGAGAACTGGACACCGCCCCCGGCCGACCCCTCGGACATCGCCTTCTTCCTCCTCTCGGGAGGCACCACGGCCTTGCCGAAGCTGGTGCCACGCACCCACGACGACTACGCCTACCAGCTGGACCGGACGACCGAGCTGTGCGGAGTCACCAGCCACGACACCTATCTCGCGGCGTTGCCGATCGAGTTCAACTTCGCCTGGGGATGTCCCGGCGTCGTCGGCACGCTGGCGGCCGGCGGCACCGTGGTCCTGTCCGACACCCCGAATCCCCTGGCCTGCCTGCCGCTCATCGAGCGCGAAGGGGTGACCTTCACCTCGCTGGTGCCCTCGGTGGTGTCCTTGTGGGTCGAGGTCGCCGAATGGTCCACCGCGAATCTGCGCAGCCTGCGGCTGGTGCAGATCGGCGGCGCGAAACTGACCCGCGATCTGGCGGCCAAGGTGATCCCCGCACTGAACTGCGATCTGCAGCAGGTCTTCGGGATGGCGGAGGGACTGCTCTGCTTCACTCGTCAGGACGACCCGCTCGAGGTGAAGCTGACCACGCAGGGCCGGCCCGTGTCCTACGCGGACGAGATCCGCATCGTCGACGGCGACGAGCTCGTCCGACCGGGCGAGGTGGGCGAGCTGATCACGCGCGGCCCGTACACGATTCGCGGCTATTACGCCGCGGCCGAACACAACGCGCGCGCGTTCACCCCGGACGGCTTCTACCGCACCGGTGATCTCGCGCGACTGACACCACGCGGCGACGTCGTCATCGAGGGCCGGATCAAGGACGTCGTCATCCGCGGCGGCGACAAGATCAACGCGGTGGAGGTGGAGGAACACCTCCTCGCTCACGAGTCCGTGGCGCAGGCCGCCGTGGTCGGCCTGCCCGATGAGTTGTTCGGCGAACGCATCTGCGCGTTCATCGTGCCGTCCGGGACCGCGCCGACGGTCGCGGAGGTGAGGCAGGCGATGCACGCGCGAGGCGTCGCCGACTACAAGCTGCCCGATGAAGTGCGCGTGGTCGCGGAACTGCCGCTGACCCCGCTCGGCAAGGTCGACAAGAAGGCGCTGGCGCGCACAGAGGAAGGAGTGCCGTCGTGACGAACGGTGCGGTTGACGGTGTTTCCACGATGCCCGGCGAGAACGAACTGCGAGCGATACTGGCCGTTCCACTCGAGTTGGCCGCCCCGGCCGAGCTCGACGCGGACGCGAATCTCGTGCTGCTGGGCCTGAGTTCGCTCGAGATCATGCGAATGGTGGGGCGCTGGAACAAGGCCGGCATCCCGGCGGACTTCGAGGTGCTGATCGACGTTCCCACGCTCCGGGCCTGGGTGACGTACTTCGCCGGGCTGGAGACCGGCCGATGAGCGAGCGCGCGGTACTGATCGAAGGCGGCTGCGTCTACCCGGCCGACCTCGGTGACAGCGTCATCTCCCGGGGCTCGGTCCTGGTGGTGGGCGAGCGGATCGCCGCCGTCGGCTCGGTGGAGGACGTCCGATCCGTCGTCGCCGCGCTCGACGAGCCGGCCCGAAATTCCCTGGAAGTCATCGACGCCCGGGCGATGATGGTGCTGCCGGGCCTCGTCAACGGGCACTGGCACGACATGTTCGCCATGGGCTTCCCCCTGCGCGGTGCGTTGCGGCCCGCGGCGGATCGAGCCGATGAGATCGGCTTCTTCGGCGGCGGCGGCGACATGCACACCATCTCGCGGACGTTCGACTCCTTCGACGGACTGATCACGGGTCTGACACCCGATGAGGCCTACGCCATCGCCCAGTATTCGATGTGGACGCAGCTGCGCGGCGGTGTCACCACGATCGGCGACGTCGGCTCGCTCAATCGCCCCCACGACATGGTCAGAGCCGCACTGGATCTCGGGATTCGATTCAGCGCGACCACCTGGGCGGGCGACGCCGTGTGCCCGCTCGGCGGCGACAAGTTCGAGCGCACGCGTGACGCCGACGGAGTCCTGTCCGCGGTCGAAGACCTGCTGCGGCAATGCGACTCCGATACGACGGGACGCATCCGGTGCCGTCCGAGCATCGCCTACGTGACCAATATGACCGACGAACTCGGCTCGGGCTTCGCCGATCTCGTCGAACGCCATGACGTGGGCTTCGCCACCCACGTCGGCGCGGTGCGCAACGAACCCGAGGTGCTGCGCACGTTCTACGGGACGACCGGTGTCCGCCGGTTGCACGACCTCGGCCTGTTGACCGACAAACTGACGGCGGCGCACTGCGCCTTCGTCGACGCCGAGGAACAGCAGTTGCTGCTGCGGGCCGGGGTCCACATCAGCCACTCGCCGGGGAAGTACGGGCCCGCGGGCGAATCCACGATCACCGAAACCGGTGTGGTGCCCGCGCTGCGACGCGCCGGCATGGACGTCTCCCTGTCCACCGACGGAGCCTCGCTGCCCAACGCCGGAATGGCCGAGACGATGCGCGCGGCATGGCTGAGCTACAACGAGATGGCCGCGAGCCAGATCGAGGTGCTGCCCACCGACGCGCTGGCCATGGCGACCCGCATCGCCGCCAAGGGCCTGCGGTGGTCGGGGGAAATCGGCAGTCTCGAGCCGGGCAAACAGGCCGACCTGGTCCTCGTCCGCACCGACGACTGGCGCTACCTGCTCAATCCCCGTCCGCTGGAAAGCTTCCTGTGGCTCGGCGGTTCCGCCGACGTGGACACCGTGATGGTCGCGGGCCGGACCCTGATCGCCCGCGGCGAGCCGGTGGGGACCTCCTTCGCGGAGTTGCGCGACCGCTACCTCGACGCGCTGGGCTCGTTCACCACGCGCTGCCTGCGCGTGCCCGGTGACGTGGTCGGCGGCATCCTGAGCGGAGTCGCGCGATGAAGGTCGCGGTGGTCACCGGCGCGGCCGGAGGAATCGGCGAGGCGATCGTCCGCGAGCTGGCCTTCGCCGGGATCGCCGTCGCCATGGTGGACCGGGATCGGGCGGCGCTCGAGCGGGTGGCGTCCGGACTCGGCCTGGAGGATTGCCGAGTGCTGGGCCTGGTCGCGGATGTGAGCTGCGCCGAACAGGCCGAGGCCGCTGTGCTCGAGGCCGGTAATGCCTTCGGGCCCATCGACTATCTCGTCAACGCGGCCGGTGTCCTGCAATCGGGATGGGTCGCCGAAATGACCGACGACGACTGGCATTCGACCCTGGCGGTGAACGTCGGCGGCGTATTCCACATGAGTCGCGCGGTCTCGCGGCACATGATGCGCCGATCCAGCGGCGCGATCGTCACCGTGTCCTCGAACGCCGGCTCGACACCACGGATGGGCATGGCCGCCTACGCCGCTTCCAAGGCGGCCGCGACGATGTTCACCCGCTGCCTGGGGCTCGAGCTCGCGAAGTACGGGATCCGTTGCAACGTGGTGGCTCCCGGCTCGACGGACACACCGATGCTGACCGCGTTGTGGAAGTACGAGCAGGCCGAACGCGTCGCGGTGGACGGCGTCCCGGAGGCCTTCCGGCTGGGCATACCCCTGGGCCGCATCGCGCAGCCCGACGATATCGCCGCGGCCGTGCGCTTCCTGCTCTCCGACGCCGCGGCCCACATCACTCTGCAGGAGCTCGTCGTCGACGGCGGCGCGACCCTGGGTGTCTGATCGAGGAGGACTGTCTCCGTGGCTATTTCGCCCATTACCCCCTATCCCATGCCGGCCGAGCCGGATCTGCCCGACAATGTCGTCGACTGGGCGATCGAGCCGCATCGAGCCGTGCTGCTGATCCACGACATGCAGCACTACTTCCTGGAGCCGTTCGAGGACGGATCCGAGCCGCGGAACACGCTGATGCGGAATGTGCGGTGGCTGCGGGAACGCTCTGAGCAGTTGGACATTCCGGTCATGTACACGGCGCAGCCCGGGAGCATGACCCGGGCGCAGCGCGGCCTGCTGCTGGACTTCTGGGGTCCGGGTATGACCGCCCTGCCCGAGGACCGGGGCATCCCGCCCGAGATCGCGCCCGCACTGGGCGATCCGGTTCTCACGAAGTGGCGGGCCAGCGCGTTCCACAACACCGATCTGCTCGAACGACTGCGGCGCCTCGAGCGCGATCAGCTGCTGATCTGCGGTGTGTACGCACACGTCGGCATCCTGCTGACCGCCGCCGACGCGTTCGCGAACAATGTCCAGGCCTTCGTGGTCGCCGACGCCATGGCCGACTTCACGCCCGAGTACCACAAGATGGCCACCGACTATGTGGCGACCCGCTGCGGTCGCGTGGTCACCAGCGCGCAGGTCGACACCGAACTCGCGTTGTACGAGACGAGAGTGCCTTGACCATCGTCGTCCAGCAAAGGCTCGCCGAATTAATCTGTGGTGGACAACCTTTCGCCATGCTCTATCGCCCCGAGAGCGGCCCCGGTGATCGCATCGAGGTCCTCCGGGGCGAGATGCACGAGGTCGGGGCCACCGCGAATCTGCCCGATGCCGAGACGGGCGGCCCGGACAGTCACCAGTTGCTGGCGCTGCTGCCCTACCGCGTGGTCGGCGAACGCGGCTTCGCGCACCCGCCCGACACGGAGCCGGTGTCGTACCTGAAGGTCACCGAGAGCTTCGAGCTCGATCCGGAGGCATTCCGGGCCGCGGTCGCCGAGCGGCGAATCGCCGTGGGCGAGGGCGATTTCGACCTCGACGACCGGGAGTACGCGGCCCTGGTCGCCCGGGTCATCGCCGAGGAGATCGGTAATGGCGCCGGAGCCAACTTCGTCCTGCGGCGCACGTGGCGGGCCGAGATCGAGGACTGGGACGTCGCGGCCGGGCTGGCCCTGTTCGCGCGCCTGCTCACCGGAGAACGCAGTGCGTACTGGACGTTCCTGGTCTACACCGGTGAGCGGATGCTGATCGGCGCGAGCCCGGAACGCCACGTCAGCCTCGATCGCGGCACCGTGGCCATGACACCCATCAGCGGCACCTACCGCTACCCGGCCGGCGGGCCGACGGTCGCGGGTGTGCTGGATTTCCTTGCCGACGGCAAGGAAACCAACGAGCTCTACATGGTGCTCGACGAAGAGCTGAAGATGATGTGCCAAATCTGCGACGCGCCCTATGTGCGGGGCCCGGAACTGCAGGAGATGGCGCATCTCGCCCACACGCGCTACCACATCACCGGGCGCAGTGAACGGGACTATCGGGAGATTCTGCGGGAAACCCTGCTCGCGCCCACGGTCACCGGCAGCCCGCTGGAGAACGCGTGCCGGGTGATCGCCCGCTTCGAGCCGACCGGACGCGGCTATTACGCGGGGGTGGCGGCCCTGATCGGCCTCGACGCCGACGGTTCCCGGCGCATGGATTCGGCGATTCTCATCCGGACGGCCGATATCGACTCCGCGGGCAGCATGCGAATCAGCGTGGGCGCCACCGTCGTTCGTGACTCCGATCCCGACGCGGAGGCGCTGGAGACACGAGCCAAGGCCGCGGGTCTGTTGAACGCCCTGCGGCGGAACGCGGCGCCGACCGGGTATGCGGGCATCGGTGACCACGACGCCATCCGGCAGGCGCTCGGTGCGCGCAACGGTCCGCTCGCGCCGCTGTGGCTGGAACCGTCCGCGCCGTCGCCGGAGCACATCGGTCGCACCGCGGTGATCATCGACGGCGAGGATGCCTTCACCGCGATGGGCGCGAGGATGATGCGGGCGCTCGGATTCGAGATCACCGTGCGCAGATTCGATGCGGCGCTCGATGTTTCACAATTCGACCTCACCGTTGTCGGACCGGGACCGGGGGATCCGCGCGACGCGCGGGATCCGAAGATCGCGCGACTGCGCGAGATCACCGGCGAGCTGCTCGCCACCGGTCAGCCGTTCTTCTCGGTGTGTCTCGGCCATCAGGTGCTGAGCACGGTGCTGGGGCTGCCGGTCCGCCGCCGGGCGGTGTCGAATCAGGGTGTACTGAGGGTGATCGATCTGTTCGGCGCCGCGGAGCCGGTGTACTTCTACAACGCCTTCGAGGCGCACAGCGACAGCGATGCGTTCGAGACCCGCGTCGGGTCCCGGCCGGTGGCCGTGGCCCGTGACCAGCACACGGGTGAAGTGCACGGTCTGCGCGGGGACGGATTCGCCTCGCTGCAGTTCCACCCGGCATCGGTCATGTCCCGCAACGGAAGTCGCATCGTGGCGCGCTTGGTCACGGAATTGTTAACGCCCGCTGAACTGTCGGCCCAGCGGGTTGCTTGGTTAGGTGAGTGCTCACTAAACTAAGGGGCATGAGCTCACCGATCAGGACGCGCATGTCGAAGAGTGCGCGACGCGAACAGGTGCTGGCCGCGGCCATTGCCGAGTTCGCGGCCGGTGGCTATGCGGCGACGTCAACGGAGTCGATTGCCCAGCGGGCCGGAATTTCGCAGGCCTACCTGTTCCGTTTGTTCCCGAACAAGAAGGCGGTCTTTCTCGCGGCGGCGAATCAAGGATTCGACGTGGTGGAGAATACGTTTCGCGCGGCTGCCGAGAAGTGCGCGGACGACGACCGTATGAACGCGATGGCCGACGCCTATATCGATCTACTGGGCGATCGGCAGTCGCTGACCTTTCAACTGCAGGTGTACGCGGCGTCGGCTCTCGACGACGAGATCCGCGCCCTGGCGCGTGAACGCTTCCATCGGCTCTACCGGACGGTGCGCGAACTGTCGGGCAGTGATGCCGGCGGAGCGTTCGACTTCATGGCACAGGGCATGTTGCTGAATGTCACGAGTGTGCTGGAACTGGAACTGTTGAACCCGGACGTCGACGAGTAACGTCCGGGCTACTGGCGGTTTCTCAGCGCAGTCGAATCACGGACTACGCCATAATTCTTCATAAGGAACCACCATGTCGAACACCGACTCTCGTCGTGTGTTGTGGACATTCATTGTCAGCGGAATCGCGATCTTCATGGTTTCGCTGGACAATCTGGTTGTCTTCAACGCGCTCCCGACAATTCGAATGGAACTGCACACCGGCCTGGACGGTCTGCAGTGGATCATCAATTCCTACACGCTGACCGAAGCCGTCCTGCTGCTGGCCGGGGCATCGCTGGGTGACCGATTCGGCCGGAAGCGCACCTTCGTGGTGGGCATGGTCGTCTTCACCGCCGCGTCCGCGGCCTGCGCGCTGTCCACGTCGATCGGCGCGCTGATCGCGGCCCGGGCGGTGCAGGGCGTCGGCGCGGCCATCGTCATCCCGCTGACCTTGACGCTGCTGGCCCAGGCGGTCCCGCCGGCCAAGCGCGGCGCGGCCATCGGCATGTGGAGCGCCATGAGCGGCCTCGCGGTCGGCCTCGGCCCGGTCGTCGGCGGCGCGATCACGAATTACGCGTCGTGGCAATGGATCTTCTGGATCAACGTGCCGATCGGTGCGGTGCTCATCCCACTCGCGATCACGCTGGTGGGGGAGAGCTTCGGCACGAGTGCCCGGCTCGACCTGGTGGGCAATGCCCTGGTCGCCCTCGGCCTGCTCGGCATCGTGTTCGGTCTGATCCGCGGCAATGATCATGGCTGGACCAGTGCCGGCGTCGTCGGCTCGCTCGCGGGCGGCGCGCTGCTGCTGATCGTTTTCGTGGTGTGGATCAACCGGGTCTCCGAGCCGATGGTGCCGCCGGTGATCTTCACCAGCCGCGGCTTCGGCTTGACCGCCCTGGTGGCGCTCGGCATGTCGGTCGGCATGTTCGGCGCGGTGTTCTTCCTGGTGCAGTTCCTGCAGACGGTCCAGCACTACTCCGCGCTGTCGGCGGGTGTGCACACTCTGGCCTGGACGGCGATGCCGACCTTCACGGCGCCGATCGCGGGCATTCTCATCGACAAGATCGGTGGCAAGCCGATTCTGGTGACGGGTCTGCTGCTGCAGGCGATCGGCCTGGGCTGGCTGGCCGCTGTCACCACCCCTGATGTCTCCTACGCGGTGCTCGTTCCGTGCTTCGTCATCAGCGGCGCGGGCATGGGCCTGTTCTTCCCGCCGATCGCCCGCCTCGCGCTGGAATATGTTGCGCCGCAGTACGAAGGCGTCGCCTCGGGTGTCTCGAGCGCACTGCGCTACTTCGGCACGGTGCTCGGAATCGCCGTGCTGGGCGCGGTGTTCGCCGCCCACGGCAGCTATGCGAACCGGCAGGCCTTCACCGACGGTTACGTCCCCGCCCTCTGGTGGGCGTGCGGCTTCCTGACCGTGAGCGTGATCGTCGCGCTCCTGCTCCCGCGCCGCAACGAGCGGCCCGACCTCGGCGCGTCCACGGACACCGCCGAGATCGCGCCGTCCGCCGCCGAATCCGTAACGACTCATTGACCTCAACTGCTCGAAAGGGGCGAAGCAGTGCTCGAACGACTGGGTTACTTCATCCACCGCAGACGATTGCTGGTGCTGGCCGTGTCGGCGGTCATCGCCGTCCTGTCGGGAATCTACGGGCTCGGAGTGTTCGGCGACATGGTCCCGAACGGCTTCGAGGCCCGCGGCTCCGACAGCCGGAAAGCGGCCGAGCTGGCCGACAAGTCGCTGGCCCAGCGCAGCCCCGACGCGGTGATCATCTATCGCAGCGGGGACCGCACCGTCGACGACCCGGCGTTCCGCAAGTCCGTCGAGGACGTGCTGGACGGACTCCCGAACACCGCGGTCACCGGATCGGTCGATTACTGGCGCACCGGGATGCAGGAGCTGGTCAGCCACGACCGGCACGCGACCTACGCGCTGCTCAATTTCGTCGGTGACGATGACAACGCCAAGCAGGACAGCTACCTGAAGATCAAGGACAGGCTCTCCGCTCCGGGTCTGCAGACCGTCCGCGGCGGAAACACGCCCGCCGGATACGAAGCCGGCGATCAGGTCGGCACGGATCTCGGCCTGGCCGAGGGGCTGTCGTTCCCGGTCCTGTTCATCTTCCTGGTGGTCGTGTTCGGCGGATTCGTCGCCGCCAGCCTGCCGCTGGCGGTCGGCGGGCTGTCGATCCTCGGCTCGATGGCGGTCCTGCGCGTCTTCGCGCAGTTCACCGACATCTCCGTCTTCGCAATGAGTTTGGTGACCATTCTGGGCCTGGCCGTCGCCATCGACTACGGCCTGTTCATCGTGAGCCGCTACCGCGAGGAGATGGAACAGGGCCGCACCGGCGGTGACGCGCTGGCCCGCACCTTGGCGACCGCGGGTCGCACCGTCGCGGTCTCCGGCATCACGGTCGCGGTCGCGCTCGCCTCGATGAGCTTCTTCCCCTTCGTGTTCCTGAAGTCGATGGCCTACGGCGGTGTGGCGGCCGTGCTGCTGTCGATGTTCTTCTCGCTGGTGGCCCTGCCCGCGGCCCTGTCCCTGCTGGGGCACCGCATCAATGCGCTGTCGCTGTGGAAGCAGCGGTCGGTGATTCCGAGCGCCACCGGATTCTGGTACCGCCTGGCCCAGGGCGTCATGCGCCGGCCGGTGCTCATCGCGACGGCCGCCATCGCACTGCTGCTGGTGCTGGCCGCGCCCGTGCTGCGCATCGAGTTCGGCGTGAACGACGCACGGCAGCTGCCGGATTCGGCGCAGGGCCGTCAGGTCTTCACCATGCTCGAGAAGGATTTCCCGAGTGGGGCGGCGAAAACCATCGACGCCGTCATCATGCTGCCCGCGGGTGCGGACACGCCGAATCAGCAAGCCGCACTGACGGATTACGCCCGCCGACTGGGCGGCGTCCCCGGCGCCGGGCGAGCCGAGATCACGGGCGCCCAGGGCACGGTCGCCCGAGTGTCGGTGGCCTACGAGGGCGCGGCGGTGTCCAAGCCGAGCCGCGAACTGCTGCACCGGCTGCGTGATCAGCCCGCACCCGCCGGCGCGTCGGTGTATTTCGGCGGCGAGACCGCCACCTACGACGACACGCTGAACCGGCTCGGTGACGCGCTGCCCGCCATGCTGATCTACATCGCCGTCGTCACCTACCTGCTGCTGTTCCTGGCGTTCGGCTCGGTGCTGCTGCCGCTGAAGGCGATCGTGATGAATCTGCTGTCGCTGTCGGCGACCTTCGGCGTGCTGGTCTTGATCTTCCAGGACGGTCACCTCTCCGGTCTGCTCGGATTCCAGTCCACCGGCAATATCGAACCGAACATGCCGATCATGTTGTTCGCCTTGATCTTCGGCCTGTCGATGGACTACGAGGTCTTCCTGCTGTCGCGGGTGCGCGAGCAGTACGACGCCCTCGGCGACCCGACCGCGGCGGTGGCCACCGGAGTGCAGCGCACGGGCCGGCTCATCACCAGTGCCGCGCTGCTGATGTGCGTGCCGCTCGCGGCGATGGCCTCCAGCAAGGTGCTGACCATGATCCTGTTCGGTGTGGGCATGGTCGTAGCGATCGTGCTGGACGCCACCGTGGTTCGCATCCTGCTCGTCCCGGCCATCATGCGGCTGCTCGGCAGCGCCGGCTGGTGGGCCCCGGCTCCGCTGCGCCGGCTCTACGAACGCTTCGGAATCCGTGAATCCGACGGCGACGCCGAGGTCGAGCAGCCCGCCATCGAGTCCGAACCAGCGGTCTCCGGCACCCCGTCCTGACCCGACAAATCCCAGCAACAGAAAGAAGAGGCCCGTCATGCCCGCTCTGCCCTGGACCACCGGAACCCACACCCCCGCGACCGGTGATCAGCTCCACGTCCTCACCTCGCGGCTGCCGCTGCGCAGCTACGCCGACGTGCCCCGATTCCTCTACTGGACGATGCGGATCCGCGGCCAGCTGCAGTCCGCGCCCGGCTGCGTCGGGTTCGCCCTGGACGCGAAGCTGATCACCAAGACCTTCTGGACCCTGTCCGCATGGTCGGACAAGGAGGCCATGGACAACTTCGCGCACAGCGGAACCCACGCGAAGATGCTCGCCGACATGAAGGGCCGCATCGGCGATCCCACCTTCGTGGACTCGACCGCGACCACGCAGGACATTCCGCTGTCGTGGTCGGATGCCCGGGTGCGAATCCAGAAGCTGCTGCCCTGAGGGCCGCGCGGCGGAGAACAGAGGATCGGTTGTGGCTCAGAAGATTCGTTTGATCAGTGAGTTCCCCTTCTCGGCCGGAGAACTCCACGGCGCGATGGTCAGCGCCGAGTACTGGCGGGCGCGGGTCGCGGAGCTGGACGGCCCGCACGCCGAACTGTCGGTCCGGCACGATGCGGGTGCGGTGATCGCGACAGTATCCAAACCGCTTGCGGCGGACCGGATCCCGCCTCGGCTGTCGAAGGCGTGGCCGGCCGGTCTGCGCCTGGACTACTCCGAGCGTTGGTCGCCGTTCGTGGACGGAACGGCCCGGGCCGAGGTGCGCGCCGCCATCTCGGCCATCGGCACGATGTCCGGTTCCTACGAACTGCGCGAGACCGCGGACGGGTGCCTCTGCGAGTACGTGGTGACCGTCGAATCGGGAATTCCCATGGCCGGACGGCTGATTGCGGGGGCCTTCGCCAAGGGCGTCATCGAGGACTCCGGCGCGGTGGACGCGTTCACCGAGCGCTGGCTGAAATCACGGGGTGGGGTGCTTCCCGGTGGCGCATGACCTGTTCGCCACCTGGACCCGGCGCATGCGCCCCGCCGCGCCGGGGCAACCCACCCTGGTGTGTTTTCCGCCCGGCGGGGGAGCGGCGGGCGGGTATCGGGCGCTGGCGAACCACATCGTCGACGGCGTCGCGGTCTACGCGGTCCAGTATCCCGGCCGTCGCGATCGCATCAGCGAGCCGCCGATCACCTCGTTGACCGAACTCGCCGATCATGTGGCCGAGGCCTTGGAACCATTGCTGGACCGTGAGCTGGCCTTCTTCGGCCACAGCATGGGCGCCACCGTCGCTTTCGAAACAGCTCTGCGGCTCGAGGCGCGCGGCCGCCGCCTGCGCACGTTCTTCGTGTCCGGGCGGACCGCTCCCTCCGAGCCGCCGCCGGGGACGACGATCGACACGGACGACGCCACCTTGATCGCCGAAATGGAGCGCTTGGCGAACGATCCGCGGTCGGTGGCCGTGCTGCGCACCGATGCCGCGCTCGCCGCCGCGGTGCTGCCCTCGATTCGCAATGACTACCACGCGATCGAGAGCTACGTCCACACGCCCGGCGAACCGCTGCGGTGTCCGATCGTCGGGCTCACCGGCGCCGATGATCCCGTGGTCACCCCCGCGCAGCTCGAACGCTGGCGCACCCACACCACCGGGGCGTTCGAGCTGCATATCTTCCCCGGCACGCACTTCTACCTCGACGCTCGACCCGCGGAGATCGCGCATGTGATCAATTGCTGTATCTGAGTGCCGCTCTCGCGCCTCTGTATTCGTGAGAGGCAGTATCGAGACTCGGAGGGATTGCGGTGACCGGTCCACGGATGACGGCCGACGAACGTCGGCAGCAGATCACCGTCGCGGCGGTCGAGGTGTTCGCCGCCCATGGCTACGCCGCGGCCTCCACCGACGCGATCGCTCGGTGCGTCGGGGTTTCCCAGCCGTACGTCGTCCGGTTGTTCTCCAGCAAGCCGGCGATCTTCATCGCCGCTGCCGAGCACGTGTTCGGTCATGTCGAACGGCAGCTGTCCGACGTGTCGCGGCAGACCGGCGCTCCGCGCGGGACGGTCGCGGACGAGACCTGCCGTCGTCTGCTCGAGGACGAGACCGTCGTCCGATTCCTGGTGCAGCTCTACAGCATCGCGTGCGTCGACGAGGAGATCGCGCGGGCCACGACCGACGGCTTCGCCCGGGTGGGCGTCCTGCTCCTCGACTCGCTGGAGGGCGATGTTTCGAGGGCGAACGCGCTGCTCGGCGAAATGCTGGTGCGGACGATCGGCTTTCGAGCCCGCGTGTCCTGAGATTTGCCCGGCTACCTCTTTCGAAGTACGCCATTACCTCCAAAGTGGACTCCAGTCCTCGCGTCCGCGCCCATAGCCTGGGAGCGAGTCTTGTTGCGAAAGACAAAGGTTGAACATGGCCGAGGACATCAGGGACGAGCGAGTTCGGGAACTCGTGTCGTCGTGTGTACACGGCAGTCCGGAAGCGTGGCGAATACTGGTCGACGCCTATTCGCCGCTGGTGTGGACCATCATCGCATCGTTCCGATTGTCGAAACACGACTCCGAAGACATCTACCAGTCGACGTGGGTGAATGTGGTGCGTCATCTGGGCGCACTGCGCGCACCGGAATCATTGAAAGCCTGGCTGACCACGACCACCCGCCGAGAATGCCTGAAGCACACGGCGACCGAGACCGGACGGCTGACAGCCCAGCCCGATGACGTATCCGAATTCGCCGATCAGTACGAAACGGTGGCCGACCACGTCGCGCGGATTGCCGCCGTCCGCGACGTCCGCGCCGCGCTTCGTCGACTGCCGGCCCGCGACCAGCTATTGCTCGAGACATTGATGACCGATGCCGCTCCGAGCTATGACCGTGTCAGTGCCCAATTGGGCGTTCCGCGCGGATCGATCGGCCCATTGCGCGGGCGCGCGCTGAATCGCTTGCGCGCACTGCTCCCGCCCGATGCCGCGAGCTGGGTGGCCTGAATCAGCCGGACCACCGGATCGATAAGCCTCGGCGTGGCTCCGCCGCGTCGCTGATCGCGTTTCTGTTCCTCGAAACATCCTGCCTGGAGTAGTCAATGTTCACGCGCATCGCCATCGTCAACCGCGGAGAGGCCGCCCGTCGCCTGATCCACGCGGTCCGGGAGTTCAACGCCCAGCATCGCGATCGGGAGCCGCTGCGCACCATCGCGCTCCACACCGACGGTGAACGGCAGGCGGGGTTCGTTCGCGCCGCCGACGAGCGCTACTGCTTGGGACCGGCCGCGGCCCGCCCGTACCTGGACATGGCGGTGCTCGAGCGGGCGCTGACCGAATCCGGCGCCGACGCGGCCTGGGTCGGTTGGGGATTCGTCGCGGAGGATCCGGCTTTCGCCGAGCTGTGCGACCGGCTCGGCGTCACGTTCATCGGTCCGAGCGCGGCGGCGATGCGGGCCCTCGGCGACAAGATCGGCGCCAAGCTGCTGGCCGAGCAGGTCGGCGTGCCGGTGGCCGCGTGGAGTCGCGGGCCCGTCGAATCGCTCGACGGCGCGCTGAGTGCGGCCGATGCGATCGGCTACCCGTTGATGCTCAAGGCGACGGCCGGCGGCGGTGGCCGCGGCATCCGGATCGTCGCGACGCCACAGGAGTTGCGCGAGGCCTACGCGCGGACCAGGGACGAGGCGGCGCGGTCGTTCGGCAACGGGACCGTCTTTCTGGAGCGGCTGGTCTCCGGCGCCCGGCACATCGAAGTGCAGGTGATCGCCGACTCGCACGGTACAGCCTGGGCGCTGGGTGTGCGCGACTGCACCGTGCAGCGGCGCAACCAGAAGATCATCGAGGAATCCGCCTCGCCGCTGCTGGACGCCGAACAGATAGCGACGGTCAAGGATTCGGCCGAGCGGCTGGCCCAGACGGTCGGCTACTGCGGCGCCGCGACGGTGGAATTCCTCTATCAGCCGCAGGAGCGGCTGTTCGCCTTCCTCGAAGTCAATACCCGGCTGCAGGTCGAGCACCCGGTCACCGAGCTGACCACCGGGATCGATCTGGTGAAAGCCCAATTGGAAGTCGCGGCCGGAATGCCCCTGCGCGGCGACAAGCCGCGTGAGCGTGGCCATGCGATCGAGGCCCGCCTCAATGCCGAGGACGCCGACCGTGACTTCGCGCCCGCGCCGGGCCGGATCGAGATGCTGCGCTGGCCCGTCGGTCCCGGCCTGCGCATCGACACCGGCGTGGTCGACGGTGATGAGATCCCCTCCGATTTCGACTCGATGATCGCGAAGATCATTGCCTACGGCCGGAATCGAGGCGAGGCGATCGCGCGCCTGCGCCGGGCGGTGGCCGAGACGACGGTCGTCATCGAGGGCGGCGCGACCAACAAGGGCCTGCTGATGTCCCTGCTGGAGGCTCCCGAGGTGGTGAACGCCACCGCCGACACCCGATGGGTCGACCGAGCCCGCGCCGCAGGCGAGCTGCAAGCCGTCCAGCGCGCGGGGATCGCGCTCGCGGCGGCGGCCATCGCCGGGTACGAGGAAGACGAGGCCGCCGGGCGGATTCGCCTGTGGGAGACCGGACGAGGAGGACGCCCGCAGGTCCTCGAGGAAGCGCTGCGAGCCGTCGAGGTGAAACTCGCCGGCCGGAATCACCGGGTGATCGCGGCCAAGACGGGCGGGAACAGCTTCCACGTCGGAATCGGTGACGACATCGACTTCGATGTTGAATTCGTCCGGATCGACACGCACTCCAGCCAGCTCCGCGTCGGCGACGAGCTGTACCACGTCGTGACGGCCACCCACGGCACCGTGCAGGTCATCGAGGTCGATGGTGTCGCGCACCGGGTGAGCCGCGATGAAGGCGGTGCGATGCGGGCGCCCGCCCCCGCGCTCGTGGTCGCGACCCCGGTCGCCGAGGGCGCCGTAGTTGCCGCGGGCACACCGGTTCTCGTCCTCGAGAGCATGAAAATGGAGACCGTGCTCCCCGCGCCGTTCGACGCGCGCGTCCGCAAGCTGCTGGTGGCCGCGGGCAGTCAGGTATCGACCGGCATGCTGCTGGCGCAACTCGAGGTCCTGGAGGAGGGGGCCACCGAGGCGGCGCCGCAGGAGCCCGTCGATCTGATGTTGCCCGAGTCGGACGAGCCGTCCCCGGCGGTGCGCGCCGCGCGGGCACTGCGGGAGATCTCCGGTGTCATCCTCGGTTTCGACGGTGCGCTCGAGGCCGAATCGGCGGCGACGCGCTACTTTCGGGACCGCAGCGATCTGGTCGCCGACGCGGGCGCGCCGCTGGCGGCAGAAGCCGAGCTGATCGAAGCGTTCTGCGACATAGCGGAACTGTGCGACCCGCGCCCGGAAGAGGACTCGCACCGCTCGCGGCGGGAGCAGTTGCACATCTACCTGCAGACCCTCGATGCCAACCGGGGTCGTCTGACGACAGGTTTCCGGCAGGCCCTGGCCAGTGCGCTGGGCCGCTACGCGGTCGACGGTGTGGACCGGTCGCCGGAACTGGAAGCGGCGGTCTACCGAATCGTGCTGGCCACCCGGCGGTTCGACGACTCCGGCCACGTCATGCAGGAGCTGCTGAAGGTGTGGCTCAGTGAGCCTCGCCCCCACGATGAGAGTCTTCGGCCCGCGCTGGAGCGACTGATCCGGGTCGGCGCGGCCCGCACTCCGGTGCTCGCCGATCTCGCCCGCAGCGTCGAATTCCGGTGGTACCTGCACCCCGAGACCGAGGCGGCGAAGGCGAGCGCGCTCGCCGGGGTACCCGACGAACTGCGCATCCTCGCCGGTCTGCCGGACTTGCCCGAACGGACGCGGCGCATCGCGGCGATCGCCGACATCGCCGAGTCGCTGGACCATCTCGTCACCGCTCGTCTCCAGCGCGACAGCCACCTTCCGGTGGATCCCCTGCTGGAGGTGCTGTGCCGTCGCCGCTACGGCGAGCAGAACCTCCGCGACGTGCGCACGGTGACCACCGCGGGCCGAGCCTTCGTGCTCTGCGACTACGAGCTGGAACTGCGCCCGGGCAACACCGTGCCGACGACCTGCGTGGCCACCATGGGGCGGATGAGCGACCTGCGGGACGGTCCGTCCGGTACCGCCATGGCCGCACTGCGCGGTCTGCTGGCGGGCGCGCCCGCCGACCACGTTCGAGTGGCCGACATCCTGCTGGCGTGGGCCGACGCCCCGGATTCCATCGAGGAACGGGCCCGGGGACTGCTGGACGCGTTGGCAGACGCCGGACTGGCCTCGGACGCGCGTCGCATCACGGTGGCTCTCGCGCCGCCGCACGACGGCCCGGTGGAACACTTCACCTTCCGCAGCCGCGGCGGTGAATTGGTGGAGGACACCGTGATCCGGGGTGCGCACCCACTGGTGGGCCGCCGATTGCACCTGTGGCGACTGCGCAACTTCCACCTCGACCGGCTGCCCGCGCCACCGGACATGATCGTGTATCACGCGGTCGCCAAGGACAACTCGTCCGACGAGCGGTTGGTGGCGCTCGCGCAGGTCCGCAGGTTCGAGCCCGTCCGCGACAGCGCCGGGGCGATCGTCACCGTGCGCGGCACGGAAACGGTGCTCAATGCGTGCGCCGAGGTCGTGGCGCGGGCGCGTCGCGATCTCGATCCGGCCGGGACGAGGTTGGCGCTCAATCACGTGTGGCTCGACATCCGGCCCGTGATCGACGTCGACACCGCGGCGCTGGCGGACTGGCTGCACGTCACCGCACCGCAGATCGTCCGCGCCGGTATCCAGGAAGTCGTCGTGCACGGCCGGGTCCGGCAGTCCGACGGCTCGTACGACTTCCAGGTCACGCGCTTCCGGTACGACCTGACCGGTGGGACCGAGGTCACCGTCGACGCCCCGCCCGCCGAACCCCTTGCCCCGCTGCGTGATTACGACCAGAAGGTGCTGCGGGTACGACGGCGCGGCGCCGTCTACCCGTACGAGATGATCGACCTGGTCCGGGGCCAGGACGGGACGTTCACCGAGCTGGATCTGGCTCCGGACGGGGACGGGTTGATCGAGACCGACCGGCCGCGCGGTCACAACGATGCGGGCATCGTCGTCGGAACCGTGAGCACCCCCACCCGCCTGCATCCGGACGGAATCCGCCGGATCGTGTTGTTCGGCGATCCGTACCGGGAACTGGGGGCGCTCGGCGAGCCCGAATGCGCCCGCATCGACGCCGCACTCGTCCTGGCGGAGCGCGAAGGGCTTCCGCTCGAATGGTATTCGCTGTCCTCGGGTGCGCGGATCTCGATGGACTCCGGCACCGAGAACATGGACTGGGTCGCCCGCGTCCTGCGCCGCATCGTCCGGTTCACCCAGAACGGCGGCGAGATCAATATCGTAGTGGCCGGCATCAATGTCGGCGCCCAGCCGTACTGGAACGCCGAGGCGACGATGCTGATGCACACCCGCGGCATCCTGATCATGACCCCGGCGGGCGCCATGGTGCTCACGGGCAAGCAATCGCTGGACTTCTCCGGCGGGGTGTCCGCGGAGGACAACTTCGGCATCGGCGGCTACGCCCGGGTCATGGGCGCCAACGGCCAAGCACAGTATTTCGCACCGGACCTCGCCGCCGCCCGCGAGATCCTGATGAACCACTACGAGCACACCTACGTCGCTGCCGGCGACGCCGGTCCGCGCCGGGCAACCAGCACCGACCCGGTGAGCCGCGACATCGGTGACTTCCCGCACCACCACCCGGACAGCGAATTCACCACCGTCGGACAGATATTCGGCTCCGACACCAACCCGGACCGCAAGAAGCCGTTCTCCATCCGGGCCGTCCTGCGGGCGGTCTCGGATCAGGACCACCGGCTCTCGGAGCGGTGGGCGGACATGGCCGAGGCCGAGACCGCGGTGGTCACCGACGCCCGCGTCGACGGGTGGCCGGTGTGCCTGATCGGCATCGAATCGGCCCAGGTGGCGCGGCACGGCTTCCCGCCCGCGGACGGACCCGAATCCTTCACCGCGGGAACACTGTTCCCGCTGTCGTCGAAGAAGGTCGCACGGGCGATCAACACCGCCAGCGGCAATCGCCCCGTCGTGGTGCTGGCCAACCTCTCCGGCTTCGACGGGTCACCGGAGTCCATGCGGCGACTGCAACTCGAGTACGGCGCCGAAATCGGCCGTGCCATCGTCAATTTCGACGGCCCGATCGTGTTCTGCGTGATCTCGCGTTACCACGGGGGAGCCTTCGTCGTGTTCTCCAAGGCGCTCAACCCGAACATGACCGTGCTGGCCGTCGAGGGCTCCTTCGCCTCGGTGATCGGCGGCGCTCCCGCCGCCGCGGTGGTGTTCGCCCGCGCCGTCGACGCCCGCACCGCCGCCGACCCGCGGATCCGCGCCCTGCAGGCGGACATCGCCGTGGCGGAGGACGCCGGAAAGCGCGCCGAGCTGGTCACCGAACTCGCCGACCGCCGTGTCGCGGTCCGCGCCGAGCACCTCTCCGCGGTCGGAACCGAATTCGATGGCGTGCACAGCATTCAGCGGGCGGTGCGGGTCGGCTCGGTCGACGCGGTGATCCCGGCGTCCGAACTGCGTGCGCGCATCGCGGCGGCGATAGCCGCCGTCGGGTGAGACCCGGACACCCTCGGACGACTACACAGGAAGGCTTCCCATGACCGAGATGAAGCCCATCATCTCCAGCGTGTCCGACACCGCGCGGTGGGTCGCGGTCTACCGGGCCATCGAATCGGACCGCCCCGACGCCCTGTTCCACGATCCGCTGGCCGGCATGCTCGCCGGTGAGGTCGGCCCGGCGATCGCGGCGGAGACCAGACGGGTGATGGGCGAGCACGGATGGCCGATCGTCGCCCGCACCAAGCTGATCGACGACATGATCACCTCGGCGATCGCCGAGGGGTGCGACCGCGTCGTCAACCTGGCCGCCGGCTTGGACACCAGACCGTACCGGCTCGACCTGCCCAAGGACCTGGTCTGGGTCGAGGCCGATCTGCCCGCGCTGCTGGAAGAGAAGAAGCGACTGCTCGAATGGCAGACGCCGCGCTGCCGACTGATCAGGCGCGGAGTCGATCTCGCCGATCCGATCGCGCGCAAGGTGTTCCTCGCCGACGCCCTGGCAGGTGCGTCACGAGCATTCGTGATCACCGAAGGACTGGTCATGTACCTGCGGCCGGAGGAGGTCCGCGAGCTGTCCTTCGACTTCCGGCGGCGCGAGATCGCCTGGTGGGTCGTCGACATCGTGTCCGTGGTGATCGCCGAGCGTCTGGAGCGCAGCGGCGACGGCTTGCTGAAGAACGCGCCGTTCACCTTCACCCCGGCCAATGGCGTCGCGTTCTTCGAGGAAGACGGATGGGCCGTCCTCGACATCGAGTCGATCTTGCTGGCTGCCGGCCGATTTCGACGCCTCTCACCGCTCTACCGACTCTTCGCCGGGCTACCCCAGCCGAATCCGCGCAAACCCGGAACGATCATCCCGTGGAGCGCCGTCCTTCGCTTGACCCACTGAACCCGTCCGCCTCCCGGCCTCCGCAGCTCCCGGTCAGCAGGGACGTTGATCACGCCGTGGAAGTGGCCGACACGCGCGTGGGTTATATTTTGCCGCAACCGAATTCAAGGCACAGTGGGAGACCATGTGGATCCGCAGTCCGCGCACCAGGGTACGACTCGAGGCGTGAGTTCGTCCGATCACACGCGAGTCTCGATCTACGGTCCCGAGTTCGCGGCCGATCCGCACGGGCACTACCGCTGGATGCGCAGCACCTACGGACCGCTGGTGCCGGTCGAGATATGGCCCGGAGTGCCGGCGACCCTGGTGATCAAGTACGCGACCGCGGTGCAGATCCTCAACGATCCCGTCCACTTTCCGTCCGATCCGAGCATCTGGCAGAAAACCGTGCCCACCGGCATTCCGATCATGCCCATGCTCGAAGCCCGGCCCAATGCCATACGCACTGATGGCAACATCCATGCCCGCTACCGGTGGACGATCAACGACGCGCTCGCGGGGATCGACCTCCACTCTGTGCGGACCATGGTGGAGCGCACCGCCCTGCCGCTGGTCAACGGTTTCTGCGGGGACGGCAAGGCTGACGTACTCGGTCAATACGCCTTCCCGCTCGTCTTCTCGGCCTTCTGCCAGATCGTGGGCTGCCCACCGGAAATCGGTCAGCGCATCGCCGCGGTCAATGCCGCCATGTTCGATGGCGTGGACACCGCGGAAGTGAATCGGCTGATGGGCGACGCGCTGCTCGACCTGACCGCGCTGAAGCGAGCCCAGCCCGCCGACGACGTCGTCACGCGACTGGTCCAGCATCCGGCGGGGCTCAGTGACGAGGAGATGGTGCATCAGTTGGTCCTGCTGTTCGCGGCCGGCGTCGAGCCGGCGGCGAACCTCATCGCCAACACGCTGTTGTTGATGATGACCGACCCCCGATTCACCAGCAGCAGCGTTCAAGGCATCCCGCTGCCCACGCGCGTCGCGATCGACGAGCGTTTGACGTCCGACCCGCCGATGGCGAACTACTGCATCACCTACCCGCAGCATCCGGTCATGCTGGAGAAGGTGTGGCTGCCGGCGCATCAACCGGTCATCATCAGCATGGCTGCCTGCAACACCGACCCGGAGTTGAAGCCCGGTAGCTCTCTCGACAACGGCTGGAACTTGGCGTTCTCGTCCGGCCCGCACGCCTGCCCCGCGCACGCCCGGCCCTTCGGTGTCCTGCTCGCGGAGGACGTCATCGATCAACTGCTGGACTATCTGCCCGAAATGAAACTGGCGGTGGACGTCGCCGATCTCGTCTGGCGGCCCGGGCCGTTCCACCGCGCGCTGACAGCGCTGCCCGTCGAATTTCCGCCGTCGAAGCCGTTTCCGGACCCGCTGGGGTATGCGCCCACGGCGTAGTGACCGGCGGGGCCCTGGCTTTCCGGACAGGGCCCCGCGGCGTGTCAGCGATCGGCCGCTCGCCGAGGTGAGGCGGTCGCGCCTATTTCAGGAATACCGGCAGGCGGTCGTGCCCGTTGGCGATGAAACCGGGCACCGTGCCGAGCTCGTCGGGTGAGACGGCGAGCTTCATGTGCGGGAACGCCTGAAACAGCGCGGGCAGACCCACGAGTGCCTCGAGCCGTGCCAGCGGCGCCCCCGGGCAGCGATGGGGGCCATGCCCGAATGCCATGTGGCCCTTCTCGGTCCGGGTGGGATCGAACTTGCCGACACTGTCGCCGTACACCTTCGGGTCCCGGTTGGCGCCGGCGGGGCACGAGAGGATCGGATCGCCTGCGGTGATCGCCACGTCGCCGAGAACGAAATCCTTCACCGCGTACCGCAGTGGGGCGTGCGCGATCGACGGTTCGAAGCGCAGCGTTTCCTCGATCACGTCTGCCCAGGGCAGACTGCCGTCGAGCACGGCACCCAGGTGGTCCGGGTGGGTGAGCAACAGGAAGATCGCTTGGTCGAGCAGGTCCACGGTCGTCTCGTGCCCGGCGTTGATCGTCAGATAGAGCGTCCCGATGAGCTCCTCGATGCTGAAAACCGTTGCGGGATCGTCCGCGTGGGCGATGAGGGTGCTGGTCAAGTCCTCGGCCGGATTGTCGCGACGGTACGCGACGAGGTCCTGCAGGAGCCCGATCATTGCCTGGTAGTTCGCTACGGCTTCCGCTTCGCTCAGAGCGACGTCGAAGATTCCGTCCACGCATTTCCGCAACGGCTCGATCAGGTCCTCGGGGACGCCCATCAGCTCGTTGATCACACGCAGCGGTAGCGGGTAGGCGAAATGCTGGCGGATATCGATGGGTTCACCACTGGTCCGGGCATCCAGCCCTTGCACCAGGTCCTCGGCGATCGCCTGGATGCGCGGCTCCAGCGCCGCGGTGCGCCGGTCGGTGAACGCCGGCACCAGCGGGGCGCGGAGCCGACGGTGATCCGGCCCATAGGCGGTGAACATGGACCACGTGTTCACCCAGTTGAGGAGCGGGAACTCCTTGCCGATCCTGCCGTCCCGGAACGCTGGCCAATGCTGGCGCGGGTCCTTGGAAACCATGGAGCTGGAAAGGATCTCCTTGAGCATGGCCGTATCGGTCACCGACCAGGCGGGCACTCCTCCCGGGAGCAAGACCTCGGTGACCGGTCCCCGCTCGCGGATGCGGGCGATCTCACCCTGAATGTCGGGTCCTTCGGGGTCGAGGACGATGGGGTCGTCGGTGTGGCTCTGCATGTGAACTCCAATCTGACCGTGAACCCTGCCTGCGGCGGCATGTGTGTTGCCCCGCGGCTTCCGGGCCTTCACAAAAGTAGCCGATGTCGTTGGTTGGCAACGGTTTCCGGGAGATTCCTCACTCGGCGAACGACTGCGGCGACGGCGCGATGTCGGGAAGTCGCACCGGCAGTGATTCCAGGGCGCCCATGGAATTCGGGGCCGTCGGATAGACGGAATCCATCAGTCGTTTCGAAATGGAAATGATTAACTCTCCGGCGATGGGCCGAGAGGTTCGGCCGCACGCTCGATCGAAGGGTTTTCCCGCATGCGCACTCTCCTTGCGGCAGTTGGCATTGCCACGGCACTGACCGTCGGAGCCGGACACGCGGCAGCCGCCCCGCTCCCCACCCTCGCCGCCCCGATCGCCGAGACCGGCTCCGCCACCGGGTCAGCGGGTGCACTGCAGTTCCTCGGCAACCTCCTCGCCTGCCTCCTCCCGCCTTCTCCCGGTTGCACAGCGGGAGGACATAATTCCGAAGTCTCGTAACACCGCTACGGACCGCAGGCGGCGCGGTGGCTTGTGCGCGAGTATCCGACCTGGTCTGCGCGGTTCGCCATCAGTGCAGGGTGAAGTAGGTGAGGCTGGCGAGTCCGGCGGTGAGGCAGTAGATCGCGAACGGGGTCAGGGTTCGGGTCTCGAAGTAGGCGGTGAGGAATTTGACGGAGAGGTAGGCGAGTACACCCGCGACGGCCGAACCGGCGAGGGCTGGGCCGAGGATGGCGTGGTTTTCGGGTTTGAACAGTTCAGGGGTTTTGAGTACGCCGGCGGCGAGGATGACCGGCGTGGCGAGCAGGAACGCGAATCGGGCGGAGTCCTCATGGCGTAAGCCCTTGAACAGGCCTGCGGCGATCGTCACGCCGGAGCGACTGATCCCGGGGAGCAGTGCCGCGATCTGGGCGGCGCCGATCCCGACAGCGGCGGAGACGCTCAGCCGCGACAGCTTGATATCGGAGGCGCGGTCGGGATCGGTGACCGGCAGCACCATGGTCTCCATGGCGGAGAGGTCCGCGGCGGCGCCGGTAGGTGTCAGGACCGAATCGGGGCGTGGTGCTCGCTTGCGCAGGAGCTCGGCCGCGAGCAGCACTACTCCGTTGAGCGCCAAGAAGATCGAGGTCGGGATCGGTGTGCCGAGATAGTTGCGCACAGCCTTCTCGAGAGCGAGGCCGGCGAGCCCGACAGGAATCGTGGCCAGGATCAGCAGCACCCCGAGCCGGGCTTCGGGCGTGCGGATGCTGCGGGTGCGTACGACGTCCCAGAGCCCGCCGAGGATGCGCACCCATTCTCGCCAGAAGAACACCACCAGTGCTAGAGCGGTGGCCACGTGCATGGCTACGAGTAACGCCAGGTACGGAGAGTCCTTGGCCGACATGTCCAGATCGCGGGCCCATCGGCCACCGACCCAGGCCGGAACCAAGATACTGTGCCCGAGGCTCGAAATGGGGAACAGCTCACTGACGCCTTGCAATGCGCCGACGGCGACCGATTCCAGATAGCTGATAGCCATGCAATCTTCCTGTGGAGTAGAGGCGTGGGTCGAGAACGCGTCCGGCACGTCAGGCATTTCCGAACACGTTGTCGGCCCGCCGGATTCGACGGAGACGAGAAGGATGTGGCGAAAAGTTCAGCCCAGAGTCGTGAGTAGCGTTGTGAGAGCTTGGGATTCGGTAGTCGGATCCGGCTTCGCGGCTCGGACGGCTCGGAGCGCCCCGTCGATCTGGCCGTCGATGACATTCCAGGTCTGCTTGTCGACGGCCTGCAGGGCGTCCTGATCCCGGTCCCAGGCGGTCTCGAGATCCTTGATCCGTTTCTTGGCATCGTTTTGTTGCCCGGCTTGCACTTTGGCGAGGGTTTCTTGGGCGATGGTGCGGAACGCTGCAATCTTGTCGGCCGGGAAGTGCGCGGCTCCTTGACCGGGAGCCACGACGGCGAGCGTCGGCGCGGCGGTTTCCTCATCGCTGCCAGTACTCGAGTGCGGCTGTGATCCCGCCCAGGCCAGCAGAACACCGGCCGCGACCGCGACGATCGCGTAGTAGCCGAGCATGAGTCGCTCGCGTGCCGGTGTTGTGGCGGGTCCGGTTGCGGGAGAGGAGGTGTGGTTGGGGATGACGTCGGTGCGGGTGCGGGTGAGGTAGCTGACGGTGGCCGCGATCGCGGCCAGGAACAGCGCACTGGTGAGTGCTGTTCCGAGGCCGAGCCCGTGGTCGGCGGTGGGAGAAGCGAGCCAGTCGCCGAGATTGGCGCCGAGCGGGCGGGTGAGGATGTAGGCGAGCCAGAACGACAGCACAGCGCCTGCACCGAGCCGCCATCCGAGGGCGATCGCGGCGATGAGCCCGGCCGGCAGCAGCACCGACACCCCGGGTCCCCAGCCGGTGATCGAGAGGGTCCAGTCGCCGGCAGCGGTGCCGAGGGCGAAGGTGACCAGCACGGCCAGCCAGTAGAACAACTCGCGTGGCGTGGTGACGATGGAGTGGATCGACAAGGTGCGCTCGCGCGCGAACCAGATCCCGAACACGAGCGCCAACGCGGCAGCGAAAACGCTGGTACTCACCGCGAGCGGGACCGAAAGGTTGTCGGTGAGGATGTCGGTGTAGAGGGTGCCGGCAACGCTGAGCACGACCACGGTCAGCCAGTACACGAACGGCACATAGCGGGTCAGAGTCAACTGCCAGGCCATCACCGCTGCCAGCGCAACGGTGAACAGCAGCGCGGTCAGATTCAACCCGACCCCCAGGGTCACGTTGATCCAGTCGGCGAAACTCTCCCCGACCGTGGTGCACAGGATCTTGATGATCCAGAACCACGCCGTGACCTCGGGGACTTTACTCAGCATCCGGCGGCCTGCGCCGACCGGTGAATTCTCGATCTCCGTCACAGCACGGACGGTAATCAGCGACCGCTGTGACGACGCTGAGAAGACCGGCGGGGTGGAATGGTCAGGGCCTGAGATCGGCAGGCTGGGTCGACTTTTCGGCGCGACGACGTCGACGGTGGGCGGCGACAGCGGCCGCGGCGATCGCGACCGCTGCGATGGCGGCGAGGACATAGCTGGGGCCGCGCAAGGTGTCTTCGAGTTGATGCCAGTTGGCGCCGACGGCGTACCCGGCCAGGGCCAGCGCCGCGCTCCACGGCAGGCAGCCGGCGAGGGTGTAGAGGCCGAAACGGGTGGGCGACATCCCGGCGATGCCGGCCGGCAAGGAGATGAAGGTGCGGATGCCGGGCAGCAGCCGAGCCCAGAACACCGAGGCCGCGCCGCGTCGGACGAACCAGTCCTGAGCACGATCGATATCGTCGGGGCTGAGCAGGATGTAGCGGCCCCACCGGTGCAATACCGGGCGACCACCATAACGGCCGGCCAGCCACGCCAGATAGCTACCCGCGAGATTGCCGGCGGTTCCCGCGGCGATGACCGCCACGATGTTCGGGTGGGGACCAGCGACCGCACCCGCGGCGAGGGCCCCTCCCAACAGCATCGTGATCTCCGAGGGGATCGGGATGCACGCGGATTCTGCTGCCATCAGCACGAACACGGCCAATAGCCCGTACGTGACGATCAAGTGCTGCATCTACTCGAATGTCCTTGTCTGAGAATGAAATACGACCGCATCGGCGCACGGTGATGCCGCGCGTGCCGAAGGAGTGAGCGCCCACCAGAACCTCGACAAGCGAGGCAATCGGCGCGCCGAGGCCAGGTGCCTTGCGGCCACCTTGGCAAACCACCGCTGTGAAATCACTGAGAGGGACGGCCACGACCCGGGATGGTGGTCGGCCCAGTCGACTCGCGCTGCGCTCAGGAGCCAGGTCGGTACCCGATAGGCGGTGTCGCCTGTGGGATCGTGAGCTTCACGGCTGATCTCGGCTGCTGGGCGAACATCGGCGATCGCGATCGGAAGGGAGATGGGTATCGACGCGGTAGCGAGTCCTGGTATCGGGTTGGCGGTTGTTTGTGTGGTTCTGGTGGCGGCCGCCGCGGCAATCTACTGGTTTGCTCGACTGGGTCCGGTCGTCACCGCGCCGTTGGCCGCCGCACGAGCGGTGATTCAGCTGGCGGCCGTCGCTTCGGTATTGGTCGTCGCGTTGTCGCAGCTGTGGTCCTCGCTGCTGGTGCTGGCCGCGATGTTCGCCGCGGCGACGGTCACCGCGGCACGCCGCTCGGGCGCCGGCTGGTCGGCGAGCTGGCTGACCCTGTCATTGGGCACCGGTGCGTGCGCCTCGTTGCTACCGATGCTCGTCGGCGGCGTGGTCCCGCTGACCGGGGTGACGGTGGTACCGATCGGCGGAATCCTGCTGGGCGGCACGATGACCGCGACGTCGTTGGCTTCGCGGAGGGCGCTCGATGCGCTCGAGACCCGCCAGGGAGAGGTCGAGGCCGCTTTGAGTCTGGGATTCACCGCCCGCGACGCACGGTGGGAGATCATCAGTCTCACGGCGTTCGATGCTTTGCTGCCCGGCGTCGACCAGACCCGGACCGTCGGATTGGTCACCCTGCCCGGCGCATTCGTCGGCGTGCTGATCGCGAGCGGATCCGCGGTTCAAGCGGCGGCGACGCAAGTTCTCGTGTTGCTGGGACTGCTGCTCGCTCAAGCGTGCGCGGTCGCGATCACGATCGAAATGGTTGCCCGTGGCAGAGTGCACCGACCGGGGCGCGTCCTGCGCTGATGCGCCGGCACCCGCCCGAACCTCATCGAGACCTCCTGCCGGTTCGAGGCGAGCTTCAGGTCGAGCTTGCGCTGTCGACGGTCCTGATGCCCAGATGACCCAGGAGGGCGGGCATCGGACCGGCCGCCGCCACGGTCCCTTCATGTACGACAATGCCTGCTGCGCAATGGCGAGCGAGCAGTGCCAGGTCGTGGCTGATGGCCAGGACCGCGATTCCGGTGTCGGCGGCCACCGTGGCCAGCAGGTTCATGACGTTGTCGGCGGTGGCGGAGTCGAGAGCGGAGGTGACTTCGTCGCAGATCAAGACGTCGGGTTCGCCGGCCAGAGCGCGGGCGATGGAGACGCGCTGGCGCTGACCGCCGGAGAGTTCGGGGGAGCGGCGCGTGCGCAGCCGCGGGCTCAGGTCGACGGCTTCGAGCGCGGCCGTCACGGCGGCGGCTCGCCGTGCGCGATTGCGAACTCCATTCCGGCTCAGCGGGCGTTCGAGGATCTGCTCGATCGTGCGCTGTGGGTTGAGGGTGGACAAAGGGTTCTGGGGTACCAGCTGGATTCTGGTGTATGCAGCCCCGCCGCGCCGTCGCCCATTCAGCGAGACCGTCCGCCCGCGCACGGCGAGGGTTCCGGTCGTGGTCGGTTCGAGCCCGGCCAGGGCGCGCGCCAGGGTGGTCTTGCCTGCGCCGGACTCCCCGAGTATCGCGGTGATGCGGCCTGCGGGCGCGGTGAGATCGATATCCGAGATCAGGCTCCGGCCGCTGCGCTGGACGCCGATTCCTCGGGCGGACAACAGATTCGAGTCCACGGGGGGTGTCGGTAGCAGACGGTGTTGCGTGGCTGGTGCGGTGAATCGTGCGCCGCCCAGGTGGATGGTCTGATCGGCCAGCGACTCGAGGGCGAGCAGATCGTGTCCGCTGACGAGAACGGTCTTGCCGCCCTCGTGCGCGATCTCGCGCAGAAGACCGGCAACGGTGCGGCGGGCGTGGGCGTCGAGTCCGGCGAAGGGTTCGTCGATCACCACAATCATGGTGTCGCGCAGTAACGCCCGGGCGAGGGCGACCCGGCGTTGCTGCCCGCCCGAGAGTTGCGTCGGCCGCCGATCCGATAACTCGGGTGACAGACCGACCCGGGCCAGGGCGTCGTGGATCGCGGTGGTGTCGGCGGCGAATTCGGCGAGCAGGGCTCGTACCCGCATGGTCGGGTTGAGCGCCGAACCGGGATCCTGGCCGACGAAGGTGAGCCGGGTGCGGCGCAGCGTCCGCAACTCCCGCGACCCGAGCTCGAAAACCGGTGCGCCATCGACTCGAATCGAGCCGCTCGCGCGGGAGATCGAGGAGGGCAGCCAGCCGGTCAGCGCCTTCATCAACGTCGTCTTGCCAGAACCGGAGACGCCGGTCAATCCGGTGATGGTGGCGGCGGGCAGGGTGGCGGAGAAGTCATCGAGGACAGCGGTTCCGGTGCGTTCATCGATGAGGGTGAGGTGCTCGACGACAACGGGCTGCGTGCTCATCAGATCCGCTCCTGATCGCCGACAAGCCGAATGGTGAACGCCGCGCCGATCGAGACGATCGCGATCGCTGCGGCGGGCGCGAGGACCGCCCACAGGTTGAGCGTGATGCCGGAACTGTTGTCGCGCACCATGATCGCCCAGTTCGTGGTGCCCAGCGCCGCGGGCAGTTGTAGGAACGCCGCAGTACTGACGAGGTAGGTCGCCTCGACGAATCGCAGGCCCAGTTGCGCGAGCAGCGTCGGGCGCAGGTTGGGAAGGACTTCGCGGAACAGCACGTACGGCAGCGATTCACCCGAGGCGGTCGCGACTTCCACGTATCCGCTCGCCGCGATCGACGCGGCGGCCGCGGCGAACACTCGCGCCGAGTACGGGGTACCGATGAGCGTGGCGACGAGAATCAGACCGGCTGACCCCGCCCCGGGCCACGACAGCATGACGAGCAGGATCGCCAGAATCGGTGGAACGAGCATCAGCGCGTCGGTGATGCGCTCGAGTGCCACACCCAGTCGAGGACGCAGCGCCGCCGTCGCGCCGAGGACGGCAGCGCACAGGGTCACCGCGACCGCGATGACGACGGCGATCGCGATCAGCCCCCAGCCGCCCGCGAACAGGTTGCTCAGCACGTCCTGTCCGAGGTGATCGGTGCCCAGCCATACCGCACTCGAAGGCGTGGCGAACGGGATGTCGACACTGTCGTGCGGATTGTGCGGGGCGAGAAACGGCCCGCACACCGCGACGAGAACGACTGCCGCCGCGGGGATCACCGCTGCGAGCGAGCGTCGGGCACGGCCGGTCGAGGCGGTCACAGGGTTCCCCGCACCGACCAGCTGCGCACCAGGTCCGCCCCGATCAGCACGACGCTGATCGCAGTCCCGGTGAGCGCGACGACCGCGGCGACCACGGCGGGATCGCGGTCGCTGACCGACCCGGCCAGAACCGAGCCGATACCGGGATAGTTGAACACCGCCTCCACCACGATCGCACCGCCCAACAGCATGCCCACCGAGGTCGCCAGCGAGGCCGCGATCGTCGGGGCGGCGATCGGCAGTACATGACGCAGCAGCAGGCGCCTCGGCGGGCAGCCCTCCAGTTCCGCGGCATGCACGTGCGGAAGGTCCGCGGCCTGTTCGAGGGCAGCGCGGGTGACCCGAATGTTCCACGCCGACTGCGGGATCGCGAGGGCGAGCACAGGCAGCACCAGCGCGGCGGCATCGGCGGGCGTGCCGTCGGCACCGGTCATGGTTACCGCGGGCAGCCAACCCAAGCCCAGCGCGAACACGAACACCAGCGCGGTCGCCACCACGAACTCCGGAACCGCGACCGCGGCCGTGGTGCCGGGCCCGAGCAGCCGGGCCGGCCCGCGCGGATGCAGAAACCACCACGAACCGACCGCCGTCGCGACGAGGGTGGTGACCAGCAGCGCGATGCCGCCCAGCAGCAGGGTGTTCGGGAACTTCGCCGCGAGCAGGTCGTTGACCGATGTGCCGCGCAGGCTGGTGCCCAGATCACCGCGCAGCAGCCCGGTCAGCCAGGACCAGAAGCGCACGGGCAGTGGCCGATCCATCCCGTTCGCGGCCCGGTAGGCGGCCACACGGTCGGCGGACGCGTCACGCCCGAGGACCGCGGCGGACCCGCCGCCGGGCAGCAGCGCCACGGCCGCGAAGACGACCATCAGCACGCCCAGCAGGCAGACCGCACGCAGCATGACCAGTCGCGCCCAGCGGGCGGCGACCACTGCGGATCCGTTGTGCGACATGAGAATCGCCCCCCTCCGATTGATGCGTTCAGCCTGCCAGCCAGGCGCGTTCGAGCTGGACACGTCCGTATCCGGCCAGTGTCGGAAGGTCCCGTACCTTGGCCGAGGCGACGTCGACGCCGTCGGCGGTTCCCCACACCAGATAGCCGCCACGGTCGTATTCGATGCGCTGGATGTCGCGGCTGGCCGTCGTGTAGGCGGTGTCGTCGGTCGCCGAGAGCGCGCGCAGGTATGCCGCGTCGAGGTCGCGGTCGTGGGTGGCGGCTTCGTTCCACTTGGTGGTCGACACCATCGTCTTGCTGGCGAAGAAGATCACCGAGTCGTTGGTGCCCCAGTTCGCGGTGTACAGAGGTGCTTTCAACCAGGATTCGTCATAGAAGACGTTCGCGTCCTGCACCACGACGTCGAGTTTCACCCCGATTTCGGCGGCCTGGGTGGCGAATAGACGCGCGGAATCGACCTCACCGACCGCCTCGTCCTTGGTGATCAGCGGATACGTGCGGCCGGTGTCGAACTTCGCGTCGGCCAGCAGTGCCCGGGCTCGGTCGAAGTCGCGACCGCGCCTCGGCAGACCGGTGTCGTAGGTCGGGTCCGCGGTCCCCAGAACGTCGTTGGCCGCGGAGCCGTACCCGGAGGTGATCTGTTTGACCATCGTGTCGCGATCGACGGCCAGCCGCAGTGCGGTCCGGACCCGGACATCGGCGAACGGTCCGTCGGCGGTGCGCATCACGATCGGAATGACCACGTCGTTCGCGCGGCGGATCACCGAGAGATCGCGCCGGCCCACCGCCGTTCGCCCCGCGACCGCGCCGACATTGGAGGCCAGATCGATCTGCCCCGCCATCACGGCATTGGCCAGGGCCGTGGTGGATTCGAAACGGTGCACCTCGATGGCGTCCAGGCGTGGCGCGCCGCCGTGCCAGTCCGGATTGCGCACCAGGCGCGCGTTGCCGTCGGAGTAGGACTCCAGCCGGAATGGGCCGGTTCCCACGGGCGCGCTGAAATCGGTGGTGCCGGACTTCACCACGAACGTCATCAGGCGCAGCAGCATCGGTAGATCCCGGTTCGGCGATGCCGTGGTGATCAGCACCCCGTCCGTGCCGTCGCTGGTGATCGCGTCGCCGGAGGCCACGGGCACCTTTGTCTCACCGGCCATCTCGCGCAGCCGACGCAGGGACCAGACCACATCGTCGACGCGGACCGCGGTGCCGTCGTGGAATCGCGCGCCCGGGGCGAGGGTGAACCGCCACACGCGCGGGTCGTCGAGCTGTTTCCATGACGACGCCAGCCGTGGCGCGACATTGGGATTCGCGCCTGGAACCGTCAACGCGTCGAACACCAGTGAGGCGATGAGGAAATCGCTGTCGTTGCTCAACGTCTTGTGCGGATCACGCTCGATCTTCGACGTTTTGCCCAGCGCGCCGACCCGCAGCGTCCCGCCGTCGCGCGGACTGCCATCCGAGTTGGAGGCTCCACACGCGGAGGCGGCGAGGAGCCCGGCGGCGCTCAGCCCGGACGCGGCGATGAATTGCCGACGAGAGAACTTCACGGACATACCCTCACTTCAGCACACGCAGTTCAGCTTTGGAATGCATAACCTAACTTAGGGTGAACTGGGTGGCAACGACCTCGAAATGAGCAGAGACGCCCGACGAACCAGCTCGCTCGAGTTTCCAGGACTTCGGGCGGCACGTTGCCGCAGCACACCGGGGTGGGGCTCGCAAGTTCTGTCTCACAACGGTTTCTCAGCGTCTCGTCGGCAGTCTGTGCTCGTGATAAATCATGTGACAGAGGCTGATTCGCCCAGGCGTGCGTCGTTGATCAAGGTTCCCGAGATCACCGCGTTGTTCTGGGTGATCAAGGTTCTCTCGACCGGCATGGGCGAGACCTTCTCCGACTTCCTGGTCAATGCCGCGCCACCCGAGGCCGCGGTGGGCGGCGGGGTGCTGCTGCTCGTGGTGAGCCTGTGGTGGCAGTTCCGGGCGCAGTGCTACCGGGTGTGGACGTATTGGGCGGCGGTGGTGATGGTGAGCATCGTGGGCACGATGGTCGCCGACATCGTCGATTTCGTGGTCGGCATCCCGCTGCCCGCCTCGACCGTGGTGTTCGCACTGGTCCTCGCGGGTCTGCTGGGTTGGTGGTATCGCAGCGAGAAAACCCTTGCCGTGCACAGCATTACGGCTGGGCGGCGCGAACGGTTCTACTGGGCGACGGTGATGACGACCTTCGCGCTCGGCACCGTCGCCGGAGACCTGACCGCGGCCACCTTGCATCTGGGCTATCTGCCGTCGGCGGTGCTGTTCGCCGTCGCGATCGCCGTACCGGCTATCGCTCATCGCTGGTGGGGGATGGGATCGGTCGCCGCCTTCTGGTCGGCCTACATCGTGACCCGGCCGCTGGGCGCGTCGATCACCGATTGGCTGGCCTCTTCCCATGCGGACGGGCTGGGGCTGGGGACAGGCTGGATCTCGCTGGCGGTGACCGTGCCGATGCTCGCCGGGATCGCGGTCCTGGCGCGGGGCGCGGCACGTGAATCCCGAAGCGAGCCTGCGCTGCTGGGCCACTGAGTCATGCACTGTACTCGGAGTCGAGGTCGTCGACGCGCGCGTCGTTCTCGGGCGCGCGTCGTCGATTGTTGTGATTGACCGCCACTCCGATGACCAGGATGAGCAGCAATGCCGCGCTGGTGCCCCAGGTGCCGAATCCCAGCCCGCCCTTGGCATGTGGCTTGGACAGCAGGTCGCCGACCGTGGCGCCGAGGGGGCGGGTCAGCACGAACGCCATCCAGAACAGCAGCACACCGGAGATGGAGGTGAGGTAGTGCGCGGCGAGGATGGCGGCCATGACGGCGGCGATGAGGATCGCGCTGCCCCAGTACCCGAGCCCGGAGGAGTCGGAGAGGTAGTCGCCGACCGAGGTGCCGAGGGTGTTGGACAGCAGAATCGCCGACCAGTACAGGATTTCGCCGCGCACGCTGGTGACGGCGGAGACGTCGAATGTTTGGCCGCTCAGCTTCCAAATGGTGAAGACCATGGCCAGCCCGGCGATCAGGATCGCCGCAACGCCGCCGTAACCCAGGCCGCCGTCGGTGGAGGTACCCGACCCGGGGCCGCGATTGAGCAGGTCGGAGATCGTGGTCCCCGCGGTACTGGTGGCGGCGATGACCGTCCAGTACAGCGCCGGGTGGAAGCGGCGGGCCCGCAGCTGCGTGAGCAGGCTGACCGCGAATATCGCGAGAAACAGCACCGAGGCGGCCGCATAGCCCAGGTTCAGGGTTTGCGCGAGCAGGTCGCCGCCGGTCTCGCCGAGGGTCGTGGCCGCGATCTTGAGAACCCAGAACCCTGCGGTCACCTGGGGAAGTTTGTAGTCGCTGCGATGGAGTTTCGTGCTCAAGGGCTTCCTGTTCGACTCGATCACTCGAAGATCAACGACAGGGACAGCGTCGCATTGAGTCGCTGAGAACACGCTGAGACTGCCGGTGAGGCGACAGGCGCGCTGGCCGCGACGGGACACCATGATGGAATGGGGCTGAGCGCCTGTTCGAAGCTCGACCGCAGGTGCACACGAGAGGAGTGACCCCCGCCGATGAGGGTCTTGCTGGTCGAAGACGAAGCCCGCCTCGCCGAAACGATCGTGCGGGGGCTGGGGCTGGAACGGTTCGTTGTCAGCGTTGCGACGACCGGCCTCGAAGGCATCGAACTCGCTGAGCAGGAACAGTTCGACGTCATCATCCTGGACATCATGTTGCCCGGCGCGACCGGCTATCAGGTACTGCGCGCCATCCGCGCCCGCGACACCAGCACGCCGGTACTGATGCTGACGGCCAAGAACGGCGACCACGAGATCGCCGACGCCCTGGACCTGGGCGCCGACGACTACCTGAGCAAACCGTTCTCGTTCGTGGTCCTCGTCGCCCGGTTGCGGGCGCTGCTGCGTCGCCGTGTCCCTCAGCAGGACCCGATCCTGCGTGTCGGTGACCTCACCCTGGATCCCTCCCAGCGCACGGTGCGGCGAGGTGAAGCCGACATCAACTTGACGCCCCGTGAATTCGGGCTGCTCGAATTCCTGATGCGCCGCAAGGAAGTTGTGCTCACCAAGACCGAGATCCTGCGCAACGTGTGGGACGCCAACTACGAGGGTCCCGAGAACGTCGTCGAGGTCTACATCGGTTATCTCCGGCGCAAGGTCGACACCCCGTTCCGGCGTGCCAGCATCGAAACCCGTCGCGGGGTCGGCTACCGGTTCACCGAGTCCGGTTGAACCTCGTCACCCAGCGGCAGCTCCACGACCAGCCGCGCGCCGCCCAGCGGTGATTCCTCGATGCGAACCGAACCCTTATGTGCGCGAACGATTTCCGCGACGATCGCCAGCCCCAGACCGGTTCCTCCCGAGATGCGGGCGCGATCGTCTTCGAGGCGAACGAATCGTTGGAACACCCGTGTGCGTTCGGACCGGGGGATGCCAGGCCCGTCGTCATCGACGACCACTCGGGCCGTTCGGGCCGAAGGGTCGGAATCGACGGTCACGGTGACGCGGGTGCGCGCGTGCACCGCGGCGTTGTCGGTGAGGTTGCGGATCGCCCGCTGCAGCGCGTTCGGGTCCCCGAGGACGCGCGCGGGGTTGAATGTAGCCGCCACCTGGAGCAGCGGGTGATCGTGACGCAGCGTGGCGACCGTGGCGGCGGCAAGGTCGTCGAGGTCGACGTCGACGGTGATCAGGTGCAGCCGGTTCTCGTCGGCGGCGGCCAGGGTCAGCATGTCCTCGACGAGTTGGCGGATGCGTTGGGCTTCGGGCATGGCGGTGGCGCGGATCATGTCGGCGTCGAGCATGCCGGGGTGGTCGATGCCGAGCTCGAGCGCGGCGATCACGGTGGCCAGCGGACTGCGCAACTCGTGGGAGGCATCGGCGATGAACTGCCGTTGGGCGGTGTCGGCGGCTTGGATCCGGTCCAGCATGGCGTTCATGGTGACCGCCAGTTGGGCGATCTCGTCGGTGGCCACCGGCACCGGCACCCGGTCGCCGAGCCGGTTGGCGTCGATCGCGGCGACCTGGCTGCGGATGGCGTCCACCGAGGTCAACGACCTCCCGACCAGCGCGTACGTGGCTGCCGCGGACGCCAGGAGCACCAAGGGTGCGACCACGCCGATCACGATCGCGACATTGCGGACGGTCTCCTCGGCCTCCTCGTTGCTGACGGCGACCAGCACCGTATAGGTGCCGTGACCGCCCGAGACGGTGCGCGTCGCCGCCCGCACGTCGTCGAGACCGGGCACCTCCCGCCCGGTGACCGTCTCCGGTAGCGGAGTGAGCAGCGGCGTACTCGCGGTATCGGCGGACGCCCGCACGACCTCACCTCGGCTGTCGAGCACCTGCACAGCCATCACGACCCGGTCGTGCGCGAACAGTGCGTCGTCGACCTGCGCCGGTGAGAGCTGGGCTAGCTGCCCGGCCAGCTCGCTCGCCCGGGCGGCCGCGGTCGAGTCGACTGCCTCGAGCGTCGAGCGATAGATGACCCACAAGGCCGCCAGTGCGCCGAGCCCGAACACCACGGCCAAGACCGCGGTGCTCAGCACCGCGGACCGCGCGCGCAATCCCCACCGGGCAGGCCGCCACAGGACCGACATGTCAACCATGCCCGCCATCATGCAGGCAGTGCCTGCTTCGACGCCGCTTCCTCTCAGCGTGTTCACAGCGAGCCGCTGGCAGCGTGGCCGCCATGACATCGCTGATCGCCGAGGACTTGCTGTGGCTGCTGCACGATGACGACACCGGCCGAGCTCTGCTCGCCCGCCCGGTGATCGACCGCCTCCTGGCCGGCGCGATCCTGCTCGAGGCGACCGGCCCCGACCCGGACCACCTCGGAGTCGAAACGTCATGCGTCGCGCTTCCGCGCGAATTCCACACTGGCCGCGGGCTACGGGAATCCTTGCTGTGCAGGCTGGTCGACGCGGGAAAGGTTCGCCGAGCCCGTGTTCGCCGACTCGGCATGTTCGCCGTCGATGCCTTCCCGACCGCCGACGCGAGAGGAAAACGACGCCTGCGCACCGCTGTTCGGCGCGCACTGCTGGACTCTTTGCGCGTGGACCGGCACACCGAAGCGCTGATCGTGCTGCTGTCGACGATTCGCGCCACCGACGCCTACTGCGCGGGATGGTCACCGGAACTCGTCGAACGCGCCGCCCGAGCGTACGAATACCGCTACATATCGACTGCCGCAGCCGAACACGTCAAGAGAGCGGTCTGCATTGCCCAGGCCGGGATCTACACAGGAGCCGCATGAGGGCCGGAGTGTGAAGACCTTGACGGTCACTGTCGAGTCGGCTCCGGCGGGCGCGCCTGCCCCGTCGCCCTGGCGCGGCTGCGGCTCCACAGGCAGCGTCGGCTGAGCATCCGTGTCACCCGCATGCTGGTGACTACGCTGGTTGATCGTGGACCTCGTCGATGACCTCGGCGCGGTGGTGCCGGTGGCATATCCGGTGAAACGGGTGGTGTCGCTGGTTCCGTCATTGACCGAGGCGATCGCTGTGACCGCGCCCGGGCTGCTGGTGGGCGCCACCGACTGGTGCACGCATCCGGTGGATCTGTCGGTCGACCGGGTGCGGGGGACCAAGAATCCGGATGTGCGCCGGATCATCGCGATCGCACCCGATCTGGTGGTGTGCAACGAGGAGGAGAATCGGCGTATCGACGTCGATCGATTACGGGCGGCGGGAATTGCCGTGTGGGTGACCACGATTCGCACTCTGCCGCAAGCGCTGGCGTCGATGGAACGTCTTTTCGCCGTCGCGCTGGGTACCGGGGTGCCGGACTGGCTGGGCCGCGCCGGGCGGGTGTGGGCTGCTCCGCCGCCGCAGCCGGAACGGGCGGCGGTCATCGCCGTCTGGCGCGACCCGTGGATGGTGGTGGGCCGAGATACCTTCACCGGGGATCTGGCGGGCCGGCTCGGGTTGCGGCTGGTGCATGCGCAGGGTCCGCAGCGCTATCCGAGGGTGTCGGAGCGCGAGCTGACGGCGGGAATCGAACTCGCCGTGCTCCCGGACGAGCCCTATCGGTTCACGGAAACCGATGGGCCCGAGGCGTTTCCGGGAACTCCCGTCGCCCTGGTCGATGGTCGCTACCTGACGTGGTACGGCCCCTCACTCGTGGAGGCAAGGCAGGTACTGGCTCGGCAACTGTCCGAACCGTTGGTGTAAGCCGCCACTTCCTCGGCTTCTGACATCGCGAACAATCGCCAGGCGGGTCCAGCCCTTGGGATGGGAGTGGACCCGCCTTTTGCTTTGCCATCGCGATTGGCTATATTCGCCAACGCAGCTGGTTCGCCGGAGGCGGAGTCGAGGAGCCCCTGATCCGACCTGACGGCGTCGAAGCCCAGCGGTGCCTAGGCGCCGTGGGGTGAGAGGGAACCCGGTGGAAATCCGGGACTGTCCCGCAGCGGTAAGTGGGAACGACAGCCGTCATTCGCACTGGGCGCATTGAGTGATGCCTGGGAAGCGACGGTCAGTAGGACCAGCCCGGGCCTGGAGCGCCGGGTCGCCCGTTCTGGGCGGTGCCCATGAGTCCGAAGACCTGCCCGTTGTGCCGGATACGCCGTATCCGGCGGTCGTCGCCTCGTGGATTGGGCGGTACGCCGAGTGGGCCCCGGGCACGGGATGATGCTGCTATGGGCTCCTTCAGCGTGCGCTCGTAATGGGCGGCGGTCACTGGCTGCTGACTATGGAGTTCATTCGATGTTGAACCCTGACAACACTTTCACCGCCACAGTGCTGGGGCTGCCGCGTATCGGTCCGAACCGGGAGCTCAAGCGCGCGATCGAATCCTATTGGGCGGGCCGGCTCGATGCCGCCGGCCTGCACCAGGTGGCGAAGGAGCTGCGCACCGAGCAGCTCACCGCCGCCCGGGACGCCGGGCTGGATTCCGTTCCGGTGGGCACCTTCTCGTACTACGACCAGGTGCTCGACACCGCCGTCCTGCTGGGCGCGCTGCCCGAGCGGGTCGCCGGGATCACCGACGAGCTGGACCGCTACTTCGCGGCCGCCCGCGGCAACGCCGAGGTCGCGCCGCTCGAGATGACCAAGTGGTTCGACACCAACTACCACTATCTGGTGCCCGAGCTCGCGGCCGACACGACGTTCTCGCTGCACCCGGAGAAGCCGCTCGCCGAACTGAAAGAGGCTTTGGCGCTGGGCGTTCCGGCCCGTCCGGTGATCGTCGGCCCGATCACCTTCCTCGAGGTGGCCAAGTCGCTGGACGGCAGCAATCTGCTCGACCGCCTGCCCGACCTGCTGCCGCTCTACGAGCAACTGCTGGGCCTGCTGGCCGAGGCGGGCGCGACGTGGGTGCAGATCGACGAGCCGTCGTTGGTCACCGACCTGACCGTCACCGAACTGAGCGCGGTGCGCACCACCTACCAGCGGCTCTCGGAAGTGGCGGCCCGGCCGTCGATCCTGGTGGCGACCTACTTCGGCAGCCTCGGAGGCACGCTGCCCGCGCTGGCGGCGACCGCCATCGAGGGTATCGCCGTCGATTTCGTCGCTGGCGGCGACACAGATGTAGCGGCCGCGCAGCTGATCACCAACAAGCTGATCGTCGCCGGTGTCGTCGACGGCCACAACGTGTGGCGCGTCGATCCCGACCACGCGCTGCCGCGGCTGACTCGGATCCGCGAGGCCGGCGTGACGGTGGCGGTGTCGAGTTCCTGCTCGCTGCTGCACGTGCCCTACAGCCTCGCCCCCGAGACCGACCTGGACGAACGGCTGCGCAGCTGGCTCGCGTTCGGGGAGGAGAAGATCGCCGAAATCCGTGTGCTGGCAACCGCTCTCACCGAGGGTGAGCAGGCTGTGGCCGGTGAACTGGAGGTCGCCCGCACCGCGGTGACCGACCGCAAGGCGGATCCGCGCCTGCGGGTCGAGTCGGTGCGCGACCGCCTGGGGAGTCTGACCGCGGACGCGATTCGTCGTGCTCCGGCCGACGCGCGGCGCGCCGTGCAGCAGGCCGAGCTGAATCTGCCGCTGCTGCCGACCACCACCATCGGTTCGTTCCCGCAGACCAGCCGTATCCGGGTGGCACGCGCGGAGCTGCGCAAGGGTGAGATCGATCAGGCCGAGTACGACTCGCGGATGCAGGCCGAGATCGCGGAAGTCATTGCGCTGCAGGAGGAGATCGGTCTCGACGTGCTGGTGCACGGTGAGCCGGAGCGCAACGACATGGTGCAGTATTTCGCCGAGCAGCTCGATGGTTTCGCGGCCACGAGCAACGGCTGGGTGCAGTCCTACGGCACCCGTTGCGTGCGCCCGCCGATCGTGTACGGCGACGTCGTACGCCCCGAGGTCATGACCGTCCGCTGGAGCACGTACGCGCAGTCGCTGACCGACAAACTGGTCAAGGGCATGCTCACCGGTCCGGTGACCATTCTGGCTTGGTCGTTCATCCGCGACGATCAGCCGCTGGCCGACACCGCGCGCCAGATCGCCCTGGCCATTCGTGACGAGACGGTGGACCTCGAGGCCGCGGGCATCCGCATCATCCAGGTGGACGAGCCGGCCCTGCGAGAGCTGCTCCCGTTGCGCAAGGCCGAGCAGGCCGCCTACCTGGAGTGGGCGGTGGACGCGTTCCGGCTGTCCACCTCGGGTGTCGCGGACGGCACCCAGATCCACACGCACCTGTGCTATTCGGAGTTCGGCGAGGTGATCGGAGCCATTGCGGGGTTGGATGCCGACGTCACCTCCATCGAGGCGGCCCGCTCGCACATGGAGGTCCTCGACGACCTCAATGCCGCGGGATTCGACCTGGGTGTGGGCCCGGGCGTCTACGACATCCACTCGCCGCGCGTGCCCGGTGCGGAGGAGATCGAGAAGTCCCTCGCTCTGGCTCTGAAAGCCGTTCCTGCCGAACGCCTCTGGGTCAACCCGGACTGCGGCCTGAAAACCCGTCGGACCGAGGAAGTGACCGCCTCGCTGCACAACATGGTCGACGCGGCCAAGGCCCTGCGCTGACGGTCATCGTCTGACGTCGGCCGCCGCGGTTCGCGTCGAAACCTGTCGTGGTGTCAGTCATGCGGACACCACGACAGGTCGTATCCATCCACACTGATTGCAAGGCGAGTATGCGTTACCCACACCCGGAGGAACATGCGATGGCAGGCAGGCTCGCGCGTAAATCCCCACCCGCGACCGGTGTCCGTTCGGTCGTCGACAGCCTGCGTGTCCACTCCGGTCCGCGCGTGCCCTTCTCTGTGGAGTTCAACCCGCCACGCGACGCCGAGGGGGAGGCCCGGCTGTGGCGCACAGTGCGCGAATTCGAGCGCATGCACCCGGCTTTCGTCTCCATGACCTATGGCGCGGGCGGCTCCACCAAGGAACGCACCGCGCGTATCACCGGTCAGCTGTCCCAGCAGACCACCCTGCTACCGGTCGCGCACCTGACCGCTGTCGGCCACAGCGTCGCCGAATTGCGTGCTCTCGTCGGTTCGTACGCCGACTGCGGGATCCGCAACATGCTCGTGCTGCGCGGCGATCCGCCGGGCGATCCGCTCGGCGCCTGGCGCAAGCATCCCGAAGGGGTCGAGTATGCCGACGAATTGGTGCGCATCGTACGCGACCTCGGGGATTTCAACGTCGGTGTGGCGTCGTTCCCGCAGGGCCACCATCGATCCCCGGACCTGGACTCCGACACGGCGTTCCTGGTCGCCAAACTCCGTGCGGGGGCGGACTATTCGATCACCCAGATGTTCTTCGACCCCGAACACTACCTGCGCCTGCGCGACCGGGTCGCCGCGCACGATCCGGTGCAGGGCGCGAAGCCGATCATCCCGGAACTGATGCCCATCACCTCGCTGCGCACGGTGCGGCGCGCGGTCGAACTGTCCGGTCGTGAACTTCCCGCCGCCGTCCTGGATCGACTGCACAAGGCCGCCGGTGACGGCCCGGAGGAGAACCGCGCCGCGGTCCGGGCAGCCGGAATCGAGATCGCCACCGAGATCGCTCAGCGTCTCATCGACGAGGGCGCGCCCTGCCTGCACTTCATCACGCTGAACTTCGCGAAGGCGACCACCGAGGTGCTGACCAACCTCGGCTACCGGGTCACCGCCGCACCGAAGATCGCCTGAACGGGCCGGCGATAATGACGCCGGGCGGGTCGGACGGTGCGGTGGACCTGCACGGGCGTCAGTCGATCGTCGTGGGCACGTACGGGATGTTCTGGGAGCTGTTGTCATCCACCCGGATCGGGCGGCCCAGCTGCGGGAAGGCGCGCTGTGCGCAGTCGGTGCGCTCGCAGACCTTGCAGCCCGCGCCGATCGGGACGGCGGTGCGCGGGTCGTCGATGGGCAGGCCGTGAGAGTAGACCAATTTGTCGGCATAGGCCAGATCGCAGCCCAGTCCGATCGCGAAATCCCTTTTGGCAGAAAGAAATCCGGGCGTCTTCTCGTCGGTGGTGCGGGCCAGCCACAGATAGTTTCGGCCGTCGGGCATCTGGGCGATCTGGGTGCGGATGCTGCCGGGAGTGGAGAACGCTTCGTGCACCACCCACAGCGGGCAGCTGCCACCAACCCGGGAAAAGTGGAAGGCGGTGGCGGACTGGCGTTTCGAGATGTTCCCGGCGCGATCGGTGCGGACGAAGAAGAACGGCACCCCGCGCTTGCCGGGCCGCTGCAGGGTCGACAGGCGGTGACACACCGTCTCGAAGCCGACCTCGAACTTCGCGGCCAGCAATTCGATGTCGTATCGCAGCGCTTCGGCCGAATTCCAGAACTCGGTGTAGGGCAGGATCAACGCCCCGGCGAAATAGTTGGCCAACCCGATACGCAGCAGTCCGCGTGACTGCTCGGGCATGGTCTCGGCCTCCTCGATGAGGTCGTCGATGGGCGCGGCCTGGGTGAGAAAAGCCAGCTGCGTCGCCATCTGAAAGGCTCGTTGGCCCGCGGAGAGCCGGCGGGCGATGGTGAGTACCCGCGACTCCGGGTCGTAGCGCCGCTTGGGCCCCGGGCGCGCCGGGTCGTCGGTGCGGATCACCACCGTGATGTCGTGCCGGTCCCGCAACAGTCGAGTCAATTGCAGATCGAGCCCGCCTAGCGTCAATCCGTTGCCCGCGAACAGTTCCTCGGCCGCGCCATCGAGCGCGGGTATGTGATTGCGGCGATCGTAGAAATAGTCACGCACATCCTCGTAAGGCATGGCGCTGGTGGAATCGGTTGCGGCGCCGTCGATTCCGGCCGAGAAGCGTTCCATCTGCTCCGTCGCGCCACGGAGCCGCCGATGCAGGCCCACGAGCATGCGCGCGGCTGCCGGGACACGGGCGATCAGATCGTCCATCTCGGCGTTGGTGATGGACGCGCCATCGGGATCCTCCGCGAAGACATCCTGCAGGTCGGCGATGAGCCGCGCGTCGGTGTCGGCGGCGAAGAAGCCCATGTCCAGATCGAAGCGCGCATTGAGGCGCAGCAGCACCGGCAAGGTCATCGGCCGCTGGTCGTGTTCGAGCTGATTGATGTAGCTGACAGAAAGCTCCAGCGCTTTGGCCATCGCCGACTGGGAGAGCCCGCGTTGTTCACGCAGCGAACGCAACCGTGCTCCCGCGTACATCTTCTGCATGGCTTCAATCTAGCAAGCACAACGTTTACAACTTTCACAGTTTTACAGAACCGTTTCCACAAAATTAGGCATTTGCGGGGGATTTCCGCCGCTCACTGTGCTGTGTAGCGTGCGAAATGTACCGGTGAAACACGACACTTGGAGGACTTCGACAGTGAAGAACCATCTCGTCCGCACCCACCGCTCCGCCGAGGATTTCCCTCGCGAGGAGCACCTGGCGTGGCGGATCGCCGAAGTCGCCGCGGACGCTGTGGAGGTTGCTCCGGAGACCGAAGAGATGATCGTCAACCGGATCATCGACAATGCCGCGGTCGCCGCGGCCTCCCTCACCCGCCGCCCGGTCGCCAATGCCCGCGCCCAGGCGATGACGCACCCGTACCAGCCCGGCGCCACCGTCTTCGGGGTCGAGGGCCGCTTCTCGCCGGAGTGGGCCGCCTGGGCCAATGGGGTCGCGGTGCGTGAGCTGGACTTCCACGACACCTTCCTGGCCGCGGAGTACTCGCACCCGGGTGACAACATCCCGTCCATCCTGGCCGTCGCCCAGCACACCGGCCGCAGCGGCCGTGACCTGATCCGCGGTCTGGCAACGGGTTACGAGATCCAGGTCGATCTGGTCCGCGCGATCTGCCTGCACGAGCACAAGATCGATCACGTCGCCCACCTGGGCCCGTCAGCGGCCGCGGGTATCGGCACCCTGCTCGGCCTCGACACCGAGACCATCTACCAGGCCATCGGCCAGGCCCTGCACACCACCACCGCTACCCGGCAGTCCCGCAAGGGCGAGATCTCCAGCTGGAAGGCCTACGCCCCCGCCTTCGCGGGCAAGATGGCCGTGGAAGCCGTGGACCGCGCCATGCGTGGCGAGGGCGCGCCGTCGCCGATCTGGGAGGGCGAGGACGGCGTGATCGCCTGGCTGCTCGGCGGCCCGAACGCCGAATACTCTGTCCCGCTACCGGGTCCGGGCGAGCCCAAGCGCGGCATCCTCGACACCTACACCAAGGAGCACTCGGCCGAGTACCAGAGTCAAGCCCCGATCGATCTGGCGTTCCGCCTGCGCGAGCGGATCGGCGACCTGGAGCAGATCGCCACGATCGTGCTGCACACCAGCCATCACACCCACTACGTGATCGGCACCGGCTCGAACGATCCGCAGAAGTTCGACCCCAAGGCTTCTCGCGAAACCCTCGACCACTCGATCATGTACATCTTCGCGGTCGCGCTGCAGGACGGCGCCTGGCATCACGAGCGCTCCTACGCGCCCGAGCGCGCGCAGCGCCCGGACACCATCGCGCTGTGGAACAAGATCTCCACCGCCGAGGACCCGGAATGGACGCGCCGCTACCACTCGACCGACCCGAATGAGAAGGCGTTCGGCGCGCGCGCCGAGGTCACGCTGAAGAGCGGTGAGGTCATCGTGGACGAGCTGGCCGTCGCCGACGCCCACCCGCTGGGTACGCGTCCCTTCGCCCGCGATCAGTACATCACCAAGTTCCGGACCCTGGCCGAGGGCGTCGTCGAGCCTGCCGAGCAGGACCGCTTCCTCGAAGTGGTCCAGCGCGCGGGCGAGCTGTCCGCGAATGAGCTGTCGGAGCTCACTTTCACCGTCTCGTCGGATGTGCTCGCCCGCGCGCCCAAGTCGCCGAAGGGACTGTTCTGATGACCGGCCTGCTCGCTGCCAACAGCTCTGCCGCAGACAAGCGCGCCGCGTTCAGAGCCGGCCTGTCCTCGGGCACGATTCAGCGCTTCCCGGGTGCGTTCAACCCATTGGTGGCCAAGCTGATCCAGGAGATCGGCTTCGAGGGCGTCTACGTCTCCGGCGCGGTGCTGTCCGCCGATCTGGGCCTGCCGGACATCGGCCTCACCACGCTGACCGAGGTGTCCGGGCGCGGCCAGCAGATCGCTCGGGTCACCGACCTGCCGGTGCTGATCGACGCCGACACCGGATTCGGTGAGCCGATGAGCGCGGCGCGCACGGTCACGGTGATGGAGGACGCCGGCATCGCCGGCCTGCATCTCGAGGATCAGGTCAATCCGAAGCGCTGCGGCCACCTCGACGGCAAGGCCGTGGTGCCCACCGAGGACATGGTCCGGCGGCTGAGCGCGGCGGTGGCCGCCCGCCGCGACCCGAACTTCGTGATCTGCGCGCGCACCGACGCCGCGGGGATCGAAGGCATCGACGCCGCGATCGAGCGTGCGAAGGCGTATACCGACGCGGGCGCGGACCTGATCTTCACCGAGGCCCTCAACACCGAGGCCGACTTCGAGAAGTTCCGGGCCGCGGTGTCGATTCCCCTGCTGGCCAATATGACCGAGTTCGGCAAGTCCGAGCTCATCGCGGCGGCGACGCTGGAGTCGATCGGCTACAACGCGGTCATCTACCCGGTGACCACGCTGCGGCTGGCGATGTTCGCCGCCGAGACCGGGCTGCGGGAGATCCTCGCCTCCGGTACGCAGGCCGGGCTGCTCGATCGGATGCAGCATCGCAGCCGCCTGTACGAACTCCTGCAGTACGAGCGTTACAACGAATTCGATTCCGACATCTTCAATTTCACCCTGGGAAGGAATCAATGATGACGGAGACCGCGATACCGACCATTTACAAGGGTCTCGCAGGCGTCGTCGTCGACACCACCGCTATCTCCAAGGTGGTGCCGGAAACCAACTCGCTGACCTACCGCGGCTACGCGGTCCAGGATCTGGCGGCCAACTGCAGTTTCGAGCAGGTCGCCTACCTGCTCTGGTACGGCGAACTCCCGAACGACGCCCAGCTGGCGCAGTTCCTGCAGCAGGAGCGTGCCTCCCGCCGCGTGGACCGCTCGCTGTTGTCGCTCATCGCGAAAATGCCGGACAACTGCCACCCGATGGACGTGGTCCGCACCGCCATCAGCTGGCTCGGTGCGGAAGATCCCGCCGAAGGGGACAACTCCCCGAAGGCCAACCGCGCCAAGGCACTTCGCATGATGGCGGTGCTGCCGACCATCGTCGCCGCCGACCACCGTAAGCGGCACGGCCTGGAACCCATTGGGCCGCATTCGCATCTGGGCTTCGCCGAGAACTTCCTGAACATGTGCTTCGGCAAGGTACCCGCGCCGGAGCTGGTGAAGGCGTTCGAGGTGTCGCTGATCCTGTACGCCGAGCACTCCTTCAACGCCTCCACCTTCGCCGCCCGCGTCGTCACCTCCACGCTCTCGGACATCTACAGCGCGGTCACGGCGGCCATCGGTGCGCTCAAGGGCCCGCTGCACGGCGGCGCGAACGAGGCGGTCATGCACGACATGATCGCGATCGGCGATCCGGCAGCGGCCGCAGAGTGGATGCGGAACAAGCTGTCCCGCAAGGAAAAGGTGATGGGCTTCGGCCACCGGGTCTACAAGAACGGTGACTCTCGAGTGCCCACCATGAAGAAGGCCTTTCTGGACATCGCCGCGGCGACCGATGGCCGGCGGTGGGTCGAGATGTACGAGATCCTCGAGAAGACCATGAACGAGGCCACCGGCATCAAGCCCAACCTCGACTTCCCGACCGGCCCGGCGTATTACCTGCTCGGTTTCGATATCGAGGTGTTCACCCCGATCTTCGTGATGTCCCGCATCACCGGCTGGACCGCTCACATCATCGAGCAGGGTGAATCCAACGCGCTGATCCGACCGCTGAGCGAATACGTCGGCGTCCCACAGCGATCCGTCGTGGCCTGACAGCCCCAGCGCTCGACATTCCCGACGGCCCGCACTCACCGGTGCGGGCCGTCCAGATGGAGGCCGCGATCACCGCCCCGCGCGCCGGGGTGATCGAACGGATCGCCATCGGTGCCATCCAACAGGTCGACGGCGGCGATCTACTGCTGGTCATCGCCTAGCGGCGCCGCCCGTCGTCGCCCGTGCGGCGTCGAGGATCGATGCCGTCACCGCATCCGGCTGCGAGACGCTGAGGGCGTGGGACGCCCCCGCGACCTCGTGGGTCGCCTTCGCACCGGCACGGTGGGCCATGAATCGGTGCAGGGCGACCGGGATGTTGAGGTCCGCGTCGCCGTAGACGAACCACGACGGGATCTCCTGCCAGGCGGGGATGATGGTCGGCAGACCTGTGGTGAGGGCGATCTCGGTGACCGGGCGCTGGGTCGCGCTCATCACGGCCGCCCGGTCCTGGGACACGTCGGCGGCGAACTGGAGGTGGAACGCCTCTGACCGGATGGCGAATTCGTTGCCGCCCTGGCTGATCGGATACGCGGTGAGCGCCTCGCCCAGGGTGCTGCCGGGAAATCTGGTCGACAGCTCGAGCGCGGACTCTCCCGCCGCCGGCGCGAATGCGCAGACGTAGACGAGGGCGGTGACCTTGGCGTTCCCGGCGGCGGCCGCCGTGATCACCATGCCGCCGTAGGAATGGCCGACGAGGATGACAGGTGCGTCGATCTCGGCGAGGACATCGCGCAGATACGCGGCGTCGCCGGGCAGGCCGCGCAATGGGTTGGCGAGCGCGACGACCTGGAAATTGTGGTCGTGCAAGCGCTCGATCACGCCGGACCAGCTCGCGGATTCGGCGAAGGCGCCATGGACGAGGACGATTGTCGGTTGCTGGGTCATCATGGTTTCCTCCGGTCGGTGATCAGTGGAATGCGGTTCATCGGGGTGCCCTTCTGCGGTGTCCTGTGATCAAGGACCGGTGACTCCGTGACTTCGTGACGGATGGGGAGAAATGGCTTGTGCCGCCTGGCTATCCGGTCGGCACCGCGGCTTCCACGCGTGGCGACCTGGTATGTCGCGCACGGGTGGGCGCGGACATGGCGTCCTTCGTGAGCAGTCGTTCGAGATGGCCCACCTCGCCGTCTCGCGCGGCGGCGAGGAACGCCTTCATCAATCGGTCGCGGGCCGTGCGCTGTACCGGCACGTGCCGTGGCTGTCCCAGGTGGGTGCGAGCTCGTCGCGCCATTTGCCGGGCGTTGGCCTCGCTGATTCCGAGACGGTCGGCGATGTCGCGAAACGGATAGTCGAATGCCTCGCGCAGCACGAAGACCGCGCGTTCGTTCGGGGACAACCGTTGTAGGAGAAGCAGAACCGCGTTCTCGAGGTCCGTCGATCGTTCGCTCAGCATCGACGGATCCTCGGCGGTGAGCGCCTGCCCCGGCAGCCAGTGATCGACGGGAATCTCGCGGCGGGCGCGAGCCGAGCCGGCGGCGTTCAGGGTCAGGCGCGTGGTGATCGTCACCAGGAACGCCACCCGGTCCCGCACCTGCGAGCGGTCGGCGTTCTGCCAGCGCAGCCAGACATCCTGTACGACGTCCTCGGCATCGGCGACCCGTCCCAGCATTCGGTAGGCGATACCGAACAGGCGCGGACGCAGACCATGGAAATCAGTTGCCGACCCATCCGCTCCCGGTACCGGTTCGGGCACGGTGTCGGCTTCGGGAATGACGGCCGTGATAGTCGTCGAGCGCATGGGGATCGTCCCTTCATCGTGGACTCGACCGCCACCTGTCTCGGCGATCGAACGCACGGCCCGGATGAGCCGCACATCCACCGTTGCCCGCCGTGAATGCCGATCGCGCCCTTGGAAAACGCGGGCGAATCCCCTGGGCACGGGCGGCCAGGGACGCGTGACCCGCGATGCCCGCGTCCCCCAGGGGCCCGGGGCTGGGGACGTCATTCGGCTCGGGCCAGCGGTTATGCGAGGAAGGTATCGCCGCTGTGGCCGATGCCACCCGGGTGGATCTTCGGACTGTCGTTACCGGGTGGAAGGATGTGCTGGCCCCTCACGGGCGGGGCAGAACCTTCTAGCGGTGGTGGTGATGTCGAGTAGCGATCGGGCGCACCCGTTGCGCGGCAGGCGTAACGAGTGCGAGCCGCTGGATCGAGTCCTCGCTGACGTGCAGTCCGGTAGAAGCCGGGTGCTGGTACTTCGTGGTGAGGCGGGCATCGGGAAAACAGCGCTGGTCGAATACCTGATCGGGAACGCCGCGGGCTACCAGGTCGCCCGGGCCACCGGCGTCGAGTCCCAGATGGAATTGGCCTTCGCCGGTCTGCATCAGCTGTGCGCGCCGATGATGGACCGCCTCGATCGTCTCCCGGCCCCGCAGCGGGAGGCGCTGTCCGTAGCCTTCGGATTGAGCACGGGCGGCGTCCCCGATCGGTTCCTCGTCGGGCTGGCGGTGCTCAGCCTGCTGGCCGAGGCGGCCGAGGATCAGATGTTGATCTGCGTCATCGACGACGCGCAGTGGCTCGACCGGGTATCCGCGCAAACCTTGGCATTCGTCGCGCGCCGACTGCTGGCCGAGCGGGTTGCGCTCGTATTCGCCCAACGCACCCCGATAGCCGATCCGAGCGCGGATCCACTCACCGGTCTGCCGGAACTGGTCATCCGGGGCTTGCGCGACAACGACTCCCGTGCGCTCCTGGAGTCGGTCATTCCGGGCCGCGTCGATGCGGACGTCATCGATCGGATCGTGGCCGAGGCCCGTGGTAACCCGCTGGCCCTGCTCGAATTGCCCCGCGGACTGACCAACGCGGAGTTGGCGGGAGGGTATGCCAGGCCGGACGTGCAGCCGGTGGTGACCCAGATCGAACAGAGCTTCCTGCGGCGGATCGATGCGCTGCCCGACGCCGCGCGCCGACTGCTGCTGGCAGCGGCGGCGGAACCATCGGGGAATATGGCGCTGCTGCGACGGGTCGTCGAACGGCTCGGTACCGGAGCGGACGCCGCGGCGGCTGCCGAGCGGGCCGGTTTGATCGAGTTCGGGGCGCAGGTCCGGTTCCGGCATCCACTGGTCCGTTCGGCGGCCTATCGTGCCGCGGACCCGGGAGAACGCCAGCACGTGCATCGCGCGCTGGCCGAGGAGACGGACCCGGTCACCGACCCGGACCGGCGAGCGTGGCATCGGGCAAGCGCCACAGTCGAACCCGATGAGGAAGTAGCTGCCGAACTCGAGCGTTCCGCTGCTCGGGCCCGGGCTCGCGGCGGCGTCGCGGCGGCGGCCGCGTTCCTGCGCCGGGCGACCGGCCTGACGCCCGATCCGGGCACCCGCGGAGCGAGAGCGCTGCAGGCGGCGCAGTTCGCATTCGAAGCCGGCAGCCCGGAGGGAGCCCTGGAGCTGCTCGCGGCGGCGGAAATGGGACCGCTGGACGAGTTTCAGCGGGCGCGACTGGCGCGATTGCGCGCCCAAATTGTCTTCGCGCGCAGGCGAGGCGGCGAAGCGCTGCCCCTGCTGGTCGCCGCGGCTCGCCGAATGCACGCTCCGTCGCCGGAGCAGGCGCGCGAGATCTACCTGGAGGCGATCGGATCCGCGGTGTTCGCGGGCAGGCTGAACGGACCCGACGGGGCGCGCCCCGTGGCGGAACTCGCGCGTACGACGCTGCCGGAGTCCGGGTCCCGGGCGGTCGACGTGCTGCTCGGCGGGCTCGCGGCGCGTTTCGCGGACGGCTACGTCGCGGGTGCGGAGCCGATGCGTCACGCACTGCGGGCGTTTCGCGGTGGGGCCGCCGCCGATGACGACATCATGCGTTGGTTGTGGTTGACCTGGCCCGCTGCCGCCGACCTGTGGGACGACGAGGCCTGGCACGAACTGACCACCCAGGCAGTTCGAACCGCAAGGGAGACAGGTGCGCTCAACTTCCTGCCGCTGGCTCTGACCTACCTCGCGGCAGTGCACCTGCACGCCGGTGAATTCGGGGTGGCCTCCGCACTGGTGGAGGAGGCCGTGGATCTGACGACGGCGACGGGCAACTCACCGCTCGGCTACACCGTGCTGTTGCTCGTCGCCTGGCGTGGCACCGATCCCCAGGCCTCGGCGCTGATCGAGGCGAAGCTCGGACAGGCCACCGACTGGGGTGAGGGCCGAACGATCGGCACCGGCTGCTACCTGCTCTCGGTGCTCTACAACGGCCAGGGCCAGTACCAGGCCGCCCTCGACAGTGCGGAAAAGGCATGCGAGCACGACGATCTCGCGGCTGTCGGGCATGCGCTCGCCGAGTTGGTGGAAGCCGGAGTGCGAGCCGACGACCGGGCGGCCGCCCGCGCCGCACTGGGTCGGCTGGAGCGCCGCGCACAGGCCAGTGGTACCGACTGGGCGCTCGGCATGCTGGCACGATCACAGGCGCTGCTCAGCGAGGGCGCCGCGGCAGAGACGTCGTATCGCGAAGCCCTGGAACGACTGTCGCGGACCCGAATCGCCGTCTATCTCGCCCGCACCCACCTGGTGTACGGCGAGTGGCTGCGACGCGAGGACCGGCGTACGGAGGCGCGTGAGCAGCTGCGCACCGCCTACGAGATGTTGCATCGGTTCGGCGCCCATGCCTTCGCCGAGCGGGCCCGCCGCGAATTGTCGGCAGCGGGGGAGTCGGTCCGCCGGCACGGTGTCGAGGCGAGCGACGTTCTCACCGCGCAGGAGGTTCAGATCGCCCGGCTCGCGAGCGATGGTTTGACCAACTCCGAGATCGGGGCGGAGCTGTTCATCAGTCCCCGCACCGTGGAGTGGCATCTGCGCAAGGTGTTCACGAAGCTGGACCTCACCTCCCGCAAAGAACTGCGCGCCGCTCTGGATTCGTGAATTCTCCGCTGCGCTAACCGGTTTGCCCGCCCGGCCGGACCACCATCTCATTGACGGCCACGTGCCGTTCGCGCGTAACGATGTAGGCGATCGCGTCGGCGACATCCGCGGGACGCAGCGCCGCCATCGGGTCCGCGGTCCGGCGCGCCGCGTCCCATGCCGTGCCGTCGGTGTCCCGCACGCTCGTGTCGACGGTCCCGGGCGCCACCACGCTGACCCGCACGCGGTCCGAAAGCAGTTCCTGCCGAAGCGATTCCGTGAACCCGTGGAGACCGAACCTGGTCAGGCTGTAGACGCTGCCGGTCGGCCGCGCGATCCGTCCGGCCAGGGACCCCACGTTGACCAGGTCCGCCACCCGTCGTGGCGAGGTCGCGGCCGCATCGATCAGGTAGGGCAGTGCCGCATGGGTGATGTGCGCCAGTGCCGTCACATTGAGCGAGATCATCCGGTCCCATTCCTCGATGGGTGCGTGCAGCGCGGTGTCGAGCACCATGAGACCCGCGCTGTTGACCACGACATCCAATCGTCCGAGCCGCTCGTGTGCCTCCTCGACCGCCTGATAGGCCAGCGCGGGTTCGGTGATGTCGGCCGCCACCGTGATGGCGCGGCCGCCCCCGGAGGTGAGGTCGCTCGCGACACGGTCCAGCCGGTCACCACGGCCGGCGACCAGTGCGACGGCCGCGCCTTCGCGGGCCAGACGGCGCGCGGTCGCCGCCCCGATGCCGCCGCCGGCGCCGGTCACGAGCACAACGGCTCCGCTCAACGGGCGATCTGACATGACTGCCTCACTTCCTGATTCGAGGACGATCGGCACGCAGCGCCGACACGCTCAGATTCGCGTGCCCGGCTCCCCGGTCGCCCCCGGGAGAGTCCCTGGTTCTCTCGGACCAGGGACCGGCGCGCGGCGACCGCCCCGGATCTCGTCGTCACGCACCGGCGAGGCTGTTCTCCTGCGCGGCGCGGTTATTCGCCGTGTGGCAGGGCGTCACGGAGCTGACGCCGCGACGTGATCGACAGCTTCGCGAAGATTTTGCGCAGATGCCACTCGACTGTCCGCGGGCTGAGGAACAGTCGCGCACCGACCTCGGGGTTCGACAGTCCCGCGCCGACGAGCAGCGCGATCTGCCTTTCCTGCGGTGTCAGTTCGTCATCGGTGGTTTCGATGGTGCGCTTGCGGACCTTCTCGCCGCTGGCGAGCAGTTCGCGGCGGGCGCGTTCGGCGAAGGCCGCCATGCCGATCGATACGAACATCTCGTAGGCCGTGCGCAATTCGCGACGTGCGTCGAGTCGACGGGATTGCCTGCGCAACCACTCGCCGTAGAGCAGGTGGGCCCGCGCCAGCTCCGGGCGCAGCAGGGTGCCCTCGAGTCGCACGATCGATTCGCGATAGAGCCGGTCGGCGTCCCCGTCCTCCAGCAGCGCCCGGCAGCGCGCGAGAATGCCGTGCGACCAGTCGGTGTCGCCGGACTCCGCGGCCTCCACCAGGCGGCCGAGTGCTTCCCGTGCGGCCTTGTCGTCGCCGACACGGACGGCGGCTTCGATGAGTTCGGGCAGGACCCACACCGAGACGATCAACTGGGTGATCCGGATACTGGCCCGCGCCGCCGACAGCGCCTCCTCGTAGCGGGCGAGCCCGTTGTAGAGCACGGCGGCCGCCCAGTGCGCCGTGGTGACACCGGTCAACTGCCCGTCGGCGCTGGTCTGTTCGATCGTGGCGGCGATGATCGCCGCGGCCTCGTCCTCCCGGCCCTGCATGGCCGTCAGGATCAGCGTGGTGTACGGCGCGAGCGGAATGCCGGTGGCGGCGGCCAGGCCCTCGGATTCGGCGACGATCCCGGCCGCTGTCGTGAAATCCCCGATCAGGGAGGTCGCCGCTCCCAGCGACGCCAGGTAGATGGGCAGCTCGGTCAGGATTCCGGCGGCGCGGACCACTTCGGCTGCCCGGGTATAGGTCTCGATCATGATCTGCTCGCTCCACACCGCGGGGCTCAGGCCACACGCCGCCCATCCCCATTTCAGGAGGTCGGGCACCGGTAGATCCACGAGTGCGCCCATCGCTCGGCGCAAGGTGGTGATGGCCGTGCCCGGTCCCTCGGTGACCAGGAGCGCACAGGCCTCCAACACGACATCGATCGGACGCGGATCGCCCTGGGGGGCAGGAAGTTCCCGGATGACCTTCGAGATCGCCACCAGATTGTCGGCATCGGCCGCGCCCCACGCCGCCGCGCCCCACGCGAGCAGGTACGTCTCGCGTGAGAGCTCCGTGTCGAAGGGTTCGAGTCGCCGCGCCGCCGCGAGCAGCAGCGGCGGCGCCTCGTTGTTGAACCCGGCCGCGTGAGCGATGCGGCCGCGCACCAGATCCGAGCGAGCACGCAGCAATTCACTGTGCCCCTCCAGGTCGGCGAGTTCGATGAACCGCCGCGCGGCATCCAGATCGCCTGCCCGCACACTGGCATCGGCGGCGGTCACGGCACGCTGCGCGCGTCGCGTCGAGTCGCCGGTCAGCACGACCGATCGCTGCAGGAACGCCGCGGCCGCGGCCAGCCCCCCGCGCGCCTGCGCGCGATCAGCGGATCGCTCGAGTTCCGCGGCGACGGCTTCGTCCGGTCCAGCGGCCGCCGCGGCCAAATGCCATGCCCGCCGGTCGGGATCGGTACCGGAGTCGGTCACTGTCGCCAGAGCACGGTGCACCGAGCGGCGTTCGGCGTCCTCGGCCGCGTGGTAGACGGCCGATCGCACCAGCGGGTGCCGGAAGGTCACCCGGATATCGAACGACACCAGCCGGTCGGTCTCATCGTTGAGGGCGGCCGCCTGTGTGACACCGAGCAGCTCGGCGGCGCCCCACACGAGAGTGGGATCCCCGACCGGTTCGGCGGCGGCGATCAGCAGGAGCAATCGGCTCGGTGCGGGCAGCGCCGCGATCCGGCTCAGAAAGCTCTGCTCGAGACGGGTGGGGAGCGTATCGGCGTGCAGTAGACCGTATCCGCCCGCCAGCTGGGTGACGGTGCGCTCGCGCGGTAACTCCAGCAAGGCGAGCGGATTGCCGGCCGCTTCGGCGACGACCCGATCGCGAATGTGGCTGTCCAGTCGCGCATGCGTGGCCGCGTCGAGCAGCGCGAGGGCGTCGGCCTTGGCGAGACCCGCGACCTCGAGATCGGGAAGGCCCAGCAGATGCTGGGTGCGCAGTCGAGCGGCGAAGACCAGGGCCACCGACTCCGCGAGCAGTCGACGGGCCACGAAGCCGAGGACCTGCGCGGAGGCTTGGTCCATCCACTGCGCGTCGTCGACGACACACAGCACCGGGCCCTGCTCGGAGGCGTCCGAGAGCAGGCTCAGCACCGCGAGGCCGACCAGGAACGGTTCCGGCGGTGTGCCCGTGCGCATTCCGAAGACCGTCCGCAGCGCGTCGCCCTGCGGCGCGGGCAGTGCGGACAGCCGATCCAGCAGCGGTACACACAGCTGGTGCAGGGTCGCGAACGGCAGCTCCATCTCGGATTCGACGCCGACCGCCCGCAGCGCGCGCAGCCCGGCCCCGGTGTCCTCGAGGTACTCCAGCAGCGCGGACTTGCCGACTCCGGCGCCGCCGTGAACGACGAGGACTCGGCTCTCGCCCGTGCGCACGGCGGCGATCAGCTGATCGAGCGCCGCGCATTCCGATGCCCTGCCCACCAGTCCCCGAAACGCCACCTTGCCCTACCTTCACCCGTCGACCCGCGCTGGAAACTCCCAGCAATCACTCGGAGATCATCCTGGACGGAAACAACCCGATTCGAAAGGGCCGTGCCGGACCGGGTCCGCCGGCCGGCGCCACCGGCGGTTACCCCGACGGCGACGCTTCGTCACGAATCGCCGAGATGTCTTGTCCTAGTTGCCGACAGACTCCGACGACTTTGCCGAGACGAGGTACCCGCATGGACACCGGCCTTCCTGCCATCGATTCACTCGCAGACTTGCGCCGACATCTGCAATGGGCGATCGAGCTCGAGCACGCGACCATCCCGCCCTATCTGTGCGCGTTGTACTCGCTGGATCCGGGTCGAAACGTCGAAGCGGCGCAGGTGATCAGCGGCGTGTTCGTGGAAGAGATGCTGCATCTGGCGTTGGCCGCGAATCTGCTCAACGCCGTCGGCGGCGAACCGAAGCTGGATGCGCCGCACCTGCTCCCGGCGTACCCGCATCCACTGCCGCACGGGGATCCGTCGGTCCAGATCAACCTGTTGCCGTATGGACCCGAGGCGCTGGATCTGTTCCTGAACGTCGAGCGGCCCGCCTCGGTCGAGGGGCAACCGGAAGCAGAGGGCTACCACACGATCGGGCAGTTCTATGCCGCGCTCGAATCCGGGCTGCGCACCTTGACCGAAACCCTCGGTGAGGACGTGGTCTTCTGCGGCGACCCGGACCGGCAGCTGCAAGAGATGCATTTCAGCAGCGGTGGGGGGCAGGTCATTCCGGTGCGGGATCTGAAGTCCGCGCTGGCCGCGGTGGCCGAGATCATCGAGCAGGGCGAAGGCGCGGCCCGCACCGAGGTGTGGGACGGCGACAAGGACGTCTTCCATCCCGAGCGTGAACAGGTCGCCCACTACTACCGTTTCGTCGAGCTGAAGCAGGGCCGCCGGTTCCGCAGCGGCGACACTCCGCAGTCCGGCCCCACCGGCGAGCCGATCGCGACGGATCCCGGCGGGGTGCTCCCGATGCGGGCCAATCCGCGCACCACCGATTATCCCGAGGGCAGTCCGGTGCGGCTGGCGCAGGAGGAGTTCAACAACACCTACTGCCTGCTGCTGTATCTGCTGGAGGACACCTTCAACGGCAACCCCGCGCAGATGCGAGACGCCGTCGGGGCGATGTACGCACTGAAATCCCAGGCCCAGGCGCTGATGAAGATGCCCAGTGGCGACGGCCGCACCACCGCGGGCCCGACCTTCGAATTCGTGCCGCTCGATCAGCGAGCGTGAGCGCCCGGGCGGAACGCCCTCCGGCCAGGTTCGGCCGAGTCGCGAGATAAGAGCGGGAACACCGGGTTTCAGACGGCTCCCAGGAGTATGCGTCAAGCAGATCGTGGCTGGTCCCACCCGCCGCCGGACCCATCCAACCAACCAATCGTCACAAATCGACGGCCTGTCCTGTCCTCGGTACAGGCAGGTTCTTCGGCCCCCGAGAAGTCTCCACCACGAAAGGAAAGAGCATGAAAATCGTCGTCATCGGCGGCACCGGGCTCATCGGCTCGACGGTCGTCACTCGTTTGGGTGAGCACGGCCACCAGGCGGTTCCGGCGGCGCCCAGCCTCGGTGTGAACACGCTGACCGGCGAGGGAGTGAAGGAGGTGCTGCAGGGTGCGGACGTGGTCGTCGACGTCTCCAATTCGCCGTCGTTCGCCGATGACGACGTCATGTCGTTCTTCCGGACCTCGACCACCACTCTGCTCGAGGCCGCCGGAGGGGCGGGCGTCGGCCACTACGTCGCCTTGTCGGTAGTCGGCGCCGACCGCGAGCCCGAATCCGGATATCTGCGGGCGAAGGTGGCACAGGAGGAACTCGTCAAGGCATCGGGCCTGCCCTACTCGCTGGTGCACGCGACGCAGTTCTTCGAGTTCGCCGGTGGGATCGCCGATTCCGCCACCGTCGACGGCGAGGTCAGGTTGCCGGGCTCGGGCGTACAACCGGTGGCCGCCGAAGAAGTGGCGGCCATGGTGGGCAAGACCGCCGCGGGCAAGCCGCTCGACGGAATCGTGGAGATCGGCGGCCCCGAGGTGTTCGGTCTCGACCAGTGGATCCGCACCGTGCTGATCGCGCGATCGGATCCGCGCGAGGTCGTCACCGACCCGCACGCGCGCTACTTCGGAGCCGTCCCGAAGCAGGACAGCCTGCTGCCCGGCCGGGACGCGCAGATCGGGACGACGCGGCTCGCGGAGTGGCTGGCCCGCAAGTGAATTCCGGCACGCGGGCGGTCGCTGCCACGGCCGCCCGCGTGCCCTGGTTCGAATTCGGAAAGGAATGAACCCGATGGTCGACTCCTCGACCCGACGACAATTCACGACCTCGGTGCTGGTGATCGGAACCGGCGGCGCCGGGCTGCGCGCGGCGATCGAACTGGCCGAGCGCGGGGTGGACGTCCTCATGGTCGGCAAACGGCCGAAAGCGGACGCTCACACCACGCTGGCGGCGGGCGGAATCAATGCAGCGCTGTCGACGATGGATGCCGAGGACAGCTGGCAGCAGCACGCGGCGGACACCATCACCGAGAGCTATCTGCTGGCCCGCCCGGACACCGTGCGCACGGTCACCGAGAACGCCGCACGCGGCATCGAGGATCTCGAGCGTTGGGGGATGCCGTTCGCGCGCGAAGCCGACGGGCGGATCTCGCAGCGGTTCTTCGGTGCGCACACCTATCGGCGGACCTCGTTCGCCGGTGACTACACCGGTCTGGAGATCCAGCGGACCCTGGTGAATTGTGCGGTGCAGCTCGGCATCCCGATCATCGACACCTGCTATGTGACCCGAATCCTGGTGCACGACAATGTGGTGTTCGGCGCCTACGGATTCGATCTGGTGTCGGGCCGACGGTACGAATTCCGGGCCGACGCCGTGATCCTGGCCGCCGGTGGGCACACTCGGATCTGGCGGCGCACGTCCTCGCGACGGGACGAGAACACCGGCGACTCCTTCCGCCTCGCGGTGCTCGCCGGTGGCCGGATCCGTGATCCGGAGTTGGTGCAGTTCCATCCGTCCGGGCTGATCGAACCCGAGAATGCCGCTGGGACCCTGGTCTCCGAGGCGGCCCGCGGCGAGGGCGGGATACTGCGCAACGCCGAGGGCGAGCGATTCATGAAACGCTATGACCCCCAGCGCATGGAGCTCTCCACCCGCGACCGGGTCGCCCTGGCCGCCTACACCGAGATCAAGGAAGGCCGCGGAACTGCGAACGGCGGTGTCTGGCTGGATGTCTCGCATCTGCCACGGGACACGATCATGCGGCGGTTGCCGCGCGTGTACCAGACGATGCTCGAGTTGCAGATGCTCGACATCACCCGTGACCCGATCGAAATCGCGCCGACCGCCCACTACTCGATGGGTGGGGTGTGGGTGCGCTCGCAGGACCACGGCACCGGTGTCGAGGGGCTGTACGCCATCGGCGAGGCCTCCAGCGGACTGCACGGCGCCAACCGGCTCGGTGGCAACTCGCTGATCGAACTGCTCGTCTACGGCCGCATCGTCGGAGCGGCGGCGGCGCGGTATTCGGCGGAGCTGTCGGTCCAACGACGATCCCACGGCGTGCTGGCCGAGGCGCGCGCCGAGATCGACACGCTGCTGGGGGCCGACGGCCCGGAGAACGTCCGAGCGTTGCAGCGCGCCCTGCGCGACACGATGACCGAGTACGCCGGTGTCGTCCGCGACGAGGTCGGTATCCGCAAGGGGCTTGCCGAACTCGACGAGATCGAGGACCGGATGTCGGATATCGGCGTGCACCCGGACGCGGCCGGCTTCCAGGATCTGGCGCACGCGTTCGACCTGAAGTCGTCGGCGCTCGCGGCGCGCGCCACCCTGGAAGCGGCTCTGGAACGGCGCGAGACACGCGGCTGCCACAACCGCTCGGACTACCCCGAACTCGACCCGGAGTTGCAGGTGAACCTGGTGTGGTCGGGTCCGGGCCGACTCGAGCGCGAGGAGATCCCCGCGGTTCCCGAGGAGATCGCCCGGCTCATGCGGGACGTCTCGACCGAAGGGAAGCTGGTCGAATGACCTTGATCCGGACGTGTGGGGTCCGGCTACCATCACGGACACGGATGTTCGACTCGAGGCGGTGGGCTTTGCGATACCCGGACGTCACCGGCATCGGCTCGTCAGCCAGATGACGGACACACCCGCGGACGCGGGTCTCGACCGGGCTCTCGACGACTTCTCGGAGCTCCGGTCACGGCTGTTCGGTATCGCCTATCGCATGCTCGGCACCGTCGCCGACGCCGAGGACATCGTCCAGGACGTGTGGGTCAAGTGGCAGTCGTATCAGGATCGCGCATCGGTGAAGGACCCGACAGGTTTCCTGATCACCGTCACCACTCGGCTGGCGATCAACGCCACCCAGACCGCCCGCGTCCGCCGCGAAACCTATATCGGCCCATGGCTTCCCGAACCGGTGGACACCGCCGCCGATCCCTCGCTGGGCGCCGAGCGCGCCGCGGCGCTGGAGACGGCGGTGCTCGTCGTCCTCGAGAAGATGACCCCGACCGAGCGTGCGGCCTTCGTCCTGCGCGAGGCGTTCGACTACCCCTACGAACGGATCGCCGACGTTCTCGAGGTCAAGGAGGTCACCGCTCGCAAGCTGGTGAGCCGGGCGCGGCAGGGCATCGATTCCGAGCGGCACGCACCGGTCGACGACACCCAGCAGCGTCGGCTGCTCGAGGCCTTCCTGATCGCCGCGCGGGCAGGGGACTTCGACGACCTCGAGGCGCTGTTCGCCACCGATGTGGCCAGCTACAGCGATGGTGGTGGCAAGGTGCGTGGGGCCTCGCGCATCCCGGTGGTCGGGCGGACCCGAGTGGCCAGATACGTGGCGGCGTTCGCGTCACATTTCTGGACCGGGGCCACCATCGACCGGGTCGACGCGAACGGACGTGCGTCGGTGCTTCTCAGCCGGGACGGATCGCCGTTCGCGTGGCTCACCGTCGGTGCCGCCGACAGCGCACACATCGATCGGATCTACTGGATGCTCAATCCCGACAAGCTCGGCCGTCTCGCGGCATCGGTGGGCCTGACGGAAGAGCCCACCGCGGAGTGACACGCCCAGGGCCGTCACACAGACACCGGCGACGGCCGTCACGGTCAGATTCGGGATCGCGAGGGTGGCGAGCGGTGTGATGAGCACCGATGCCGCCGCGGTGACAAGAATTCGAGGGCGCGGGCGCGACGTCATCCCGGCATGTGTCGCCCAGAGCAGCACCAGGAATACGGCTGTCGGAATCGCGACGGCGTATCCCACGACTGGTGCCGAACCACCGTGGCCGTCGGCGCGCACCGCCACCTCCAGACCGGCGCCGAGTGCGGCGAGCGCCGCGAAGGACGCGTAATGGCCATACCCCCATAGAAACGACCAACTCCGCCGCGCGGCCAGCACGTCGCCGCTGGGCCGCAGTTCACCGAGCCACCACAGGGCGAAAAGCAATACCAGCCCGGACAATGCGACGAGCACCGATGTCGGGCGGAAGCCGCCGGCGATGCCCGTGGATACCGCGAGCACGCTCTCACCCAGCAGGATGATCGTGAAAAGCGAGTAGCGCTCGGCAATGTGGTGCGGGTGCCACGGAGTGCCGCTCGCCCGCTCCGCCCACACCGGAACCGCGAGCTCGGCGACGACCAGTGTGCCGAACACCCACTGCAGGGCGGCGCCGTGCAGTACACCGAATTCGGCCGCCAGCTGCCGAGCCAGCCACAGCACCTCCACAACGGTGATGCCCAGCGCATACCGCAGCGCCGTTGCCCGGCCCACCGCGTCCTCGCGAGCGGCTCGAAGCCATTGCGCCACCAGCGCGCCGCGCATCACCAGGTAGCCCAGGGTGATGACGACGAAGTCGCCGCGATTGAAGGCCGCGGGAATTCCCGCGGCCAGCAACAACACTCCCGCCATCTGTGTGAGGGTGAGCAGTCGATAGGGGACGTCGTCGGTGTCGTACGACGAGGCGAACCAGGTGAAATTCATCCACGCCCACCAGATGGCGAAGAAGACCTGAAGGAATGGCACCAGCGCCGACACCGGATGTCCCGATCCGATGGCATGCCCGAGCGGCGTCACGATCCCCGCCACCGCGACAACGAACGTGAGATCGAACAGCAACTCGAGCTGCGTCGACGCGCGATACGGCTCGTCGGTCGATCGGCCGCGCATCCGAATCCGCAGCGGTCCAGAGTATTTCCTGGCGTCCAGGGACGTCTTCTCGATCATCGGCGACTCCTGAGATCTGTCGAGGTTTCGCAACTAGGACAGGACAGCGTCGGCATTCGTGACGGCAGAGCCGGCGTGCGGCTGTCACAAATCCGGGTTCGCCCTTGTCCTTGCTGTGAAGTGGAGGGTGAACCGCCACGTGTGACCGAAAGCCTGAGCGAAGGAGGGGATTTCAGTGTCGAAGATCCTGCTGCAAACGACCATCACGGAGAGCCCGGACGATTGGGACATCACCCGGTTCTCTTTGCTGACCGCTGAATTGCGCGCCGCCGGCCACGACGTCACCGCCCGCAACCGACTCCGCCAGGGCGAGAACGACCCGATTCTGAGCCGGCTCGACGTCTCCGATTTCGAGCAGCTGTGGCTGTTGGCAGTCGATACCGGGGACGGCCTCACCGACGACGAATCGAAGGCCATCATGCGATTCCGTGAGCGCGGTGGCGGGGTTCTGACCGCCCGCGACCACCAGGACCTGGGCAGCTGCCTGCTCGGTCTCGGCTCCCTGGGCGAGGTGAACCACTTCCATCTGAAGAACCCCGACCCCGCCCACAGGCGTGACGATCAGGACACCCCGGCAATCTCGTGGCCCAACTACCATTCCGGCGCCAACGGCGACTACCAGCCGGTCCTCGCGACCGAACCGATCCATCCACTACTCCGCACCAGCGCGACCCGCAGCGGTCGGATCGAATGGTTTCCGGCTCACCCGCACGAGGGCGCGGTGTCGGCCTGTGTGCCGGGCGCGACCGTCGTCGCGCAGGGCCGAAGTACCGTGTCGGGCCGCCTGTTCAACCTCGCTGTCGCACTCGATGGGGAACTTGTGGCGGACGGTAGGCCGATGGGCCGGGCCGTGGCCGAATCCACATTCCACCACTTCGCCGACTACAACTGGGATCTCGACCACGGTAAGCCGTCGTTTGTCAGCGAACCACCGGGAACGCAGATCAAAGCCGATCCGTCCCGGTTGGCCATCTACCAGAACTACGTCCGCAATACGGCGATGTGGCTGCATCCGTCTTCCCGCGGCCCGTCGGCAGCTCACAGCCCAGACGTCGCGGGTTCGATCCACCCCAGCACCAGGGCATCGACGGAACCGGCCACCGAACCACCTCGGTGAGTTCGGGGCACACCCCGAATGACTTGCGGCGCTTGCCGATCGATCAGCCGATGGCGTCAGGACGGCACTATCTGTTCGTCGAACACATCGATATGGACGTGCTCACGAACTGGATCGTTCGATACCTGGCCGCGCTGGACGAGCCCTCATGGGGCGAGCTCGCCCTGAAGGTCGCCCGGCTCGGGACGCGGGAGTTCGAGGACTATCGTGCATAGCCGGGCCGATGTCGGCGCGTGGCGCAACCGGTCGGCTTCGGTGCCCGGTGCCGTGTCGGTGTCCGAACGCGGCCGGAGAGAATCGTCGGGTGCGCAGTCAGGGTTGGGGCATGGCTCGACGACGGTATGTAGCGCGCGGTGTGCCCGGCGGATACCGGGTGTGGGACAACAAGTCTGGCCGGTGGTGGGGCGACCTCTACGAGCTGTGCCCCGATGAGCTGGTCGCCGAGCTCAACAATCCTCACCGCCCGGACCGCATCACCGAACTCACCAAGAATGCGCGCGCCCGCAAGCGTTGAAGCGGCGGCCGTCTTCGCGGTCAGCCTTGGTCGTCGAATTGTGCCGCGGTGTCGAGGTGCAGGGCGGTCAGTTCGAGCAGCGGGCAGCTGCGGCGGCTGGTGGCTGCGATGTCGGCGCGGCCTTGGGCGCTCCACAGCGGCGGGTAGACCGACAGTCCCTGGTCTGGCTGGAGGTTCTCCACTTCGTCTCGCCAGCCGTCCCAGCGCAGGTCGGCGTAGAAGCCGTCCATGCCGCCGGACAGCACCCAGTCGACGAAGGCCGAATGGCCGCCACCGATGGGCTGCCAGGTCAGGGTCTCGGAACCGAAATGGCAGATGCCGCCGGGCTTTCCGGGCAGTCCGCCGCCATTGATGGCGAACATGCCACCCAGGACGTCGATGGCGAAGATGAGCCCACCGGGCGGTTCGCCTTCGGTGGTGGGATCGGGCATGCCGCTCATCGTGGCGACATCGGGGAGCCCGGCATGGCCGCCCCCGAGGATTCGAAGCCAGCCGTGGTCTATGAGCAGTCCACCGGTGTTCAACACCAGCGCGCCGAGCACCGATCGAGCCGTGACCTGCAGCCGGAACAACGCTTCGCGTGCTCGCGCTGGTTCGACCGGAAGCACGTCGACCGGTACGTCGGTTGTCGAGAGTTTCCGGTCCAGTTCGGGCCAGGCCGGGTCATCGGTGTCGATCAGCGCCTGTACGGGTCGAACGGTCATGACAGCCGATCCTGTCAGGGCACGACGAAACAGGCCAACTCTGTTCTCCGCGAGAACAGTTGGGGGCCGCGGTAGATCGCGGGGGTGCGCCCCAGGAATTCGGGGCGTCTTCGACGACGGGAATCGGCCCGGTCCGGTCTTCGATGCCGTTATCGTTCGCTGCGCTCGGCCGATCTCCCGACTATCGGGGACCTTGCGGGCAAGAGCGAAACGAAGGAACGGGGAATCAAGGTGGCATCAGGGATTCGCACTCGAATCGGCTGGAGCGCAATGGGGTTGGCAGTCGCGGGCGCCGCGGCGATCATGACGGCTGGTCCCGCGTCGGCGTTCCCGGGTCTGACGATCGACGGTCCGCTGCCGGTGCAGGTCGGGAAGACCTATTGGATAACGAGCGACCTGCTCGACAACTCCGGGGTGACGCTGGTGCCCAGCTTGACGGGCTCATCCGGGAACTGGGTGTACCTGTACGACAATGGTCAGTGCGTCACCAGGGATCAGATCGCTATGAACGGCACTGGCCTGAAGGCTACGACCTGGACGCCGATGACTCCCGGCACGCACACCCTGCAGTTCAGAGACGGCTGGAATGCGAAGACCCTGACGGTCACCGTCGAACCGGCCCCGCCGGGCACGCCGACCCCTTCCCCCTCGAGCGGCTGCGGCTCCACGGGCAGCATCGGCTGAGCAGACAACGCATCGCCGACCACTCATGACAATCGTCGATCGGACACGTGGTGGTTCGATTCGAAGGTCGAAAAACTTGCGGCACAAGACAAACCGCAGCTCATAGCCGGTTGAGTGGCAGGCAGAGCGTTGTCGCAGGTTGACTGGAATCGACGAGATTCGACTCCACCGCCACAGGACCCGGAGCGCGGGATTGGCGCTGGTCTACCGTGGCTCAGGTGCCCGCAGCCTCGGACCATGTGACCGGAGACGAGCCGCCGCGGCTCTCGCCGGACTTCTACCGGCTGTGGGGTGCTGCGGCGGTCAGCCAGCTTGGCAGCGGGGTAGGAACCGGGGCGCTACTGCTGATCGCGATTCTGGTCGTACACGCTTCGGCCCTGCAGGTCGCTGCGATGGCGGCGGTCTCAGGGCTGGTAGCCGCGATAGTCGCGCTGCCGTTGGGGCCATGGGTGGAGTTCCGGCCCAAACTTCCGGTCATGATCGCCGCGAACCTGGCGTCTTTCGCAGTCCTGGCGTCGGTGCCGGCCGCGGCCTGGCTGGGCGCGCTGACCTATGCGCAGTTGTGCGTGGTGGCCGCGTTGAGCACGGCGAGCGCGATCGTGTTCAATGCCGCCAACGGTGCGTACGTGAAATCGCTGGTGCCCGACTCGATTCGGGTCCGCGCCAACAGCCGCCTGGAAACCGTGTACTGGACAGTGTCCACGATCGGGGCACCCTTGGGCGGCGCGCTCATCTCGCTGGCCGGTGTCACGGCCACCGTACTCGTCGACGCCCTCACCTATCTCGCGGCAGCGCTCGGCCTGCGCACCATCACCACCGACGAACCCGCGCCTGAACACACACAGCGAGAGCATCATTGGGCATCCGAGATCCGCAGCGGCTGGTCCTGTCTCCTCGCCCACCCCGTCCTGCGGCGGCTGTTCTGCAACGCCATGGTCTTCGGCGGCGCACTGACAGCCGCCAGCCCGCTCATGGCCCTGCTCATGCTTCGGGAACTGCACTTCACCCCGTGGCAGTTCGGGCTGGCACTGGGCCTGCCCGCCCTCGGCGGGCTGGCCGGCTCGATGTGCGCGTCGCCCCTGGTGTTCCGCTTCGGAATCCGCGCAGTCCTGCTCGGCGCCGGTACCGGACGGACCTGCTGGCTGGCGATGACGCTTCTCGCACACCCCGGCACCGCCGGTCTGATCGTCATCACAGTCGCCGATACCGCACTGCTGTTCGCTGCCGGAGTGTTCAATCCGGTCTTCACCACCTACCGGATGAACGCCATCCCCGACCGTTACATGGCCCGTGTCGGCACTGCCTGGTCGACCAGCGCCAGAACCTTCCAACCGGCCTTCGTCGCCGTCGGCGGGCTACTGGCCGCCACGACCAGCACCCGCCGCGCCCTCGCCGCCACCGCACTTGTCCTACTGGCGAGCTCGGTCCTGCTGCCCTGGAAGCAAACACACACTTCATGCCGACAGTGACCCCGTGCAAGTCGCCATCGTTACCGAACATACAGAAGGCCTTGCGGGGCTTGGTGTCACAGGGCCTACGGGTTGTGCTGGGTCACGCTGTGCCGGCGTTCGACGAGTGCCGCAGCGATTCGCGCACAGTGTGAAACGAGGTTCAGCCGAAGCGCCCATGCCCGCTGTCGGCGTGCCAGGGTTCTTGGTCGAAGTGTGGTTCTGTGTGGGTCGGCGGGCTTAGCATCTGTTGTAGGGCAGGAGATTTCGATTCGAGGGGGCAGTCGGATGCCTGACGACGAAGCACGGGGGCCGCTGGCGGAGTTCACCGCTCTTCGGGCGGAGGTCGATCGGAGGGGAACCCTTCAGCAAGGGCTTTTCGTGCTCCAGCTCACGGCGGCGGGGGCGATCTTCTCCTTCGCGTTGTCCGATCCCGCGCGGGTCCGATTCCTGCTGATCCTCCCCTTGACCTCATACGCGCTGTGCGGCCGATACTGCCTTCAGCACTGGGGTATCGCACGTGTCGGCGCATACGTGCGCGACAGTCTCAGTGCCCGGGTTCCGGGCGGCTTGCTTTGGGAAAGCTGGATCGAACGGTATCCCGCTGACATGCGCCTGATCGGGTGGGTCAATCCGTTCTACCTGGCATTTCCGGGAGCTTCTACCCTCGCCTTGATGTGGGTAGCGCCGCATGTCTTCACCGGGCGCGATGGGCTCTCTTTGCCGGGGCGAATCGGGTTCTCCGGCATCTGGGCGGCCGGAGCGATCACCACGGCACTCTCGGTCTACATGATCTGGCGAATCACGGTCAAGCATCGTCGATCGCATGCGGCACAACGAGCCCCTCAGTGGCCGGGGTCGGTTCGGTCGACGATTGTTTTCCGAACACGGACGATCGGCACTGAGCCATGGTGGATGCATCTTCGAATAGGGAGTATGGGACTTCCGGGTGTCCGTGCGAGTTGCTCGCGAACGGGAGGGGTGAGTACTCCGCGCTGAATTGCTGCGGCATTCCGGTAGAACAAGCGCAAAGAGTGCAATGTGGCGAGTGCTGCTACATCATTCCGCTCGATGGTCTGGCGCGAGTGGAGGCCGGTTCGGGGGTGGACCGGGTGGCATGGGGGTGTCGCCGGCGTCGCGGGGCCGGCGGGCACAAGGGCTGGGCGAGTGCGCAATTGGGACATCCGAGTTGTGTGAGGTTTGGATTCGGGCACTTCAGTGACCTGCGTGGATGGGTCCGCGGGGTGGTGGGCAAAGGTGTTCGATAGTGGAATCCGTGTCCTGCCTGAGCCATCCAAACTGAAACATCACTACGTCAACGGTAGGGTTACGAGCTGGAATCCGAGGGTTATCGGATTCGGCTGTAGCTCTATTAGGAGATCGATGAAGTACACAAAGTTCGTGGCTACCGCATTCGTCGCCGCGGCCGCGACCGGCATTGCCGCGGGCACCGGATACGCTGTTCCGCTCGACCAGGCTCCGGTGGTGGAGCAGGCCGCGTCGCCGCTGCACGGCACCCAGCAGGGCGTCGGGTACGACGTTGTGGTGAACGATGCCAATGACATCGTCACCAAGGTGACCGGCGGGCAGTTCAGCCTGGACGCCACGGGGCAGACGGTGTTCCTGAAGAACCAGGCCGGGGAGGTCGTCACCCAGGTGCCGCTGACCGGCGCGCTGGCGGGTAAGCAGTACGGGCTGACCGCGGCCATCGACACCACCGGGACCGAGCTGACGCTGACCTCGGTGTCGGCGCCGCTGGCCACCGCCAAGGACATCGACTCGCAGGGTGACTTCTTCGGGCAGCTGCAGCACGCGGCGCTGGGCGGGATCATCGGCGGCATCCTGGGCGCGTTCCTGTTCGGGATCGGCGCGATCCCGGGCGCGATCATCGGGCTGCTGGTCGTCGGCGGGCAGCCGCTGATCGATTCCGGGTCGGCCTACTTCAGCGGGCAGCCCTGAAAACGCTGATCCTCGGCGGCACCCGGGAAGCCCGGGAACTCGCCGACATCGCGTCCGGCGAGCGAGGATTCGAGATCGTGTCCTCGCTCGCCGGGCGGGTGCGCGCGCCCGTCCTGCCGGTCGGCGAGGTGCGGGTGGGCGGATTCGGGGGAGTCGAGGGGCTGCGGGAGTGGCTGTCCGGCAACGGCATCGAGGCCGTGGTGGACGCCACCCATCCGTTCGCGGGCGGGATCACCGCCAATGCGGCGGTCGCGGCGGCGGCGCTCGGACTGCCGGTGCTGCATGTGCGGCGGCCGGGCTGGATCGAGCGGTGCGGGGACCGGTGGGTGCGGGTGCCGGATCTGGAGTTGGCGGCGGAAGCCGCCGCGGCGCTGGGTAAACGGGTGTTTCTGACCATCGGCCGCCAGGGTGTGGCCGCCTTCGAGCACTCCGACGAGTGGTTCCTGATCCGGGCGATCGACCCGCCCGAGGGTGCGGTGCCCGCGCGGCACGAATTGGTGCTCGCCCGTGGGCCTTTCAGCGTCGAGGACGAGATCGCGCTGCTCGTCGAACGGCGCATCGACGTCCTGGTCACCAAGGACAGCGGGGGCGCGCTCACCGAGGCCAAACTGACCGCCGCCCGGGAACTGGGCCTGGCGGTCGTGATGATCGACCGCCCGCCACTGCCCGCCGGTGCGCAGCAGGTGGAAACCGTTGCGGCCGCGTGGGATTGGCTGCGCGCCCGGCGCGACGAAGCGTAGCGGTATCGGCCGGGCGCGGATCCGGTCAGGACAGGCGGCTGGTGCGGTCCAACAGCTCCGGCAGGCGGTCGAACCATTCCAGGACGGCCCGTTCGTAGCGGATGCCGAAATCCAGTGTGGCCCGCTCGTAGGGCGACATCCGCTGCTCGTCCTGGCCGGACAGGTAGCCCGAGAGCCGCTGTTCGTGGACGGTGCGGCCGGCGGCCACGATGCGTTCCAGGCGGGCGGCGTCCACGAACTCCCCGAAGGACAGGGTCAGCAGCAGCGGCACCCGGATGGTCTCCGCGCCCGGGTCGCGGGCGATCCATTCGGCGAAGGCCTCCCGGCCGGCCTCGGTGATCCGGTACGGCGTGCGGTCGCGGGCGCCCGACGCGCCCTTCTCGACCAGGCCGAGGCCGTGCATGGTGGCCAGCTCGCGGTACACCTGGCTCTGGGTGATGGTCCAGAAGTCGCCGATGCGGTCCTGGGCCAGCGCCACCAGATCCCACCCGGACATCTCGCCCTGGTGCAGGAATCCGAGTAGGGACGCGGCCGTCGAGTTGAGCGGGCGTCGAGCGTGATCTTCTGGCACCGGCACTCCTTCCACAGCCTACGTTCTACATAGGAATATTACGGGGCCGGGCGTTCAGACCTCGTAGCGACGCGATGTGAACACGCGCGGCCCGCCGGCCGCCTCGAACACCGTGGTCGTGGACGCGCCCACGATCAGCAGCGTGCGCATGTCCACCACGGCGGGATCCAGCTCGCCCAGCGTCACCACCCGCACCGACTCGGTCGGGCCGCCCACATCGCGGCCGATCACCACCGGCGTCTCCGGCTTGCGGTGCTCGAGCACCAGATCCCGCATGGCCGCCACCTGCCAGGTGCGCTGCGACGACGCCGGGTTGTAGACGGCGAACGCCATATCCGCCGAGGCCACCGCCGAAATCCGTTGCGCCACCGTCTCCCACGGCTTGAGGCGATCCGAGAGCGAGATCATGGCGAAATCGTGGCCCAGCGGCGCGCCCAGCCGGCTCGCGACCGCGCTCGCGGCGGTCACGCCGGGCAGCACCCGCACCGGCACCTCGCGCCACTGCGGATCCGCCGACTCCTCGATCACCGCGGCCGCCATGGCGAACACGCCGGGATCCCCGGACGACACCACCACGACCTTCGCGCCCTGCTTGGCCATGTCCAAAGCCATTCCGGCGCGCTCGGATTCGACGCGATTGTCACTGGCGTGGCGCCGCTGACCCGGGCGCACCGGCACGCGGTTCACATACGTGGTGTAGCCGACGATGTCGGTCGCCTCGGCCAGCGCGCGCGACACCTCCGGCGTGGTCCAGGCTTCGTCGCCCGGTCCCAGGCCGATGACCACGACCTCGCCGACCCGATCCTGGTGTGCCGCACCGGATGCGGTGCGGGCTTCCTCGGTGCTCGACGCGCCGTTGGGAGTCGCCTCGGCCGCAACCGATTCCGCATCAGGGGTCGTCGTCGTGACCTCGCCGCGCGTGTCGGCAGCCGTGGAGAGCGCGTGCGCGGCGTGCGCGGACGTCTCCTCCGGAGCGGCGGACTCGGTCAGGGTGATGCGGGTCTGCGGAGTAGGTCCCGGAACCACCGTGATCGCGAAGTACGGGACGCTCGACTCGTCGACGTCGGCGGCGCGCAGCACGCGCTGCCGGTCGGAGCTGGCGCGCTCGACGTAGTAGGCGTCGTCGAGGCGGCCGGAGTCGGCGAGGGCGCGGCGCACACCGGGGTAGGTGCGGCCGAGCTTCATGATCGCGGCGGCGTCGGTCTCGCGCAGGCGGCGGGCCAGCTCCTCGGGCGGCAGCGTGCCCGGCAGCACGGTGAGGACCTGCTTCTCCTCCACCAGCGGGGTGCCCAGGGCCGCGGAGGCGGCGCTGACCGAGGTGACGCCGGGGATGATCTCGGTGTCGAACCGGTCGGCCAGACGGCGGTGCATGTGCTGGAACGAGCTGTAGAACAGCGGGTCGCCGGCGGCGAGCAGCGCGACGGTGCGGCCCGCCGCGAGGTGCTCGGCCAGGCGGGCGGCGGCGGACTCGTAGAACTCGTCGATCGCGCCCTGGTAGCCGCCGGGGTGGTCGGTGGTCTCGGTGGTCACCGGGTAGATCAGGTGCTCCTCGAGCTGGCCTTCACGCATGTAGGGGGCGGCGATGGCGCGCGAGATGCTGCGCCCGTGCCGGGCGCTGTGGAAGGCGATGACGTCGGCCTCGCCGATCACCCGGGCGGCCTTGACCGTCACCAGTTCCGGATCGCCGGGTCCGAGCCCGACACCCCAGAGCTTGCTCATTCTTGTTCGCTCGCAATCGCGTTGAGGGCGGCGGCGGTGATGGCGCTGCCGCCGCGCCGGCCCCGCACGGTCAGGAATTCCACGCCGCCGTATTCGGCGAGCGCCTCCTTGGATTCCGCGGCCCCGATGAACCCGACTGGGATGCCGAGCACCGCGGCGGGGCGGGGCGCGCCCGCGTCGATCATGTCGAGCAGGTGGAACAGCGCGGTCGGCGCATTGCCGATCGCCACCACCGCGCCGTCGAGGCGGTCGCTCCAGAGTTCCAGGGCCGCAGCCGATCTGGTGTTGTCCATGCGCGCGGCCAGATCCGGCACGCGCGGGTCGTCGAGCAGGCACAGCACGTCGTTGTCGGCGGGCAGCCGCTTGCGGGTGACGCCGGAGGCGACCATCTTGGCGTCGCACAGGATCGGCGCGCCCGACCGCAGCGCGGCCCGCGCCTTGGCCACCACGTCGGTGCTGTATTCCACGTCGCCCGCCAGATCCACCTGCCCGCAGGCGTGGATCATGCGCACCACCACCTGTGACACGTCCGCCGGGAACCGGGCCAGATCGGCCTCGGCCCGGATGGTCGCGAACGAGCGCCGATAGATCTCGGCCCCGTCTTTGAGGTAGCTGGCACGCACGTCGGACATGCGCTCCACCATAGATTTCGCCGCCGGAGCGGCGCTGAGCGGGTAGTGCGCCCGGCCACAGTGGACGGTTCACAGGGCGCGCGGCCGGTGCTTTCCGGCCTGGCCGGGTCAGGTGCGGGGGCGTTCGAGCAGGCGGGACATGACGATATTGCTGCGGGTGCGCCCGACGCGGGCGTTCTCGCGGATGCGTTCGACGGTGGCCTCGATCTCGGCCATGTCGGTGGCCATCACGTGGACCAGTGCGTCGGCCTCGCCCGCGATCGTCCACACGCCGACGACCTGGGGAATCGGTTCGAGGCCGCGGCGTAGTTCGGCGGGGGAGATGTTGTCGCGGTAGAAGACCTCGACGTACGCCTCGGTGCGCCAGCCCAGGGCGGCCGGATTCACCACGGCGGTGAAGCCGGTGATCTGGCCCGCGGCGACCAGTTTGTCGACGCGGCGCTTGACTGCGGGGGCGGACAGGCCGATGACCGCGCCGATGTCCTGGAACGAGGCGCGCGCGTTCCTGAGCAGGTGGGCCAGGATCCGGCGGTCGAGATCGTCCACGGTCACTCCCTTCGCGGGATGCGCGTACGTCCGGCGCAATGATGCACACACATCGTTCAGACGCAATGAATCGCTGCTCGAGGGTCGATCAACGCAACGATTCGCTATTCCTGACACAACGGTACGCCACTTACCTTCGTGTCAGACCCGTCCGCGCCGCTTCCGAGGGAGTCCCGTTGACGTCCGTAGCCACGCTGCCCGCCCGCGATCCCGCCGCCCGCCGGCCCGTGCCCCGCCGCTACCTCATGTGCCGCCCCGACCACTTCGAGGTCACCTACGCCATCAATCCGTGGATGGACACCGCCGACCCGGTGAACCGGACCCGCGCCCTGGCCCAGTGGGAGGCGCTGCGCGTCGCCTACGAGGGGCACGGGCACCGGGTCGATGTCATCGAACCGGTCGCGGGACTGCCGGACATGGTGTTCGCCGCCAATGGGGGACTGGCCATCGGGGAGCGGGCGCTCTCGGCCCGCTTCGCCAATCCCGAACGCGCGCAGGAAGGCCCGGCCTACCACGACTGGATGGCCACCCAATGCTTCACGAGCGTGGCCCGCGCCCGCGAAACCAACGAGGGCGAAGGCGATTTCGCCATCGCGCCCGACCGCATCCTGGCCGGGACCGGGTTCCGCAGCGCCCGCGGCGCGCACCAGGAGGTGGCGGAGTACTTCGGATTGCCGGTCGTCTCACTGGATCTGGTGGATCCGCGCTTCTACCACCTCGACACCGCCCTCATGGTCCTCGACGACACCATCGCCTACTACCCGGCCGCCTTCAGTGGACCCAGCGCGCGACTGCTCGCGAGCCTGTACCCCGACGCGATCATCGCCACCGAGGCCGACGCGAATGTGCTGGGCCTCAACGGCGTCTGCGACGGCTATCACGTGTTCCTCAGCGACCAGGCCGTCGACCTGGCCGCGCAATTGCGGGCGCGCGGCTACGAACCGGTCGGGATCGACCTGTCGGAGCTGCTCAAGTCCGGCGGCAGCGTCAAGTGCTGCACCATGGAATGGCACTCGGTCAGAACGGCAGTCGCGTCCGGAACGGACTGACCTGCGGATCGTGCAGCGGATGGGCCAGGATCAGGAAACGCAGCAGCATGATCGCGCCGCTGATCTGCAACGCCGCCAGCGGAATCTCGCCGATGATCGCCGTGCCCAGCGACAGCCAGAAATCCCCGGCGTCCGCGGTGACGATGTCGAACCAGGCGTCCACCGTCAACAGAATGCCGGTGCCGAACGCCGGGAGCAGCAACACCACCCGGCGTTTCCAGCCCAGGTAGGCGGTGGTCGCCATCATCAGCACCAGCACGATGTCGAACCCGATCCAGGCCAACGACCAGTTGCGGGCGTGATACTCCGCCGGCAGGGAGAACCCCAGGTACACGATCCACGGAATCAGCCCCAGACAGCCGCCGACCATGAGGGCCAGCCGCACCCGCCGATGCAGCCGCACCAGCTCCGGGCGCGGCAGCACCCGCTCCGGCGGCGGCTGCAACCGCCGGATCAGTTCGCGACGCTCCTCATCGGACATCGCCAGGATCTCCTGATCGCTGAGCTTCGCGATGGTCATGGCCGCCTCCAGCATCCGATGGTCGTCGCAGTGCGGATAACCCACTGTGCACCAGCGACCACGCCGCGTGCACCCCGCACCCGTCCCGGACCGGTCGGGCCCATCCGGGCGCCGGTCGGCGGTGGCATCGAGCAGTCCTGGTGTGGCGGCCGGGCCCGTTCCGCCGCGCTCTCACCGAGCTGCCCGTGGCCCTCCCGTCGATGCGCTACCCGCTCCCCATGCCGTAGCCGCAGAAAGCGCTGAACCGTCGCCGGTGACCGGACTCACACTGTGCCGCTTCGTGACACACGGTGATGGTTCACTGCGAACTTTCAGACAATCTGTGTAACACTACAATTCGTGACTCCCACGCCGAAGGCGGCACTGTGGCAACGAATCACGCGAGCGGCCGCGGCCGCGACCGTGGTTCAGCTGCCGCATTCCGCTCCCGGCCTGCTCACGCGAATCTCTCTCCCGCGCACCACCGTGACCCGGTCGGGCGCGCGTCGCCTCCTGAACCTTCCCCAGCCCACAGCGCTGGATGTCGCGTGAAGGTGAGTGGTGCGTCGAACTTCTGACAGGTAATCGCCCGGCTCTCCGTTCCGGACCCCTCACGGTGCCCGCGTAATCACGCAGCAACACCGGGTACCGGCACGTCCGAGCGCGGCGATGGCCTCCTATGCCCTCGGCGGACCAGTTGCCGACGGGATCGATTGAATGAGTAGGAGAAGGATCATGCATCACGAGCAGACCCCCTTGGCCGGAGTACTCCGCCACGGCAGCCTCGAATTCGACCGGCACTTGCAGAAGATCCTGAACAACCCGGCCTACTTCGTCACCGAGGCCCAGAGCCAGGAACAACGCCGCCAGAACGCCTACGACCAGCTGCACAACCTGGTCTCGGAGGTCGGCAGCACCCGCGACGTCGCCACCGACCTGCCACGGCTGTTCGCCGTCTTCGACTGGTCGGCGGTGCTGGCGACGGATCTGATCCCGCTGATCTCCGGGCACTACAACCTGGCCTCGGGCAGCCTGTCCACCCTCACCGATTCCGATTCGTCCGCACCGTATCTGCGCGACCTCGACAACGGCTCCAGCGTCGGGGTCATGTTGCTGACCGAATACGGGTGCGGGTCCAACATCCAGTTCATGCAGACCCGCGCGACCTGGGACGGTGACGGGTTCGTCATCGACACCCCGAACCCGCGGGCCCGCAAGTTCATGCCCAGCGTCGGCATCCCGGTGGCCCGCGTCTGCGTGGTCGGCGCGCGCTTCATCGACGCCGCCGGCGTCGACCAGGGCGTGCACCTGTTCGCGGCACGACTACGCGGACCCGACGGCGCCCCCGCACCCGGTGTGACCATCACCCAGCTCGACCATCAGCCGCTGGTCATCATGGACAACTCCGTCATCGCGTTCGACAAACTGAAGGTCGACCGCAGCGCCTGGCTGAGCAACGATCTCGCCACCATCGACGACCAGGGCGTGCTGACCTGGCGCGACGAGGACAGCCGCAAGCGGTCGTTCGCCTCGGCGATCAGTCAGCTCACCGTCGGCCGGCTCGCGCTCGCGTCCTGCCTCAACGCCACCGCGCGCGCCTCGCTCTACATCGCGCTGCGCTACGCCGCCAAACGGGTGGTGCCGCTGACCCCCTCGGACACCCCGTACATGGTGGAGCTGCCGCACGTGCGCGACACCCTGCTCACCGATCTGGCCGGCACCATCGCCCGGACGCTCTACGGCAACACGGTCAAGACAACGCTCGCCAACGCCGACCTCACCAGCCGCGACACGGTCGTGGCGGTGATGCTGGCCAAGCACTACATCCAACTGCACGCCCTGGACACGGTGACCCACGCCAGAATTCGGATGGGCGCCCAGGGCATGTTCAGCGCCAATCGCGTGGCCGACTACCTCGGGGTCTGCCACGCGGCCATCACCGGCGAGGGCGATTGCCACGTCCTGGGCTCCGTGGCCGGTCGCGTCCTGGCCAAACACCTGGCCGGAAAGCCGGTACCCGAAGTCGTTCTGCACGATGTCACCGATCAAGCCGACCGCCTGAGCCTGTTCAGCGCCCGCACCTTGACGATCGTGGAAGAAACTCAGCAGTATCTGACGACGCCCGGACTCGAGGGGCGCCTGGCGGTCATTCCCGAAGCGCTCACCCTCGCCGAGGCCTACTCGGCGGAGGAAGCCTTCCAGGTGCTCCACCGATTCGCCGATCACCCCGAGATCGCGGCCGTGCGTGACGTCTTCGCGCTGAACTACCTCGAGCAGCACGCCGTCTGGTATCTCTCCCACGGACTGCTCGACCTGTCCGCGGTCGACACCATCAAACAGCAACTCCGCCTGGCCATCGAAACCCTCGCCGAGCACCTCCCCGCCTTGCTGGACGCCTTCGGTTTCGACGATGAGATTCTCGCGGCGCCAGTGCTTTCCGACGATCTGCCCGCCGCCTGGGAAACCCGCTGCCACGATCGGTGACGATCCCGGCACGGACGCCGACGGCCAGGCTCACCCGCGTGGCCGGCCGCCGGCTCAGGTCGGGATGCCGCGTGGCCGTAGCCGACCGGGTGGCACGCCGAATCGGTCGCGGCAGGCCTTGGTGAAGACGGACAAGGCGACGAATCCACTGTCGTAAGCGATATCCGCGACCGTCCGACCGGCGTTCCGGCGGTCGGACAACCGTTTCGCGGCCCGTTCGACGCGGGTCGCGAGCAGGTAGCTGTGAGGTGATGTACCGAAATCGCGCATCGCCCGCTCGAGTTGGCGCCGGGTGATGCCGAGATGCCCGGCCACCGCATCCACGGTGAGTCGCGGATCATCCGAGCATCGTTGAATGTACAGACGCGCATCCCGGGCAATAGCCGCGAACTTCGTGTCCTCCGGGGCTCGGCGTTCGTCGAGGGCGGCGGCTAGCAGGCCCGTCCAGTGCGTGCTGATCCGCAGGAATTGGCTGGGCGTCAGGGAGTCGCCGTGGCGGGAGAGTTGTTCGGTCAACGCGAGCACGGAACCGAGCAGCGGGTCACGGGTATCGAGCGCCAGAAGCGAGCGGCTGCCAGGGGCTTCGGGAAGCCGCACCGCGTCGGCGGGGATGTTGAGGATCCAACCCCGCACATGGTCGGCATGCGAGAGCACCATGCGGTGTCCCCAATCGACCACACCCATCTGACCGGGTCGCAATGTCACCCGAGTGCCGTGCTGCTCGATATCGAGCGGTCCGCTACGGGCGATGAGCAGCCTAGCGCTGCGGTCACCATCGGCATCGACGTCGGCCGTGGTGCGCTCGTACGAAATCCCGGTCGATTCGAAGGCGACATTCTGGAAGTCGCCGAGCCGAAAGCTCGCCAGACGTTGAACCCGCAGTGCGCCATGGAAGTTCGGCCAGTCGGAGAAGGCGACCCGCGCCCCGCCCTGGTTCGCCGACACCTGCTCACGCCAATATCCGGGCCGATCATGCTTCGACAACTCCGTTGTCGCATCGCTCACCACGACGAGCTCGGACACCCGGCGACCCCCTCTTCCGTCGCGAATCCGGAAGCGGGTCGTCGCGAATCCGGTGGAACAGAATCTATACGCGCCCATAGTCTTTGGCCGAACCTCCGGTCGATCGCGCCGTCGTCGGCGACCGGGAACGCCGCTCGCGATCGACGAGGCCCGCGGGCGGCGGGTTCACTCGGTTGCTCGACGCAACCGCGCCCGGGCAGGGCTGGGCTGACCCGCCCGGGGGCCGGTCGGTGCCGGCGGTCTGCTGATGGGGGGCAGATCTCCGGCACCCGCCAGCCCCGGTCCGGTGGATCCGGAATGCGCCGCGCGGGCAGGGTGAGGGACGCCGGCGTGCCCGCCTCGCGGGTCGGCGGGGGAATCGAGTAGTCCGGTACCCGTGCCCGGGCGCTCGGCATCGGTGACCATTCGACAATGTCCGACAACATGTACGGCGGCGCGTCGGTGCAGGTGTACCCGAAAGATGCCACGTTGACCTACCCGCACGCGTGCGTGAGCGGCTTCCTCGACTACGTCGCGAAGTTCAACGGCATCAACTTCCACGCCAAGGACGACGATGTCCGGGAATGGCGGTACGACCAGGAGTACGACAACTGGCAGGACAGCCTCGGCATGGACTCGGTGCGGGTCTTCTACCACTACGCGCACAGCACCACCACGAGCAATGGCGTGTACCTGACCTCGATGGGCCGCACCTGGGACAACACCATCTACGCCGAATCCGACCGGATGGGATTCGGCGATCAGCGCCTGCGCTACCTGTTCCTGCACGGCTGCGAATCGCTGCGCACCAACTTCGGGCACAGCCCCTACCGCACCTGGCACACGCCGAACCGGGGCGCGCGGATGCTGTTCGGATTCGACAGCCTCACCTTCGACACCGATCAGCAGGGGACACGGTTTTTCAAGGAATGGAACGCCGGCAAATCGTTCAGCCAGGCGTGGCAGGACGCGGCGCTGTCGATCTTCCACAACAACCACCGGGTGTCGTCGGCGGCCTGCGGCGCCACCGATCGTGAGGCGCAGGACCGGCTCTGGAACGAGCGGCTGTTCCACGGCGACGCGGTGTCGGACGACTGGTACTGGTGGCGCTGGGCGGGCCAGTTCCCCCTCGAAGTCGACCTGAGCATTCCCCTTCCGCGCCAACCGATGTCACTACGCCTGGCCCGTCGAAACGCTGACGCCGACACGGTGTCCGCGCTGGCCGAGCGGCACGGGTTGCGCGGTGTACTCGCCGAGCCCGCGTCGCCGGTCACCGAGGGGTCGTGTGCGCGAGCCGAATTCGAACCCCGGCTGGTCATGCATCCCGACGGCAGCTACCAGGCGTTCTACGCCGAGCCGGACCGCAGCGCCGACGGCCGCACCCCGGAGGAGATTCGCGACCTCGCCGACCGGGCCCTGCGAGAACTGGACCTCGGGCACGACCTCGCCCTGGCCGGAATGTCGGCCACCTTCCACGCGGGCGCGAGCCGTGACGGCGATACGGTCGCGGCCGCGGTGGCCGACTACACCCTGCACTACCGCCAGCTCCACGACGGTGTCCCCGCCGTCGCGGGCGGCGACGGCCAGCTCACCCTGACCCTCGACCCGAGCGGCCGACTCTGCTCGATCTCCGACACCACCGTCCCGATCCTGGGAGCCGAAGCGGCCCACCCGCCCACCACGGACGACACCGACGCCTGCACGGCCCTGACCGAGGCGACCGCCGCCCGCGCCGAATGCCTCGGCGGCCGTGCCCGTCTCGCCGTCGTCCCCGACTCCCGCGAGATCGGCTACCGCTACGACCGCGACGACGCGGCCCTGGTCGCCCGCCAGACGATCGAGATCACCGGCGGCCGCTTCCGGATCCGCGACATCGTCGAGGTCACCGTCTGACCCGGTCGATCGGCGGTCAGTCCCGCGTCAACTCCTGGGCGAGCATCACGATGATGCCGCTGGGGCCGCGGACGTAGGTGAGCTTGTAGATGTCGGCGTAGGTCGCCACGCCGCGCAGCGGATGGCAGCCGTGCTTGGCGGCGATCGCGAGGGCGGCGTCGATGTCGTCGACGGAGAACGAGACGCGGTGCATGCCGATCTCGTTGGGGCGGGTCGGTTCGGTCTCGATCGCGTCGGGATGGATGTACTCGAAGAGTTCGAGCCTGCCGTTTCCGTCCGGCGTCTGGAGCATGGCGATCTTCGCGTGGTTGCCGTCGAGGCCGACGGCCGTGTCGGCCCACTCACCGCTGACCGTGTCCCGGCCTACGACGGTGAGCCCGAGGTCGGTGAAGAACGCGATGGTCGCTTCGATGTCGCGCACGGCGATGCCCACGTTCTCGAATCTGATGGCCATGCTCTCGGATGCTACCGAGCGGAGTCGGCGGGGGTGATGCGATAGCCGTCGGTGGTGGCGATGACGTCGGTGACCGCGCCCTTCGGGCGGCCGCAGCGGCGGTCGCAGCCGGACCAGTGCTGGCGGCCGGCGACCACGACATCGGCGGCGTCGAGACCCTCGCGGGCGAATCCCGGTGCGCCCGTGGGGAGAACGCGGCCGGAGTCGACGGCCTCGGCGACGTCGGCGCGGACGTCGGTGAGGGACTTGGCGCAGCCGGGCATGCCGGCGCAGGCGCTGACCTCGAGCCACGGGGAGGCGGTGTCGAAGATCAGGCCCATGGGGGCCAGCACCCGGACCACCTGTTCGGCGGGCCATTCCTCGAGGTCGGCGAGGACCAGGCTGCGCCACGGGGTCACGATGATCGGGCGCTCGGCGGCGGCGAGGAATTCGGCGGTGCGGGCGGGCAGGGAGCCCAGGCGCACGCCCGCGCCGAGGGCGACCAGATCGTTGGACTGGGTCATCCAGCCGATCGGAATGTCCTGGGGCCCAGCCGTTTCGATGAGGTCGGCCGAGAGTCCGACACCGGGGTGGGCGGTGCGGAGGCGGTCGGCCAGCCGGGCCGCGCCGTCGGGGATCTCGTGCAGACGCCAGTGGCCGTCGCGCAGGTCGAGGAAGCCGTCGGCGGCGGCGAGCATGAGGTCGATCGCGGCGTCGGCGGGGAGACGGAGGCCGGAGTCCTTGCCCGCCAACAGGAGTGCGTAGGTGTGCTCGTCGAGCGCGTGCACGCCGATGTCGCCACCCAGGCCGCTGACATCGCCGCGGCCGTCGTCGAGGGTGAACAGGACCCGGCCGGGCAGGCCGGCGTAGCGCGGTTGTGCGCGCAGTCCTTCGTCGAGGGCCGGAACCAGGGGATGCACATCGGTCCAGCCGCCGACCCGTCCCGACAGCGGCGAGGCGATGATGTTGCGCACCCGCTCGTGGGTGGCGCTGGGCAGCAGTCCCGCCTGGGTGAGCCGGTCGGTGAGCGCGGCCGCGTCGCGGACCTGCCGGAACTGGATGTTCCCGCGGGAGGTGAGCTCGATGTTCCCGTCGCCGAGGTCGGCGGCCGCGGCCGCGAGGGCCTGGAGCTGGGCGGGGGAGAGGAGTCCGCCGGGCACCCGGATACGGGCGAGGGGACCATCGGCTGCTTCGTGCAGGCGCAGCACGCCCGGGCAGGAGTCGGGATCGGTTCGCGTCATGACGCCACCCAGCGTACGGAGGATGCCGAGACCGGGCACGGCCGCCCAGGTCTGGTTCACCTCTACGCCTATCTGCATTTGGAGATATTGCAATCTAACTATGTGTCTTCGGCATGGCGGGACAGAAAGCAAAAAAAGACTCCGGGACGGGGGAGTCCCGGAGTCCGGTTGCCGGATCGGTCGATTCGCCGGGCGGTTCAGCCCGCACGGTGCGGTTCGATGGCCGCCGGCGCCCCGCGGCGGCGGGCGAAGGCGGGCGTGGTTTCCCAGGTGTCGTTGAGCAGGCTGGGGACGTTGTGGTGGTCGGCGTGGTCGCGGTGCACGGTGGTGCTCATGACCGTGAGGCCGAACAGGACGGTCGATGCGCAGATGACCCCTGCGATGAGCGCCCACTGCGAATGACCGGAGCCGGCGGCCGTGAGAGCCATGGCCAGCGTTGCGAAGGCAACCAGTACGCAAAAGTATCCCGACCAGGCAGCAAAGCGGTTCCGCCTGACCCATCCTGGAGTGAGTGGCATACGGGCAGCGTACGCGCCGACCGGTCGGTTCCCCAGGGGCGTGAGCCAGCTTTAGCCGCACTGTGATCGGTGCCCGCACCCGGCGACGCGGGCGCGATATCGGGCCCGCGACGGCGGCACGATAGCATCGGCGAGCTCGTCGAACGGAAGAAAGCCGGTGCAATTCCGGTGCGGTCGCGCCGCTGTGACAGTCAGACCTTCCCGGCGAGCGCCGAACCGTGCTGGGCGCGTCACCCTAGGAAGGCCGAGACCCTTGATCCTGTTGCTGTCCACCTCCGACACCGATCTGCTGAGCGCGCGCGCCAGCGGCGCCGCCTACCGGCTGGCCAATCCGGCCCGGCTGCTGCCGGAGGATCTGCCGGTCCTGCTGAACGGTGTGTCGCTGGTGATCGTGCGCGTACTGGGCGGCAAGCGGGCCTGGGAGGAGGGCCTCGAGACGGTGCGCGCCAGCGGAATTCCGGTGGTCGCCCTCGGTGGTGAGATCGCGCCCGACGCCGAGCTGATGGAGTGCTCGACCGTGCCCGGCGGCGTCGCGGCCGACGCCCACAACTACCTGGCCGCGGGCGGCCCGCGAAACCTGCTGCAGCTGCACAACTTCCTGTCCGACACGGTGCTGCTCACCGGCGAGGGGTTCGAGCCGCCGGTCGAGATGCCGAGCTGGGGTGAGCTGGAACGCCAGTCCTGCCCGGTCCCGGACGACGCGCCGACCGTGGCCGTGGTCTACTACCGCGCCCAGCATCTGGCCGGGAACACCGCCTACATCGACGCGCTGTGCACCGCCATCGAGGCCAAGGGCGCTCGCGCGCTGCCGATCTACTGCGCCTCGCTGCGTACCGCGGAGCCGGAGCTGCTCGCCGCGCTCGGCACCGCCGACGCTCTGGTGGTGACCGTGCTCGCGGCGGGCGGCACCAAGCCCGCCACCGCCTCGGCCGGCGGCGACGACGAGGCCTGGGACGTCGGCGCGCTCGCGGACCTGGATGTGCCGATCCTGCAGGGCCTGTGCCTGACCAGCGGCCGCGAGCAGTGGGAGGCCAATGACGACGGCCTGTCGCCGCTGGACGTGGCCACCCAGGTGGCGGTGCCGGAGTTCGACGGCCGCATCATCACGGTCCCGTTCTCGTTCAAGGAGTTCGACGCGGACGGGCTGTCGTCGTACGTGCCCGACGCCGAGCGCTCGGCCCGGGTGGCGGGCATCGCGGTGCGCTACGCGCGGCTGCGCCACATCCCTGCCGACCGCAAGAAGGTCGCGATCGTGCTGTCGGCGTATCCGACCAAGCACGCCCGCATCGGCAACGCCGTCGGCCTGGACACCCCGGCCAGCGCCATCCGGCTGCTCACCGAGATGCGCGAGGCCGGTTACGACCTCGGTGCGCCCGGCGAGATCCCCGGCCTGGAGGCCGCCGACGGTGATGCCCTGATCCACGCGCTCATCGCCGCGGGCGGGCAGGATCCGGACTGGCTGAGCCAGGAACAGCTGGAGGGCAACCCGATTCGCATCGGCGCGGACCTCTACACCAGCTGGTTCGAGACCCTGCCCGAGGACCTGCGCGAGGCGGTCGTCGAGGCGTGGGGGCCGCCGCCGGGCGAGCTGTACGTGGACCGCTCCGCCGACCCCAAGGGTGAGATCGTCATCGCCGCCTTGCGTTTCGGCAATGTGGTGCTGATCGTGCAGCCGCCGCGCGGTTTCGGCGAGAACCCGGTCGCCATCTACCACGACCCGGACCTGCCGCCGAGCCACCACTATCTGGCCGCCTACCGCTGGCTGGCCGCCGCGGAGGGCTTCGCCGCCGACGCCGTGGTGCACCTGGGCAAGCACGGTAACCTGGAGTGGCTGCCCGGCAAGACCCTCGGCATGTCCGCCTCCTGCGGCACCGACGCCGCGCTCGGCGATCTGCCGCTGATCTACCCGTTCCTGGTCAACGACCCGGGTGAGGGCACGCAGGCCAAGCGCCGCGCCCACGCCACCCTGGTCGACCACCTGATCCCGCCGATGGCGCGCGCCGAGACCTACGGCGACATCTCGCGGCTCGAGCAGTTGCTCGACGAGCACGCCAATATCTCCGCGCTCGACCCGGCCAAGCTGCCCGCGATTCGCCAGCAGATCTGGACGCTCATGCGCGCGGCCAAGATGGACCACGACCTCGGGCTCACCGAACGCCCGGACGAAGAGGTCTTCGACGACATGCTGCTGCACGTCGACGGGTGGCTGTGTGAGATCAAGGACGTGCAGATCCGCGACGGCCTGCACGTGCTCGGCCAGGCCCCGGCGGGGGAGGCCGAGGTGGACCTGGTGCTGGCCATGCTGCGCGCCCGCCAGCTGTGGGGCGGCGAGGTCAATGTGCCGGGCCTGCGAGAGGCGCTGGGGCTCAGCGAATCCGGTGACGAGAAGCGCGACCGGGTGGACGCCTTCGAACAGCTGGCGCGCGAACTGGTCTCGGGCATGCAGGAAGTCGACTGGGACGCCGAGTCCATCGACGCGGTGACCGAGGCCGTGTTCGGCGGGGAGCTCGCCGCGGCCGCGGGCCTCACCGACGCCGCCGCGCGCCTGGCCGAGACCCGCCGGGTGCTGGGCTTCGCCGCCACCGAGGTGGTGCCGCGACTGCGGCAGACCGGTGTCGAGGTCGCCCGCATCCTGCACGCGCTGAATGGCGGTTTCATTCCGGCCGGACCGAGTGGTTCGCCGCTGCGCGGTCTGATCAACGTGCTGCCCACGGGCCGTAACTTCTACTCCGTCGACCCGAAGGCGGTGCCGTCGCGGCTGGCCTGGGAAACCGGTCAGGCCATGGCGGATTCGCTGCTGGCCCGCTACCTGGCCGACCACGGCGAGTACCCGCGGTCGGTGGGCCTGTCGGTGTGGGGCACCTCGGCCATGCGCACCTCCGGCGACGATATCGCCGAGGTGTTCGCGCTGTTGGGCGTACGGCCGGTGTGGGACGAGGCCAGCCGCCGCGTGACCCGCCTGGAGGCCATCGAGCTCGAGGAGCTGGGCCGTCCGCGCATCGACGTGACCGTGCGGATCAGCGGCTTCTTCCGCGACGCCTTCCCGCACGTGCTGGCCCTGCTCGACGACGCGGTGCGCCTGGCCGCCGGACTCGACGAGCCCGCCGACCGGAACTACGTGCGCGCCCACGCCCAGGCCGACCTGGCCGAGCACGGCGACGAACGGCGCGCCACCACACGCATTTTCGGCTCCAAGCCCGGCACCTACGGGGCGGGCCTGCTGCAGCTCATCGACTCCAAGAGCTGGCGCACCGACGACGACCTGGCCCGGGTGTACACCGCGTGGGGCGGCTTCGCCTACGGCCGCGACCTCGACGGCGCGCCCGCAGCCGACGACATGCGGACCGCCTACAAGCGAATCGCGGTGGCGGCCAAGAACACCGACACCCGCGAACACGACATCGCCGACTCCGACGACTACTTCCAGTACCACGGCGGCATGGTGGCCGCGGTGCGCGCGTTCACCGGCTCGAACCCCGAGGCCTACATCGGCGACAGCACCCGCCCGGACGCGGTGCGCACCCGCACCCTGTCGGAGGAGACCACCCGGGTGTTCCGGGCACGCGTGGTGAACCCGCGCTGGATCGAGGCCATGCGCCGGCACGGCTACAAGGGCGCGTTCGAGATGGCCGCCACCGTCGACTACCTGTTCGGCTACGACGCCACCACCAATGTGGTCGCCGACTGGATGTACGAAAAGCTGGCCGAGTCCTACGTTTTCGACGAGACCAACCGCAAGTTCATGGAGCAGTCCAATCCCTGGGCGCTGCACGGTATCGCGGAACGTTTGCTGGAGGCGGCGGAGCGGAAGCTGTGGGAGCAGCCCGACACCGCCACCCTGGACCGGCTGCGGCAGGTCTACCTGGAGACCGAAGGCGAACTGGAGTAGGCGATTTCGCGTACCCGGACCGGGGTGGCCCGCAGGACAGCAGCGGACAACCCCGGTACAGGGGGGTTCCCACCGCCGGTTCGTAAGAGGAGTATGAGAACCGGACCCGGCGTCGGGCTCGGGGAAGCGGCGGGGCCTCCGGTGATATGCGAGTCATACTGCCGGACCGAATAATTCGAAGTGGGGAATCCCCGATTCACTGCGGTCCGCGTGTGTGCGTCCGAGTCGTAGATCACGACGTCCCATGATGGTACGGACGTTCACTCGGTCATGCGGTGAATCGGTCCCTCGACGTAGGGAACCATCATGAGAATCGCCAAGATCGCCGCCACCGCTCTGCTGTCCGTCGCCGCGCTGTGCGTGGCCACGGTGACCGCCCACGGCGAACCCGCTGTCGCGGCACCGGGAATCAGCGGGGCGGACCGGGGTGTCGACTACTCCATCTCCCTGGCCCAGGACCGCAGCGCGGTCACCACCACGCTGGCCTCGGGTCATTTCGAGCTCGCCGGCGGCGCGGTGAACATCATCGCGCCCTCGGGGGAGACCCTCGCGGCGCTGCCGCTGGTCTACCAGGCCGCCGACCGCACCGTCACCGTCGTCCCCGAGGTGAACGCCGACGCCACCGAATTGACGGTGCGCCCGGCGAATCCGGCCGATGTCGCCGCACCCAACGGTGATGTCGTGGCGTTGCAGAACGTGGCCAATGCCGGATCGGTCGTCGCCGGGGCGCTCATCGGCTGCATCGTCGGGGCCGTGATCGGCGTCTTCTTCTTCGTGGTCGGCGCCGTGATCGGTTGCGGTGTCGGCGGTTTGATCGGCGCGATCATCGCGAACGACCAGCCCTGATCGCCTGATCCCGAATCAAGTAGCGCGAAACCACGTCGCCGGACCGGTCGGTTCGGCGACGTGGCGTGAATGCGCTTATGCCGGAAGGATCTCGATGCCGATGGTGCCCGCATTGCCGCGGCGCAGCTTGCTGCCCGTGATGGTCAGCCAGCCCAGGATCCCGTACTTGCGCTTGATGAGATCGCGCACGCGGTCGCTGCCCGCGTCGTCGAGCACGGTCGCGCGCCCCTTCACGATCTCGCCGTGCGTCTTGCCGCGCACATCGCAGGGTTGCAGCGTCACATCGGGATTGCGCCGGATGCGCTTGACCTTCCAGCTGTCGGTGACCGTCCACACGTAGAGGCGGCCGCCGTCGAGCGCGGCCCACAGCGGCGTCGCCACCGCGGTGCCGTCCTTCTTGTAGGTGGTCAGGTTGACGTAGCTCGCGGTGCCCACAGGCCCGAACGGGTTGTCCACGCCCGCAGCCTATCCGGTCTGGCCGCCGGACGCTCCCAGGCGCACGAGGTCCCGCGAGGCGGCGAAATCGGCGACCAGGTCGGCGAAGGCCGGACCGTGGGTGAGCGGGAGATAGTGCCCGGAACGCGGCACGACCAGCACTCGGGCGTCGGGGGCGGCGTGCAGGAAGCGCTGTTCGCCGAGCCGGAAGTGGTCGTGGCCGCCGTTGATCAGGCGCACCGGACCGGGATACGCGGCCAGTGCGGCCAGGGGATCGAAGGTGATGAGGGCGGCCATCACATCGGGAATGGCCTCGGTCGCGATACCGCCGCGCGCGATGTCGGCGGCGACGCGGGGCGGCAGCACCCGGTCGAAGACCCGCTCGCTGAAGGCCTTTCCGCCGTCGGGGCGGGCGGTCAAGGCGCGGTGCATGAGCAGGAACGGAGTCGCGAGGGCGCGGCTCGGAGTCACGCTCGCGCCCGCGACGACCAATCCTGTCACCCGCTCCGGGTGCGCCGCGGCGGCCGCGATCGAGACCTGGCCGCCCAGCGAATGGCCCACGACCACCGCCTGGCCGCCGAGTTGATCGATCCCCGCGCGCACGGCGTCGATCGCGCCCGGCAGGGTGAATCGCTCGCCGCGTCGGCCGCCGTGCCCGGGCAGATCGATGGCCAGCACCGGGTGCCGCGGGGTGAGATGTTCGCTGACCAGTCCCCAGCAGGCGGAACTCAAGCGAATGCCGTGGACCAGCAGGATCGGTGTTGTCGTCATGACGTCCTCCCGACTCGAATGCAACGCTACGTTGCGTTGCAATATCACCACGGTTCGGTTCGCAACGCAACGTTGTGTTGTATTTTGGTGGGGTGACGACACCGGAACGGCGAAGCGCGGGCGCGCCGCGGCAGGCGGCCGCGATCTTCGCCGCGACCCTGGAACTGCTGGCGGACAAGGGATATGACGGCCTCACCATGGAGGCGGTGGCCGCACGATCCGGGGTGAACAAGACCACGCTCTACCGGTGGTGGCCCGCCAAGGACGCGCTGCTGGCCGCGGCGCTCACCGACTCCGACCTGCTGAGCTTCCCGATGCCGGACACCGGCAGCCTGCGCGGCGATCTGCTGGGCCTGGCCCGGGCCATCGCCGGACTGCTCACCGACCCCTCGACCGCGCCCGTGGCGACCGAGGTACTGGCCGCCGCGTCCCGGCGGCCGCAGCTGGCGGCGGTCGGGTCCGCGTTCTTCGCCGAACGCCTCGGCCGCGAGCAGCCGGTGTTCGAGCGGGCCGTGGCGCGCGGCGAACTCGACCCCGGCTGCGATCCCGCGGCCATCATGGATCTGCTGGCCGGGGCCATCTGGTTCCGGCTGCTGCTGCGCGGCCAGCCGCTGACACCCGAATATCTGTCCGGCGCGGTCGATCTCGTGGTGGACGGGCTGCCCGGGGCGGGCTGACCGGGCGCGGCGCCGGGTCATAGGCGCGTGCGCGCCCCGATCCGTAGGTTGGTTTGCGACGACCCGGACAGCACGAGGAGGCGCGCGATGGCGGCAGTTTCGGTTCCGATGCTCTGGGGTGGCGAGCTACCCGCGACGCTGGATTTCTACCGGACACTGGGATACACCGTCACCTACGAGATGACCCGGCCCTACACCTACGGAGTCGTCGAACGCGACGGGTTCCAGCTGCATTTCGGGCCCACACCGAAGGATCTGTCCGCGGAAGGAGCCCATGTGAGCTGTCTGGTGCTCGTGGACGAGGTCGAGCCGTGGCACGCGGAATTCAAGGCCGCGCTGCGTGCCCGTTACGGCAGGGTGCCCGGGCGCGGCGCCCCGCGCATCACCCGATTCCGCCCCGGGCAGACCCGTTTCACCGTCGTGGATCCGGTCGGCAACACCGTCATCTACATCCAGCGCGACGAACCCGACCCCGAATACGGCGGCTCGGCACAGTTCGACGGCCTGGCCCGGGTGCTCGACAACGCACGCATCTTCCGGGACTCGAAGAACGACGACGCCACCGCGGTCCGCGTCCTCGAAACCGGTCTGCGCCGCCACGCCGCCACCGCACCGCCGGTCGACCGGGCCCGGGCGCTGGCGATGCTCGCCGAAATCGCCGCTGTCGCAGGCGAAGCCGGGCGCGTGGCCGGACTGCTGGCCGAGATCGAGGGATTGGGACTGTCCGACGCCGATCGTGCGGCGGTGGCGGGAGACCTGGACGCGATCGCCGCCGCCGGGCAGTGATCAGGCGGGTCGGGCGCCGACTATCCGCAGGGCGACGGCCGCGTAGTCGGCCCCGATCTCGTCGGGGGTGCGGCGGTAGTCGCCGTGGTACCAGCGGGAGGTGTCCACGCACAGCGACATGAGCGCCAAGGTCGCGGCGTGGGTGTCGGCGACATCGAACACGCCCTCGCCGACCCCGCGGGCCACCAGGTCGCGGACCAAGCGGTGGATGGCGAGCTGGAGGTCGGTGACCTCCGCGCGGTGCTCGGCGGTGAGGTCGGTGAGGTGATGCAGGACCACCCGGACCGAGGCGGCATGCTCGGCGTGCCAGACCGTCAGGTCGCGCACCACGGCGGCGAGCCGGTCGGCCACGGTGCCCGCACCGGAGGCCGCGGTGGTGGCGACCTGCTCGGTCAGCCGCATCGACGACAGCGAGATGCGGTAGAGGACTTCCTCTTTGGAACCGAAGTGCACATACAGCCCGGCCGGGCTCAGACCCGCCCGGGCGGCGATGTCGCGGGTGGTGGTGGCGTGGAAGCCGCGTTCGGCGAAGGCGTCGATGGCGGCCAGGAAGATGCGGCGCTGGCCCTCGGGGAAGCGGCGCTGGGTGAGCTCCTGCTGCGCGACCGCGGCGGTGCCGCGCGCATCACCTGCCGCTCGCTCGTCGATACCCATCGAACGAGTATCGCCCAGAGCGTGTTTCGACCGCTCACCGGCCGGGGGACGACCGTGTGATCCCCCAGCGCCGCGCCCGCCGAGGTCGATCGCCCGGGCGCGGTACCGATCATTCGGGAAGTCCGTCGCGCCAGTACAGCTCCACGGGGTTGAACCCGGCCGGATCGGGACGGCGGGGAGCGATGCGGTGGAACCCGGCTTGCTTCATGGTGCTTCGAACGATGTCGCCGTCGATGTACTTGTCGTGGATCTCGAGCACGATGCGGTCGACGGTGTCCATCCACGGCTGCGGTGCGGCGAAGATGTCGACCTCGCTGCCCTCGACGTCGACCTTCAACAGGTCGACGTGGTCGAGACCGTGATTGTCCAGCAGCTCATCCACCGTGCGTGCGGGCAGGGTGCGCGGCGGGCGAGCGAGGTGGTTCTCCAGCCGCCACGGGCGAGCGCGCCGCAGTTCGTATACCTCGGGAACGGCGGTGCAGGTGTCCCAGAACGCGCTGACGGCGAACTCCAGCTCACCCGCCGCGCCGGCCACCGCGCAATCCTCCACGATCCAGTCCAGACCCGACAGGGACCGATTGCGCCGCAGCACCTGGCGGCTCTCGGCGATCGGCTCCACCGTCAGCAGCTGCCGCGGCCGATAGCGGGCGGTGAAGTAGGCGGCGGCCTGCCCGGTGTTGCCGCCGAGGTCGACGACGGTGTCGAGGACGTCGATCTCCGAGTCGAGGGCATAGACCTGGTCGAGCTCGTAGTAGCGGTGCAGGAAGATCTGCCAGAGGATGAGCAGGTCACTCTGATTGCGGCGCACCATGATCGGCACATCGCCGCGTGGCGTGGCGAACCGCAGGGCGATCAGCTCGTCGCCGGCGAGCGGTGTGCCCGCCCCGCCGAGGAACCGGCGAGCCATCCAGAGCGGGGCGCGAACCCGGCTGCCGCCGCGCGCCGAGTGGGCCGCGATACCCATATCGCGGATCGTGCCGAGGGCTTCGCACGCCAGTACCCGCGGCGTGCCGACGCCGAAGGCGCGATCGGCGTCCGAGCGTAGGTCGGCGAGATTCATGACATCTCCTGTCCGAGTGGGTGATCCGGGTGTGACGCTCGATCAGCGGGGTCTCGGGACGGCAGGGCGGGGAGGTGAATCCGCGCCCATTGAGATAGCTGAATGATAGCTGTCGTCTCTGGCGGGCCGCACCCGGCGGCTGCGGTTCGGGCCGACACACGCCCACGGCGCTTGGCTCGTCGCGGGGGTCGGCGACCGTAACTTGGTTGTCGGACCCAGCTCGTGGGGCGGACGGCCAGGGAAGGGACGCATGGCGATGAGCAGGCGGAGTTTCGTGGTGGGCAGTGCGGTGGCGGCGTCGGCCGCGGCGTGTGGGACCGGCGACTCGGGATCGGGTGCGTCGGCGGATGTCATCTTCTCCGGCGGGCCGATCGTCACCGTCGCGGGCGGGGCGGCCGAGGTCGAGGCGCTGGCCGTGACCGGCGGGCGGATCAGCGCGGTGGGCGCCGAATCCGAGGTGATGGCGCACCGTGGTCCCGCCACGAAGCTGGTGGATCTGCGGGGTCGGGCGCTGTTGCCCGCGTTCGTGGAACCGCACAGTCACCCCTCGCAGATCGCCGCCGCGCTCGCCCCGCCCGCGGTCGACGTGCGTCCGTTCACCGTGCCGACCGGGGACGGGGTGAACGCGAAACTGGCCGAGGCGGTGCGGAACGCGCAGCCGGGGGAGTCGATCCTGTTGTACGGGATCGATGTGCTGTTGCAGACCGGCCTGGTGCTGCCGACCGTGCGGAGCCTCGATGCCGCGGCGCCCGCGAATCCGATTGTCGTGGTGGCCAACAGCGGGCACGCCGCCTACGGCAATACCGCGGCGCTGAAACAGGCCGGGATCACTCGCGACACCCCGAACCCGCCGGGAGCGGAGTACGTGCACGGACCCGACGGCGAACTGACCGGCGAGGTGCGCGAGGCGGCCGCGATCCTGACCCTGACCGAGCCGTTGCAGGCGTCGGCCGGCGGCGGCATGCCCGACCGATTGCGCTGGGCCTACGAGCAATTGGCGGCCGCCGGCTACGCCACCGCCAGCGAGCACACCGGCAGCGCCGACTCCGGGAAGCTCTACACCGCGGTGGCCGCCGATCCCGCCTGCCCGATCCGGATTCGCTCCTACACGATGGGAACCCCGGAACTGGCCGCCGACGCCGCCCATGTCCCGGGCCCGGCCGTCGGCGGGGACGCCCTGTTCGGAGTCATCGGCATGAAGCTCTGGGCGGACGGATCACCCTGGCAGGGCAATATTTTCACCACGTTCCCGTATCTCACCACCGAGGCCACCGCCCGCATGGGACTCGAGCCGCACCACCACGGCGGCATGAACTACACCCCCGAACAGATCACCGACCTGGCCGTCGCGTTCGTCGCGCAGGGCTGGCAGCCCGCCTGCCACGTGCACGGCGACGCGGCCGTGGACGTGGTGCTCGACGCCTACGAGAAGGCCCTCGCCGGGAAGAGCGGCGACCTGCGGCCGCGGCTCGAGCACTGCGGGGCGATGCGGCCCGACCAGTTCGCGCGCGCCGCCAAGCTCGGTATGACAGTGAGCTTCTTCATCGAGCACGTCTACTACTGGGGTGATGTGCTGATCGACGAGTTGTTCGGTCCCGAACACGGCGCGCACTGGATGTCGGCGCAATCGGCGCTGGACGCGGGGCTGCGGATCTCGTTCCACAATGACGGCACCGTCACCCCGCCCGACCCGATCGGCAATATCGCCACCGCCGTCACCCGCACCGCGCGCGGCAGCGGCCGCGTCCTGGCCGCCGAACAGTGCCTGAGCGTCGACGCCGCGATCAAGGCGCAGACCCTCGACGCCGCCTGGCAGCTGCACCTCGACACCGAGATCGGCAGTCTGGAACCGGGCAAATACGCGGATCTGGTGGTGCTGTCGGGCAATCCGCGGGCCGTGCCACCGGAGTCGTTGCGCGCCTTGCGGGTCGAGGCCACCTACCTCATGGGCCGCCAGACCTTCGGCCCACCGCTCGCCTGACCCTCACCCGACGCGGGTCAGCACCTGCGGGCCCGACTCGGTGATGGCGATGGTGTGCTCGGAGTGCGCGGTGCGCGAACCGTCGGCCGAACGCAGGGTCCAGCCGTCGGGGTCGGTGACGATGCGGTCGGTGCCGCGCGCGAACCACGGCTCGATCGCCAGCGTCAGGCCCGGGCGCAACCGGAAACCGCGTCCGGCGCGCCCTGCATTGGGGACGTGCGGGTCCTCGTGCATGGTGCGGCCCAGGCCGTGCCCGCCGTATTCGGTGTTGATCGGGTAGCCGTGGTCGCGGGCCACGGCGGCGATGGCCGCGGACAGGTCGCCGACGCTGTTGCCCGGCTCGGCGACCGCGATGGCCGCGTCCAGGGCCTGTTCGGTGGCGCGGATCAGCCGTTCGTCCTCGGGATCGGGGCTGCCCACGATGACGGTGACCGCGGAGTCGGCGACCCAGCCGTCGATGCTCACCGCCAGATCCATGCTCAGCACGTCGCCGTCGCGCAGCGTGTAGTCGAACGGAAGTCCGTGCAGCACCGCGTCGTTCACCGACAGACAGATGGTGTTGCGGAACGGGCCGCGCCCGAAACTGGGGGAGTAGTCCCAGTAGCAGGAGACCGCGCCGCGCTCCCGGATGCGTTCGCGGACCACGGCTTCCAACTCCAGCAGGTTGACCCCGATCCGGGCCCGCTCCCGCAGTTCGGCCAGCACACCGGCCACGAACTGCCCGGTCACGCGCATGCTGTCGATCTCGGCGGGGCTCTTGAGTTCCACCATGACTACCTCCATCAATCGGTATTTTAATACCGACCATAGCGGCTTGCGGTATTTAAATACCAAACGTAGGGTGACCGGTATGGTCCGACTGCCGCTCACGCCCGCCCAGCTCGAAGCCGGACGCCGCCTGGGCGCGGCCCTGCGCACCGCCCGCGCCGGACGCGACCCGGTGGAGGTGGCCGCGAGCGCCGGCATTTCGCCCGAGACCCTGCGCAAGATCGAATCGGGGCGCCTGCCCACGCCCGCGTTCGGGACCGTGGTGGCATTGAGCCGCACCCTGGACATCCCGCTCGACGAGCTGGCCCAGATCTGGCATCCCGGCGACGCGGAGCAGCGCTCGGCCTCGTAACCGATTGCCGGGGACCGTCACCGGCCGGTTCAGTCGCCGGTCAGCTCGACCGGCACCGCCAGCACGTCCACCATCGCGCCATTGCGCAGCACCGTCACCGGCAGCGTGCGCCCGATGGCGTCGGCGAACAGCTGCCGCTGGATCCCCTGCGCGTCCCGGATCTCGGTGCGCGCGATGCTGAGCACCAGATCCCCGCGCCGCAGCCCGGCCCGTTCGGCGGGCCCGCCGCGCACCACCTCCACGATCCGCAGTCCCGCGTCCTGCCCGGTGCGGGCGGCGACCGCGGTCGGCAGGGGAGCGGGCACCCCGACCACGCCCAGATACGCGCGCCGGACCCGGCCCTCGGTGAGCAGCGTGCTGATGATGCGGCGGGTGGTGACGTTGATCGGGATCGCCAGACCCAGCCCGATCCCGGCGACCGCGGTATTGATCCCCACCACCCGGCCCGCCGAATCCGCCAGCGCGCCACCGGAATTGCCGGGATTGAGGGCGGCGTCGGTCTGGATCACGTCCTCGATGACGCGTGCGGTGCGCCGGTTGCCGACCGGCACCGAGCGGCCCAGCGCGCTCACCACGCCCGCGGTCACCGACCCGGCCAGCCCCAGCGGAGAACCGACCGCCACCACGAGCTGGCCGACCACCAGGCTGTCGGCGTCCCCGAGCCGCACCGCGTCGGGCGCGCCACCGCGGGCGCGCAGCACCGCCAGATCCGAGAGCGGGTCCACCCCCACCACGTCGAAGGCCGATTCGAGGCCGTCGGCGAACACCACGGTCCCCTGGCTCGCCTCGCCGACCACGTGCGCGTTGGTGAGCAGGAATCCGTCGGCGGTGAACACCACCGCCGATCCGCCGCCGCGCCGGGTCTGCACGCTGGCCACGTGCGGGGTCACCGAGGCGGCGACCGCGATCACGGTGCGCGAGTAGGCGTCCATCGCCGCGGGGTCCGGGTCGCCGAAGCCCGGCGGCGGCGTGGGGTCGGGGTTCTCGTCCCAGGGCGAGAGGGCAGCTTCGTCGTCCACGACGACCACCATCCGATTACGTGATTACAGTGCGTAATCCCAGGATGCGCGCGTGCACGCCGCCGCGACAACCGGTTCGCCGACAGCGCAAACCGGGGACGCGGATCAGCGCAGGCGGTACTTCAGGTGGGTGACGCGGGAGCCGGGCACGATCTCCGGATCCTCCAGCAGCACCGGCGCATTCGCCAGCTCACCCAGCAGCGGCACCCCGCTGCCCAGCAGCACCGGCACCAGATCGACCCAGACCTCGTCGAGCAGGCCCTCGTCGAGGCACTGCCGGGCCACATCGCCGCCGCTGACACCGACCATCCGGTCCCCGGCGATGCCGCGCGCCACGTCGATGGCCTCCTTCACCCCGCCGGTCACGAAGGTGAACGGGGCGTCGGGGTGCTCGGCGATCCACTGCTCGGGCACGGTGTGGGTGACCACCACGATCGGCTTGTCCGCCGGATGCACCCCGCCCCAGCCGTCGGTGAGGGTGAACAGCCGCTTGCCGACCACGTACACCCCGACCCCGTCCAGCCAGGCCCGCAGGTATTCGGCGTCGGAGGCGGTCAGGGTGAACGGGATCTCGGGGTGGGTGCTGGCGATCGGCACGTCGCCGCTCTGGTACCAGGCGAACAGGTGCTCGAAACCGGTTTCGCCGGGGCCCGCGATGAATCCGTCGAGGGACATGCTCGCGCCGGTGACTACCTTGCTCATGGCCGTGCTCCTTCGGGAGGGAACGGATCGGCGAGTTTCGCCGTCTCTGCTGGTAAGTCGGCGCGACTCTCCTGAAATCATCGTTCATCCCCGAAAGAGATTCCGGGAACCCGTGCGGCCGCTCCGCTCAGGTCGCCTGGCTCACCGAGGACATGTGGAAATCGGGAATCCGCAACGGCGGCATGGCGGTCCGGGTGAACCAGTCCTTCCACTCGCGCGGCAGCGTGATCTCGGTGCGGCCCGCCTCGCTGACCCGGCGCAGCAGGTCCAGCGGGCTCTCGTTGAAGCGGAAGTTGTTGACCGCCCCGGTCACCTCACCGTTCTCGACCAGGTAGACGCCGTCGCGGGTGAGGCCGGTGAGCAGCAGGGTGGCCGGATCCACCTCGCGGATGTACCACAGGCAGGTCAGCAGCAGACCGCGCTCGGTGCGCGCGATCATGTCGGTCAGGGTGGCGTCGCCGCCGCCGGTCATGAGCAGGTTCTCGCCGGGCAGCGTGACGGGGGCGTCGAATTCGGCGGCGGTGGCGCGCGGATACACCAGCGACTCGATCACGCCCTCGCGCACCCAGTCGGTGCGCCGCGCGGTCAGGCCGTTGTCGAACACCGACAGCGACTCCGATGACGACGGCGTCGCCACGAACGGCCGGTACTCCAAACCCGCCGCGCTCGGATCCGAGGACAGGGTCAGCGGAATCCCGGTGAGCCGCTCCCCGATTCGGGTGCCGCCCGCACGGGAGAAGGCGGTGTGGCCCTCGTGCGCGCCGCGGCCCTCCATGGACCAGGCCATGTAGATCATCAGATCCGCGACCGCCGAGGGCGGCAGCAGCGTCTCGTAGCGGCCCGCGGGCAGCTCGACGCGCCGCTTGGACCAGTCCAGCCGCCGCGACAGCTCCGCCAGCAGACCCGGGGTGTCGACATCGGCGAAATCGGTGGTGCCGGTGCCGACCCACGCGCTGGCCAGCTCCGCGCCCTCACCGCGCTTGCCGTTGATCTCCACCGAACCCGTCGGCTGCACCCAGCGCCGCCGCAACCCGGTGGAGGTGCCCAGCCAGGTGGAATGCATCTGGTGGTGGGCGAATCCGTAGAGGCGGTCGGTGCCGTCGAAACCGGCGGCGAGATCGCTTGCCAGCGTGGTGAACACGCTGATGTCGGTGGTCGCCGGATCGCCGTCCCAGTCCAGCAGCCGGTCCAGGGTGTCGGCGTCGACGGCGTCGGGATCCAGCAGCGGCATGGCGTCGCGCGCCGGCTCGGCGTCGCGGGCGGCCTGTTCGCCGGCCCGCACCACGGCCTCGATCTCGGCGGGATCCACGCTGGTGGAACTCACACTGCCGACCCGCGCGACGGTCGGGCCCTCCCGGAACACCGAGATCACCGCCCAGTCGCGCGCCACCGAGGAACCGTTGGTGGTCATGGAGTTTCCGGCCCAGCGCAGCGACGCCTCGTGCGCGTCGGTGACGATCACCATGGTCTCGTCGGCGCGCGAGGCTCGCAGCGCGCGTTCGACGACCTCGGGGGCGGGGAGCACACTCACCGTGTCGGTCCTTTCCTACTGTCCGGCTTCGGCGCGGGTATTGAGAACATTGATGCCGCGCACCAGCACCGACGGGCAGCCGTGCGAGACTGCCGCCACCTGACCGGGTTGCGCCTTGCCGCAGTTGAACGCCCCGCCCAGCACCCAGGTCGAGGGCCCGCCGACGGCCTCCATCGAACCCCAGAAGTCGGTGGTGGTGGCCTGGTAGGCGACATCGCGCACCTGCCCGGCCAGCTCGCCGTCGCGGATCCGGAAGAAACGCTGACCGGTGAACTGGAAGTTGTAGCGCTGCATATCGATCGACCACGACTTGTCGCCGACGATGTAGAGACCGTTCTCTACCCGGGAGATGAGCTCGGCGGTGCTGGTGTCGCGCTCGGGATCGGGTTGCAGTGACACATTGGCCATGCGCTGGATCGGCACGTGGTGCGCGGAATCGGCGTAGGAGCAGCCGTTGGAGCGTTCCAGGCCCAGCTTGGGCGCGAACACCCGGTCGAGCTGGTAGCCGACCAGCACGCCGTCGCGCACCAGATCCCAGCGCTGCCCGGCCACGCCCTCGTCGTCCCAGCCGACGGTGGCCAGGCCGTGTTCCTGGGTGCGGTCACCGGTGACGTGCATGATCGGGGTGCCGTAGCGCAGCGTGCCGAGCAGGTCGGGGGTGGCGAACGAGGTTCCCGCGTAGGCCGATTCGTAGCCGATGGCCCGGTCGTATTCGGTGGCGTGGCCGATGGACTCGTGGATGGTGAGCCACAGGTTGGTCGGGTCGATGACCAGATCGGTGGGGCCCGCCTCGACGGTGGGGGCCTTCACCTTCTCCGCCAGCCACTCCGGCATCCGCGCGAGTTCGCCCGCCCAGTCCCAGTGTCCGTCCGCGCCGGTCACGTACTCCCAGCCGCGCCCGGCCGGGGCGGCCAGGGTGCGCATGGTCTCGAACACGCCCGCCGCCGGATCGACGGTGATGGCCTCGAACTGCGGGTGCAGCCGCACCCGCTGCTGGGTGATGCGCGAGCCGAAGGTGTCGGCGTAGAAGGTCTGCTCCTTGACCTGCAGCACCGCCGCCGTCACGTGATCCACGCCGTCGGCCGAACTCAGCCGCCCCGAATAGTCCAGCAGCAGCGCCACTTTCTCCGGCGTCGGCACCTCGAAGGGGTCGACGTCGTAGGCGGAGACGTACTCCGCGTCGTCGTAGCGCGGCTCCGGAGCCAGTTCCACGCGTTCGCGATTGAGTGCGCGCAGGGTCCGCGCCACCGTCACCGCGCGCCGCGCCACCTGGGCGGCGGTCTCGGCGGTGAGATCGGCGTGCGAGGCGAAACCCCAGGTGCCGTCGACGATCACGCGCACCGCCAACCCGAGATCGGTACTGTCGGACACCGATTCGACGCGGCCGTCACGCAACCTGATGGACTGCTGCACGAGTCGATGCACCCGCAGGTCCGCGTACTCGGCCCCGGCCGCCCGGGCCGCGCTCAACGCGGCGTCGGCGAGCGCGGACAGCGGCAGCGCGCGGAACTGGCCGTCGATGACCTTGGTAGCGATGCTCACCCGCACCACGCTAGAGGGCGACACGCCGGGGGTTCAAGAAACCACGCAGCCCGACCGAAATTCATGCCGCGCACAACTGCATACGCTGCAACGATGCGCGAAGTGCGAAGGAGCACACCGGGAAACGGCACGCTCAACGGCCTGACATTCCGCGGATTGCCGATCGGATGCCGTACTGTCTGCCCGCGTGCCGCCATCCGCACTCCGCGATCGCAAACGGGAACGCACCCGCCGAGCCCTGCTCGAAGCCGCCGTAGAACAGTTCGAGAGCCGAGGATACGAGGCGGCCACCGTCGCCGACATCGCGGCCGCCGCCGAAGTCGGCACCCGGACGTTCTTCAACTACTTCGCCAGCAAAGAGGAACTATTGTTCCCCGAGCCGGACGAACGCGTGCAGGCCGCCGTGCGCGCCATCGCCACCCGCCGCCCCGGGGAACGCCCCGTCGAGGTGCTGCTGCGCGCGCTGCGCGCCGCCGGTGACAATCCCGGTGACCACCTCGGCGACGACCTCGCCGCCCGCATCGCCGTCCTGCGCGCCCAGGTGTCGCGCACCGTGCCCGCCGTGTCGGGCCGGGCCGCCTACGCTCAGCTCGCGTCCCAGCAGGAGATCGCGCGTCAGCTGCGCGCCGCGTTCCCCGAGGAACTCGACGACGTCGGCGCGGCCGCCCTGGTCGGCGCGGTCGTCGGCGCGGTGTCCGGGGCGTTGACCGTGCTGTTCCAGCGGCCCGGCCTCGAGGACGGCGAAGCGCTGCAACGCAAGATCCAGGAGACCACCTCGAAGGTGCTGGCGCCGTGGCTGTCCCAGCCCGCCCCGGAGCTGCCCGCCGACCACCTACCGGTGATCGCCGACGTTCCACTACGCCCGGAGCCTGAAGCCTTTCGCCCCCTGAGCTCGGTGCACCGGCTCGCCCGGGTCTGAATCGGTCAGCCGAACTGCTGCCAGCCCAGGCGGATCACCATGGCGGTGACCACCACCAGCAGCACGACCCGGACGAAACCGGCGCCCTTGGCCAGGGCCATGCGGGACCCGGCGATCGAACCGGCCACGTTCGCCACCGCCATGGACAGGCCCAGCGCCCACAGCACGTGACCCGTGCTCGCCAGGAACAGCAGCGAACCCAGGTTGGATCCACAGTTGACGACCTTCGCCATGGCCGCGGCCCGTACGAACTCGGTGCCGAGCAGGGTGGCGAAGGTGATGATCAGGAACGTGCCCGTGCCCGGCCCGAGAATGCCGTCGTAGAGGCCGATCAGGCCCGCGGCCAGCGCCACCACCAGGATGGTCTTGCGGCGGGTCGGGGGATGGGTGGCCATGGTCACCCCGATCGAGGGGCGCAGCGTCACGAACACCGCCACCCCGATCAGCACCACCATGACGATCGGGATGAAGTACTCGCGGTCGATGAGGGCCACCGCCGCCGAACCGCACGCGGCCGCCACGGCCGCGATGAGCGCGCCCGGGATCAGCACCTTCCAGCGCATCGGCACCTTGCGGGCGAAGGTGAACACCGCCGCGCTGGTGCCCGAGAACGCCGCGATCTTGTTGGTGCCCAGCGCCGTCTGGGGAGCCAGGCCGGGCAGCACCACGAACAGGGTCGGCAGCACGATCAGCCCGCCGCCGCCGACCACGGCGTGACCCAGCCGGCCGCTGTCGCCGCGGTCAACAGGATCGCCCAGTCCGCAATGCTCACTCCGCGACCCAACCAGACGCCGCCACCTCGATTCAAACCGTCGGGTCTGTCAGCGAGTCGGCAGCGAACCGGCCCGTAGGGTGGACGGGTGCGCCGATTCAGTCTCTGGCTGCGCGGAAAACCGCTGATCACCGATTCGGCGGTCGCGCTGCTGTTGTTCGTCATCGATGTGCTCGCCCTGAGCAACAGCCAGTACAGACCCACCTATCTCGTGCTCAGCGTGCTGCTGCCGCTGCCGATCGTGTTCCGCCGCACCCACACCCGCGCCGCCGCGGCCGCCATGGTCGTGCTGTCGATGACCGCGTCGCTGGTGCACTGGAGCGTCAGCGACCACGCCGTGCACCCCGCGCTGCTGGGCCTGGGCATCATGCTCTACACCCTCGTCGCGTACGTCGGCCGCCGCCAAGGACTCGTCTACCTGGTGATCCTGCTCATCGACGGGGTCGTCGCCGCGGCCGCCATCGGCAAACCAGAGGGCACCGACATCCTGTTCAACGCCCTCTACTACGCGTTGTGCTGGACCCTCGCCGAATTCGTCGGCGCCCGCCACGCCTACGACGCCGAGGTCGCCGCCCGCCTGGCCGTCGCCGACTACGACCGCGAACGCCGCGCCCACGACGCCGTCGCCGTCGAACGCACCCGCATCGCCCGCGAACTGCACGACGTGGTCGCGCACGCGGTCAGCGTCATCATCGTCCAAGCCGACGGCGCCCGCTACGCCCTGCGCCACGACCCCGACACCGCCGAGCAAGCGCTCACCACCATCGCCGGCACCGGCCGCGAAGCCCTGCGCGAACTGCGCCGCACCGTCGAGCTGCTGCGCACCGAGCATGCGCCCGAACAACTTCCGCAGCACGGCACCGCGGGCATCGCCAAGGTCGCCGACATGATGCGCGGCGCCGGACTCGACGTCTCCCTCGAACTGCGCGGCGAACTCGACACCGTCACCCCCGAGGTCAGCCTCGGCATCCACCGCATCGTGCAGGAATCACTCACCAACACCCTGCGCCACGCCGGACCCGACCCGCGCGCCGAAGTCCGCGTCACCCGCAGCGACACCGATGTCCTGCTCGACATCACCGACACCGGCGGCGCCCCGCTCACCCCACCCCCCGACAGCGGCTGCCCCGCCGGATCCGCCACCGCCGCCCCGCCCGTGCTCGCCAGCCGCATCCCCGGCAGCGGCCTGGGCCTGGTCGGCATGCGCGAACGCATCGCCGTCCTGGGCGGCACCCTCACCACGGGCCGGAATCCGCACGGCGGCTGGACCGTCCGCGCCACCATCCCCCTCGATCGCGACGACATGCCGGACTGAGCCGCCCACCCGCACCGACCGGTGTGGGTCGCCGCCCGGCTATCCGCCCGCGTCCCACCGCCGGATAGGTTGGGGGCGTGCCGATCACCGTGCTCGTCGTCGATGACCAGGAACTCATGCGCGCCGGATTGCGAATGGTGCTCGGCGCGCACCCCGACATCGACGTGGTGGGGGAGGCCGACAACGGCGCCACCGCCATCGCCCGCGCCACCGAACTCGTTCCCGACGTGGTGCTCATGGATGTCCGCATGCCCGTCACCGACGGCGTCACTGCCACCGCCCGCATCATCGAATCCGGCTGCGGCAGCCGCGTTCTCGTCATGACCACCTTCGACCTCGACGAACACGCCCTCGGCGCGCTGCGCGCGGGAGCCAGCGGCTTCCTGCTCAAGGACACCCCGCCCGAAGACCTCATCTCCGCCATCCGCAGCGTCGCCGCCGGCGACGCCGTCGTCTCCCCGAAGGTCACCAAACGCCTGCTCGACCGCCTCATCGCCGAGGACCCGGCCGCCGGGCGCGACCCCGGCGTCCTCGACGTCCTCACCGCCCGCGAACGCGAGGTCCTCGAACACATCGCCGCGGGCCGCTCCAACGCCGAGATCGCGGGCGCCCTCTACCTCTCCGAGGCCACCGTCAAAACCCACGTCGGCCGCGTCCTCACCAAACTCGGCCTCCGCGACCGGGTCCAGGCCGTCGTCCTGGCCTACGAGACCGGCCTGGTCCGGCCCGGCGGCGCCTGACCGCTGTGACCGGGACCGCACCCGGGAGAAAAATCGGGGCCTCGCGCGTTGTCAGGGGTAGACCGATCGAAAGGATCGCCTGATGCCCGCCCTGTTGTTCCTCGCCTGGTTCGCCGCCGAGATCGCCACCCTGATCGGGGTCGGCCACCTCATCGGCGTCTTCCCCACGATTCTGCTGCTGCTGGCCGGATCGGCCGTGGGTCTGGTGCTCGTGCGCTCGCAGGGCCGCCGCGTGTTCGAGGGATTCCGCCGCGCCGCGCGCGGTGAACTCGAACCCAGCACCGCCGTCGCCGACGGCGCGCTGGTCGGCGTGGGCGCGGTCCTGATGTTCGTGCCCGGCCTGCTCACCACCGCGCTCGGCCTGCTGGCGCTGCTGCCGTTCACCCGATTCCTGCTCCGCCCGATCGTGGCCGCCTTCGCGGCGCGCCGGCTGAACCGGGTCGCCACCGCCGTCGGACCGTACGGGTACCGCAATGTGGTGATCGATCCCGACGGCGAGGTCATCGACGCGACCGTGGTCACCGAGTACTACGACGACGGTCAGGGCAACGGATACAAGATGATCGATCCCCGCTGAGCGGGGAACCCACACGTCGATGCCTACCGCCCGCGGGGCCGATCACCAGCACGGTGATCGGCCCCGCGGCGTTGCGAACGGGGTCCTGGTCACAGTCGGCGAGTGCGATTGCCGGGACCGGCGGGCCGTGCGGCAGACTGGGCAGTCGTGAGTACCCAGTTGCTGGTCGGCGGCCGTATCTACAGTTCGAGCAATCCTGACGCGACGGCCATGGCCGTCACCGACGGGACCGTGGTGTGGGTCGGGCTGGACAAGCCGGGGCGGGCGCTGCATCCGGACGCGGAGATCATCGACCTCGACGGGGCATTCGTCGCGCCGGGATTCGTCGACCCGCACGTGCACGTCACCGCGCTCGGGTTGAAGCTGACGGGACTCGATCTGGCGCAGGCCGGTTCACTGCGGGACTGTCTGGAACTGGTGCGGGACTTCGCCTCCGGCCACCCCGACGGCGTGATCCTCGGCGAGGGCTGGGACGAGACCCGCTGGGCCGAGGGCCGGGCCCCGACCCGCGAGGACCTCGACGCCGCCGCCCCGGGACGACAGGTGTATCTGGCTCGCGTGGACGCGCATTCGGCCGTCGCCTCGACCGCGCTGCTCGACGCCGTCGCCGGAATCGCCGAGGCCGACGGGTTCACCCGCGGCGAGCCGCTGCGCGGGGACGCCCACCACCGGGTGCGCGGGGCCGCGCTGGGCGCACTGAGCCGGGCGCAACGGGACACGGCCCGGCGGGCGGCACTGGACTCGGCCGCCGCCAACGGGGTTGTGGCCGTGCACGAATGCGCGGGACCCGAGATCTCCGGCGCCGACGACGTGCGCGAACTCCTCGACTTCACCCACGGCGTCGAGGTCCGCGCCTACTGGGGGCAGGCCGTCCGCACCGCCGACGAAGCCCGCACCCTGGTCAAGGAACTCGGCGTGCACGCCCTGGGCGGCGATCTGTTCGTCGACGGGGCCATCGGCTCGCACACCGCCTGGTTGCGCGAGTCCTACGCCGACCGCGACAGCACCGGCACCTCCTACCTCGACGCCGAAGCCATCGCGGCCCACGTGCTCGCCTGCACCGAAGCCGGCATCCAGACCGGTTTCCACGTCATCGGCGACGCCGCCATGGACGCGGTCGTCACCGGATTCGAACGGGCCGTGGAGGCCCTCGGCGGACCGGCCGTCGCCTCGCGCGGTCACCGGCTCGAACACGCCGAGATGATGACGGCCGACCAGATCGCCAAGCTCGCCGCCTGGGGCGTGATCGCCAGCGTCCAACCGGGATTCGACGCCGCCTGGGGCGGCCCCGACGGCATGTACGCCACCCGCCTCGGCGCGGACCGGGCCGCCACCCTGAACCCGTTCGCCGCCATGGCCGCCGCGGGCATCTCCCTCGCCATCGGCTCCGACGCCCCGGTCACCGCCCTGAACCCGTGGGAAGCGCTGCGCGCCGCGGTCAACCACCGCACCCCCGGCCACCAGATCTCCCCGCGCGCCGCCTTCGCCGCCGCAACCCGGGGCGCCTGGCGCGCGGGCGGCGTCCGCGACGGCGTCGCCGGAACCCTGGTCCCCGGCGCACCCGCCTCCTACGCGATCTGGGACTCCCGCGAACTGGTCGTCGCGGCCGCCGCCGACACCGTCCAGCGCTGGTCCACCGACCCGCGCTCCCGTGTCCCCGGCCTGCCGCCGCTCGGCCCGGCCGCCACCCTGCCGCAGTGCCTGCGCACCGTGCACCGCGGGGTCACCATCCATGAAGCCTGACACCGATCCCGAGAACCACCTGCGCGCAGCGGATTCCGCCGCCGATCCGGGCGGTGCGCCCGAATCCGGCTCGCGCGCGGACGGTTCGGCCGCCGGCGCCGCGCCGCCGGCGTCGAGGGTCGGCAGGTCGATCGCGGCGGTCACCGCGGTGGCCGCGCGGTGGCCGAGGTCGGCGCGACTCCTCGCGGCGGTCATGGCCGGATTGCTGCTGTACGCGAGCTTCCCGCCGCGGACCCTGTGGTTCCTCGCGCCGGTCGGGATCGCGATCCTGACGCTCGTGGTGCGTGGAACCGGCCGGGCCCGTGCGGGATTCGGGTACGGGTACGTCGCGGGGCTCGCGTTCTTCCTGCCGCTCCTGCCGTGGACCGGGATCTATGTCGGGCCCGCGCCGTGGCTCGCCCTGTCGGCCGTATGTGCCGTCTATGTCGGGCTTTTCGGGCTGCTGACCCGGTGGGTGGCGACCCTGCCGGGGTGGCCGCTGTGGGTGGCGACGGTGTGGTCGCTCACCGAATGGGGACGCGCCAGTTTCCCGTTCGGCGGGTTTCCCTGGGGGAAGCTGGCTTTCGGGCAGGCCGACGGCTGGTACCTGCCGTACGCGATGGTGGGCGGTGCGCCGCTGGTGAGTTTCGCGGTGGCGCTCACCGGCACCGGACTCGCCGCGCTCGCCGCGGGATTGCCGGGCCGCCTCACCGCCCGCGCAAGCGATAGCGGAGGAGTGGCCGGGGCCACATCGGATTCTCCCAGATGGGGAGCATCGCATCTCACATCGTGGAACCGGATTGTTGCTGCGGCAATGCTTGTGGCTATAGTTCCCCTCGCCGGAGTGATCCTCCGGACCGCGCTGCCCGGCCCGGAGGACGGCAACCGGCCGATCACGGTCGCCGCCATCCAGGGCAGCGTGCCGCGCCTGGGCCTGGACTTCAATGCCCAGCGCCGCGCGGTTCTCGACAATCACGTCAAGCGCACCGAGGAACTCGCCCGCGACATCGCGGCCGGGAAGGCCCCGCAGCCGGACGTGGTGATCTGGCCGGAGAACTCCTCCGATATCGATCCGCTGCGCAACGCCGATGCGGCGCAGGAGATCTCGCAGGCGTCGGTCGCGGTGAAGGCCCCCATCCTGGTGGGCGCGGTGCTCGTGAACGCCGACCGCACCACCACCAACTCGGTCATCGTGTGGAACGGCGATTCCGGCCCGGCCGAGCGCCACGACAAGAAGATCATCCAGCCCTTCGGCGAATACCTGCCCTACCGGGAGTTCTTCCGTCACTTCTCCGAATACGCCGACCGCGCGGGCTATTTCGTGCCCGGCACCGGCGACGGCGTGGTGCACGTGCGGCCCGCCGGCGGTGGCGCCCCGGTCGCGATCGGCGTGGCCACCTGTTACGAGGTCACCTTCGATCGTGCTTTCCAGGAGTCGGTGCGCGCGGGCGCGCAACTGCTCACCGTGCCGTCCAACAACGCCACCTTCGGCCGCAGCGAGATGACCTATCAGCAGCTGGCCATGTCGCGGGTGCGCGCGGTCGAGCACGGCCGCGCGGTGGTGGTGTCGGTGACCACCGGCGTCAGCGCCATGATCACCGCCGATGGCGTGATCCGGCAGCAGACGCCGCAGTTCGAGCCGGCGGCGCTGGTCGCGACGTTGCCGCTGCGGGACAACACGACACTCGCGTCCCGTTTGGGCCCCACGCCCGAGACTGTTGTGTGTATTCTGGCCGCGGCTGCTACAGCGGCCGCGCTGTTCCGGAGGCGTTATAGCACCCCGCGCGGGTGAAATCTGAATCGGTCATAACCAACCGGACGGCCGGACAATTCATCCGGCGTGGTACCGCGGGCACGTGTGTGAGGGCCGTTCCCGTACTCGGCGACTGAGATTCGCCAGTTCGTTGCCAGGGCTTGTTGAATTTCCCGATAGGTCCGAATCAAAACCGTTCCATTATGCGAGTTGGGCGCATACTGTGAGGTTTGCTGTTCGGTAACTGAACTAAAGCCGCGTTCCGCCAACGCTGTTCGTTGCGGCAACTCGAGATCACCACCGATCCACTCGGCGGGATGCTCCGAATCATAGGACGTGGATCACGTCCTACGGCTCGCGCATGCGCGCGCACGCCGGGCATCCAGGACCTTGTGATCACTCTTTCGGGGCTCGGGGAGTTGCGTCTACAGCGTCAGAACGGAGTGTTTGATGAGTTCATTGGCCACCGACCGTGTCGACCAATGTTCTTCGGGTGAATTCTCGGCCCAACCTTTCGTGCTCTCCCCAGCGCAGACAGCCCTCTGGTACGCCCAGCGAATCAGGCCGGATATTCCCCTCACCATCGCGCAGTTCGTCGAGATCCACGGCGACCTCGACGTCGGCCGGCTGCTCTACGCCATCGAACGCTTCGGCGCCGAGAGCGAGGTCGGCCACGTCCGCCTGCTCGAGATCGACGGCGTCCCGCACCAGGTGGTCGACCTCGAGCGCCGCCCCGGCTGGGGCCGGGTCGACCTGCGCGGCGAGCCGGACCCGCGCGCCGCGGCCCACGAGTGGATGCACGAGCACGCCAGCTCGCCCATCGACATCGAGCACGACCCGCTCACCACCAATGTGGTGATCCAGATCGGCGACGCCGACTGGATCTGGTACACCCGCGGCCACCACATCGTGATCGACGGCTACGGCGCCATGAACGCCACCACCCGCGCCGCCGAGATCTACACCGCGCTCGAGGACCACACCGAACCGACGGTCTCCCGCGCCACACCGCTGGCCACCATCTACGGCGACGAGAACCGCTACCGCGACACCACCCGCTTCGTCTCCGACGGCGACTACTGGCGCGCCCAGCTCGCCGGAGTCGGCGAACCACTCACGCTGTCCGCCAACGGCACTGTCGCCCCGATCTCCGACGCCGGACGCCGCAGCGCCACCGCCGTTCTCACCCCCGAGGTCGAGGCCGATATCGAGGCCGCCGCCACCGCGTTCGGCTCCAACTCCTCCGCGCTGTTCGTCGCCGCCCTGGCCGGCTACGTGCGCGCGGTCACCGGCACCCAGGACGTGGTGCTCAGCCTGCCCGTCTCCGCGCGCACCACCGTGGCGCTGCGGCGTTCGGCCGGTGTGGTGTCGAACGTGGTGCCCATCCGCGTGCAGTTCACCGGCGCCGAAACCGTCGCAGACACCGTGCGCGCGGTCGAACTGCAGATCACCGGCGCGCTGCGCCACCAGCGCTACCGCAGTGACGACATCCGCCGCGACTGCGGCTATTCGCGCGATTCGCGCGGCTTCTTCGGGCCCATGGTCAACCTCATGCTCTTCCACAGCGAGCTGAAGTTCGGCAGCCTGATGGGCTCGATCAACGTGCTGTCCACCGGCCCGGTCGAGGACCTCTCGATCAACCTCTACAACGGCCTGGGCGACCGCACCCACATCGACTTCGAGGCCAACCCGCGCCTCTACGGCGACATCGAACTGTCGATGCACCACAGCCGGTTCCTGGACTATCTGGGCCGATTCGTCTCCGCCGCACCCGAATCCGTGGTCGTGGACATGCCGGTGCTCACCGACCTGGAACGCGAACACGTCCTGCACGAATGGAATTCGACCGAGGTCGCCCCCCAGGAGGGCACCCTGGCCGGGCTGTTCGCCGAGCGGGCGGCCATGTCCGCCGACCGGATCGCGTTGGACTTCGAGGACGAGACGCTCACCTACAGCGCCCTCGACGAGCGCGCCAACCGCCTCGCCCGCGAACTCGTCGCGCGCGGCGCGGGCCCCGACACCCTCGTCGGCCTGGCCATGCGCCGCGGCCTCGACCTGCTGGTCGGCATGTACGCCGTCATCAAGGCGGGCGCGGCCTACCTGCCCATCGATTCCGACCACCCGGCCGACCGCATCGCCGCCGTCCTCGAACAGGGACGGCCGCTGTGCGTGCTCACCACCGCCGCCGACGGCATCGAACTGCCCGATCTCGCACCGCGATTCGACATCGACACCGCCGATCTGGCCGCGCACTCCGGCCGCCCGGTCACCGACGCCGACCGCACCGCCCCGCTGCGTGCCGACCACCTGGCGTACGTCATCTTCACCTCCGGCTCCACCGGCAAGCCCAAGGGTGTCGGCGTCAGCCACGCCGCCATCGTGAACCGGCTGCGCTGGATGCAGCACGCCTACCCGCTCGACCCCTCCGACGTCGTGCTGCAGAAGACGCCCGCCACCTTCGACGTGTCGGTGTGGGAGTTCTTCTGGCCCTTGCAGATCGGCGCCCGCCTGGTCATCGCCGCCCCCGACGGACACCGCGATCCGGCCTACCTGGCCCAGGTCATCGCCGAGAAGGGCGTCACCACGGCCCATTTCGTGCCGTCGATGCTGTCGGTGTTCCTCACCGACACCGAGGTGAGCGGCTGCACCGGCCTGGCGCGGGTGTTCTGCAGCGGTGAGGCGCTGCCCGCCGCCACCGTCGCCGAGTTCCACGCCGCCCTGGGCACCGGACCCGAAGCGCCGCAACTGCACAACCTCTACGGGCCCACCGAGGCCGCCGTCGACGTCACCGCCTGGCACTGCACGCCCGGCGCCACCGACGTGCCGATCGGCGCGCCCGTCTGGAACACCCGCACCTACGTCCTCGACGCTCGCCTGCAGCCCGTCGCCCCCGGCGTGGTCGGCGAGCTCTACCTGGCGGGCGTGCAGCTGGCCCGCGGCTACCTGGGCCGCGCCGCCCTCACCGGCGACCGGTTCGTGGCCAACCCCTTCACCCCCGGCGCCCGCATGTACCGCACCGGTGACCTGGTGCGCTGGCGCGGCAACGGTGGCACCGGCGTGCTGGAGTACCTGGGCCGCAGCGACTTCCAGGTCAAGGTGCGCGGCCTGCGCATCGAACTCGGCGAGATCGAGGCCGCCCTGCTCGCCGACCCCCGGGTCGCGCGCGCGGTGTGCGTGGCCCGCCGCGGCCGCGGCGGCGACGAGCTGGTCGGCTACGCGGTCGCCGGCCCCGGTGTCGAGGTGCTGGACCCCATCGAGCTCACCGCCGGGCTGCGCCGCACCCTGCCCGGCTATATGGTGCCCTCGGTCGTTCTGGTCCTCGACGAACTACCGCTGAGCGCCAACGGCAAAGTGGATCGCAAGGCGCTGCCCGAGCCGGACGCGGGGGCCCGGCGCCCCGACCGGCCCGCGGCCGAGCCCAGCACCGAGATGGAACGCCAGCTGCTCGGCATCTTCGCCGAGGTGCTCGGCACCGACGAACTCGACGTCCAGGACAGCTTCTTCGACCTGGGCGGCAACTCGCTGACCGCGGCCCGCGCCATGGCGCGCGTCAATGCCGCGCTCGGCGTCTCGCTCACCATTCGCGACCTGTTCGAAACCTCCACCGTGGCCGCGCTCGCCGCCCGGCTCTCCGCCGCGCAGCTCGACGGAACCGCGCGCCCCGAGCCGCTGCTGACGGCCGGGCCACGGCCGCAGCAGATTCCGCTGTCCCTGGCCCAGCAGCGGCTGTGGATCCTCAACCGGTTCGCCGAGCACGCGGCCGCCTACAATATGCCGTTCGCGGTGAAACTGACCGGGCCGCTGGACATCCCGGCCCTGCGCGCCGGACTGGTCGACGTGCTGGAACGGCACGAGAGCCTGCGCACCACCTTCCCCGACACCCCCGACGGGCCCTGCCAGCTCGTCCACCCGGCCGCCGAGATCCCGCTCACCCTCGACCCGATCGACGCCACCGTGGACGCCGACGCCGTCGCACTGGCCACCGAATTCGCCGGGTACGGTTTCGATCTGCGCAGTCAGGCCCCCGTGCGGGTGGCGTTGTACCGCACCGGCCCCGACACCCACCTGCTGCTGGTCGTGCTGCACCACATCAGCGGTGACGGCTGGTCGATCGACCCGCTCACCAAGGACCTGATGACCGCGGTCGCCGCCCGCGCCCAGGGCGAGGCCCCGGTGTGGACGCCGCTGCCGGTGCAGTACGCCGATTTCGCACTGTGGCAACGGGAACTGCTCGGCGACGAGACCGACCCGGCCAGCGCCCTGGCCCGGCAGCTGGCCTACTGGCGCGCCGCCCTCGCCGACCTGCCCGACCAGCTGGACCTGCCCCTGGACCGCCCGCGTCCGCGGCAGCGCTCGACCGACGGCGGGACCGTCGAATTCACCATCCCCGCCGAGGTCCGCCGCGCCCTGGCCACCGTTGCCCACGACCGCGGAGTCAGCACCTTCATGGTGTTGCACGCCGCGCTGGCCGTGGTGCTCTCGCGCCTGTGCAATACCGCCGACATCGCCATCGGCACCCCGATCGCCGGGCGCAGCGACCCCGCGCTCGACGATCTGGTCGGCATGTTCGTCAACACCCTGGTGCTGCGCACCCGGGTGGATCCGGCCGCCGGATTCGACCGCATGCTCACCGAGGTCCGCGACACCGACCTCAACGCCTTCGCCAATGCCGACGTCCCGTTCGAGCGGCTCGTGGAGGTGGTCAATCCGGAGCGGTCGGCGTCGCGGCACCCGCTGTTCCAGGTCATGCTGTCCTACGACAACGGCCCCGAGACGCGGGTCGACCTGCCCGGCGTGGACAGCGAAGTGGTGCCGATGGCCACCGACGTCGCCAAGTTCGACTTGCAGCTGACCGTGCACGAGCCGTCCGGGACCCCGGCCGAGGACGCCGGGCTGTCGGCCGAATTCGGTTACGCCGCCGATGTTTTCGATCACGCCACAGTCGCGGCCATCGCCCGCCGCTTCGGCGCGTTGCTGGCCGCCGCGGTCACCGAGCCCGCGCTGCCGGTCGGCGACCTGCCGCTGCTGGACGTGCGCGAGACCGCGAAACTGGTGCCCATCATGGGTGCGCCCGGCGAACCCGCCACCACCCTGGCCCGGATGCTCACCGACACCGCCGAACGCGTCCCCGACGCGGTGGCCGTGCGCTACCTGGGCGAGGACACCAGCTACCGCGAACTCGACGAACGCTCGAACCGCTTGGCGCGGGTGCTGATCGAGCACGGCGCCGGACCCGAGGTCGTCGTCGCCGTCGCGCTGCCACGCAGCCTCGACAGCATCCTCGCGGTGTGGTCGGTCGCCAAGACCGGCGCCGCCTACGTGCCCATCGACCCCGACTACCCGTCGGACCGCATCGCCCACATGCTCGCCGACTCCGGGGCCATGCTCGGCATCACCAATGCCGAACGGCGACCGGACATGCCGACCACCTGGCCCGGCAACCGGGGACGGCACCGCAAGAGCTACGTGGACTGGCTGCTGCTCGGCTCCGAACAGCTCGGCGCGGAATGCGCGCAGTTCCCCGACACCGCGGTCACCGACATCGAACGCCACCACCCGCTGCGCACCGCCGGCCCGGCCTACCTCATCTACACCTCCGGCTCCACCGGCAAGCCCAAGGCCGTGGTGGTCACCAACGCGGGCATCGCCTCGCTGGCGCACGAGCAGATGCATCTGTTCAAGGTCACCGATTCGGCTCGCACCCTGCACTTCTCGTCGCCCAGCTTCGACGCCTCGGTGCTGGAGCTGCTGCTCGGCTTCGCGGCCGGGGCCACCATCGTGGTCGTGCCCGCGGGCGTCTTCGGCGGTGAGGAGCTCGCGCGCATCCTGCGCGAGGAGCGTGTGACGCACGCGTTCGTCACCCCCGCCGCCCTGGGCACCGTGCCCGCCGGCGACCTGCCCCAGCTGGAAGCCGTCATCGTCGGTGGCGAGGCCTGCCCCGAGGATCTGGTGACGGTGTGGACCGCACCGGACTCACGGCCCGGGCAGCCCGCCCGGCGCATGCACAACATGTACGGCCCGTCCGAGGCCACCGTCGCCGCCACCGCCACCGGACCCATGGTGGCCGGGCAGCCCGTGCCGATCGGCCTGCCCGTGCGCGGGATGCGGCTGTTCGTGCTCGACGGCCGCCTGCACCCGGTGCCGCCGGGCGTGGCGGGGGAGCTGTACCTGTCCGGGCCCGGCCTGGCCCGCGGCTACCTGGGCCGGCACGCCCTGACCGCGCAACGCTTCCCGGCCAACCCGCACGGCCGTCGCGGCGAACGCATGTACCGCACCGGCGATCTGGTGGTCTCCGACGGCACCGGGCAGCTGCGCTTCCTGGGCCGCGCCGACGACCAGATCAAGATCCGCGGCTTCCGCATCGAACTCGCCGAGATCGACCATGTGCTGGCCGCGCACCCGGGCGTCACGTTCGCGCTCACCCTGGTCCACCACGACGAGCGCGGAATCCCGCGCCTGGTCTCCTATCTCACCGCCGACACCGCCGTCGACGCCGCCCGGGTGCTCGACACCGCGCGCGGCCGGCTGCCCGGCTACATGGTGCCCTCGGCGCTGACCGTGCTCGACGCCATGCCCGTCACCCCGTCGGGCAAGCTGGACCGCAAGGCGCTGCCCGCGCCCGAGTTCCTGGCCGCCGCGGCCTCCCGCGCCCCGGAAACCGAACTGGAACAGCAGGTCGCGCTCGTGTTCGGCTCGATCCTGGGCGGGATCGCGCCCGGCGCGGACGACAACTTCTTCGAGATCGGCGGCAACTCGCTGCTGGCGACCCGCCTCACCGCGGCGCTGCACGCCGAATTCGGGGTGGAGTTGCCGGTGCGCGACATCTTCGAGTCGCCCACCGTGGCCGGGGTGGCCGTACGCCTGGCGGAAGCGCCCCGGGCGCAGCGTGTCGCGCTGGCTGTGCACTCGCCGCGCCCGGAACGCGTACCACTGTCGCTGCCGCAACAGCGACTGTGGTTCCTCAACAGATATTCCCCCGAATCCAGTGCTTACAACATCGCATTCGTGCTGCGGATCGACGGCGATCCGGACATCGACGCCCTGCGGGCCGCCCTGGCCGACGTGGTGGAACGCCACGAGGTGCTGCGCACCGTCTTCCCCGAGGACGAGCAGGGCGCCTACCAGGTCGTCCTCGACACCGCGGGCTGCCTGCCGGTGCCCGAGGTCGTCGAGACCGACGATGTCGGCGCCCGCAAGGCGCTGCGCTCGCTGGCCCGGCGCGGCTTCGACCTGGCGCACGAGATCCCGCTGCGGATGGCGTTGCTGCGCACCGGAACCCGCCGGCACCTGCTCGGCATCGCGCTGCACCACATCGCCGCCGACGGCTGGTCGCTGGGCCCGCTGACCCAGGACCTGGCCATCGCCTACGCCGCCCGCCACGGCGGCGTGGCCCCCGCGTGGACGCCGCTGCCGGTGCAGTACGCCGACTTCAGCCTGTGGCAGCGCGACATCCTCGGCGCCGACACCGACGCCGAGAGCGCCGCCGCCGCGCAGCTCGCCTACTGGCGCGCCGCGCTGGCCGACCTGCCCGAGGAACTCCCCCTGCCCTACGACCGGCCGCGTCCGGCCGAACCCACCGGGCGGGCCGGGACGGTGCGGTTCGAGGTGCCGGAAGCTCTGCAGCGCAGGCTCACCGAGGTCGCCCGGGCCAACGGCGTCAGCCTGTTCATGGTGCTGCGCTCCACCCTGGCCGTCCTGCTGCGGGTGGTCACCGGCGGCCGCGACATCGTCATCGGCACCCCCGTCGCCGGGCGCTCCGACACCCGCCTCGACGACCTGGTCGGCATGTTCGTCAACACGCTGATCCTGCGTTCGGACGTGGACCCCGACCGCACCTTCGCCGAACTGCTGCAGGCCGACCGCGACACCGAACTGGCCGCCATGGCCAACGCCGAGGTGCCCTACGAGCGGGTCGTGGAGGAACTGCAGTCCGGCGAGGACCGGCACCGCCGGTTCGGCGCCAGCCCGCTGCTGCAGGTGGCGCTGAGCGTGCAGGACACCCCGGCGCCCGTGCTGCGGCTGCCCGGCCTGTCGCTGCACGCCGAGGAGCTCGACATCGCGCTGGCCAAGTTCGACCTGGAACTGCGGGTGCTGCCCGGCCTCGCCGCCGACGCACGCGTCTTCGAAATCGTCTACGCCGCCGAGCTGTTCGAGCAGCAGACGGTGACCGTCCTGGCCGAACGCCTGGTCCAGGTGTTCGAGGCCGTCACCGGTGACATGCAGGTGCGGGTCCGCGACATCGACGCGCGCACCGAGCTCGAGCGCGAGATGTTCACCCCCGCCTGGGGCCCGGTGCCCGAACCGCAGTGCAGCCTGGCCGCCTACTTCGCGGCCACCGCGCACCTCAACGCGGACCGGGTGTTCCTGCGGTTCGACGAGACCGAACTGACCTACAGCGAAGCCGACATCTACTCGAACCGCCTGGCGCGGGCCCTGATCGACCGCGGCCTGGGCCCCGGCGACCGGGTGGCGCTCGGCCTGACCCGCTCGGTGGAATCGGTGCTGGCGGCCCTGTCCGTCACCAAGTGCGGCGCCGCGTTCGTCCCGGTGGACCCGAACTATCCGGCGGATCGGGTGCGGCACATGCTCACCGACTCCGGCTGCCGGGTCGGGATCAGCATGACCGAGCACGCGGACGCGCTGCACGCCGCGGCCGGGGAGGACCCGGTGGACTGGCTGCTGCTCGACGATCCGGAGCTGCTGGAAGTGCTCGAGGTGCTCGACGAGACCGCGATCACCGACGCCGACCGCACCGCCACCCTGTGGACGGTGGACCTCGCCTACATCATCTACACCTCCGGTTCGACCGGAAAACCCAAGGGCGTCGCCGTCACCCACGGCGGCCTGTCCAACTTCGCCGACGAGATCCGCGAGCGCATGCGGGTCGAACGGGACTCGCGGGCCATGCATTTCGCGTCCCCGAGCTTCGACGCCGCCATCTTCGACCTGCTGCTGGCGGTCGGCTCCGGCGCGACCATGATCATCGTCCCGCCCGACGTGTACGGCGGCGACGAACTGGCCTCGCTCATGGATCGCGAACAGATCAGCCACACCTTCATGACCCCGGCCGCGCTGGCCACCATCGACCGCGAGCGCTGGCCGCTGCCGCACCTGCGGTCGGTCATGGTCGGCGGCGAGGCATGCGGTCCGGAACTGGTGGCGCGCTGGGCTCCCGGCCGCATGATGTTCAACGGCTACGGGCCCACCGAGACCACCGTCGTCATCACCATCGCCGGCCCGCTCGCGGTCGGGGAGCCGGTCACCATCGGCAAGCTGGTGCGGGGCGCGCGGGCGCTGGTCCTCGACGAGCGTCTGCGGCCGGTCCCGGTCGGCGTCCCCGGCGAGCTGTACCTCGGCGGACAGGGTGGCGCGCGCGGCTATTTCGAACGGTTCGAGCTGACTGCGGCCCGCTTCGTGGCCGACCCGTTCGGCCCGCCCGGGTCACGGGTCTACCGCACCGGTGACGTGGTGCGCTGGAGCGCCGACGGCGACATCGTCTACCTGGGTCGCACCGACCACCAGGTGAAGGTGCGCGGCTTCCGCATCGAGCTCGGCGAGATCGACGGCGTGCTCACCGCGCATCCCGCGATCCGCTTCGCGCACACCGAGGTCCGCGAGATCGCCGGCGTGCGGCGCATCGTGTCGTTCGTGCTGCCCGCCGACGGCGGCACGCCCGACCTCGAGCAGCTGCGCGGCCACTGCGCCGGACACCTGCCCGCGCACATGGTTCCGAGTTCGCTCACCGTGCTCGACCATATTCCGCTCACCCCTACCGGCAAGCTGGACCGTGACGCGCTGCCGCCGCCCGCGGCGCTGCTCGCCTCGGTCTCGCGCGCACCGGAGACCGACACCGAGCGCCTGGTCGCCGAGGTGATCGGGGAACTGGTCGGCGCGCCGGGGGTCGGCGCGGACGACAGCTTCTTCGAGGTCGGCGGAAACTCGCTGCTGGCAACCCAATTGGTGGCCCGGCTGGCCACCGCCACCGGGGTGCGGCTCGAGGTGCGGGCGGTGTTCGCCACCCCGACCGTGGCCGGGCTCGCGGCCGCGCTGGACGTCGGTTCCGCCTCCGACGACCTGCGCCCGGAACCGCGCCGGCGCACCCGTCCCGAGCGGATCCCGCTCTCGGCGGCGCAGCGGCGGCTGTGGTTCCTGGAGAAGTTCAACGGCTCCGGGGAGAACGGGGAAGCGCTGGGCGCCTACAACGTTCCGGTCGCCCTGCGCCTGCACGGCGAACTGAACGTCCCGGCACTGCGTGCGGCCCTGCACGAGGTGCAGGAGCGTCACGAGACGCTGCGCACCGTGTTCCCCGAGATCGACGGCGAACCCTGCCAGCAGATCCTGGAACCGGGCGAGGCCGCCGTCGGGCTGCCGATCCGGTCCGTGACCGAGGCCGAGGTGCCGGGCGAGATCCGTCGCGTCACCGCCGGCGGCTTCGACCTGGCCACCAGCGTGCCGCTGCGCGCGGCCCTGCTGCGCCTGCCCGGCGACCGGACCGAGCACGTGCTGGTGCTGGTCGTGCACCACATCGCCATGGACGGCTGGTCGCTGCAACCGATCGCCGCCGACGTGGCCGCCGCCTACCGGGCGCACGTCGCCAAGCAGGCCCCCGAATGGCCCGAACTGCCCATCCAGTACGCCGATTACACGCTGTGGCAGCAGGATGTGCTGGGCCGCGAGGACGATCCGGAATCGGTGATCAGCGGCCAGCTCGCCTACTGGCGGCGCGCCCTGGACGGGCTGCCCGAGCTGCTCTCGGTGCCGTCGGACCGGCCGCGCCCGCCCGCCCCGACCTATCGCGGCGGCACGGTGGAATGCGCGCTGGACCCGTTCACCCACCGCGAATTGCAGGCGCTGGCAGCCGAACACGGCGTCACCATGTTCATGGTGCTGCACGCGGCACTCGCGGCACTGTTGCACCGGCTGACCGCCGCCGACGACATCGCCGTGGGCACGCCCATCGCCGGGCGCGGCCACCCCGCGCTGGACCGGCTGGTCGGCATGTTCGTCGGAACCCTGGTGCTGCGCACCGGCATCGACGGCGGCGCCAGCTTCGCTGATCTGCTGCGCACGGTCCGCGACACCGACCTGGAGGCGTTCGCGCACGCCGACGTGCCGTTCGAGCGGCTGGTCGAGGTGCTCAACCCGGTCCGCTCGCAGGCCCATCACCCGATGTTCCAGGTGATGCTGTCGGTGCAGAACCAGCCCGTGCGGGTGCTCGAACTGCCGGGCCTGCGGATCGAGGCCGACGACGCCGACCCCGGCATCGCCAAGTTCGACCTGCAGTTCACCGTCACCGAGTCCTGGACCGCGGCACGCGAACCCGACGGCATCACCGTCTCGGTCAACTACGCCGCCGACCTGTTCGACGAGGACACCGCCCAGGGACTGGGCCAGCGGTTCGTGCGGCTGCTCGGCGCGGCCGCCGGGCACCCGAGCACCGCGATCGGCGATCTCGACCTGCTCGACACCGCCGAGTGGACGGCCCTCGCGCCCGTGCGCGGCGCGGAACCCGGTCTGCCGATCACCTTCCCGCAGGTGTTCGAGGCCGCCGCCAACCTGAACCGGGCCGCCATCGCGGTCCGCTCGGCCGGCACCCAGATCTCCTACGACGCCCTCGACCGCTGGACCAACCGGCTCGCCCGGGTCCTGATCGGGTACGGCGTCGGACCGGAAACCCTGGTCGCCATGGGCATTCCGCGGTCGGCCGAATCGGTGGCGGTGACCCTCGCCATCGCCAAGGCCGGCGCCGCCTTCGTGCCCGTCGACCCCGGGTACCCGGAGCAGCGGATCAGCCACATGCTGCTGGATTCCGGTGCCGCCGTGGGCATCACCCTGTCCACGCACCGCGAGCGCATGCCCGACGGCGCCAATTGGACCGTGCTGGACGCGCCGTCGTTCCGGCGTCGCGTGCTGGCCACCTCCGACGCGCCCATCCGCGACAGCGAGCGCGTCTCGCCGCTGCGCATGGACAACCCGGCGTACGTCATCTACACCTCCGGGTCCACGGGTATCCCGAAGGGCGTGGTCGTCACCCACGGCGGCCTGTCCAACTTCGCCGCCGAGACCGCGCAGCGGTTCGACGTCGGGCCCGGCTGCCGCGTGCTGCACTTCGCCACACCGAGTTTCGACGCCGCCATGCTCGACCTGCTGTTCGCGCTCGGCGGCGCCGCGACCCTCGTCATCACCCCGCCCGGCGTGGTCGGCGGCGAGGAGCTGGGGAAGGTGTTCGTCGACGAGGGCATCACCCACGCCTTCATCACCACCTCGGCGCTGGGCACCGTCGACCCGTCGGCCGTGACCGCGATGCGCCACGTGCTGGTCGGCGGCGAGGCGCTGCCGCCGGACCTGGTCACCCGGTGGGCGTCCGGCCGCAAGCTCTACAACGTGTACGGGCCGACGGAAACCACCATCGTGACGGTGATCTCGCAGCCCCTGACGCCCGGCGGGCAGATCACCATCGGCGGGCCCATCCGCGGTGTCGGCGCGACCGTCCTGGACACGCGCCTGCACCCGGCCCCCGCCGGGGTCACCGGTGAACTGCACCTGGCCGGCGCGGCCCTGGCCCGCGGCTACCTGCGCCGCCCGGGCCTGACCGCGCAGCGGTTCGTGGCCAACCCGTTCGGCAAGCCGGGCGCCCGCATGTACCGCACCGGCGACCTGGTCCGCTGGCTCGAACGCGACGGCAGCGCACGGGATCTGGACTACGTGGGCCGCACCGACCATCAGGTCAAGATCCGCGGCTTCCGCATCGAGCTCGGCGAGATCGACGCGGCGCTGGCCAAGCATCCGGCGGTGGAGTTCGCGACCACCATAGGCCACCGCACCCCGGCCGGGTCCACCGCGCTGGTGGCGTACGTGAAGCCGCGCACCGGAACCGCGCCCACCCCGGCCGAGCTCACCGCGCACATGGCCGCCCTGGTGCCCAACTACATGGTGCCGCAGTCGATCATGCTGCTGGACCGGGTGCCGCTGTCGCCGGTCGGCAAACTCGACCGGAAGGCGTTGCCGGAACCGGTGTTCGCGGCCCGCGAGGGCTACCGGGCGCCGACCGGCCCGATCGAGGCCGCCCTGTGCGCGGCGTTCGCGGACGTGCTCGGCCTCGGCGCGGACCGCCAGGTCGGCGTGGACGACGGGTTCTTCGAACTGGGCGGCAACTCCCTGCTGGCCACCAAGGTGGTCGCGCAGTTGCGGGCCGGCGGGATCGACCTGCCCGTGCAGGCCATGTTCGGCGAATCCACGCCGGCCGCCATCGCCGCCCGCCTGTCCTCGGCCGACGGCGATGTCGGGGCGGCGCTGACCGCGGCGCTCGGCGCGGTGCTGCCGCTGCGGCCGAGCACGGATTCGACGGTGCCGCCGCTGTTCTGCGTGCATCCGGCGATCGGCCTGTCCTGGTGCTTCGCCGGACTGCTGTCGCACCTGCCGCCCGAACGGCCGGTGTACGGCCTGCAGGCGCCGCACGTGGCGGGCGAGGAAAGCCACCGGACCATCGCCGAAGCCGCGAAATACTATGTGGCGCACATGAAATCGGTGCAGCCGGAAGGTCCCTACCATGTGCTGGGCTGGTCGCTGGGTGGTCTCATCGCCCACGAGGTGGCGGTGCAGCTGCAGGAGGGCGGCGACGAGGTGGCGCTGCTCGGCATGATGGACAGCTACCAGCTCTCCGACCGGTGGCTCGAGCAGGCCATGCCGTCGGTGGCCTCGATCATCGCCGAATTCGGATCCGACCTGCTCGGCGGCGACGCCGACATCGATCCGCGCCTGACCCTGCAGGAGGCCGCCGAACTGCTGCGCGGCCGCTCCGGGCCGTTCGCGGCGCTCACGATCGAACACCTGGAACGGCTCTACACCGGATACGAGAACGGCACGGCCCAGGCGCACGGCTTCCGGCCGCGGGTCTTCGACGGCGACCTGGTGTTCTTCACCGCCGCCGACGACGAGATCAACCGGGCGGACCCGGCGCGCTGCGCCGCGGCCTGGCGACCCCACGTCACCGGCGTGGTGCACGACCAGCTGGTGCGCTGCACGCACGCCGGCATGACCACGCCGGAATCCCTCGCCGTCATCGGGCCGGTGCTGCGGGATCAGCTGGCGGAGATCGAAGCCCGGCGGGAAGGTACGCGATGAGTCTGGCCGTGGAAGTCCAAGGGCTGGTGAAGTATTACGGCAAGGTCCGGGTGCTGGACGGGATCGATCTGGCGATCCCGAGCGGCACCGTGATGGGCCTGCTCGGGCCCAACGGCGCGGGCAAGACCACCACCGTGCGCATCGTCACCACCCTGCTCCGCCCGAGCTCCGGCACGGTGCAGGTGGCGGGCGTCGACGTGCTCAAGCATCCGGCGCGGGCCCGCACCCGGATCGGTCTGTCGGGCCAATACGCGGCCATCGACGCCAATCTGTCCGGCTTCGAGAACCTGCGCATGGTGGCCCGGCTGTACGGCATGAACCACAAGAAGGCCACCGACCGCGCCACCGAGCTCTTATCGGCGCTGGGGCTCGACCACGCGGCCGGGCGCCGGGCCGGCACCTATTCCGGCGGTATGGCGCGGCGGCTCGACCTCGCCGGGGCACTGGTGTGCAGACCTCCGGTGGTGGTGCTCGACGAGCCCACCACCGGGCTGGATCCCCGTGGGCGACTGGACATGTGGCGGGTCATCGGCGAACTGGTCGACGACGGCACCACCGTGCTGCTCACCACCCAGTACCTGGAAGAGGCCGACTTGCTGGCCGACCGCATCACCGTCATCGACCGCGGGCGGGTCATCGCCCGCGGGTCGGCCGACGAACTCAAGACCTCCATCGGCGGCGACAAACTCACCGTCACCCTGGCCGCCGGACAGGATCCCGCCCCCGCCCGGCGCGTACTGGCCGGGGTCGGCATCGGCGAACCGGAGTACGACGAATCCACCGACGGGCTGACCGTGGTCGTGAGCGACGGCACCCGCACCATGGTCGAAGCGCTGCGCCGCCTCGACGACGTCGGCGTGCACGTGCTCGACGCGACCGTGCACCGCCCCAGCCTCGACGACGTATTCCTGTCTCTCACCGGCAAATCCGCCGACCGCAAGATCGATGTGCCCGCCACCGAGTCAGTTCAAGAGGAGATCCTGTCGTGACGACCCTGCCCGCCGACCCGGAAGCGCCTCCGGGCGAGGAGACGGCGGCCACCGCCGAGGAGCAGAACGTCCGCCCGGCCGGTGAGGGGCCCGCGATCCTGTTACCGCGGGTGGTGCGGGACAGCGCGATCGTCGCCTATCGCAACCTGATCACCATTCTGCGCGTGCCCACCCTGCTGGTGACCGCCACCATCCAGCCGCTGATGTTCGTGTTCCTGTTCGCCTACATCTTCGGCGCGTCGCTGGGCGGCAGCCAGTACCGGGAGTTCCTGCTCGCCGGAATCTTCACGCAGACAGTCGCTTTCAACGCGGCTTTCACCACCGTCGGCCTGGCGAACGACCTGCACAAGGGCATCATCGACCGGATGCGGACGCTGCCCATGTCGCGGCTGGCGGTGCTGATGGGCCGCACCCTGTCCGACCTGGTGGTCAATATCCTGGCGCTCGCGGTCATGGTGGCGTGCGGGTACGTGGTCGGCTGGCGGATCAACGGGGCGATCATGGACGCGGTGCTGGCGTTCGCGGTCATCCTGCTGTTCGCCTTCGCCATGTCGTGGGTGGGCGCGATCACCGGGCTCATGTCGCCGAGTGTCGAGGTGGCCCAGAGTGCCGGGCTCATCTGGCTTTTCCCGCTGACGTTCATCTCCTCGGCATTCATCTCCGGGGAGACGCTGCCCGGTCCGCTGCGCACGGTGGCCGCCTGGAATCCGATCACCGCGGTGTCGGCGGCCGGGCGCAAACTGTTCGGCAACGGGTCACCGCCCTCGTTCACCCCGGCCACCGGCTGGGCCGCCGACCACTGTGTCGAGTACTCGATCCTGTGTTCGGTGGGCATCCTGGCGATCGCGGTGCCGCTGGCCCTGGTCCAGTACCGCAAGGTCGCCAGTCACTGAGCGGGCTGGGCCTGCGGCAGCGCGCCCAGCTGACCCAGCAGGGCGAACATGTCGAAAGAGCCACGGAATTCGGTGATCCGGCCGTCGCGGACCCGGTAGAACACGACGCCGGGCACCGACACCGTGCGGCCGGTCGCCGGAATTCCCTGGAACTCGCCGAGTTGGGTGCCGTGGCCGGTCCAGCGTTCGGCCACCCGATCGCCTTCCTCCACCATCTCTTCCATCGTCGAATGCCAGTCGGGGAAGGCGGTGCGGATGGCGGTGTTGAACGCCGCGAGGCCCTCGATCCCGCCGACCTCCGGGGCGTGGATGACGACGTCGGGGGCCATCAGCTCGCCGGCCGCCGCCAGTCGGCCCGCGTTCCAGAATTCGTTCACGAAGCGCTCGATCAGCGCCTTGTTCGACTCGGACATGATCACTCCTCGATCGGTGGTCGGGGCTCGCGGTGAGCCCTCGTATCGACTGTGCGCGCTCGCGGCCGCCGGGAACATTCCAGAAAACTGGTATCCCGTGGGCGCCGGTGCGGCCGTAGCCTGAGATGGTGGGGCAGCACCGATCGACGGATCGGGCACGGCGTGAGATCGTCCGCCTGTGCCACTCCGGTCTGGACGCGGGAACGGTTCTCACCGAATCGCTGAGCGCGCTGCGTGCCGCCGTCCCGATCGCCGCCTACTGGGCGGCCACCACCGACCCGGCCACCGTCCTGTTCACCGGCTCGGTGATCGACGAGATCCCCGCCGCGGCCACGCCCATGTTCTTGGCCAACGAGTTCCTCGACGACGACGTGAACCACTTCCGGGCGCTCGCCGCCGCTCCCGACCCGGTTAGCACCCTGTTCGACGCCACCCGGGGCGCCCCGGAGGCCAGCGCCCGCTACCGGGACATCCTGGCCCCACTCGGCATGGGCGACGAATTGCGCGCGGCATTGCGGACCGGGGAGAGCTGCTGGGGTGTGCTGTGCCTGCACCGGGAGCCCTCACCGGCGGGCTTCCGCGCGGATGAGGTGGGGTTCGTGCACGCCATGACTGCGCATCTGGCCGAGGGCCTGCGCGCGGCGGTGCTGTTGTCGGAGGTGGAGACCGGCCCGGATGGGCAGCCCACGCCCGGCCTGCTGCTGCTCGACGACGCCGGGACCGTGCTGGCCCGCACCCCGGAGGCGAGCGTCCTCCTGGCCGAGCTCGCCGACCAGCCCGCGCGCGAGACACTGCCGCAGGCGATCGTGGCCGTCGCCATGCGCCTGCGCAGTCTGGAACTGGATCCGAATTCGCCTGCGGTGCCCCGCGTTCGATTGCGCACCCGTGCGGGTCGCTGGCTGGTGGCTCATGCTTCCCGGCTGCATACCGACCCGGGCGCGGACCCCGAGGGCCCGATCGCGGTCATTCTCGAACCGGCTCGCGCCCCGGAGATCGCGCCCCTGAAACTGGCCGCCTACCCGCTGACCCCGCGCGAACACCAGATCGCCGCGTTGGTCCTGGCGGGCAACTCGACCCGCCAGATCGCCGACACCCTGGTGGTCTCACCGCTGACGGTGCAGCAGCACCTGAAGTCGATCTTCGAGAAGTCCGGGGTCCGCAGCCGTCGCGACCTGGTCGCCAATCTGCTTGCCGCCCATTACGGCTCACCCCACTGACCCTCGACACAGAACGGGTCCCCCGCACCGATGGTGCGGGGGACCCGTGTCGTCGTGTCGCTGTGCGGCTTAGCCGCGGCGGCGGGACTTGATCAAGTCCATGCGCTCCTGCAGCAGCTCCTCGAGCTCTTCCTTGCTGCGACGCTCGAGCAGCATGTCCCAGTGGGTGCGGGGCGGCTTGACCTTCTTGGGCTCCTGGGTGGTGCCCTCCATGAGCGTGCCCTCCTGGCCGTTGCGGCACAGCCAGGTCGGGGGGATTTCGGCGTCGTCGGCGAACGGGACGTCGAATTCCTCGCCGTTGTCGGTGCGGTACCGCGCCATCCGACGCGGCGCCAGGTCGTGGTCGCGGTCGGTCTCGTAGCTCACCGCTCCGAGCCGAGACCCCCGGAGTACGCGATCTGCCATGAGTGCGGTCCCTTCTCGCCTGTCGGCAATGTTCTACTTCAGTGTTTCTGCAGCTGCGGTACGTAGTGTCAACGCCGCCGCGCACGTTTCGGTTCCCGTGGGGAGAACCCTGCCATCCTACCCGTGCGGGTCGCCCGGTTTGCTGCGGCGTGCCACTGCACCCGGTCGGGGCCGGAAACCGCTATTGTCTCGGACCATGTCTCGACGCGTGCTGTCCTGCTGCCAGTGGTGCGGGCGGGAGATCGCCGAATCGGAGATCGGACGCCGCCGCCGGTACTGCCGGCAATCGTGTCGCCAGCGGGCGTACGAGCATCGGAACAGTGTGAAGGGCACCGGCATTCCCGAGGATTCGGTGGTCCTGAGCGCCCAGGAGGTGTCGGATCTGTCCGACCGCTGGTTCGCCGCCCGCTGTGCCGCCGAGGATGTGGCCACCGCGGTCTCCGAGGGCGCGGAGATGATCGAACTGGCCGATCTCACCGCGACATTGGTGGCGTTGACCCGCGAGGCCGAACGGCTGCGCTGACCTCGCCGGTGCGGCCGCTCAGCGCGTACACGAGCGTGATCCCCGCGGCCGTGACGGCGGCGACAAGACCGAGCGCGGTGAGGGTTTCGGCATCGGGCGAGGTCACGGGCTGCCCGCGCAGCGCCTGCCACAGCAGCGTCGCCACCAGGCCGGTGTAGCCGAGCGCGAGCACCCCGATCAGCCGGGCGCGGGTGCGTTCGGCGCGCAGCCACCCCACGGTGGGGGCGAGGCGGGCCAGCACGATGGCGGCGATGATGAGCAGCTGGATGCCGTGCAGGCCCGCGAAGTGCGCGATCCGCACGTCACCACCGGTGGTGCTCCAGTGCGTGAGCGGCATGCCCGCGACCCCGTCGCGGACGGTCGGCTGCCCGTGTTGGACGGTGTGGCCCGCGGCGAGGGTGACCGGGTGCCCGTAGGCGTCGGTGGTGTGCTGTTTGCCGCTGTAGCCCATCGTGTAGCCCAGCGCCATGCCGAAGACCGCGATGCCCAGGCCGGTGCGGATGGCCATGGAGGTGGGGCGGTCGGTGACGCGCTGCCACGAAAGGGTCACCGCGATCACCAGATTCGCCAGGAACAGTCCCGGTACTCCGGTCATGAACACCTTCTGGCCGATGGTGTTGAACGCGTCGGTCTCGGTGTTGAAGTGGCTGAAGGTGCCGCGCGCGGCCTGGACGACGACGAACCCGACGTCGGCGATGGCGGTGGCGGCGAAGACCGTCCCCATCCACCAGGTCAGGCGCTGCCCGCGGTGCGGGAAGGACACCAGCCAGGCCAGGGTGCCGCAGTACAGGACCATGGCGATGGCGAACTTGAGGGGTTTGAGCCACACCGTCTCGCCGAGCAGCGCGCGGTCGTCGAAGACCATGGCGCACAGGCAGAACAGGGCCAGCGCGGCCATGGCGGCGGTGGTGGCGAGCAGCGGCCGGTGCAGTCGGCGGGCGGGGGCGGGGTCGGTGAGCGGCGCGAGCGTCGGACGATCGAGCGTGGTCATGGGGCTGACGGTAGGTTCGCGATGCGCTGGCGCACGTCCCCCGGCGGTGTTGTGGACACCCCGTACCCGGGTATGAGAAACGGCCCCGGCGGTAGTGCCGGGGCCGTTCTCCATCGTGCGGACGACGTTGTCGCACAAACCGATCCGTGCACCCCTCATCGGTGCTCGGAGTGGCCGAGGGGGTTCGGGTGGGTCTAGTCCGCGGGGGCGACACCGAAATCGACGCCGCGACCGGCCAGCCAGCCGATCGGGTCGATGGGCGCGCCGGGGGCGGTGTGCACCTCGTAGTGCAGGTGCGGGCCGGTGGAGTAGCCGCGGCTGCCGACGGTGGCGAGCACGTCGCCGGCGCGCAGCTGCTGGCCGACGCCGACCAGGATGTCCTGCATGTGGCCGTAGACGCCGATGGTGCCGTCGTCCTGCTGCACGCGCACCCACAGGCCGAAGCCGGAGGCGGGGCCGGCCTCGATCACGGTACCGTCGGTGACGGCGCGGATCGGGGTGCCGAAGCCGTCGCCGAAGTCGATGCCGGCGTGCATGGCGCCCCAGCGAATGCCGAAGCCGGAGGTCAGCGGGCCGTCGACGGGCCGCACGGTGGCGGGACGGGCCGGCGCGGGCGGAATGCCGGGCAGCGGCGGCAGCGGGATGTTGAGGCCGTTGAGGTAGTCGATGACTTCCTGCGGCACGATCTGGGGCTGCTGCGCCTCGGGCGGGGTGAACGCGGTGAACTCGCCTTCCACGACGGCGGCGTTGGCGACGGAGTCGTGCGCGACGTCGGGGTCGGTGGCGACGAGGGCGGCCATGGACGCGCCGACGAGGGCGGTCACGGCAACGGCGCGGGTCGCGGCTGCTCGGTATCGGCCGGTTCCCCGGAAGCGGGATAACGAATCGGTTACGGGCATGTCTCGAAGCTACGAGATCTCAGCTCGCGTTCAGAAACCCTGTTGCGACCGTCACATTGGTACAAAAGCCCAGTTCGACTGTTACGAGTTGATAACGACACGCAGGTAATTTTGTGATGACGTTGGCTTGTGTCGATAACGCGTGTATTGACCGGTGATCGACTTCGGGCCACTCTATGTAAGTGCCCACTAATGGAGTGAAGGTGCTCAGGGCGCTCGCCGACGACACCCGGCGCGCGGTCTTCGAGTCCCTGCCGCAAGGCCCGAAGGCGGTCGGTGAGATCGCCGAGGCCCTGGGCGTGACCAGCTCGGCGGTCTCCCAGCATCTGAAGGTGCTGCGTGAGGCCCGCCTGGTGATGATGCGCCCCCAGGGCAACCGCCGCCTGTACTCCCTGGACCCGCGCGGCCTGGCCGACGCCCGCGACTACCTCGAGCAGTTCTGGCCCAGCGCCATCGCCGCCTACTCGGCCGCGCTGTCGGAGGCCAAGGCCGCACCGGAAGGCGAGTAGCCGACCGGGCCCGTGCCCGGGCGCGGTGGCGTCCCGCGGGCCGGGAACGCCCCGCCGTGCCGCGACCCGCCTGCTCGAGCGGGCGATACGGTGTCGAGGTGGGTACGTCGGTCGGAGTGCAGCGGCAACGCCGCGTGGGTCTGCCCGGCTGGTCGGTCCCCTTCGTCTTCATCGTCAGCGGCGTGTCGCTGTACGCGGGCGCGGCGATCGGCGTGGGGTTGTTCGACACGGTCGAGCCGGCGACGGTCGCCTGGCTGCGGGCCGCGGCGGCCGGGGTGGCGCTGCTGATCTGGCGGCGGCCGTGGCGCTCCCGCTGGACGCGGCGCGCGGTGCTGGTGGCGTCCGGGTTCGGGGTGGTCACCCTCGGGATGAACATCGCCTTCTATGAGGCGATCGCGCGGATTCCGCTCGGGACCGCGGTGGCCATCGAGTTCCTGGGCCCGATCGCGGTGGCGGCGCTGGGTTCCCGCCGGGCCCGGGATCTGCCGGCCGTCCTGCTCGTGGCGGCCGGGGTCTTCCTGCTGGCGGGGGTGTCGTCGGATGCCGGGCCGGGCGGTGTCGGGTTCGCGGTGCTGGCGGGTGCGCTGTGGGCGGGCTACATCCTGCTGGGTAAGCGGGTGGCCGATACGGGTTCGGGGATGGACGCGCTGGCGATCGGGACGACGGTGTCGGCGATCGTGCTGGCTCCGATCCTGGTGACCCGTCAATGTGTGCTCGCCCCGGCCGTTTTCGCCGATCCGCGGACCTGGCTGCTGGGTGTGGGGGTCGGGGTGTTGTCGAGCGCGGTGCCCTATGCCCTGGATCAGGTGGTGCTGCGCCGGGTGGGTCGTGCCCGGTTCGCGCTGTTGCTGGCCTTGCTGCCGGCGACGGCGGCGGTGATCGGGGCGGTCGCGCTGGCCCAGCGGCCCGGTGTGGCGGAGCTGGCCGGGATCGGGTCGGTGATGGCGGCGTTGAGTGTCAGTGCCGGGCAACGGGATCCGCGGGTGCCCCCCACCGATGCGGGGGTCTAGCCGACGCGCCGGTAGGCCTGCTGGGTGCGGCGGTCGAGGCCGGTGCCGGGCCAGGGGCGTTTGCGCAGTTGCTTGTCGGCGGCGTTGATCACCTCGGGGACACCGATCTTCAGCAGTCCGGGGTCGATGGCGTCGGCGTCCGGGTCGCCGGACTGTCCGGCCCACAGCACGGCGTGGCGACCGAGCAGGTGCGGGGGCGGGCCGCAGCGGCTGGGCGGGTTGGGGCCGAACAGTTGCACGGTGCGGGTGCCGAAGGCGGCGGCCAGGTGCGCGACGCCGGTGTCGCCGCAGACCACGAGCGTGGCTTCGGCGACGGTGGCGGCCAGTTCGATGAGGTTCTGCTGGCCCGCGAGGACTCGTGCCGGTGAGAGTCCCGCGCGGGAGGCGACGCCGAGCGCGGTCTCGCGTTCGGATTCGTCACCGGTCAGCACGACTTCGCGGTCCTGCACCAGCAGGTGCCGGACCACCGCGGCGAACCGGTCGGGTGGCCAGCGGCGGGCGGGTGCGCCCGCGCCGATGTGGACGACGACGGCGTCGCGGTGGCTGGTGGTGGCGACCGGCGGCACCAGGCCCAGGTTGCGGCGGTCGGCGGCGATGCCGTCGTATTCGAGCAGGTGGCACCAGCGGTCCACGTCGTGCATGTCGGGTTCCCAGGCAGGCCCGGCGAGGTCGGGGAAGGCCGGATTGCGGTAGGACAGAATGCGTTCGGGGCGGGTGCGCGAGAGTTCCACGATGCCGTCGGCGCCGGGGCCGTTGAGGTTGACCGCGAGCGCGGGCGCGGGGCCGTCCCAGCGCAGCCCGAAGTCGTTGACCGGGATCATCTCGTCGACGCAGGCGATGAGGTCGACGATCGGTTTGAGGCGGTGGGGTGCGGCGAGTGCGATGTGGTCGCCGGGCCGGGCCCGGCGCAACGCGCGCAACGCGGGAACCGCGGTGAGTAGATCACCGAGTCCACGTGCTCGCAGCACTAGTACAACCGCCACTGCACCCTCTCCTAGCCGGCCACGCTGCCCACGACGCCTCGGTCCACCACGTGCGGGGACCATCGGGTGAGGACTACCCGGCCCGTCCGGGGGTGAAACCCTCGGACCGGTCCGCACGGACAGTCGGTGCCTCCGTGTCCGATTCGCGAAAAATCGCGGGTACTACCGGCTGTCGTTGAGGGGTTGCGATCGACTACCGTGACACCCATGACCTTCGTCTACAACCTCATGGTGACGGCTCATCTGCTGGGTATGGCGGCCGTGGTCGGCGGGTACGCCGCCGCGCAGCCGCGAGTGTCGGAACTGATGGTGTGGGGCGCGCGCGTGCAGGTCCTCACCGGCGTGATCCTGGTGGGCATGGCCGAGTCGATCGACTCGCTGCACAAGGACCCGAACATGGCGAAGATCATCACCAAGCTGGTGGTGGCCGTGGCGGTGGCCGCGTTCGCCGAGATGGGTCGCGCCGACGCCAAGCGCGGCAAGGAGGTGGCGTGGATGACCCACGCCGCGGGTGGCCTGGCGATCCTGAACGTGCTGGTCGCCGCCCTCTGGAAGTGATCCTCCGCGAGAGGGCTTGTCGGACAACATATGACGGCGATGCCGCATCGGGTGCGTAGGTGCACTCGATGCGGCATCGGTCGTTTCGGGGTCAGGGCCGTCCGATGAGTTCGGGCGGCACCTCGCGGGCGTGGTGACGGGCCAGGCTCTTGGCGAGTTCGGCCGCGACCACGGCGTGCCCGGCCATGGTGAGGTGGATGCGGTCCGTCGAGAGCCAGTCCGCGCGCAGCCGCGCGGGGTGGTCCCAGAACTCGGTGAGAACGGCGTCGCGGCGGTGGGCGATGCGACGGATCGACTGCGCGAACTCGGCGAACCGCGGCCGCAGCGGGGCCAGTCGCCCGGTGTGAGCGTCGGCGAGGGTGAACAACGCCAGTCGCGCGCCGGTGGCTGCGACGCTCGCGCACAGGTCGTCGAGGTCGGCTTCCACGGTCAGCGGACTGGCGTCGCGCAGGAACAGGTCGTTGCCGCCGCAGGAGACGACCACCAGATCCGGTGCGAACTCCTCGAGCGCGGACAGTTGCCCGGCGCGTACGTCGGCGATGACCGCACCGACCACGCCGGTGTTGAGGTAGGCGGCGTCGCGGTGCGCGGTGTGCAGCCAGCGGCCCAATCGGTCCGCCCACGACACGGTTTCATAGCCGGGCCACGGGTCGCCGGTGCCCGCGGCGGTGGAGTCGCCGATGACCGCGAGGCGGCGGAACGGCACCGCGCGCAACATGGCGGCGGCCGCCGCGTCGGAGAGCGTGTAGGGATCGGTGTTCTCGGTGCGGTCGGTCATGCGGGTGTCTCCTCGGTGCGGACGGGCAGCGCCGCGAGCACGGCCGTGATGACGGCGATGACGGCACAGCACGCGAACAGGGTGTGGAAGGCGGTCAGCGGCTGCCCGGGATGGGCGGCGAACACCGCGGCCAGCAGGGCGACCCCGAGCGCGCCGCCGGACTGGCGGGCGGTGATGTTCATGCCGACCCCGGCCGCGAACCGCTGCGGCGGCAGCGCCCGCGCGGCGGCGGTGCCCAGCACGGTGATGAGGATGCCGATGCCGCCGCCGCCCAGGATTCCGGCGGGCACCCACCCGGACCAGAGCGCGGGCTCGGTGTCGAAGACCCCGGTGCTCATGTAGAAGGTGGATGCGGCGAACATCAGCGCGCCCAGCACGCCGAGCCACCGCTGCCACGGTACGGGTGCGCGTCCGGCGACGACCGCGGTGACCATGGAGGCGACCGCGCCGATGCTCATGGCCGCCGCGGACTCCAGCACGGAGTACTGCCAGATGGCGTCGAGCCACAGCGGTCCGGCCAGCAGCCACGCGAACATGGTGGCGCCGAAGACGAACGAGACGGCGTTGACGAGGGCGTAGGCGCGGCTGCGCCACAGTCCGATGGCGATGGCCGGGCGCGGATGCCGCCGCGACCGCCACAACGCCAGACTCAGCAGGAGGACCCCGATCAGCGCGCTGCCCAGGGTGCGGGCGTCGGTCCAACCCCATTGCGGGCCTTGGGTGACCGCGGCGACGACGGCGCCGATGCCGAGTCCGGTGGCCACGGCCCCGAGCAGATCGGGCAGTCCGTGCGGCTGCCGGTGTTCGCCGCGGGCCAGTCGCCATCCGGCGGCGATGAGTGCGGCCGCGATGGGCACGTTGATGACGAAGACCGACCGCCACCCGAACCAGTCCACGAGTGCCCCGCCCACGGCCGGGCCGACGGTCGCGGCGAATCCGCCCGCGGCGGTCCAGGCGGCCATGGCCATGCCGACGCGTTCGGGTGGGCTGCTGCTCAGGACGAGCGCGAGTCCGGCGGGAATGAGGAAGGCCGCGGTGCCGCCCTGCAGGAATCGTCCGGCGATGAGCCATTCGGCGCCGGGCGCGAGGGCGCACAGCAGGGAGGTGAGGGCGAATCCGGCCAGGGCGGTGAGGAATACGCGGCCGCGGCCGAGGGTGTCGGCGAGTTGCCCGGCGGGGGTGAGCAGGGCGGCGAAGGCGACGGCGTAGCCGCTGACCACCCAGGTGAGGGTGCCGGCGGCGGTGTGGGGGTAGTCGCGGGTGATCTCGGGGAAGGCGATGTTGACCACGGACAGGTCGAGGAAGGACATGAAGGCCGCGCCGGAGGCGACGAGCAGGGCGAGTGTGGCCGCGCGGCCGGAGCCGGCGGGGGCGGTCGGGGTGGTGGCGGGTCCGGGTGGGGAGGTGTCGGCGCTTGGACGGTGGGTGGTGTCGGTCATGACGGGCTCTCTGCATGAGGGTCGGGAGCGGAATCAAAACAGTACGCACGATCGTTCGTATTGTTGAAAAGTACGACCGATCGTGCGTTTACGCAACAGGTGATGCGAGGATGGATTCATGGACGAACCGGTACACGCTTCCGACCAGGAGATTTCCGATCAGCGTCGGCTCAAGGGCGCGCGGGCCCGCGCGAGCATCGCCCGCCACGCCGCCGATGTCGCCTCGGTCGAAGGGCTGACGGGGTTGAGTCTGGGGCGGCTGGCCGAGGACCTCGGGGTCAGCAAGTCCGGGGTGGCGACCCTGTTCGGCAGCAAGGAGAACCTGCAACTGGCCGCGGTGGCCGCCGCGCGCGAGGTGTTCGTCGACACGGTCGTGCGCCCGGCCCTCACCGCGGACCCGGGCCTGCCGCGGCTGCGCGCGCTGATGGACCGCTGGTTCGACTACATCGGTGAGCCGGTGCTGCCCGGCGGCTGCTTCCGGGGCGCGTGCCAGCCCGAGTTCGACAGCCGCCCCGGCCCGGTGCGCGACGCGCTGGCCGCCGATCGCGAGGACTGGTTCACGGTGCTGGCCGCGGAGATCGGCCGCGCCCAGGAGCAGGGCGCGATGACCGGACTGGACCCGCGGGCGGTCGCGTTCCAGTTCGACGCGGTGGTCTCGGCGGCGAACACCGCCACCCGTCTGGGCGATGAGGCGGCGCTGCCGACGGCGCGCGCGATCATCGACGGCCTGCTCGGTTCCGCGCCGCAGCGGTGATCACGGCCGTGACCTGCGGGAATTCGTAATCGGTTCGCGCATCGCCGGTTTGCACTCGATGCACCGATCGTCAACCTCGACCTGAATGCGCGGTATGCGTGAATGCAGTTCGGGCGCAGCCGGTTTCACGTGGAGCAATGCATCGGTGTTTTTCACGCCGAGCGTGGCGCGTACATGATGAGCGCGACCCCCAGCCCGCACACCAGTGCCCCGATCACATCCCAGCGGTCGGGCCGGAACCCGTCGAACACCATGCCCCACAGCAGTGATCCCGCCACGAACACGCCACCATAGGCGGCGAGGATCCGCCCGAAGTGGGCGTCGGGTTGCAGGGTGGCGACGAACCCGTAGCAGCCCAGCGCGACCACGCCCGCGCCCATCCACGCCCAGCCGCGATGCTCCCGGACTCCCTGCCAGATCAGCCAGGCGCCACCGATTTCGGCGACGGCGGCCAGCCCGAACAACACGATCGATCGCAACACGGTCATGGGAGCACACCCTAGAGTCCGGCCGCGATCCCCGGCCGGACCGCCTCGCGTGCGGTCCGGCCGGGGCCGATCACGGTCGCGCCGGGGCGTTCTCGAACAGTCGCTGCCCGAGGTAGCCGCCCGGCCCGGGCACCCCGGGCGGGATGGCGAACACCGCCGAACCGACCGGGATGGTCCACTGGTTGAGGGCGTCGAACTCGGCCAGCCGCTGCTGCACCGGCAGGTACTGGGCGTCGACATCACGCTGGAACGACGCGAACAGCAGCCCCGAGTTCGACACGTGCCCGGGGGTGGGCGCGTCGTCGTAGTTGTAGCCGCGGCGCAGGAACCGCTCCCCGTCGTGCGTGTGGTGGGCGCGCGCGATGTGTGACGACGGCGGGATCCTCGGGATGCCGTACCGGTCGGTCACCGCGAAATCGGCTTCATCGAATTCGCGGGTCCCCGATAGCGGCGCGCCGGTGTCGACGGTGCGCCCGACGGTGAGGGCGCGCCCGTCGGCGTCGAGCTCGTCCCAGCTGTCGAGGTTCATGGCGATGCGCCGCAACACCATCGACGTGCCACCCGCCAGCCACGGCTGCCGCGCCCCGTCGTCCCACACCAGGCGATCGAAATCCGGTGTCGCCGGGGCGATGTTGACGGTCCCGTCGACCGACCCCATCAGATTCCGCATGGTCTGCCCGCGCGGCGCGTCCCGGAACCCGCGCTGCACCCACCGGATCGACACCAGCGATTTCACGTGCTTGGACAGCACCCGCACCGCGTGCGCGACCGTGGTGGCCTCCTCCCCGCACACCTGGACCAGCACATCGCCGCCGCAGAAGGCGGGGTCGAGCCGGTCGATGGTGAACGGCGGCAAGGGTTTCAGCCAGGACGGGCGGTGCGCGTCGAGCCCGGCGGCGGTGAACAGTCCCGGCCCGAACCCGACTGTCACGGTGAGCTGGGCGGGCCGGGCGGCCAGTTCCGGTTCGGTGTCGGCGAGCGCGGGCTTGCCCTGGGTCAGACGCGCGGCGTCATCGGTCCAGATCTTCAGCAGCCCGATGATGTCCTCGCGGCCCGCGCCCGCTACGAGGTCGAAGGCGGCGAAGGTGGCGTGCCGGGGCGGTTCGGTGGCGATGCCCGCCTGGTGGGCGCCGTGGAAGGCGACGGTGTCCAGTCCGGGGTCGCGGTCGTGCTCACGGTGGGTGAGTGTGGCCGCGCCCCAGCCGATCCCGGCGACGCCGGCCGCGCCCGCCGCGACGGCCCCGCCGCCGAGTAGTCGCCGCCGCGACACCCTGGCGGGCGATTGTGCCGGGTCAGCCACCGTGGGCGGCCTTGTCTCCGGAGGGCTGGTAGCTCTCCTTGCCGCCCGCGAAGTCGCGGACCTGCGCGGTGATGGTCGTGGTCGAGCCGTCGGAGAAGGTCAGCGTGATGGGCGTTTCCGAGCCGGTGCGCAGCGGAGCCTCGAGGCCCATGAACATCAGGTGGTCGCCGCCGGGTGCGAGGGTGGCGTCGCCGTGGGCGGGGATGACCAGTCCACCGGCCTTGGGGCGCATCATCTTCTCGCCCGCCCCGTTGGGCGCGGTCTCGTGGATCTCGACGGTCTCCGAGGCGGGGCTGGTGGCCGCGACCAGGTTGACCGGCTTGTCGGACTTGTTGTGGAAGACGCCGAACGCGCCCGACATGGGGTGCTCGGCGGGGTTCACGGTCGGGACGGCCTTGATCCACTGATCGGTGAGGGTGATCTGCTCGGCGGCGGTGCCCGCGGCATCGGAGGCGGACGGGGAGTTCGAGCAGGCGACGGGCAGCAGGGCCAGCGTCGAGATCGCGGCGGCCGCGCCGACGCGGCGCGCGAACCCGCCGGTGCGCAACCGGAATCCGTGGCAGAAGGGCATCTGGGACATGGGTACTCCGTAGGTCAGGGTGAAGGAAGGACCACCCCGGATCGGTCCCCGGCGAACCTCGTTCGGCGCAGCGCTGATTCGTCGAGCGAGCGTGCGGAGCTCATCGACGGCGCGGGAAACGGGTGTCGCGGACCTGGATCGGTGCGAGGTGGGGGGACTAGGCGGCGGACACCGGTGGGCCGCGACGTCCGATCCCCGGACTGACCAGCAGACGCCGCGCTTCGGCTCGATCATCGGCCGCCCGCGGGTGCGCGGGCCGCGTCGGCGGGGTGCGGACCGCGCCGAGGGCGAGCAGGAACCGCCGCACACCGGTGACGGCCCGGCGCAGGCCGGTCTCGGCGGCGCGAATCACCAGCGCGCCCACCGGGATCGCCACCAGGTGGGCGATCAGCATGCCCGCCGACGTCGAATGATGGTGGTGCCCGGGCGACATCGACATCGCCGCGTGCCCGAGGCCCTGCCCGGCCGCCAGCAGACCCATGGTCCCCGCGAGCCCGTGGCGTGGCCGCAGTGTCGCCACCACGACCCCGATCACCGTGCACGCGCCCACCAGCAGCGGCAGCGCCGAGCCTTGGGACAGGGTCGCGCCACCGCCGAGTCCGTGCGCGAGAATGGCGACCGCCCCCGAGGACGCGCCGACGGCAGCGCCGCGCAGGCGCGCGGTGTGATCCGTCGGTGAGCGCACCGCGTCATGCTACGACGTCGTGTCGTCGTCGATGTTTCCAGGTGGTATGACCTGGGTCTCCACAACATCTCCACACGCGCCGCGTTCGATCTCCACGCCGGTTGCCTAATGTCGGCTGCATGGAAACCAGTGCGCGCCGGATCCTGGTGGTCGAGGACGAGCCGACCATCGCCGAATCGATCGCCGCCCGCCTGCGCGCCGAGGGCTACGTCGTCGACATCGCCCACGACGGTCCCGCCGGGGTGGCGGCCGAGGCGGCGGGCGATCCGGACCTGGTGGTGCTGGATGTGATGCTGCCCGGTTTCGACGGACTCGAGGTGTGCCGCCGCATCCAGGCGCGCCGCCCGGTGCCGGTGCTCATGCTGACCGCCCGCACCGACGAGACCGACATGCTCGTGGGGCTCGGTGTCGGCGCCGACGACTATCTGACCAAGCCGTTCTCCATGCGGGTGCTCGCCGCCCGCGTCCACGCCCTGCTGCGCCGGGTGGAACGCACCGCCGCGACCGTGGCCACCATCGTCGTCGGTGACCTGCGCATCGACACCGATCAGCGGCGGGTATGGCGCGCGGACAGCGAAACCCAGCTCACGCCACTGGAATTCGAACTGCTCGTGCACCTGGCGCGGCGCCCGCGCACGGTGCTCGCGCGCGAACGACTACTCAGCGAGGTGTGGGGGTGGGCCGACGCCTCGGGCACGCGTGCGGTCGACAGCCACATCAAGGCGTTGCGCCGCAAGCTGGGTGCGGACCTCATTCGCACCGTGCACGGCGTCGGCTACGCCCTGGAGACCCGATGATCGGCGCGACCGAGGCTCCGGTGACCGGGGTGCGGGCGCTGGCGAACCGGGTGGCGGCACGCCTGCCGCGGCCCCTGGACCGGGTGCCGTCGATCAAGGCGAAACTGGCGATCCTCATGGTCGGCTCCGGCACGGCCGGGTTCGGCTACTTCGCGATCCGCATCGGCGTGCTGCCGCCGCGTGCCACGGTGGTCGCCATGGTGTTCGCGGTGCTGATCTCCCAGGTCCTGGCCCACGGGATGACGATGCCGTTGCGGGAGATGACCGCCGCCGCCAAACACATGGCGCAGGGCGACTATTCGCGCCGCGTGCGCGCCACCTCCCGCGACGAGGTCGGGCAGCTGGCGGTGGCGTTCAATCAGATGGCCGCCGACCTGGCCGCCGCCGATCAGCAGCGGCGCGAGTTCATCGCCAATGTGTCCCACGAACTGCGCACCCCGATCACCGCCCTGGGCGCAGTGCTCGAGAACCTGGTCGACGGTGTCGCCCAACCGGATCCGGCGACCCTGCGCACCGCCCTCGCCCAAACCCAGCGGTTGAGCCTGCTGGTGTCGGAACTGCTCGCCCTGTCGAGCATCGAGGCGGGCGCGGTGCGCCTGGACCGCGAACCGGTGGACCTCGAGCCGCTGCTGAGCGAGGTGGTCGCCGAAGCGGAGGTGATGGCCGCCGCCGTGGACCGTCCCGTCCGCTTCACCGTCACCGTCGCCCCGGGCCTGACCGTGCACGCCGACCCCGCCCGCCTGCACCAGGTGCTGCTCAACCTGCTCGACAACGCGACCCGTCACGGCCCCGCACACGGTGAGGTCCGCGTCCACGCCCATCCCTTCCACGGCCGCACCGTCATCGAGGTCTCCGACGACGGCCCCGGCATCCCCGCCGCCGAACGCGCCCGCGTCTTCGAACGCTTCACCCGTGGCGGCCGCGCCAGCGGCGGCGGCACCGGCCTGGGCCTGGCCATCGCCCGCTGGATCGTCGACCTGCACGGCGGCACCATCGCCGTCGCCGACCCGGGCTCACGCATCCGCATCACCCTGCCCCCACCCTGACCGACGGTCTGTTCCCACCCGGTCTCTTCCGACCCGTTCCCGACCGTGTCCCGGCGGCGCACCGCGCTCGCCGGGCCGGTTCCGCACACCCGATGGAGGAACCCATGTCCGACACATCCACACCACCCCCCGATCCGGCGCCGGATTCGGCGAGCACCCCTGCTCCCGAACCGGCGACACCGGCCGAACACCCCGCCGCTCCCACCACTGCCGAACCGGCCATGGCCACCGTGAGTTCCGCGACGGTGCGGGAACCGGCGGGTGCCGGCGTCGTACCTGGCGGTCCGACGCCGCCGCTCGTCCCGGCGGCCGCGGCACCGGCATTCGCGCCGGGGACGGCGGGTGCCGCACCGACGGTTCCCGGTTGGCCCGCGCCGTGGCCCGCCGCGTGGCCGCCCGATCCCACCGCGCTCCCGAACGTCGGTATCGCCGGGATCTATCGGGCCGCGCCACGACGGATTCCGTCGAGATCGGAACGAGTTCCGGTGCCGAACGGGCTACTTGCCGCCACGGCCGCTGCGGGGTGTGCGGCCGCGGTACTGGTTCCCCTGGACCGTCCCGGCATCGGATGGTTGCTCGCCGGACTGGCGATCACCGGCGCGGTGTACGCGGTCGATCGCGCGGCGCGGAACGCGGTATGGGCCGACGACGAGGACGACTCGGACCGGAGTGACGCCGGCGATGACGCCACCCGTGCCGCGCACCCGGATCACGCCGCTGTCACCGATGGCGACGATGTGACCGTGGCCCGCGCGGCCGCCGAGTCCGGCACCGATGAGACAGCGGCCGAAGCGCATTCGCCGGCGGGGCAGGCTCCGGCATCGGGCCTCGATGCCCTGTCCGACCGCCTCGCGGAGGTGCCCTGGGTTCGTGTCTGGTGGACGGGTGTGGCGTTGGCCCTGCTGGCGGTGGGTGCTTTCCGGGCCGCGCCCTGGCTTTTCGTGCTGTGCCTGGGCGGCGCGGCGATAGCGGGATCGCTGGCGGTGGTGCCGCGGTCGTCGTACGGGGCGTGGTTCGACGTGCTCGCGGTGCCGTTCGCGGGACTGCAGTCGTGGCCGTGGCTGTATCGGGCGATGACCCGCACCCGGGAGCGGGCGGGGACGGGCACCCAGCGGGTGTGGTGGTCGATCGGTGCGGCGGCGGCGCTGCTGCTGATCATGGTGCCGCTGCTGGCGGGGGCCGACGCGGTGTTCGCGGGTCTGGTGGACGGGTTGGTCCCGTCGGTCGATGTTCCGGCGGTGATCCGGTGGGGCGCGGTGTTCGTGGTCGCCGGGTCCGGGGCGGCCGGGGCGTTGTATCTGCTGGCCGGTCCGCCGCCACCGGCCGACGACGACGACCCGTCCTCCGACCCGGGCCGGGGGCCGCGCCGGTTCTCGCTGCTGGAGTGGGGAATCCCGGTGGGCGCGTTGACGATCGTGTTCGCGGCGTTCGTGGCCACCCAGGTGGCGGTGCTGTTCGGCGGCGACGGCTACGTGCAGCGCACCGCCGGCCTCACCTACGCCGAGTACGCGCGCAGCGGCTTCTGGCAGTTGTCGATCGTGAGCCTGCTGACCCTCGCCGTGATCGGTGTCGTGCTGCGTTTCGCCGCGCAGGACGGCGTCACCGAGCGCCGCTGGCTGCGGATCGCGATCGCCGTGGTGATCGGCCTGGTGCTGGTGATCGTGGCGTCGGCGCTGCACCGCATGTGGACCTATCAGCAGGCGTACGGGTTCACCCTGCTGCGGCTGCTGGTGGAGGTGTTCGAAGGCTGGATCGCCCTGGTGTACCTGATGCTGCTGGCCAGCCTGGTGCGCCTGCGCCGGTACTGGGTGCCGCGCGCGGCCATCGGCGCCGCCCTGACGACCCTGCTCGCCCTGTCGGTCCTGAACCCGGAAGGTTTCGTCGCCGACCGCAATATCGCGCGCTGGCAGTCGGGCAAGTCCCTCGACACCTACTACCTGTCGGACCTGTCCCCGGACGCGCTGCCCGCCATCGATCGGCTGCCCGAGCCCCAGCGCTCGACCATCACGAATACCGTCCGCGAACGTCTGAAGGACGATTCCTGGCAGGGCTGGAACTACTCGCGCGCGACCGCCACCCGCTGATCAGCCGAAGCTGACCGGTGTCCAGCTCTGACCCGCGTCCCGGGTGGCGAGCATCATGGTGGGCACCGGTCCGCTTCCCGGGCGGCCCAGCACCACGAAACCGGTTGTCTCGGTGACGAACTCACCCGACAACGGCTGCCACCCGCGATCGGGTGCGGTGTAGGCGGTGGTCCAGGTCTCGCCGCCGTCGGTGGATGTCAGCAGGCGTTCGTCGACGGCGGCGACCAGATGGGTGGCATCGGCGGGCAGCAACACGGCCTTGGCGGACCGCGACGGGGACAGCTGCCCGATCTCGGTGAACGTGACGCCCCCGTCGACCGAGGTCACCAGCCGCACGGCGCCGCCGTCAGCGGACCGCGCCGGAAGCCCGCAGAGTGCCACGAGCCGCTTCTCCGATACCGCGTGCCAGTCGGCGGGCCCGCTGCTCCCGCACGGCAGCTGCCACGCCGTCCACGTTCCGTCGACCAGGCGGGCGCCGTTGGTGCCGCTGCCGGTGACCACCATCCAGGCACGGCTTCCGGTGACCGACACCTTCGGGACCGGGAAGGGGCCGCGGGCGCCGGGGACCGAGACCTCGACGGGTCCGGTCCACGCGTCGCGGGTGATCGGGCTGGTGAACACCGCGGTCTGCTCATCGGCTCGCGCGGCCGCCACCCAGACGCTGTCCTCGGTCACGGTGAGCGACCATCCCGGCTCGGCCGCCTTGATGTCGATATCGGTCTCGCGCCACGTGGTTCCGCCGTCGTGGGTGGCGAACAGCTTGTCGCGGACCCCGATCCAGCCATTGCGGGCGTCGGCGAACTTCACCCACCCACCGTGGTGACCGGCGTCGCGCAACGGGGCCGGGAGCGGCACCTCCCGCCAGGTACGCCCGCCATCGGTGGTGTGCCGCAACGACTGGCACAACAGGGCCGCGCACGGGTAGCCGCGGCCCAGCACCCAGCCCTCGTCCGCGGAGACGAAGTTGATCGAATCGGGTTGGAAGCCCACCGGATCCGGGTCCGCGGCGAGCGTGGCCGCCGACGCCGCGGTCGGCGCGGCGGGAGTGGGACGGGCAGTGGCCGCCACGTCCGGCGTGGTCGTGGTCGCGGTCGCCGAGTCCGGCCCGCTGTCACCGTCGTCGATGGTGAGCCCCGCGATCACCCCCGCGGCGAGCACCGGCATTCCGACCCCGATGACTCCGGCCAGAACGACCGGATTCGCCCGCAACCGCACCGGACGGGACTCCCTTCGACACGAACCCGGGCCGTGTTCCCGGACGGTCGTCCGGCGGCCCTGTGGCACAACGGGATCGAGTATGCCCGTTGCCGGCCGGTTACGCCCGTCCCGAGGTCAGCGGCCTCCGCGCTGCGCGGCCAGCCGCACGGCGACATCGCCGATCAGGTCGTAGGGGATGGGGTCGCGCAGCGGGAACTTCAAGGTGCCCTTGCCCTTCAGGTAGGGCGCGATCGCCTGCTGGAACCCGTCGTCGCCGGTGGGCACCGGGTACACCGACAGGAAGGTCTTCCAGCCCGCGAAATACATGACGGCCTTGCCGTTCACCTGGACCGCGGGGATCTGATAGCTGATGGTCTCCGACGCGTCGGGCAGGGCGGCGTGGATGATGGCGCGAACCTTCTCGAGGGCGGCGCGGGCCGGGGCGGGCTGGGCGGCCAGGTAGTCGTCGACGGTCTCGGGCTCTGTCATGTACGGCCACCCTTCCGTGGCTCGGGGAGAGAGCTTCGTCCGATTCGACGGTACCGGGCGGTCCGCCCGCGCCGGACCGATGCCACGCCGATCAGCCGTTCAGCCGCTCCAGCAGCCGCAACGCCGCGTCCCGCATGCCGTCGACGGAGTCGGTGACATAGAGCAGGTCGATGAAGAAGTCGTCGAATCCGGTATCGGCCGCGACCGTTTCGACGGTCTGCGCCACCTGTTCGAGATCGGTGCCCGCGGCCACGTTCACCCGCAGCACCGTCCCGATAGCGGCCGGATCACGACCCGCCGCCACCGCCGCGTCGTCGATCAGGCCCCGCAGAGCCAGCAGCTGCTTGCCCCACCCGGGCGGGCCCGGCACCGGCACCACCGGCAGCCACCCGTCCCCCCGCCGCCCGATACGGGCCAACGCGGCCGGGTTGAACGCGCCCAGGTGAATCGGGGGCCGCCGCACCGGCTTCAACGCACTGCGATGCTCGGGCACCGACACGAACCGGCCCTCGTACCCGGCCGGGTCGGTGGACCAGATGGCCTCGAGCGCGTCGAGGGTCTCCTCCAGCCGCGCCCCGCGCTGCGCGAACGGCACACCCGCGGCCGCGTACTCCTCCGGCGACCACCCGATCCCGAACCCCGGAATCAGCCGCCCCTGACTCACCACATCGATCGTGGTCAGCGACCGCGCCAGCAGCGCGGGCCGATACATCGGCGCGATCAGCACATTCGCGCCCAACCGCACCCGCTCGGTCACCGCCGCCGCGATCCCCAGCACCAGGAACGGATCGAGCACCGCGTTGAACTCGTCCGGAATCCGGTCGGTCCCGCCGTACCCGACCGACGGGTTGGTCGCGGCGATGAGCCGGTCACCCACCCACAAACTGTCGGCGCCCGCCTCCTCCAACGCCGTCGCGTACTGCGCGATCCGTGCGCCCTCCCGGGCCTGGGCACCGAACTGTGGAAGCGAGAAGCCAATTTTCACCCCTCCGGTGATACCAGACAGGATGGGAACGTGGGTGAACACAGGGACCGCATGCTCGCCGGCGAGCTCTACCGCGACAACGACCCCGAACTCGTCGCCGAACGCCGCCGCTGCCAAGAACTGCTCGACACCTTCAACGCCACCCGCGCCGGGGAGGACGCCCAACGGCGCGCCGTACTCGAACAACTGCTCGGCGCGATCGGTGAAGGTTCCTGGATCATGCCGCGCTTCCAATGCGACTACGGCCACCTGATCCGGCTGGGCCGCAACAGCTTCCTCAACTACGACGCCATCATCCTCGACTGCGCCCCGGTCACCATCGGCGACGACGTCTCCATCGGCCCCCGCGCCCAACTGCTCACCGCCCTGCACCCGATGAACGACCACGAACTGCGCCGCGCCCGCTGGGAAACCGCCGCACCCATCAGCATCGGCGACAATGTGTGGCTCGGCGGCGGAGTCATCGTCTGCCCGGGCGTGACCATCGGCGCCAACACCGTCGTCGGCGCGGGAAGCGTCGTCACCCGCGACCTGCCCGCCCAGGTGTTCGCCGCGGGCAACCCGGCCCGCGTCATCCGCGAACTGTGAGCATTACCCGCGAGGTAATGGCTTGGCGTGGTTGATCGTTCGTAGGATCGGAGGATGGCGACACCCACAGCCGGCGACCTGCTGCGACACTGGCGCACCGCGCGCCGGCTCAGCCAGCTCGAACTCGCCGGACGCGCGGACACCTCCACCCGGCACCTGAGCTTCATCGAAACCGGCCGCGCCACCCCCAGCCGCCACATGCTGCTGCACCTGTCCGACGAACTCGACATCCCGCTGCGCGAACGCAACCGGATGCTGCTCGCCGCCGGATACGCCCCCGTGTACGCCGAACCCGAACTCGACACCCCCGCCATGCGCCCCATCCGCGACGCCGTCCGGCAGATCCTCACCGGCCTCGAACCCCACCCCGCCCTCGCCATCGACGCCGCCTGGACCATGATCGACGCCAATGCCGGGATCGCCCTGTTCCTCGACGGACTCGACCCGGCGCTGCTGCGCCCACCGGTGAACGCCCTGCGACTGACCCTGCACCCCGACGGCCTCGCAGGCAGCATCATCAACCTCGCCGAATGGCGCGGACACCTGTTCGAACGGCTGCAACGCCAGATCGACGTCACCGGATCACCCGAACTCACCGACCTGCTCGCCGAAATGCGCACCTACCCCGGCGGCGAGGACGGCCCCGGCCTGCCCGAACCCGACCAGGCCGTGGTGCCGCTGCGGATGCGGCACGACGGACACGAACTCGCCTTCCTCAGCGCCACCACGGTTTTCGGCACACCCATGAACGTGACCGTCGCCGAACTCGCCATCGAAGCGTTCCTGCCCGCCGACGCCGCCACCGCGACCCTGCTCCGGGAACGACTCACTCCATCCGACTAGTCGGTCCGCGCGGGTGGTCTGATACCCCACAATGGGGATCCATGGACGTGCCCGCGCACCTCGCCCACCTCACCGGCACCCCCGTCGCGCACCTGCACACACTCGGCCACAGCCACGCCTGGACCCTCCACCACGCCCACATGACCGACGGACGAGAACTGTTCGTCAAAGCCATCGACCACAACGAACCCGACATCGACGCAGCCCTGACCGCCGAAGCCACCGGGCTGCGCTGGCTCGCCACCGGGCACGCCGGCCTCGTCCCCACCGTCATCGCCGCCGACGAACACATGCTCGTCCTGCCCTGGCAGCCACCACAACCCGCCGACCCCGCAGCCGCCGAACACCTCGGACACGACCTCGCCACCCTGCACACGACCCGCCCCGAGACCTTCGGGGCACCCTGGCCCGGATACATCGCGACCCTGCCCCTGGACAACACACCCGGCACGGGGGAGTGGGGACCCTGGTACGCCGAACACCGTCTCGCCCCCTACCTCCCCGCCGCCGCCCCCGAACTCGGCCGCGACGGCCAACGACTGATCGAACACGTCATCGACCGCATCACCGACCTCGCCGGACCCCCCGAACCACCCGCCCGCCTGCACGGAGACCTCTGGTCCGGAAACATCCTGTGGTCGGGCGGCCGCGCACTGCTCATCGACCCGGCCGCACACGGCGGACACCGCGAGACGGACCTGGCCATGCTGGCCCTGTTCGGCGCGCCCTACCTGGACCGCATCCTCGGCGCATACCAGCACGCCGCACCCCTCAGTTCGGGCTGGCGGCAACGCGTCCCACTGCACCAGCTGCATCCCCTGCTGGTACACGTGGTGCTCTTCGGCGGGGCCTACCGCGGGATGCTGCTCGCCGCCGCGGCCTCAGCCCTCGCGGGCTGAGATCACGGGTCGGTCAGGCACCGACCGCGGGAACCAGAACCTGCTCGCACCACACACGAAACGTCGTCGGGCTCGCCGCCGCCTCCGCCCGCGGCACACCATCATCGAGACCCGCGTCCTTGGCGCGCATCATGTCCACGAACCCGGTCGCCATCACCTCACTCACCCCACGCGCGATCTGCACGGCGCGAGCCTGCCCCAGAGACCGACGCTCGTACCGCACCGGCCGCCCGAGCACCTCGGACACGATGCGCGCCATATCGTTCGGCGACAGATCCTCCGGCCCCAGCAACGCCACCTCCCCGGCACCCGACCAGGAACGATCCAGCAGCAGACGCGCGGCCGCCGCCGCGATATCCCGCGTCGCCACCGTCGCGGCCCTGCGATCGGCCGCCGCCGTGCCGGTGAACACCCCGTCCTCGCGGATCGAGTTCGCCTGCCACAGCAGGTTGTCCATGAACGACGGATTGGCCAGCGCCCGATACGCCACACCCGAACCCGCGATCAGGTCGTCCATCGCCAGCGACGCCGTCACATGCCCGGCACGACCCGCGACCGCCGTACCGCGCCCGAGCGCGGACACACCCACCACATGCCCGACCCCGTGCGCGGTGAACGCCTTCGCGGCCGCCTGAGTGAACCCGGAGAACGCGGCATCCAGACTCGCCCCGCCGGGATCCGGCGGAACCAGCCAGAAGACCGCGTCCGCACCGGCGAACGCCCGATCCACCACATCGGGATCGCCGCGCGCCCCGAACTCACCCTCGCCGACCTCGACGGGGAACGCATGCTCGACCTCGCCACCCGCCGAACCCCCTCCCTCGAGGAGAAATTCGAACTCATCGCCTCCGGCCACGGCCTGCTCATCGTCCCCCGCAGCGTCGCCCGCGCCTACGTCCGCCCCGACCTCGTCCACCGCCCCGTCACCGACGCTCCCGGCTCCGAAACCTGCCTGGCCGTCACCGCCGACCCCGCCAAACTCGTCCGCGAATTCCTCGACCTCGCCATTCCCGCCTTGAGAAATGGTGTGCGCTAGCGTTTCCGAGGTGCAGCTGCTGCGAATTCACCACGTTGCGATCATCGCGTCGGATTACGAGAAGTCGAAGTCCTTTTACACCGAAAAACTCGGCTTGCGAGTCCTCGCGGAGAACTATCGGGCTGAAAGGCGCTCGTACAAGCTGGATCTCGCCCTGCCGGATGGCGGGCAGCTGGAGCTGTTCTCGTTTCCGGAGCCGCCGCCCCGCCCCTCGCGCCCCGAGGCGGCCGGCCTGCGGCACCTGGCGTTCGTGGTGCCGAATGTGGGGGAGGCTCTGGCTGAGCTGCGGGGGAGGGGAGTGGCCGTGGAGGAGGAGCGGGTCGACGAGTACACGGGGAAGCGGTACGCGTTCTTCGCCGATCCCGACGGGCTGCCGCTCGAACTGTACGAAGCGTGAGATCGAGTCCCGGACCCGCCGGGACCATCTGAACCGACCATTAGGAAATGGAACTATGCGCATCTACGCATGTGACTCCCTTTCGGGCCAACTCCGGCGGTCACTACCGCGCACACCTCCCTGACCACACCCATCACCGGCGAACCTCGAAGAGGGGAGCGGGTATTCGATGCCGCTCGGTCGCTGGATTGGGCGCTCCCATACGATGGGCAACATGACCAAAGTGCTCCTGAAGACCTCCGCCGGGGACATCACCCTGGAATTGGACGACGCCAAGGCACCGAAGACCGTTGCCAACTTCGTCGACTACGTGAAGTCGGGCCACTACGCGGACACCGTGTTCCACCGCGTGATCCCGAACTTCATGATTCAGGGTGGCGGCCTGACTGCGAACATGCAGCAGAAGCCGGCCCCGCAGACGGTCGAGAACGAGGCCGCCAACGGCCTGAAGAACGACAAGTACACCGTCGCCATGGCGCGCACCTCGGCCCCGCATTCGGCCAGCGCGCAGTTCTTCATCAACACCAGCAACAACGGCTTCCTGAACTACCCGGGCCAGGACGGCTTCGGGTACGCGGTGTTCGGCAAGGTCGTCGACGGCGAGGCCGTCGTGGACGCCATCGAGGGTGTGCAGACCGGCAACAAGTCCGGCCACCAGGATGTGCCGGTCGAGGCCATCACCATCCTGTCCGCCGAGCTGGTCTGACCTACTCGCGACAATTCAACGAACGGCCCGGAACCTGGTGGTTCCGGGCCGTTGTCTTTGCCGCGTACCGGGTTTGGCTCAGGCGTCCAGGACGCGGGGTTTGCGTTCCACCACCGGGGGCTGCACCGACCAGGGGAAGTTGATCCATTTGTCGGTGCGTTTCCACACGTATTCGCAGTCCACCTCGGAATGCGGCTTCTGGTAGATGACCGCGCAGCGGACCTCGGCGACGTGGTCGGAGCAGAAGTCGCGCACCAGTTTCAGCGTCTTGCCGGTGTCGGCGACGTCGTCGGCGACCAGCACCGTCGCGCCGGTGAGGTCGACGGCGCTGGGCACGGGCGGCAGCATGACCGGCAGATCGAGCCGCTGGTCGACGCCGGTGTAGAACTCGACGTTCATGACGTGGAGGTTCTTGACGTCGAGGGCGTAACCGAGGGAGCCGGCGACGAAGAGCCCGCCGCGGGCGATGGAGAGGATGAGGTCGGGTTCGAAGCCGTCGTCGGCGATGAGCTGGGCCAGTTCCCGGCCGGCGTTTCCGAACAGTTCCCAGCTCAGTTCTTCGCGATCGCTCATGCTCGACTCCGTTCTGGCCGCTGCGGTGGTCTTCGTGATCATACGAGCCGGGGTCAGGGCTGGTGGGTGATCGTGTACCAGAGCAGGGCGAGGGTGGCGAGGGCGAACAGCGGTACCAGCACCATGGTTTCGACCTTGTTGCCGGTGCGGTCGATGATCGGGACGCGGGTGCGGAGTTTGAGCGGCCACAGCAGCCGGCAGCCGCGGTCGGTGAGGCAGTCGCCGATGAGATGGGCGAGCGCCCCGAGACCGACGGAGAACGGCAGCCAGGCCGGTTTGTCGCTGATCCAGTGGTCGATGGCAAAGGTGCCGCAGACGGCGAGGATGACGACGGTGCCCCAGGACTTGAGGCCGTCGCCGCTGGGGGCCAGGCCCAGTGCCTTGACCGCGAGGGCGAGCAGGAAGAACACGAGGGCGAGGGTGAAGTTGCGGCCGAGCAGGTGTTCTCCGGCCCAGGTGCCGTAGGTGACGGCGGCGACGAAGGCGAAGGAGTGGGTGCCGTGGCGGTGCCCGCCGGAGATCCACGAGATGAACTTGCACGCGTAGTGCGAGATCGGCCCGAGCACATGGGAAATGGTTCCCGAGGGGTGGTCGGCGTCGGGGAGCAGCGCCGCGCCCGCGGTGAGGAAGGTGCCCATCACCAGATCGACGGAGCCGATGGCCCCGGATTGCACTGCGGGATAGGTCAAGACGGTGAGCGGCAGCGCCGCGGCAGCCGCCGACCAGGCGAGCGCGCCGCTGGTCGCATGTGAATGTCCTAGCACCACTTGAAGGTTAACGTACGGGTTCGAATCCCTTTTCAGGGCAGCCGGTTTGGTTTTCGGGATGTGTTCCGGATCGCTTTCGGGTGACCCGGGTGCATGGGGTGCAGAGCCTCCAATAGTCTCGGATCGATTGCGCTTTCCGTTCAGAGAGGATCGGACATGTCGGTAGCGTCCGCGGTGAAGGATCAGATTCAGCAGATCGGCGGGGGATTCATGTTCTCCCGGGAGTCCCGGTCCTTCGCCGAGAGCACCGGTGTCCCCGGTTTCCTGCCGGGCTATACGCGTGGCCGCGGCGGTGTGCTGGGTGACGTGGACGCGGACGTGGTGACCGCGGCGTTCGGGTTCTTCCGTCCCGAGGCCATCCGGCAGGCGTGGGAGTCGACCGCGGCGATGTCGGCGGAGGCGGGCGCGGCGGGCTATCTGCAGGCCTGCCAGGACTTCGGCCGCCGCAGGCTGGCCGGCTTCGATGATTCGGCCCGGCTGGCCGAGCTGCTGCTCCCGGTGGTGGAGGCCGCGAATCCGGTGGGTGTGCCCTTGTTCGCGGGATGGCGGGCGCTGCCGCTCGCGGAGGACGCTCCGGGTCGGGTGCTGCAGCTGATCCACATTCTGCGGGAGCTGCGTGGCGGGCTGCATCTGATCGGCGTGCTGGGCAGCGGTCTGACGCCGTTGCAGGCGGTGCTGATCGCGGGTTCGCCGTTGAAGCCGGGTCCGGATCAGGCGCGCAATTTCGGCTGGCCGGAGCCGTTCGACGAGATCACCGCGGAGTTGAAGGGCCGCTGGATGCAGGCCGAGCAGATCACCGAGGATCTGATCGCGCCCGCGTTCGCGGTGCTCGACGACAAGCAGGGGGACGAGCTGGCGGCGCTGCTCACCTCGTGCCACGCCACGGTGTTCGCCAACCGCTGATCACGATCCGGGTGGGCTGGTTCCGGCCCACCCGGCGGTCCTGCTCAGCGATGCAGGAATTCGAGGGTGACGCGTTCGAAGGCTTCCTTGGCCTCGTACATCACCCAGTGCCCGCACTTGGGGAAGACGTGCAGTTCGGCGTTGGGGATCTGGCGTAGGGGGATGAGGGCCATGTCGGTGGGGCATTGGCGGTCGTCGCCGCCCCAGGTCATGAGGACCGGGCTCTTGATCTTGTGCAGCATGGACCAGTAGGGCGGTGTGGGGGAGTTCTCCAGGAACTGCTGTTGCAACGCAAGCGCTTCCGACCCGTACATGGCTTTGAGGCTGGCCTGCGCCGCCGGATCGGTGGCCGCGGCCCAGCGTTCCTCGACGAGGTCGTCGGTGATCATCTTGGGGTCGTAGATCATGCAGCGCAGCCACCGCATGAGGCCTTCGCGCGAGGGTGCGTCGGCGAATTCGGACAACAGCCGGGTGCCTTCGCTGGGGGTCATCGCGAGCAGGCTCTGCCCGACACCGCCGATGGCGATGATCTTCTCGACCCGTTGCGGGTGTGCCATGGCGACATTGAAGGCGACGACGCCGCCCATGGAGTTGCCGATCATGGCCGCGGAGTCGAGGTCGAGGGCGTCCATGAAGCGGATGACGGCGTCGACGGCGGTGAGCACGGGGTGTCCGGGGACCGGGTCGCTGACGCCGAATCCGGGGAATTCCAGGACGTAGCAATGGAAGTGGTCGGCGTAGAAGCCCAGATTGTTGCAGAAGTTCCGCCACCCGTTGACGCCGATCCCGGATCCGTGCAGCAGCAGTAGGGGAGGGCCGTCTCCGGCTTCGTGGTAGCGCAGAACGCCTTTGTCCGTGGCGATTTCGCGTCGGGTGTTCTCGTATGTGACATCCACTCCACCACAATAGAACAGGTTTCACTTATATGTCACCGATATGTCGGCAAAAGATCTATAGTCGCATGCAGACATGCGTATGCTTCACTGTCCAATCTCAATACCGTGGCCGACAACCCCGGCCACGACAGGGCAGGCCGCTGGCATGATCGAGGTGCCACGGCGAAAGGGGAGGGCATGCCCACAGGAACGTTCGGCCGAATCCAGCGGCTGCGCAGTCTTCGAGTGGGCCACCGACGCCGACGGTTTCGATTCCGCGGCCCTGCGCGCCCTGGTCGATGAACTCACCGATCTGATGAACGCCTACAACCACGAGGGCACCGATGTCGCGCGCCGATTCATCGGCCGCGTCCGTACCCGGATCGTCGACTGACCGGTCCCCGAGACGCACGATGCCCCCGAACCGTACGGTTCGGGGGCATCGGCTCAACCGGTCACACCGGCCGGATCAATCTCAGGCGAGGTCGAAGCGGTCCAGTTCCATGACCTTCGTCCAGGCCGCGACGAAGTCCTTGACGAACTTCTCCTTGGAGTCGTCCTCGGCGTACACCTCGGCCAGGGCCCGCAGCTGCGAGTTGGAGCCGAAGGCGAGGTCGACGCGGGAGGCGGTCCACACGGTCTTGCCGGTGGCGCGGTCGGTGCCGACGTAGCTGCTGTCCTCGGAGTCGGCCGGAGCCCACTTGGTGGACATGTCGAGCAGGTTCACGAAGAAGTCGGTCGAGAGCACGCCCGGCTTGTCGGTGAACACACCCAGCTGCGAACCGGAGTGGTTGGCGCCCAGGACGCGCAGACCACCCACGAGCACGGTCATCTCCGGCGCGGACAGGGTCAGCAGGTTGGCCTTGTCGAGCAGCAGGTACTCCGCGGGGACGCGGGTGCCCTTGCCGACCCAGTTGCGGAAGCCGTCGGCGGCCGGCTCGAGCGCGGCGAAGGACTCCACGTCGGTCAGCTCCTGGGTGGCGTCGGCGCGGCCCGCGCGGAACGGCACCTCGACGTCGAAACCGCCGGCCTGCGCGGCCTTCTCGACACCCGCGTTACCGGCCAGCACGACCAGGTCGGCGAAGGACACCGGCTTGCCGAAGTCGGCCTGGATGCCTTCGAGGACGCGGACCACCTGGGCCAGCTCGTCGGGCTGGTTGACCTGCCAGCCGGCCTGCGGCTGCAGGCGGATGCGGCCGCCGTTGACGCCGCCGCGCATGTCCGAGCCGCGGAAGGACGAGGCCGCGGCCCACGCGGTGGAGACCAGCTGCGCCACGGTCAGACCCGAGTCGAGGATCTTGGCCTTGAGGGCCTTGGCGTCGGCGTCGGAGATGAGCTCGTGGTCGACGGCCGGGATCGGGTCCTGCCACAGCAGGGTCTCCGCGGGCACCTCGGGTCCGAGGTAACGGACCTTGGGGCCCATGTCGCGGTGGGTGAGCTTGTACCAGGCCTTGGCGAAGGCGACGGCCAGCTCTTCGGGGTGGTCGAGCCAGCGGCGGGTGATCTGTTCGTAGATCGGGTCCAGCCGCATGGACAGGTCGGTGGTCAGCATGGTGGGCAGCCACCGCTTGGTGTTGTCGAAGGCGTCGGGGATGATCGCCTGACCGTCCTTGGCGACCCACTGGTGGGCGCCGGCGGGGGACTTGGTGAGTTCCCACTCGTTGCCGTAGAGGGTCTCGAGGAAGGTGTTGTCCCACTTGGTCGGGGTGGGGGTCCAGGTGACCTCGAGGCCGGAGGTGATGGCGTAGCGGCCGACTCCGGTGCCGAAGTCGGAGCGCCAGCCCAGGCCCTGCTCTTCGAGCGGGGCGGCTTCGGGCTCGGGGCCGACGTGGTCGGCCGGGCCCGCGCCGTGGGTCTTGCCGAAGGTGTGGCCGCCGACGATGAGGGCGGCGGTCTCCTCGTCGTTCATCGCCATGCGCGCGAAGGTCTCGCGGATGTCGACGGCGGCGAGGACCGGGTCCGGGTTGGCGTTGGGGCCTTCGGGGTTGACGTAGATCAGACCCATCTGGACCGCGGCGAGCGGGTTGTCGAGGTCGCGCTTGCCGGTGTAGCGGGCGTCGCCGAGCCATTCGGTCTCGGGACCCCAGTACACGTCCTCCTCGGGCTCCCACTGGTCGACGCGGCCGCCGCCGAAGCCGAAGGTGTCGAAGCCCATGTCCTCGAGGGCGACGTTGCCGGCGTAGACGATGAGGTCGGCCCACGACAGCTTCTTGCCGTACTTCTTCTTGACCGGCCACAGCAGGCGGCGGGCCTTGTCGAGGGAGGCGTTGTCGGGCCAGGAGTTGAGGGGCGCGAAGCGCTGCATGCCGGCTCCGGCGCCGCCGCGGCCGTCCTGGATGCGGTAGGTGCCGGCGGCGTGCCAGGACATGCGGATGAAGAAGGGGCCGTAGTGACCGAAGTCGGCGGGCCACCAGTCCTGCGAGGTGTGCATGACCTCGACGATGTCGGCCTTGACGGCGGCCAGGTCGAGGGTCTTGAACTCGGCGGCGTAGTCGAAGCCCTCGTCCATGGGGTTGGCGACGGCCGGGTTCTTCTGCAGGATCTTCAGGTTCAGCTGGTTGGGCCACCACTGACGGTTGGCGTTACCGCCCTCGGCCGGGTCGGAATTCCGGTCGTGCAAGACGGGGCAGCCACCGGCGGCGGGTTCGGTATTGGCTTCACCGATGGGCGGGGTTTCAGGCACGGTGTGTCGTCCTTCCATGGATGTGATCTTGTTGTCGACCACGAGTGTGGCCGCTACTTGTTTTGTGTGGCAGCGGTTTTGGAGCATTCGGGGCACAAACCCCAATAGATGACCTCGGCTTCGTCGAGCGCGAAGCCGTTGGTGTCGGAGGCGGTGAGGCAGGGGGCCTCACCGACGGCGCAGTCCACGTCTGCGATGACCCCGCAGGTGCGGCACACGACATGGTGGTGGTTGTCGCCGACGCGGGTTTCGTAGAGCGCGACCGATCCCATGGGTTGGATTCGGCGGATCAGCCCCGCGGTGGTCAGGGCTTTGAGTACGTCGTACACGGCCTGGTGGGACACCCCGCCCAGGGTTTCGCGGACGAAGCCGAGGATCGTGTCGGTGTCGGAGTGGGGGTGGTCGTGCACAGCGGTCAGTACCGCGAGCCGCGGTGCGGTCACACGCAGAGCGGCCCCGCGCAACATGCGCTCGAAATCGGTAGGCGTGGGCACAGCACGAAGTCTGCCCCTTTTTCTGGAATCAATCAAGTATTGGTTTCGGCGTGTGGGGGAATTCCCGGGGAAGCGGCCGATCAGAGGGCCTGTTCCAGACAGTAGGTGATTTTGTGGCCGGGGAGGGTGAATGACTTCCGCGCGTCGTACGGTCCGCGGTGGTCGGCGACGCCAGCCGAGTCGGTGATCCTGGCGCCGTCCTGGGGTGCCGTCGGCGGCGGGGGAGAAGCGCCCCGTTCGGCCCCATCTTTTGGGGGCACAGAAAGATCGGTTGCCTGTTAACGGTTTCGCGAACCGCATCCGGATCAGGGGTTTTCGCGGCAGTCTACGACGAACCACGTTGACCCACAGACGATTCCACGGATTACCTGCCCGAAGCCCCCGTAACAGCCGCTGCGACCCTGCTGATGTGCACCATGCATGTCTTTTGGTCGGGTTTCGCATCTGGAGGTTTCCCATGGGAATCAAGTCACTGGTTGTCGCCGCACTCGCCGCGGGGGTCGTTCTCGGCACCACCGCCTGCGACCCGTCCAACACACCCAAGCCCCTGCCCACCACGGCCCCCGCCGGCCAGACAACCCAGCCCACCGCCCAACCGGGCCAGCCGGGTGAACCCACCCAATCGGGCCAGCCCACCCAGCCCGGCGGCAACACCCCCGGAACCACCGACGCCCCGGCCCCGACGACCGGAGCCCCGGCAGGGGACCCCACCACAACGGCCCCCACTGGCACCGCGAAGTGCACGACGTCCCAACTGATCCTGGACAAGGGCCACGGCGGCCAGATCGGCGGAACCTGGTTCCTGAAGTTCATCAACAAGAGCGCCACCGCCTGCACCCTCGAAGGCTTCCCGGGCGTCTCCCAAACCAACGGCCCCCAGGGCGACCCGGTCGGCGAGCCGGCCGAACGAGACAAGGGCCCCCAAGCCCCGACGCCCACCGTGGTCACCCTGGCCGCCGGTGGCGGCGCAGCCCAGTTCGAATTCATCAGCTACCCCAAGCAGGTCAACGACTGCGCCGCCCTGCGCACCAACACCCTGCGCGTGTACCCGCCGGACAACACCGAATCGCTGTCCCTGCCGTGGGACAACCTGATCTGCCCGAGCCCCCAGCGCATGCTCGTCGTTCGCGCGATCACGCCGTTCTAGCGGGGAAGGCCCAGCGCGTCGTTACTTGACATAATGTTGATTATCGGCGCGCTTACGGCGACGGTGTTGATCTTGAAAGATGTTGTGTGCGTTGCGTGTTCGTGTACATGTGGCGCTACCGGCTCGGCTTGGTGGCGCCGTATGCGTGCACTTCCCTGCGCGAAACGCTGGCGCGCCCAGGGTGCAAATCGGCTCGGATGAACATTTCTGGCCCTACATGCCATTTGGTGGAAAATTTCCTGTTCGGCATAGATTGGCTGGATGTGGCCTCAGGTTTGGGCTCGGTGACCTCCTTGAGGCCGCTCCCCTGGGCTCGCGGAGCCCACCTCAATACGTCACAGTGACGTATTGAGGTGGGCTGGCTGGATGGCGGAAGTTGTTGGTATTCGGGCGAATTGGAGCCACTGGTAGGCCGGTTACCACCACCCCAGGATCGGCTGGAGTTCCCGGCCGAGCGCCGGGGCCAGGGAGCGGGAATAGCTGGCGGTGAAGTGATGCTCGTCGTGGTAGATGAGGATATTGCCCTCGACGACGGGGCAGATATCAGGTTCGCAGACGGCATCGGTGAGGTCGATGGGGTACACGTTGGGGTAGGCCGCCGCGGGCTCGAGAGCCGGGTCGACCGGATTGAGGGCGTAGTCGCGTTTCATGCCGCAGCTGAGCCGGTCGCCGCCTTTGCTCAAACAGTCGATCCCGCTGTAGCGAATCCCATTGCGCCGCAACCACGGGGTGTCGCGGATGGCGATGACGTTGAGATCGCGGGCGGACAGTTCAGACCACACATCCAGGTAGTCCTGGGGCGTTTCGTCACCACCGTCGTCCACGGGCCGGGTGCCGGTGGTGAACACCCAGTCCGGGCGGTCGGCGCCGAGACGGTCGATCACCTCACGGGACCAGTCTCGGCAGTCCGGATTGGGCTGGCCCTTGTACATGGGGTCCGCGGCGACGGTGAGCGGGCAGCCCATCTTCAAGTAGACGACGATCCGGAAATCGTTCTCGGCGGCAAGGATCTGCAGAGCGGGCAGCCAGTGCTCGGCGTGTGAACTACCCACCACCGCCAGCGTGCGCTCCGCGGTGGTGTCTCCGTAGGTACACGTCACAACGTCGCGGGTGTTCCAGTCCGCGATGCAGCCGTCGAGGGTGGGCGGCGGCAATTCCGAGGGCGCTTCCAACACGGTGGGCCGCATTTTCGCCAGTGGTGCGGATGCACCGCTGACCAATGCCTCAGCGCCGGGGTAGATCGCGGGATCCAAGGCAAATGCACTGACGGCCGCTGTGGATTGGGTGCGTATGACGAATTGCCAGGCCGAGGTCACGCCGATCACCAAGACGCCGAGCACCGCGATCATCGACCATGCGGCCCGCCGATATCGGGTGGGCAGGGCCGGGATCGGGGTCCGTGTCCCCGAACGCAGCGGCTGCTCGATCCACCGATGGGTCATCCAGGCGAGTACGAGCGCAGCGCCGATGATCAACACGCCGTCGGTGAATCCCGCCCGCGGGCGGCCGGTTTCGACGAGAAGGAAGATCAGGAGCGGCCAATGCCACAGGTACAGCGCGTAGGCCAGTTCTCCCAGTCGAACCGCTAGCGGAGTGCCGAGCAGCCTGTTGGGCAGGGGCCGCGACGCGGGATCGGCGTTGGCGCCGCTGGCGATCAACGCGATCGTCGCGCCGACCGGAAGCAAGGCGGCCGGGCCCGGGAACAGATCGGCGCCGTCGAGGACCACTCCACAAGCCAGCACCCCGGCCACACCGGCTATCGCCAGCAGCCACCGGATCGGCCGCGGCGGCGAGATCATCGGGGCCACGATCACGCACGCCGCACCGGCCAGCAGCTCCCACAACCGCGCGAAACTGTCGTAGTAGTTCCAGCCCTGATGCGTGGCCGCACCGTGCGCGGCATACGCGAAAGATGCCACACCGACACAGATGATGACGGTCAGCAGCACCGGGCGCAGCAAACGGGCGGTGCCCGCGCGACGGGACAGCACCCAGGCCACGCCGGCCACGACCGTGATGGCGAGCAGGTAGTACTGGCCTTGCACCGACATCGACCACAAATGTTGCAGTGGACTCACGCTCGGGTCTGCGGCCAGGTAGTTCGACCACGACAGCGCCAACTGCCAATTCTGGTAGTAGAACATCGAAGCCATCGTCTGGGCGGCGATGTCGGACCACCGCGTGTATGGGCTGATGTAGAACGCGGCGACAACCACCGCGGCCAGCACCGCGACTATGGCCGGGACCAGCCGCGCGAGCGTACGACGCACCATGGCGACCACATCGACCGACCCGGTCGACTCGGCTCGACGGATCAGCATCCCGGTGAAGAAGAAGCCCGACAGCACCAGGAAGACATCGACGCCGCCGGACACGCGGCCCATCCAGATGTGGAACATCACGACCAGCGCCACAGCCAGTCCACGCAATCCGTCCAGATCCAGCCGGTACTCCGAGCCCACCGTTCGACGTGGCGCATCCCGGTTCTCCTCGCGGACGCGAGTCGACAACCTCATCGGCTACCCCTGACGGCAAAGGTCCTGCAATACGGAAGGTGGACAGCGGACTGTTTACCACGATCGGTAGCAGTGCAAACGAACGCACCCGTCACTCACACCACACTCACAGCTCCCGCCTCGGGCGCATGCCAGTAAACGGGTGGACCGAGCTCGCTCCTCCCCCGCGGGCGGCGACCGGACCGAGAATGGCCATCAACAGCACCGGAGCAAAGGGTTCCGGGCAGGGGTGAGCCGCGCCCTGCTCCCCCGATGAAGCGTTCTGCGCGGCCAACGGCGGAACCCGGACACGCTCGTCACTGCGTCACCAGGTTGGTGGCCGAAAGGCGAATACCTCGTAGAGCGCCGTTCCGCGGAGGAAGGCGTCCTGACGCACCTCCGTAGCCAACCCATGGGAGCGCAACAGCGCGCAGAACTGTGCCAGGCGATCGCCACAGTCGTGGACTTCGGCGACGACGGTTCGCATCCGAGCCCAGTCGGATTCGGCTATGCCGCGGACGACATCCAGCTCCGCTCGCTCGACATCGATTTTGACCAAACCGATTTCGCCTGCCGGTGCCTGCTCGGCCAGTAATGCCGACACCGTGGTGACCTCCACGTCGATGTGTTCCCCGTCGTGCAGGTCGTTCGTGACGAGAGCGATCGCCTTCTGATCGAGGCCACAGTTCTGCAGAAAGTTCGTCGTCGACTGGTGGTCGCACTGACGGTCCGCGTACAGGCTGTAGTTCGCTGACGCTCGTGGGTACCAGGTGAACTGTGCGGTGCCCTTCGCTGCGCCGACCCCGATTTCGAGCGCGATGCCGTCGGGGACGTGCGCAACCATGTTGCGGCGCAGGCACTCGAATGTCAGTGGAGCGGGCTCGACGGCGATGACGCGCACCCCGGGACAGGTATCGGCGAAAGCTATTGCGCTGAGGCCGATGTTCGCACCGATGTCGAGCACGATGTCGTCCGGGTGCAGTTGAGCGGCCGCCCGTCGGTAGTACCCCTGCGTCGACATCTCGTCCCAGAGCATCCCGGCCTCGGCGGGGCTCGTGCAGGTCACCGATCTGCCGTCCTTGAGGGTGAGTCGTTTGAGGGAAGTCAGCATTCGCCAAGCACCTTTCCGGAGCAGGGCCGATCTCGGCCGGCAGTGTGGGGTGGATCAATTCGGGTGACGCCACGCGTTCACGACTGCTGCGTCGAAAACCCCTCAACGTGACGAACCGGACCAAAAGGCTGTGTCCGCGATATGAAAACTGTTGAGCCCATGGAAGAGTCGGTCGCCGCCACACCGCGGCGAGTCACCCGGCGGTCGCCACCCCGACCCCGGACCTTCGTCGTATCGAATCAATGAGCCCGCTTGAACGGTGCCGCGCCGGAACCCCCTCGGGCCGGTGCGCGATGGCACGTATCGGGTCCACCGCGCCGATACGCCGAACCACGACCAGATTTCGAATCGCCGGAACCCCGCAGCCCGGCGTCGACGGTCGTCGTACACCTAGCGGGTCACTCTAGCTCTCACGACGACTCGCGTCCTGTATTTACCGGAGAGGGTCGCATTAAATCTGAGCCAGTCTGTCCGTTTGGTCTGATCTTCGGTCGCCCTGAATGGCACCGCGAGTCGGCCTGCGGCGCCGCAACGGCCTTGTTAGCGAATACTTTGCCACCGAATCGATCTTGCTTCACTGTCGAAGTGATGTCGCGCTGATGTTCCGTAGATCCGCATCGGACGCGGTGCGAGCAGGACATGTCCTACGTGCGGGATTTAGAGGATCTAGATCAGGTCAAATTGCGAGACAGTTGCCACGCGCTGTGCCTATCATCTATCGGCAGCTGCTGGCCCGCCGCGTCGTGCCCGCTGTACCGATCGAGTGTCTCGAGGCTCTGCGGGCGCCGGTGAAGCCGGCGGCAGCCGCGCGAGGAGCCTCACGAGAATTCCAAGAAACATGTGACCAGATCTGGGACGGATTGATGACTGCACCGGAAGTAGCCGAGCACCTCGCAACCCTGGCATCCGCCACAGGGACAGACGTGGACTCGAGCGGATTTGTCCGCATTCTCTCGTCGGCCCCTGCCGGTCGGACGACGACGCTGTCCGGAGACGAGCGCGAACAGCTTCTGCTGGAGTGCCTCGAGAGTCTGACTCGAAGCTGTCCCGCCGCTGTCGTGTTGCGCGGCACCACAACAGCGTTCGTCGCGATTCCCTCGAAGCGGCCGTTCCGACTGATCGCCCGCCGGGCGACGAACGACGGCGGCGGGGCCTTGCCGGTGTTCGCCGCGCACGCCCGTCAGTTGATCAAGGTCAAGGTCGGCGCGCTGGGTGAGGTCACCGCCCGCCTGGTCACCCTGGCAAGCCGAACGGGCCGAAACTCGTCGCGCTGACCCAGCGTTCGGTCAGCGCCTGCCTGCGCCCCGGGGCGCAGGACCAATTCCATCGCCGCGTAAGGGATCTCAACCCGCCGCCCCGGGCACGAACTGCACCGAGACCGCGGGCGGCCTCGTCGTTACTGTTGCACGAGTCAGGATCACTTGCGATGAGGCCTTCGCGCGGAGAATGACGACCTTCTCGAGTTCAGCGAAGGGCCGGTCGCCTCTTGCTCAGAGCTTCCTTTGGTGATCTCACGCAGGGCGTCATTCTCGGAATTGTCGATACCACTGCCCGGTCGTGATGATCTTTCTTCCCTCCATGATCCGATCGCGTCCAACAGGACGACAATGCCGATCGACCCCGGTCGCTGGGCGCGGCCACCACGAATGAGGCTATTTCATGGCAACAATACTGAAGCGCTGACCGTGCGTCGTATGCATCGCCGGCCCTCGGGTTCAACTGCGGAAATATAGCCCCATAGCATCCATTTTGCCCGTTATGGGCCGGTCATTAAATGGACAAATCGGAATTTCTTTCGGTTGATGTTTAAAAATGAGGTCTCTAGCGGTAATCTGGCGAATGATCCGCAATCCCTCAATGCGGATCCCCGATTGGGGAACGTGCCCACCCACGCCCCCAATGTTGTGCGGTGGTGCCGCCGAGCCCAGCGGCACCACCGTCCGGGCGTTCCGTACCGTGCGATACACAGCGAACAGGAAGAGGAAATGGTCGTTACGCCATCGACGGCGCCGTCCTACGCGAGCGCCGCCCGACAAGCCCTGCGTCGCCATCTGCGAGTTTTATTTCGGCAAGTCCCCTTCCACCACTCTTCCGAAACATCGAATCGCGCGTCGAGAAAGAGCACACGATGACGGCGGGGAGCGTAACGTTCGGCAACGTTCAGGTCGTATGGAGCAGCCAGAGGTCTCTTTTCATAGCCTTCAGCGCGGACTTCCCGGGGCTGTACGCCAAAGACCGATGGTCGGCCTTGCGTGCTCGCCGGCTCATGGAAGAGCGTGTACGAAGCCTTTTGATCGCCAACGACCTGTGAGGGTCGAATGGCAATACGCAAAGTAATTGTTCCCCCGGTGGAGGTCAGCGGTTGGCGACTGCAGAAATTGTCGTCCCTTTTATCGTCATTTGGACGATTCTGTCATTCATTATCGGGTGGGCTTTGATGGGGGGACGGCGCTGACTTCTACCCACCGATTGTGCTGCTGCCGGGGCGAAATGGGAGATTTCGCCCCGGCAGCAGCGGCTTTGGGTCAGGTTCAGCGGATGGTGCCGAAGCCGGGGATCAGGGGGAGGTCCAGGGGGGTGACCCAGCCCGGCGGGAGGGCGTTGACGGCGGGGACGGCGTTGAGGGCTCGCATGCCGGTGGACAGGCAGCCCGCGACCGCCGGGGTGCGGCCGGAGCCGTCGGTGAAGCGGAACGAGGTTTCCTGGGCGATCGAGGGGCTGCCGAGGATGTCGACACGGTAGACGTCGTCCTTGGTGCCGGCGGGCCAGTCGGGGGCGGCGTCGAGGCCGATGCGGTTGACGTGTTCGAGGGTGATGACTTCGCGGCCGTTGTAGACGCCGTTGATGGTGAAGCGGATGGCGGCGACGGTGCCGGCCTTGACGCCGCCCTTGGCGGAGGGACGGTCGGTCGGGGTCACCCATTTGTCCCAGGTGGTGGTGATGGCGTCGAGTTCGATGCCCGCGGCCGCCGCGATCATGGGAACGGTTGCGCCCCACGCCATGATGAGCATGTCGGGGTGTTCGAGCAGGGCCTTGAACTCGGGCGGGTGGCCGATACCCATCTCGAACTCGTAGTCGCCTTCGTAGTCGGTGTAGTCGAGCAGTTCGGAGGCGCGCACCGACTGCACCTCACCGCACAGGCCCATCAGGGTCAGCGGGAACAGGTCGTTGGCGAAGCCGGGGTCGATGCCGGTGGTGAAGCACGACGCTCCCCCGGCCTGGCAGGCTTCGGTGATCGGGTCGCGCCACACGGCGGGCAGCTGCTTCATCTGCGGCCACACCCACGGGGTCATGGCGGTCGAGCAGACGTCGATGCCGGCGCGCAGGAACGCGCCGATGACGCGCATGTTCTCCTCGGCGAAGGCGGCGGTGGGCCCGTAGTGGACGACGGCGTCGGGGCGCAGCGCGATGAGTTCGTCGACCGAATCGGTGGCCAGGACACCGGTTTTCGCGGCCCCGCACAGGTCTCCGGCATCGCGGCCGACCTTGTCGGGGTTGCTGACGCCGACGCCGACGAGCTCGAAGGCGGGGTGGCGCAGGATCTCGGCCAGCACCATGGAGCCGACGACGCCGGTCCCCCACAGCACGATGCGTTTGGTGGTCATGGTGACTCCTGGATTCATCGGTGGAATTCGCCGCAGTCGACGGTGAGCATCTGGCCGGTGACCGCGGTGGCGAGGTCGCTGGCCAGGAACAGGGCCGCGCGGGCGACCTCCTCGGGTCCGGCGAGGCGGCCCAGGTCGGTGGGCGCGGCCTTCTGCCGGTAGATGTCGTCGTGGGTGACCCCGGATTGGCTTGCCAGCCAGTCGAAGTAGGCCTTGTTGATGTCCTCGTACACATACGAGGGGGCGACGGAGTTGACGCGGATGCCGCGCGGGCCCAGTTCGGTGGCCAGCGACGAGGCCAGATGGGCGAGGGCGCCCTTGGACAGCTTGTAGCCGGAGTATTCGGGCTGCGAGCTGTAGGACACGCACGAGTTGAGCATGATGATCGACCCGCGGGACGCGGCGAGGGCGTCGGCGAACAGGGCCGAGAGCCGCAGGGGCGCGAACACATTGGTTTCGTTGGCGTCGCGCAGCGCTTCGACGTCGATCTGGGTGATCGGGTACATGGGCGGGATGGCGAAGGCGTTGTTGATCAGGCAGTCGACGCGGCCTGCCTCGGCGACCGCGCGTTCGGCGAGTGCGCGGCGCTGGTCTTCCTCGGTGATGTCGGCGCGGATGACGTGGGCGGTGGCGCCGAGGGCGCGGGCTTGGTCGGCGTATTCGTGCAGGCGTTTCTCGGTGCGTCCGGCCAGGACGAGGGTGGCGCCCATGTGGGCGGCTTCGATGGCCAGGGAGTGGCCCAGTCCGGGGCCGACGCCGGAGATGACGATGACTTTTCCGGCCAGCAGTGGTACCGGGCGATAGGTGTCGGGGATGTGCGGGGCGGCTGACACGACTCCTCCTCGAGTCCTCAGCCGTTACAGAACGTAACGACTTTGTTGTGACAGACTGTAACGACTCGTGCCCGCAGCGACAAGGACGAAATCCGTGACCACACGCCACCGGCTCGGCCCGCACCGCGATCCGGCGGTGGACACCGCGGTCCTCGACGCCGCCCGGGCCCTGGTCGTCGAACAGGGTTATGCCGCAACCTCGATCGACGCCATCGCCGCCCGCGCCGGAGTGTCCCGCCCGGCCATCTACCGGCGTTGGCCGTCGAAAGCGCATCTGATCGCGCAGGCGGTGTTCCCCGATGTCGGCTCGGCGGTGGTGGCGCCGGATCTGCTCGGGGAGATCCGCAAGGTCATCCGCGGCACCATCCAGTTGTTCGGGTCCGCCGAAACCCGCGCCGCCATGCCCGGTCTCATGGCCGAGATGCGCGAGGACTCGGGCCTGTACGAGAAGCTGTCCGCCCGCCTGGACTCCCCCACCCGCGACGAGCTCGGCGACTACCTGCCCGGCAACGACACCCGCCCGGGCCTGGACCCGAACACGGTGCTCGACACGATCGCCGGGGCGGCGTTGTTCGCCATGTGCATCCGCGATATCGACGATCTCGACGGCTTCGCCGCCTCCCTCGAGGACCTGCTGCTCTACGGCATCCTCGGCCGCCCCGCCGCCGACTGACCCGGACACCAGTCGCTGCGCGAATATCGGTGGGCCGAACGGTCTTTCGCCGGTAGCCTGCCCGCCATGGCGGCGAAGAACAACAGCTATCTCGATCAGGTCGTGGCACAGCAGGCCGAACTGGAGGAGGACCTGCGGCCCGCGTTCGCGCGGTCCGCGCCCGCCCCCGCGGCGATGCCGATCCCGCCGGGCGCACCGGGGCCGCGCGGCGCACTGGCCAAACGGGCCGGGCGGGTGGGTTCGGTGCGGGAGAACACCCCGCAGGGTCCGGTGGAGGTGCGGGTCAGCGGGTGGTGGCGGTGGCGCACGGTGCTGGTGCCGCCCAACGCGTTCGTCGTGCACACCCGTCGCGGCGCGGCCGAACCCCTGCACATCGGGCTCGGTGTGTCGTTCCGGTTCGATCCCACCACGGACTCCTACCTGGTGGTGCCCGGCGCGATCCAGACCATCCTGATCAACGCCTACTGCATCTGCAGTGAACTGCAGGGCGTGCTGGTGCAGGGGTACGTGCAGTGGATCATCGACGATTTCGCCACCGCCTACCGCAAACTCGACTTCTCCGACCCGGAGGATCCGATGCGGCTGGTCAATGTGCAGCTGCGCGAACAGGCCGAGGCCGCGATCAAGGACAAGGTGTCCACGATGGCGGTCCGCGACGTGCTCTCCGACAAGCAGCCCATCATCGAGGAGCTCACCGCGCGGCTGCGCACCGTCGCCGAGGGGGCGGGCGACGGGGCGCGGGGGCTGGGATTGTCGATCGTGACCGTGCAGATCAAAGAGGCCGTCGTCTCCTCGAACACGTTGTGGGAGAACCTGCAGAAGCCCTACCGCAGCGAACAGAACCGGGTCGCGCGTCTGGCCGAACTCGACGCCCAGGAAGCGGTGTCGGTGCGTGAGGCCGCCGCCGGGCGGGCAGCCGAGCAGCGGCGCATCGAGAACGAGCGGGAGCTGGCCGAACTGCGTGCCCGCAACGACGCCGCCTCGTTCGACCGCGAGACCGCCGAACGGTTGCGCCGCACCGAACGCGAGCACGAGGTGAACCGGGAGGTGGCCGACCTGGCCCAGCAGTCGGCCTTGCACGCGTTGCGCCTGGAACGCGAACAGCACGCCGACAAGCTCGACAACGCCCGCCGCGAGGCCGAGCGGGTCGCGCAGCGTCAACAAGCCGATCTGGCGTTGGCGCAGGCCGAAACCCGAGTCGCGCACGAGGCGGCGTTGCTGGAGTTGGATCGCCAGCGGGTCGGCATCGACAACGCCAACACCCGCAATGCCGCCACCATGCAGGCACAGCTGATCGAGGCGTTGCCCGAGATCGTGGACAACCTGCCCACCCCGACGGAGTTGCGGACGGTGCAGATCGGCGGCGACACCACCGGATTGGCGAGCGTGGTGGCGCAGCTCTCGGACATCATCACCGCCATCCGCAAAACCGGACAATCCTGACGCGTCGGTGTCGTCATTCGGCTCCGCCACGCCCACGCGCCGTCATACCGTCTGAGAAGGCTTCGACGGTGGGAGTGGATCGAGAATGGTGATGAGCGAACCGAATACGACACCCGCGGTGTTCCAGGCGACCGCCGCGATCGACCCCGACGCGATCGCGGTCCGCTCGATCGGCGGCACGCTGACCCTCACCTGGCGCGACTACGCCGCCCAGGTCCGCGAGATCGCCGCGGGCCTGGCCGCGCTGGGTGTGGGCCGCGGGGACACGGTGGCGTTCATGATGGCCAACCGCGTCGAGTTCTACCCCCTCGAGGTCGGCGCCCAGCACACCGGCGCCACCTCGTTCTCGGTGTACAACACGCTGTCCGCCGAACAGTTGCAGTACGTGTTCGGCAATGCCGGCAACCGGGTCGTGGTGTGCGAGGCGCAGTATGTGGAGCGGATCCGCGCGTGCGGGGTGCCGATGCAGACCATCGTGTGCGTGGACACCCCGGTGCCCGGCACCTTGAGCGTCGCGCAGCTCAAACAGCTCGGGCGCAGCGACTTCGACTTCGACGCCACCTGGCGGGCCGTGACCGAGGACGACATCGTCACCCTCTGCTACACCTCCGGCACCACCGGCAACCCCAAAGGCGTGGAGATCTCCCACGCCGGTCTCGCGTTCGAATGCCGCGCCTACGCCTCGGTCATGCCGGTCGAGTTCGGTGACCGCATCACCTCGTTCCTGCCGACCGCGCACATGGCCGACCGCGTCACCGGCCTGTACCTGCACGAGTACTTCGGCACCCAGATCACCGTCGTCCCCGACCGCACCCAGCTCGGTGCCGCGCTCGCCGACGTGCACCCCACCATCTGGGGAGCGGTGCCGCGGGTGTGGGAGAAACTCAAAGCGGCCGTGGAGTATTCGGTCGCCGCCGAAACCGACCCGACCCGTAAAGCGGCGCTGGTGTGGGCGCTGGAGGTGGCCGCCCGCAAGGCCGCGGCACAACTGGCCGGGCAGCCGCTCGGTGACGGTCTGGCCGAGGAATGGGCGCGCGCCGATGCCGCCGTGCTGGGGGCGTTGCGCGCCAAACTGGGCCTGGATCAACTCAAATGGGCGCTGTCGGGGGCCGCGCCGATCCCGGCGGAAACCCTCGGCTTCTTCTTCGGCCTGGGTATCCCGATCTCGGAAGTGTGGGGCATGTCGGAGCTGACCTGCATCGTCAGCGTCGCCCCGCCCGGGCAGGCGCGGCTGGGCACCGTGGGGCGGCTGCTGCCGGGACTGGAATCGAAGATCGCCGAGGACGGTGAATTCCTGGTGCGCGGCCCGTTGGTCATGCGCGAGTACCGCAAGGAACCGCGCAAGACCGCCGACACCCTCGACGCGGACGGGTGGCTGGCGACCGGTGACATCATCACCTGCGACGCCGACGGGTATCTGCGGGTGGTGGACCGCAAGAAGGAACTCATCATCAATTCCGCGGGAAAGAACATGTCCCCGGCCAATATCGAGAACACCATCAAAGCCGCCGCCCCGCTCATCGGGGCGTTGGCCACCATCGGCGACACCCGCGCCTACAACACCGCCCTCATCGTCCTCGACGCCGAATCCGCGGCCCCCTATGCCGCCGCGCACGAGCTACCCGACGCCTCGGCGGCGACGCTGGCCGGGGACAAGTCGGTGATCGCCGAGATCGCGCGCGGGATCGCGGCCGGGAACGCGAAACTCTCGCGCGTGGAACAGATCAAACGATTCACGATCCTGCCCACCTTCTGGGAGCCCGGCGGCGACGAGATCACCCTCACCATGAAGCTGCGGCGCACACCGATCGCCGAGAAGTACGCCGCCGACATCGACCGCATGTACGAGCCGGAACTGGCCGAAGGCGTCCACGAACCCGGACCCGCCTGACCCGTCGCTGTGACACTGGGACCCCCGCGGGAGTGCGGGGGTCCGCCTTCACCCCTTCATAACAGAGCAAGTGCTCTGTTATGGTCGGTGCATGCCCCGCCCCCGCACCCACGACCCCGACCGGGTGCTCGACGCCGCCGAAGCGCTCGCCGTGCGCTCCGGGCCCGCCGCGGTCACCATCCGCGCCGTGGCCACCGCCACCGGCGTCTCCAACGGCGCGCTCTACCACACCTTCGGTTCCCGCGCGGAACTGCTGGGCCGCACCTGGATTCGCGCCGCCCACCGCTTCCTCGCCCTGCAAGCCGAGATGGTCGCCGCCGCCGGCGACGGCATCGACGCGGTCATCGCCGCCGCCGAAGCCCCCGCCGAATTCGCCGCCCGCCACCCGCTCTCGACCCAACTGTTCTTCACAGTCCGCCGCGACGACCTGCTCGGCGACGACCTGCCCGACACCGTCCGCACCGAACTCGCAGCCACCCAGAAAACCCTGGTCGAGCTGATGAAAACCCTCGCCCACCGGCTGTGGCAGCGCCGCGACGCCCACGCCGTGGACACCCTCACCATCTGCCTGGTCGACCTGCCGACAGCGATCCTGCTCGACCGCGACCGGCTCGCCAACCCCACCGCCCGCCGCCAGTTGCGGGCCGCGGTCCGCGCGGTCCTCGACATCGGGCCCGCACCCGCCTGACCCACTCTCGCGAAGGAACCCCATGCCCACCCTGAGCTACCGCGACAAGATCGCCGTCCTCGACCTCGGCGACGACGAGAACCGCTTCTCACCCGAATTCCTGACCGCCGTCGGCGACCACCTCGACACCGTCATCGCCGACGGCGCCCACGCACTGCTCACCACCGCGTCGGGCAAGTTCTACTCCAACGGCCTCGACCTGGACTGGCTGTCGGCCCATGGCGAGCGCGCCGAATGGTATGTCGCGCAAGTCCAGTCACTGCTGGCGCGCGTGCTCACCTTCCCGCTGCCCACCGCCGCCGCCCTGCCCGGCCACGCCTTCGGTGCGGGCGCCATGCTCGCGCTGGCCCACGACTACCGGGTGATGCGCGCGGACCGCGGCTACTTCTGCTTCCCCGAAGCCGACATCCGCATCCCGTTCACCCGCGGCATGTCCGCGCTCATCCAAGCCAAACTCACCCCCCGATCGGCCATCGCGTCCATGACGACCGGGCGCCGCTTCGGTGGACCCGACGCCCTGGCCCACGACCTCGTCGACGCCATCGGCGAGCTCGACACCCTCACCGACACCGCACTGGGCATGCTCGGCCCGATCGGCGCGAAAGACCAGGACACCCTCGGCGCGATCAAGGCCACCATGTTCGCCGACGTCGTCTCCGCCCTCCGCAACGCCTGACCCGGCATCACCGGGTGCGGCGCACCGCGAACACCGCCAGCCGCACCCGGTTGTCACACCCGGTCTTGTTCATCAACTGGACCAGATGCTTCTTCACCGTCGTCACCCCCAGATGCAGACGCTGCGCGATCTCGGCATTACTGAAGCCCTCACCCACCAAACCCAGCACATCCAGCTCCCGCGGCGTCAAATCCACTGGCGCAGAGACCGTTTCGGCAGGCGTGTCGAGGGCGCGCCGGACCAGGCGATGCAACAGGGAAGGGGAGAACAGCAATTCCCCGTCCATCACCCGCCGGATCGCCGACACCAGCGCATCGGGCTCGGTGTCCTTCACCAGATAGCCGCTCGCACCCGCCGCCAACGCCGGATACAGGTGCTCGTCGTCATCGAAGGTGGTCAACACCAACACCTTCGGCCCACCCGCGCCCGCGGTGATCCGCCGTGTCGCCTCCACCCCGTCCATGCCGGGCATCCGCAGATCCATCAACACCAGATCCGGGCACAGCTGCGCCACCGCCCGCACCGCCGCCACCCCGTCCGCGGCCTCCCCGACCACCGCCAGATCCGCGGTCGCCTCCACCAGCATCCGCAACCCCGCCCGCACCAGACGCTGATCATCGACCAGCAACACCCGGATCACCGCGACACCACCGCCTCCGCCACCGGCAACACCGCGTGCACCGCCCACATCCCGTCGCGCGCACCCGCTTCCAAACTGCCGCCGGCCATCTGCGCGCGCTCGCGCATCCCGGCCATCCCGTGCCCCGGCACCGCGGCCGCCACCGACCCGCCGCCACTGCGCACCGACACCGTCACCGCGGAATCGGTGCGCGACACCACGACCCGCACCGGGTGGGCGCGGTCGGCGTGCTTCATGACATTGGTCAGCGACTCCTGCACCAACCGCAACAACGTCAACCGGGTGATCGCGTCCAACCCGTCCAGCCGCGCGCCGATATCGTCGGCCACCGTGAACCCGCCCTGACGCACCCGCGCCACCGCCGCCTCGATCTCGGCCCGCGCCACCGTCGCATCCAGCAACGGCACCGCCGCGACCATCGGATCCCGCAACGCCGCCAGCAGCCGCCGGATATCGGTCAACGCCCCCGACGCCGTCTCGCCCACATCATCGAAAACCTCCGCCACCCGCGGATCCACGCCGCCCAGCACCCGGCCGGCGACCTTGACCCGCAACACGATCGAGGCCATGTGATGGGCGACCAGATCGTGCAACTCCCGCGCCAGCGCCGCGCGCTCCTGCGCCCGCGCCCGCACCTCCGCCTCCGCCGCCCGCGCCGCCAGACTCGCCGTCAACTCCCGCTGCCCCCGCAGATACAAGCCCAGCAGCAGCGGCAACCCCACATAGGCGAGGGCCTCCACGAAGGTCGCGCCCCGCCAGAACGACGGCGCATGCCCACCCCAATGCCCGGCCGGCCACGCCACCGCCCACACCGAACCGACCAGCACCGTGGCTCGGGTCCCGCGCCGCGTCACCGCCTCGACCACCGCCAACGCCGCCAGATACGGCACCAACTCCGACGGCCCCCACGCCGGGATCACGAACATCGCCACCGCCAGCCCCGACAACACCAGCGACATCGCCACCGGCCACCGGCCACCCACCGCGAACACCACACCCGCCGACACAGCAAGCAGCCAGTAAACTAATGGGACGCGGTACTCGCCAGGGAACGTACTCGCCGCCAGCAACACCGGAATCAGCAGCAGTGGCAGAAAACGCGCCACCTTCCAGCGGATCGGATGAGGGCGGGGAGCAGACACCACCCCACCGTAGAGACTCGAACTCCGGCCCTGCGCACACGGGTCGCGGTAGCACAGAGATAGCCCGCCCGCAAGACTCGCCAGGCCGCACCCATGGACGTGAACGCGGCTCACGGGAGGGGGAACCACACCACCGCGATCAGCAGGCTGGGACCCGGCGCATCGACTCCCGCGCCGCATCGACCCGAGGAGTGACCCCTGTGATCTCGCGACGACGCCTGCTCGTCACCGCCGCCGCCCTACCCCTGGCCCTCACCGCCTGTAGCCGCCGCGGCGAACCCGGCACGAGCGGATCCGGCACCCGGCCGCTGCCCATCCCGCCCCTGGCCCAATCGCGCGTCGACGCCGACGGAGTCCGCCGGTTCACCCTCACCGCCCAGACGGGCAGCGCCGAGATCCGGCCCGGCACCCGCACGCCTACCTGGGGATACAACGGTTCCGTCCTCGGCCCCACCCTGCGGGCACGCCGTGGGGAGACCGTGGAGGTCACCGTCACCAACGCCCTGCCCGAGCCCACCAGCGTGCACTGGCACGGCATGCACGTGCCCGCCGCGGTCGACGGCGGCCCCCACCAGATGATCGCCCCCGCCGCCACCTGGACCCCGCGCTGGCACATCGACCAGCCCGCCGCCACCCTCTGGTACCACCCGCACCCGCACGGCTCCACCGAGAAGCACGTCTACCGCGGACTGGCCGGACTGTTCCTTCTCGACGACGACACCGGCGACCACCTGAACCTGCCCGCGCGCTACGGCATCGACGACATCCCCCTCGTCATCCAGGACCGCCGCTTCACCCCCGACGGCCACCTCGACGAAACCCCATCCAGCACTTACGGATTGCTCGGCGACACCCTCATCGTCAACGGCGCCGTCCCCGGCCACCACGACCTGCCCGCCCGCCGCGCCCGCCTGCGCCTGCTCAACGGATCCTCGAGCCGCCTGCTCGACATCGCCCTGGACGAGGACCGCGAATTCACGCTCATCGCCACCGACGGCGGCCTGCTCCCCGCCCCCACCCCCCGCACCCGCCTGCTGCTCAGCCCCGGCGAACGCGCCGAAATCCTCGTCGACCTCGACCCCGGCGACACCGCCACCCTGCGGACCCGTCCCGTCACCACCCGCACCGGTATCGACCGCCCCGAACGCTTCGGCTTCGACGACACCTTCGACATCCTCACCCTGCGCGCCACCACCACCGCCACCGCCGCACCCGCCCTACCGGGTGCCCTCGCCGCCCTCACCCCACCGGCCCCCGGCCTGCCGGTCACCCGCACCTTCGACCTGAAATGGTTCATGATCAACGGCGCGAAGATGGACATGGCCCGCATCGACCTGACCATCCCCACCGGCGCCGCCGAAGTCTGGGCCATCACCAACCGCGAGAACTGGCCCCACAACTTCCACATCCACGGCACCCAATTCCAGATCCGCGCCATCGACGGCACACCCCCACCCCCACACCTGGCCGGCTGGAAGGACACCGTCCACACCGAACCCGCCCGCACCTACGAACTGGCGATGCGTTTCCCCGCCAGCGCCGACCCCGCCCACCCGTACATGTACCACTGCCACCTGCTCCACCACGAAGACCAAGGCATGATGGGCCAATTCCTGATCCTCGACCCCGGCCAGACCCCCGCCTTCACCCCGCCACCGATGACCGACATGCCCCCGAGCGCGGGCGGATCCGACTCCCACAGTGGTCACTGACCGCCGGGTCGCCGCACCGCCCGCACCGGGCTCGAAGTCAGCGGCCCTGCCACACCGGGGGACGCTTCTCCACGAACGCGCGCATCCCCTCGCCGGCATCCATCGACGACAGCGCCGCCGCGGCGACCTGCCCCTGCTTGCCGAACGCCTCGGCGACCGACCAATCCGGGGCCTGCTCGATGATCTGCTTGCTCGCATCGATACTCAACGGCGCGTTCACCGCCACCCGCGCCGCCAACTCCAGCGCGGCGTCCAGAGCCTTGCCCGGTTCGGCGACCTGGTTGATCAACCCGATCTGGGCGGCCCGCGCCGCGCTGATCGGGTCACCGGTCAACGACAACTCCATGGCGATCGCGCGGGGTAGGCGCTGCGACAGGCGCAGCACGCCACCGCCGACCGCGACCAGGCCACGCTTGACCTCCGGGATGCCGAACGTCGAATCGCTCGCTGCCACAATGAGATCCGCCACCAGCGCCAGTTCGCAGCCGCCGGCCAGCGCCGGGCCCTCCACCGCGGCGATCAACGGTTTGCGCGGCGGCTGGGACACGATGCCCAGGATGCCGCGCTTCTCGGTCACCGGCACCTCACCGCGCGCGGCCGCCTTGAGATCCATTCCGGCACTGAAATAGCCGCCCGCACCGGTCAGGATCGCGATCCGGGCGTTCGGGTCGGCCTCGTAGGCGTCGATCGCGCGCTCCAAACCCAGCGCCGCCGCCAGATTGATCGCATTGCGGGCATGGGGGCGATTGATCGTGATGATCATGATGTGGCCGCGGCGCTCGATCAGCACCGGCGCGGGCGGCGGAGGCGGCAACGGCACCCGCGCCACACCCGCGGTACCCGACACCGGCTCCACGGCCGATTCCCCAGTGTCCGAACCCTGCTCGGGACTCCGCGCGGCGGCCGGGGAGATCGTCTCACCGGCCACGGTCACCGGCAGCCCCAGCCAGTCGTCCTCGGTCAACGCGGCCAGCAGCGCGGAATCGGTGGACCGCAACAGCACTCGATCACCGGCCGGGGTCAGCAGGCTCACGATCGCGGCCTCGGGAAGACCGTCACGACCGTAGGGCAGCGTGTAGGCCTCCACCACGGCCTGCCCGTCGTAGCCGGTGCGCGCCGGGCGGGCCGGGGGATGCTCGATCACCGGGGTCAGATGCCGGTAGGGCTGTGCGGGCGGGGTCGCCGAATACACGCCAATCGCGTGCTTGGTCAGATACCAGCCCAGAGACGTGGCCAGACCGAAGGATTCGGGTTCGGCGCGCAACCGGCCCACCAGCGACGCCACCGCGTGCCCGCCGTAATTGTTGCCCGGACCGCCGCCGAAGGTCAGCCCACCGGTCACCGACAGCGGCCGCTTGGGGTCGTCGACCGGCAAACCCAGCTCACGCGCCGCGATCTGCACCGCCACCGGGAAACACGCGTACAGGTCCACCGGGCCCAGATCCTCGGCCGTGATCCCGGCATGCTCGAACACCGCCGCACCCAGCGCCCCGATCGCCGGCGACGCCGCCAACTCGGCACGCTCACTGACGAACCACTCATCGGTGCCCGAGGCCCCCGCATGCAGGAACACCCACTTGTCCTGCGGGATCCCCGCCGCCTCCGCCGCCGCGGCCGAGGCCACGATGATGCCTGAGGCCATATCCACGGTCAGATTCGCGCACTCGAGCTTCGTGTACGGCGCCGAGATCATCCGATTGGCCTCGGTCACCGCCGCGATCTCGGTGGCGGTGAACTCCTGCGGCTGCCACGCGTGCGGATTGGCCGCCGCCACCGCCGACAACCGCGACCACAACTCCGCCACCGCGGCCGCGTGCTCGGCGGGTGTACGACCCGACCGGTGCCGGTTCGCCGATTCGAGCAGCGCGTACATATTGATCGGGGCCTGCAGCCCGGCCGTGGACTCCGCGGCGTTGTTGGCCGCCTTGTCGATCCCCACCGTCCGGGTCGGCGACACCGAGCCGTCCTGCACCGGCCACGCCACCTCGACCCCGGCCCGCTGCGCCGCCGCCTGTGTCGCCCCGGCCTCCGCGCCGGTCACCAACACCAGGTCGTAGTCGCCCGCCGCGATCGCCGCGGCGGCCTCGTTGATCACCAGCTGGCCGCCGTCACCACCGAACGGACTCGACTGCACCGTGTCCACCCCGCCCGCGCCGACCGCGGCCGCCACCAGCGCACCCAGATCCCGGTACTGCCACGACGTCGGCGACACCGCGAACACCGCGTCCGCGCGCGCCAGCAACCCGTCACCGACCCCGGTGTCGGCCGCCGCGGCCCGCAACGCCCGAACCGCCAACTGCGACGGGTCGGCATAGGAAGGGTCGGGTGTGCGCTGCACGATCTGCCCGACACCCACCAGCACCGGCGTCGTCGGCGCCAACACCACCCCGGAAGCCCGGTGCCGCACCGCCTTCCGCTCCGCGCGCCCCGCCCTCGGCGCGGTCACCGCCAGCGCCGCCGGCAATCTGTCGAGCGAGTCGGTCAACGCGTCACCGAGCGCGCGGGCCACCGTGGCGCCCAGCGGGCCCTCGATCGGCTGCCCCGACAACCCCGCGTCGATGTACACACTCGACCCGGAACCGTTGGGCGCCACCGTGATCCACAACCCCAGGCCCAAACCCTGCGGGCCGTGCCCGCGCAACCCGAGCCGCGAGTCGCCGACCTCGGTCACCAGCCACGCCACATCGGCCGGAATACCCATGAACTTGGCGACCTGCGTGTACTCTACGCCGACCGCCGCCGACCCCGGCGCCTCCCCGCGCCAGCCCGCATGGAAACTCACCCACTCCGGAAGCCGCTGCAACTGCGCCAGATACGCCAGCGTCGCCGCCGCACCGGTCTCGAGATCGCGATGCGCGTGCGCGGTGCGCGGATAGTCCGCCAGGCCCTCGGGCAGGGTGTGTGTGACCGGTGCCGCCGCCGGCACCCCCTGGCCGGTCACACCCGCGATCAACTCCCGCACGATCCGCGGATCGCGGCGCACCGTGTCCAGTAACCGGCCCCCGGCGCGCACCTGTTCGCGCAGCGACGCGCCCTTACCCAGTCCCTGCTCCACTGCCGCACGCACACGATCGAAACCTGGCACCGCACTCACGGCCCACCTCCTCGCTGAGGGTCCACACCATCCGGCCCTCACGGTATCGGCCGTTCACCCACCACGGGAAGAGTCGCCGCAACTTCGCACCCCCACCAATATCGGTGCGCGAATCACCGTTCACAACTCGCGGGCGAACCAGACCTGATCCAGCATCCGGATCCCGTCGACCATCACCACGTCGGCATACCCGGCCGCCGCGGTGAACACATCCGGCACGATCCGCGTCATTCGGAAGCCGCACCGCTGGTAGAAGCGCAGATTCCCGGTATCCGCGGTCGCGGTCGCCACCTCCAGCCGCCGCACCCCCGCCGCCGTCGCGGCCGCCACCACCGTCTCGATCATGCGCCGCCCCACCCCGGACCCGCGCAACGGGCGCACCACCGCGGTATTGACGATCTCCCACGTCGACTCGTCCGCCTCCGGGGCCGCCTGGATATGGCCGACCACCTCCCCGGACGCGGTGCGCGCCACCCACACCCGCCCGCGCCCGATATACCCGGCCAGCAGCGGCTCGGAATCCTCGGCCATCCGGAACGACCACGCGATCTCGTCGCGATCACCGGTGAACTCCTCGATCCGCACCGCCTCGGCATCGGAGTCGGGCGGCACCACGATCAGCATCCAGCCCTCGGGATCCAGCACCGCGAACGCGCCCGCCGCCACCCAATACGGATTGTCCGGAATCACCTCGGCCACACCATGATCGGCCAGCCGGGCACGCAACGCCGCGAACCCGCCGCGCAGATACAGCACCACCGCGTCCTCCGGGTCCACCGGCGGCGGGGCGGGCGCGTCGTCGCGGCGCACCAGCTCGAGCTGGGCGCGCGGCCCCGGCAACCCGAACACGAACCCGCTGTAGCCGGCGTGATCGGAGAACGCGAAAAGCTGTGTCAGACCGACGATCTCCCGATAGAACGCCGCGCACTCGTCGAGCCGGGCCGTCGCGCGCGCGAACCGCGCCGCACCCACCGCCGGCCCGTCCACACCGGACTCCACCGCACCCACCGAACAGCCCTCCTCGATCGACGACACACCGCTCCCCAGGATGCGCCGTCCCTACCGCCGGGTCGACCCATTAACGCCCACCGCACAGAAGAACGCGCGAGCCCGGACATCCGGGGGCGCCCGGGGGGGGGGTGGGGGAGCCGCCGGACAGGGGGGTGGCCAGGAGGGCGGCGACGGGGTGCTTGATAAAAGCCCGAGCCCTCGGCG